>LDXM01000023.1:0-39681 GCA_001443375.1 Chloroflexi bacterium CSP1-4
TGTTCGCGAACTTCGTGGTGGTCCCGGCGTTGATGCGCATGCCGGCCGAGCCGCAGCAGCAGTTCCTGAAGTTCTTCGCCAAGCAGTCTGAGCGGATGATGCTGATCGCGGCGAGTGGCACGATCGTGCTCGGGATCGTCCGGGGGACCGTCTTTGGACCCATCAAGGACGTCGCGGCCCTCGGCTCCCCGTACGGGATCTACTGGCTCATCGGCCTGGTCGCCGCGTGCCTCACGTACGCCTACGGGACGTGGTACCTGTCGCCGCGGGCGAACCGGCTGACGGCGGATATGGCCGCCGCCGGAGTCGGCCCAGGAGGTCAGATGCCCCCGGAGCTGGCCGCCGCGATGTCTCGGCTCAAGCTCATCGCGCTCCTCGAGCTCGTCGGATTCTTCGTCGTCTTCACCGCGATGATCGCGATGCACTTTGCCGGCGAGGCGTAGGCATGGGACGCTTCAGGAAGGAGGGTCGCACATGAACGACAGTGGGGGCCAGACACTTCGGGTGCGCTTCAACCAGTTCGTTCGGGCGCCGCTCCAGCGCGTCTACGCGGCCTACGTCACTCCCGCGCTCATGGCGAAGTGGATGGGGCTGCGGGCGATCACCGACGTGAGCGGTCCGCTCGATCGCCCGGGAGCGACGTTCGTGGGGGTCGTCTTCGGGCCGTACCGGCCACGCAGCGAGGTGCTGGCCGCGGAACCGCCCGTTCTCCACGAGATGGGCGGGCGGACCCTCCTCGAGTTCGGCTATCGCTGGACCGCCCGCTTCGCGGAGAAAGACGACGGCACCGAGATCACCTTCGACGCCGAGGTGAGGTTCCCAGCCGGTCTCATCGGCAGGTGGGTCCGCCGCTCTGAAGGGGGCGGACGCATGGAACTGGGAATGCGTCAGCGCCTCGCGAAGTTCGCGAAGCTCGTCGAAGCCGGCGAGACGTGAGAGCCAAGGCAGACCTGTTGCAGGCAGGGAGCTGGAGGAGGAACTGACATGGATACCCTGGCACGCTGGGCCGGCTACCTGGCGATGGCCGGCGGGGCGATCGTCGTGATCCTGGTCGTGCTCGTCACGTCCGATCCGAATTCGGGCGCCTGGTTCGCCTTCTTCCTGGTGGTAACGCTCCTCGGGGCAGCGGTCCTCGGATTCGAGAACCGCACCCGGGCGGCGACCGGACAGCTGGGCCGGGCGTCGGCATGGCTTTCGGCTGTCGGTGCAGCCGCTCTCCTGGCCGTCTTCGTCTACGCGTCTGCGACCGGCCGGTTGACCTCTGACGCGAGCGCGACGTCGGATCCACTCGCCCCGTTCTGGATGGTCACGGCCGTGGCCTGGTTCCTTGGCAACATCGGCTTCGCGGTGGCGATCATCCGTGGGCGGGTGCTGTCGGTGATGGGCGGCTGGCTCGTGCTGGCCGGTGCCGTCACCGGCCTCGGGGTCACCGTCGTCCTCGGCGAGAACCTGCCCCCGGCGGTCCTGCTCGTCTTCGGGCTGTTCGGCATCGGCTGGATCGTCGTCGGCTACGCCGGGACCCGGGCGCCGACCCGGTGGGCGTCGTAGTCGGGCGGCGCGGGCAGAAGTGAAGCCTCGAAGGAGATGACAGATGGACACGGGGCGTGACTTGAGCGATGCGAGTACCACCACGACCGCTCTCTTCCTGGCCGCCATCGGTACCTATGTGGTCACTGTCGCGATCGGCATCCTGAACGGGCTCGATCTCGTCGAGTTCGACCACAACACCCTCATGACCCACGTTCACTCCGGAACGCTGGGATGGATCACCCTCTCGGTCTTCGCCGTCTGCGGCTGGATGTTCGGAGCCGCAGCGGGACCTGGGCAGGGTCGGATAAGTGGCTCGGGGCTCTGGCGTGGGCTCGCCTGGCTCTCCGTCGTCTCGATCCCGCTGTACGTCCTGGCGTTCTGGACCGGCAACATCGAGTTCCGTGCGCTGACTTCGCTGCCGGTCTTCGCCGCGATCGTGGGGCTCTTCATCTGGCTTCTTGCCGCGAGTCGGACGGTCCGCATGACGACCCCGCGTCTCGCCGTTCTGGCTGCTGTCGCCACCCTCGCCATCGGCGGCTTCTTCGGCACGCTCATCCAGGTGCAGCTCGTGCTCGGCCGTGAGCTCGTGCCCATCGCTGGCGCGGGCGGAGGACACGTCACGGCGATGGCGTTCGGCTACCTGGTCCTCGTGGGCATGGCGATCGTCGAGTGGCATCTGAGCCCTGGAGCGGACAGGCTCACCCGGTTCGGCGTGGCCCAGGTCGGGGCGCTATTCGTCGGCAGTCTCCTGCTCACGATCGGCGCTGTGGCGAACATCCAGGCGCTGCTCTCGCTCAACGTGATCTTCCAGCTGCTCGCGGTCGCGATCTTCATCGCCCGCATGGCCCGCCCGATCGCCACCGTGCCCTGGCTGGCCACGGGGGGTGCTCGCTACGTGGCCGCCAGTGGCGTGTTCGTCGTCATCGACATCGGGTTGCTCGCGTACCTGATCGTCCAGTTCGTCTCAGGGGCCTACGGGCCCATGGACGAGGACATCTCCGTGCTGGCCATCCCGCCCTGGCTCATCTTCGCCCTCGACCACGCGATCTTCGTGGGCGTGATGACCAACGCCATCTTCGGCCTGCTCTTCGCGTTGACGCGTGCGCGCGCGACGTTCTGGCCGTGGGCAGACCACATCGTCTTCGTGGGCACGAACGCAGGGCTGGTGGGCTTCGTGTTCGGCCTGGCGACGGAGTCCGTGATCCTCAAGCAGGCCTTCAGCCCGATCATGGGCGCGAGCATCCTCCTCGGGCTCTTCGTGTGCGCGACGCGCCTCGTGAGCCTCTGGAGGGCGAGGGGGGTCGAGGTCGCGAACGCCTGAGGGCACCGCGGTACGAGATCGAGGAATGAGGGAGGTACCTGTCGTGGCCACGATCGGGATCCTTGCCGGCGTCTTCTTCACGCTGGCGCTCACGCTGTTGGCCGTCGCCTTCATCGCCAAGAGCCAGCTCGCAGACCGCCTCTCGAGCTGGGCCTTCCTGGCGTTCGAGATCCTGATGATCCCCGTGATCGTGGAGATCCACCGTCGGTACGTGGATCACACGGCGCTGACCTGGCTCGCCACGGCGACGGGGCTGGCGGCCATGGTCGTGCTGATCGTGTCGGGCGCGCTCGTCCTCGCCGGGCGGGTCACCTTCGCCCGGGTCGGCGCCGTCCAGGCCGGCGCCTTCGCCGTCTTCACGGTGTGGGTCGCCGCGACGAGCTGGTTCGCGCTCGCCTTCGGCGGGTTGCCGGCCGGCCTCGCCTGGCTGGGGTTTGCGGCCATCGTGGTCACGCTCGGGGCCATCGCCTGGATGATGCGCGACCGAGCGCTGGTCCGCGGCGAGCGCCCCCCGAACCGAGCCGAGATGGCGATGGGCGTGGTGCCCTTCATCGCACTGGCTGCCTGGCTGATCTGGCTGGGAGCCAGCCTGTAGCGGCGGGCCGCGCTGGCACTCGACGCCGGCGAGCACGGGAGGGCTGCGTCGCGGTCTATCCTGTCGCGACCGGGAAGGGATGACGATGACGATACCAGCCGCGGGCCACTCGCGAAGAACGGGGATCTGGCTCCTCGCCGCGGGCTCGCTCATCGCGAGCCTGGCCTTCCTCGGCCTCCGCCTCGTCGCCCCATCCGATGGCGCGATCGTGGACTACTACGCGGACGCCTGGACCGTCGACGGCGTCCGCGTCCAGTCGATCGACCAGCCCGCGGGCGGTCTCGCCCCTGCAGACGTGGTGACCACCGTGGCCGGTCGCCCCCTCGGTGCCTGGCTCGATGGCGTCCTGGACCCGGGATTGGATCGCAGCGACGTCGACGGCTCGGCCGCCATCACCTACGACGTCCGACGGGCGGGAGCGGCGCTGGGGGTCCCGGTGACCCTCGCCCGACACGACTACACCGACATCCTGATCGACAACTGGAGCGTGCTCCTCTTCACGGTCGTGCTCCAGGCCGTGGCAACGTACGTCCTGTGGCGGCGACCCGAAGAGTCGGCGGCCGCCGCGCTCGTCGTGGCCGCCTGCGGCGTTACCGGCAGCACGCTGCCCTGGCTGCTCGGCCTCCAGATCAGCGACATCGTGCTGGGCTGGCCGTTCCTCCTGCACGCGCTGACGGCCGGCGGGCTCTACATGCTGCTCTGGCCGGCCGGCGCATTGCACCTGCCGCTCGCCCTCTCGACCGGACCGGCCGGACCGACCCGCCGTGCGCTGGCAGTCGCGTATGGGCTGCCCCTCGGCGCCTACCTCGGCGGCCTCGCGGTCTCCCGGCTCATCTCCCCGTCGGCGCCGGCATGGCTGGGGACGTGGCCGATCGTCCAGCTCCTCGTGATCATCCCGACCGTCCTCGCCGGGGCGGTCCTCACCGTCCGCGGGTTCCGGGCCGCGACGCCGGCGGTGCGCAGCCAGATCCGCTGGGCCGCCATCGGGGGCGGGGCCGCGACGCTCGCTGGCGTGGTCCTGCTCATGGGGCCTGAGCTGCTGACCGGCCGTCCGCTCATCCCGTGGAGCGCGGTCGGCCTGGTGGCACTGCCACTGCCTCTCGGCGTCGCCGCGGGCATCCTCCGCTACCGCCTGTTCGACATCGAGGTCGTCGTCAACCGGACGCTCGTGTATGGCGGCCTCACGGTGGCGGTGGTGGTGATCTATGCGGGGTCGGTCTCGGTGCTGGGCGGCGTGCTGGGGGAGGCCGGCGGGTTCGCGATCTCGCTGCTGGCGACCGGCGTCGTGGCGGTGGCCGTGCTGCCCGTCCGCGACCTCCTGCAGCGGACGATGAACCGGCTCATGTTCGGCGATCGCGACGAGCCCTGGCGGGCGATCACGCGCCTGGGCCAGCGGCTCGAGTGGGCAGCAGACCCCGAGGCGGTCTTCCCGCTCATCGTCCTGACGGTGGGCGAAGCGCTGCGCCTGCCCTACGTGGCGCTCGAGATCGGGCCCCCCGGTGCCGGTGTCGTCGTCGCGTCCCACGGCCGGCCGGTCGACGACGGGCCATCGCTCCCGCTCGTCCACGGGGGCGAGCCCCTGGGCCGGCTGCTCCTTGCCCCACGCTCGGGAGAGGAGGGCTTCAGCGGCGAGGATCTGCGGCTGCTCGAGGATCTTGCCCGGCAGGCCGGGGCGGCCGCGCACGCCGTGGGCCTGATGCGGGACCTCCAGCGGTCGCGCGAGGGCCTCGTGACGGCGCGCGAGGAGGAGCGGCGGCGGCTGCGGCGGGACCTGCACGACGGCCTCGGGCCGGCCCTCGCCGGCATGGCCATGCGCGCCGAGGCCGCCGGTGAGCTCGTTCGGCGCGACCCCGACGTCGCGTCGCGGATGCTCGACGATCTGCGCCAGGAGGCCCGTGGCGCCCTGGCCGACATCCGGCGGCTGGTCTACGAGCTGCGCCCACCCGCGCTCGACGAGCTGGGCCTCGTGGGCGCCGTGCGCCAGCAGGCGGAGAGGCTGACCGGCGGCGCGGAACCGGGCACGGACGCGCGGACGACGCCGACGATCACCATCCATGCGCCCGACCGGCTGCCCGAGCTGCCGGCGGCCGTGGAAGTGGCCGCCTACCGGATCGCCGCCGAGGCGCTGGCCAACGTGGTCCGCCACTCCGGCGCCCGCGACTGCGAGGTCCGCTTCTCCCACGAGGGCGGCCTGACCGTCGAGGTGGAGGACGACGGCCGCGGCGTGCCCCGCGATGCCCGTGCGGGGGTCGGGCTGACCTCCATGCGCGAGCGGGCGGCGGAGCTCGGGGGCACGCTGGAGATCGCCGGGGGGGCAGTGGGCGGCACGCGCGTCCGCGCCTGGCTGCCCCTTGCCGAGGCCGATCCAGGATGAGCGCCGCCACCGAGCCGCTGCGGCTGCTCATCGCCGACGATCACGTCGCGTTCCGCGATGGCCTGCGCGCGCTGCTCGGCACCGTCGAGGGCCTGGAGGTCAGCGGGGAGGCGGGCTCCGGGGACGAGGCCGTGACCCGCGCGGCGGCGCTCCAGCCGGACGTGGTGCTCATGGACGTCAGGATGCCCGGGCTCGACGGCATCGAGGCGACACGCCGGATCGTGGCCACCAGCCCGCACATCGCCGTGCTCGTGCTGACCATGTTCGAGGACGACGAATCGGTCTTCGCGGCGCTGCGGGCCGGTGCGCGGGGGTACCTGCTCAAGGGCGCCGACCGCGCCGAGATCGTGCGAGCCGTCCGCGCCGTGGCCAGCGGCGAGGCCATCTTCGGTCCCGCGATCGCACGGCGGCTGATGGCCTTCTTCGCCGCCCCCCGCACGAGCCTCGCCCCGCAGGCCTTCCCCGAGCTGACCGAGCGCGAGCGGGAGATCCTCGAGTTGATCGCCCGCGGCCTGAACAACCTGGCCATCACCCAGCGCCTGGTGCTCTCGCCGAAGACCGTGCGCAACCATGTCTCGAACATCTTCAGCAAGCTCCAAGTCGCCGACCGGGCCGAGGCCATCGTACGGGCGCGCGAGGCGGGCATGGGCGGCGAGCGGCGGGAGCCACCGGGCGCCTGAGGCACCGACCGTCCCGGCGCGATTCGGGACACCGCTCCCATGACGGCGGGACAGGACCGACCGGACCATCCCTGAGGAGTCCCCCGCTCCCTGCGTCCCGGCTCGATGGAGTGACCCCAATGGGAACCCTTGCCCCACCTGCTCTCGATCGGCCTCCAACGGTGATCCGCCGCTGGGCCCGTCGCGGCGTCGTGATCGTCGCCTGGCTCTTCGTGGCCGGTGTGGTCGGGCAGGTCTTCCTGGCCGGCCTGGGCGTCTTCGGCGTGCCCGCCGGCGACTTCTCGACGCACCGTGGCTTCGGCTACCTCGTCGGCTGGTTGACGCTGGTCATCCTGGTCCTCGCGATCGCCGGCCGCCTGCCGCGCCGCGTCATCGGCCTGGCCGTTCTCCTGCTCATCCTGTTCGCCCTGCAGTCGGTCTTCGTCGCGATCCGCGACGAGTACCCTGCGGTCGCGGCGCTCCACCCTTTGAACGGCTTTCTTATCCTGCTCGTCGGCATCGTCATCGCCCGCGACGCGCGCGCATCCATCGGCGCGAGCGTGGCGGCATAGGAGGGGTTCGAACGGCGTGGACATCCAGCCCTGGCTCATCCTCACCCACGTCCTGACCGCGTTCGCGTTCCTGGCGCTGCACGGCGTCTCGATGGTCGTCTGGTGGCGCCTGCGGACGGAGCGAGATCGAACCCGCGTCACGGCGTATCTGGAGCTCTCCCTGTCGATGCTCCTGGGCATGGGCGTGGCCGGCCTGCTGTTGATCGCGACGGGCATCCTGGCCGGCATCTTCGGCGGCTGGTGGTTCAACGGGCAGTGGTGGTTGTGGGTCTCGATCGGGCTCCTCGTCGTCATCGTCGGATCGATGACGCCGCTCATGGGGATCCCCATGAGCGAGGCTCGTCAAGCGGTCGGGATCCCCACCGAAGCTCAACGCAAGGCGGGCACGACGCCCGTTCCGGCCGGCGACGCCGAGCTCGACCGTCGTCTGCGCAGCCGGAGGCCTACGGTCGGCGCCGGTATCGGCATCATCGGCATCGTGCTGATCACCTGGCTGATGGAGATGAAGCCGTTCTGAACTCCGCGGGCCCGGCCATCGAGGTCGAGGGCCTGGTCAAGGTCTATCCCGGCGGGACGCGCGCGGTCGACGGCATCGATGTGGCCGTGGGGCGCGGCGAGTTCTTCGCCTTCCTCGGCCCGAATGGCGCCGGCAAGACCACGACGATCCGCATCCTGACGACGCTCCTGCGGCCGACGTCGGGACGCGCCCGCGTCCTGGGGCTGGACGTCACCGAGCGGCCCGGCGAGGTCCGTCGCCGGATCGGCTTCGCGATGCAGACGGTCGCCCTCGAGGGGCTCGCCACCGGCCGCGAGAACCTCGAGCTGATGGGCCGGCTGCACCGTGTGCCGGGCCCCGAGCTGCGCCGCAGGGTGGACGAGCTGCTCGAGCTGATGGGGCTGGCCGCGGTGGCCGGCAAGCTCGCCGGCACCTACTCGGGCGGCATGCGCCGCCGCCTCGACCTGGCGACGGCCCTGGTGCATCGGCCGGACGTCCTCTTCCTCGACGAGCCGACGGAGGGCCTCGACCCGCAGAGCCGGGCCGCGCTCTGGCAGGAGCTGGCGCGCATCAACCGCGAGGGCACGACGATGCTGCTGACGACGCACTACATGGAGGAGGCCGATCAGCTCTGCCCCCGGCTGGCGATCATCGACGAGGGGCGCATCGTCGTCTCCGGTGCGCCGGCGGAGTTGAAGCGCGGCATCGGCGCCGACACCGTGACGATCCAGCTCGAGGCCGCCGAGGGGGAGATGGCGACGCGCCAGGATGCCGTCGCGCGCCTGCTGGACGGCTTCTCCCCGTTGCAGGGCCTCGAGCGCACGGACGAGGGGGTGCGCCTGGCCGTCGTCGACGCGGCGTCCACCGTGCCCGACCTGCTGCGCCGCCTCGACGGGGACGGGATCGGCGTGCGTGCGCTGACGATGCAGCACCCCTCGCTCGACGACGTCTTCCTGCGCTACACGGGGCGGCACATCCGCGACGAGGCGGCCGACCGTCCGCTCGAGATCGGCTGGTAGGGGCAACGATGCTGGCCTTCGCCCGCGAGACCTGGTACCTCGGCCTGCGCACCCTGCGCCGCTTCCTGCGCGTGCCGGCCAACCCGATCAGCACGGTCATCTTCCCGCTCATCCAGCTGGTCGGCTTCTCGCAGCTCTTCCGCGACATCATCCAGCTGCCCGGCTTCGCCGGCCAGACGAGCTACCTCGCCTACCTCGCGCCCGGCCAAATCGCCTTCACCGTCTTCCTGGCCGTCTCCTGGTCGGGCAGCAACCTGCTCTACGACTACCGCAACGGCTATCTCGACAAGCTGCGCGCGGCGCCGATCCGGCGCTACTCCATCCTCGCCGGGGAGCTGGTGCCGCTCGGGCTCGAGTGCGCCGCGATGGCCGGCGTCATCCTGCTCGTCAGTGTCGCCCTGGGGGCGTCGGTGGCCACGGGCTTCGTGGGCGCCGTGCTCATCCTCGTCCTGTGCGCCGCCTTCGGGGTGGCCTGGTCGGGCACGTCGTTCCTGCCCGCCCTCCTGACCAAGAACGAGCAGGCCACGGGCACGCTCTCGATCCTCTTCTTCCCGCTCGCCTTCATGTCCACCGCCTTCGTGCCGGTCCGGCTCATGCCCGACTGGCTGCAGGTGCTCAACGCGGTCAACCCCATCAGCTACGTCATCGAGGCCGCACGGGCGCTGATGACGACCGGCTACGACTGGGGCGCCATCGGCGCCGCCGTGGTCGCGATCGTCGCCGTCGGCGTCGTCCTCCAGGGGGCCACGCTGCTGGCGTTCCGCCGCTTGACGAACTAGGCTCCCGTACCGGCCGGGTCTGACGGGGGCGGCGGCTCGGAGAGGCAGTACAACTGGCGGGAGCCCGAAGCGCCCTTGAGCTCATGCGTGCCGGCGTCGACGAACGCCAACCCCGAACCGGCGACCAACTCCTGGGTGGTGCCGGAGACGTAGACCTGGCCTGGTCCGGCAACGGCCATGATCCGGGCGGCGATGTGCACCGCCAGCCCTCGGACGTCGCCGGCCACGAGCTCGACTTCGCCGGTGTGCACCCCGGCGCGGATGGCGAGCCCGAGGGCCTTGGCGGCCAGGCAGATCGCCGCCGCCGCCCGGACCGCTCGCTCGGAGCCATCGAACAGGGCCAGCACGCCGTCGCCCGTGGTCTTGATCAGCCGGCCACGGAAGCGATCGAGCTCCTGCTGGATCCGCTCGTTATGGAGCGCCACCGTCTCCCGCCAGCGCGCCGCGCCAAGGCGCTCCGCCTCTGCCGTCGAGTCCACGATGTCGGTGAACAGGACGGCGCCAAGGATCCGCTGTGTGCTCTCGTCGACGTGGGCGAAGGAGCGCATGCCGGCGAAGTCGTAGGTCACCCACGGCTCATCGCCGATGACCCAGCCGTCGTGCCCCGGCGGGATGTCGAAGACCGTGTCCGGCCCGACCTCGAGGGTCGTGCCGTCCTCCATGCGCACGCCGAGCCTGCCCCCGAGGCAGACGCCGACGTGGTGGTACTGGCAGAGCCGGGTCCCGGCCAGGGGCTGGACGTGCTCGATCCAGTGCCAGCCCGGCTCGAAGACGGTCCGGCCGATGACCATGTCATCGAGCGTGTAGATCTCGACCTTGCCGAATGGCGTCCGACGGACCTCGTCGGGCGCGGCGAGGGACTTGGACTGGAGTCGGGCCATGGGACGCGCTCCCGTACACGGTCAGCAGCCGAAGACGCCCGTCCAGCGACGGGACGCCAGTATGACGGCTCCTCATGCCTCGGGGCTCGAGGCCGTGGGATCGGCGTCAGCGCGCTCCGTGGACCGGGTCCACCAGGCGGAGCCGGGTGAATCGGGCGAAGTCGCGGTCGCTCGTGGCCAGCGTCGCACCCCGCTTGAGCGCGTGCGCAGCCAGATGCGCGTCCATGATCAGCGGGCCGCGGGCCTGGCCGCCGGTCGCGACCTCGTCGAGGATCGCCCAGTGGCGCTCCGTGGGCACCGCCGTGCGGACGTTCGGCCGGCTCAGCCAGCCGGTCACGATGCCGATCGCCTCCGATGACCGAAGCGGCCGCCGGAAGACCGCCGGGTTCGTCGAGATGCGGAGGAACGCGAGGAGGCTCATGAGGGCGAAGTCGACCTCCTCGGCATCCGGCCGGGACAGGTCCTCGACTTCGACGAGGAGGCGGGGCGGCTCGTCGCGCGCAAGGCGATGCGCGAGGATCCCTTGGAGGCCCTGTACGGCTCCCTCGACGTCGGCGGCAGGACTCCCGATGAACTGATCGAGGAGCTACGCGGCCCGGCGGACATCCCATGATCACGGCCGTGGACACGACGATCCTCCTCGATATCGTCGCTGCCGGGGCGGCCTTCGGGCGGCGCTCGATCGACGCCCTGCGGGCCGCAACGCAGGCGGGCCGCATCGTGGCCTGTGACGTCGTCTGGGCGGAGTTCTCGGCCGCATACGCGTCGCCTGCGACTGCGAAGGAGGCGCTGGTAGCCTTCGGGCTCGACTATGACCCCGTCGGCCCGGAGGCGGCGCTCCACGCCGGGACTGCATGGCGTCGGTACCGCGCTGCTGGCGGACCGCGAACACGAGCCATCGCCGACTTCCTGATCGCCAGCCATGCCCTCGCCCAGGCCGATCGACTGCTGACGCGCGACCGCGGGTTCTACCGCAGGTACTTCGAGGACCTCGCCATCATCGACCCGTCAAGAGCCTAGATCGGGGTCGCGAAGCCCTCGGCTCGGAAGTCTTCGTCGAGCGTGAACGCCGTCTCGATGCCGTGTTCGCGCAGCAGCAGCATGGAGACGGCGTCCGCCATCGAGAGGCGCCGGCCGGGCCTGGCAGCCAGGAACGTGAGGCCTGCCTGAAGCCGGTCCGCGCCGGTTGCCTCGATCTCGACCCGTGGCGTCTGGAGCAGGAGCCGCGTGGCCCCGAGGGCGACCGCGGGGCTGAACCGGCCGAGCGTCAGACCGTGGAACTCGGCCACGACCAGATCCGATGTCACGGGGCGTCCTCGAACGCGGGCTGGTACTCGAGGACGCCGTCGAGGAGCGAGAAGGGGTCGAGCATCAAGGGGTAGGTGGCGCCCATCTCGAAGTCGATGACGATGTGGCCGGCGACGCTGCCGTCGATGTCGATGGGGAAGTTGAGCAGGGTCGAGCGGTCGGGGGCCGCGAACACCTGGTCGTGCGAGCCGAACAGCCGCACGAGATCCTCCTGCACGAGCAGCACCGACGACGCCCAGCCGCCCGGGAGTCGGAGCAGGCGCGCGATCCGTCCGCTGAACGAGGCCTGCACGACCGCAGTCGGCGCGATGGCCGCCGTGCGCTGGCGCAGGTTCGTCATGGCCGCATCCAGCAACTGGCCGGTGGAGCACTCCCAGCGTTCCGCCACAGCCGTGTCGACGTTGGTGAATACGCCGCCGAGGTCGAGCCCGATGACGACGGCGCAGCCGGGGTCGACCTCGGTGCGCACCAGCGCCATGTCCGGTGGATCGATGTACGGCCCGGCCAGGAGCGGCAGCAACCGGGGCTCGGCCCACGCCCACGGGACCGGGCGCGGCATGCGCTTGACGGCGCGGTGCAGGTCCCGCTGCTCGCGGACGATCCGGGAGGTGAGGGTGAACGCCCGGCGAAGCCGGGACCGTCCCATGGTGTCGTGTTCGGTCTTCATGGCGGCAGGATGCACGTCGGCGATGGCCGGCGGCTTGTCGGCGACTTGGCGCCGGATCAACCGGGTGCCGGCCGCAGCGGCACGCGCAGCTGTCGTACCATCGCTCGACGATGACCACCGATCCCCTCGCCCCGCGCACCGACCTCCGCGAGCGCGTACGTGCTGGCGAGATCACCTTCGGCGCCTTCGCCAGCGTCGCCTCACCGACCGCGGCGGAGCTGATGGGCCGCTCCGGGCTCGACTGGGTCATCCTCGACCTCGAGCACAGCACGCTGACCGAGACCGACCTGCTGGCAGGGATCTACGCCCTGCAGGCCACCACGGCGACGGCACTCGTGCGCGTCGAGGAAGCCACGCGGCTGCGCATCGGGCGGGCCCTGGACTTTGGCGCCGAGGGCCTCATGCTCCCCCGCCTCGAGACGCCCGACGAAGTGCGCGCCGCGATGAGCTGGATGCGCTTCCCGCCGGACGGCATCCGCGGCCTGGCGCTCTCGACGCGCGGGGCCGGCAAGGGCGAGGTGGCGCACGCCGACGTCCATCGGCTGAACGATTCGATCCTCGGCGTCTTCCAGGTCGAGAGCCCGGTGGCCGTCGCCAAGGCGGCGGAGATCGCGGCCATCGACGGCGTGGACGTGCTCTTCGTGGGACCGGCGGACCTCAGCCACAGCATGGGCATCCCCGGCGAGATCACGAACCCGGCCTTCATCGAGGCGTTGGAGACCGTGTCAGCGGCGTGCCGCGAGCACAGCAAGGCGGCGGGAATCCTTCTCCGCGGCGCCGCCGAGGTCGGCCGTCACGTGGACATGGGCTTCCGATTCCTGGGCATCGGTTCGGATGGCGGCTGGGTGCGCGACGGCGCCCGCGCCACGGTCTCCGCCGCGCGGGCGTCGCTCGGCTGATCTCGCCTACGGGGTGGGGCTGGGCGACGGGGACGATGTTGGGCCGACGGGCTCGATCTGGAGCGAGTCAAGGATGGCTTGGACCTCCGCCCGCTGTTGCGCGGTGGAGCTCGGCAACTCTGGAACGTCGACCACGAGCCGCTCGCCATCGACGTCCAGGATCCACACCTGATCACGCTCACCGGGGGTCATGGTAAAGGTGGCGCCCAAGGGTAGCTGCCAGATAACGTACCCCTCGCGCGACAAGGTGCATCCGTCAAAGGTGTCGGGTGCCGTCAGCGTGAGCTGCTTTCCGCGGTAGCCATCGACAGTGATGTCCGTGGGTGTCGTCACGTCCAGCCCCGGCAGGCTGGCCAGCGCCATGGCGAGATCATCGACCGTCGGTCCGGGTGGCGGATCGAGGAATCCTTGGTCGGCGTGACAAGGATCGGCGGGCACCCGCTCGAATATTGCAAAGAAGACCCCGCCAGGAACGCCGCCCACCCTTCCGAGGTCCACGAGGTACGGTCCCCCCATATGGCCCTCCCAGCCGGCTGGCACGGTGAACGTGACTCTCAACCGGAATGGGTCGCCGGTGACATATGTGCCTGGCTCCAACGCACGCCGGACAGTAGTAAGCGCGGGCGGCGTCGGCGCTGTCGTTGGAATCGGGGTCGGTGTCGATGCCGATGTCGGTGTCGGTGTCGGCGATGAGGCAGTGGTCGGTGGCGTGCCGCCGACACCGCCCGGCGTCCGGCCGAGGAAGGCGAGGCCGCCGACGATGACGATGAGGCCGATCACGGCTGCGGCCGAGATTCGCCAGGCATTGCTGTTCATGGGGAAGCTCCTCCGAGCAACGCCGAAGCGCTGCTGCGATGTCACATGGACCTCGTCGAGTGCGGCCTGGAGCGAGCGGTCCGCGATCTGTGAGGGCCCGTCCTGTAGCCAGGTGCGAACGATCTTCTCGAAGTCGCTGTTCGTGCTCATGCCATCCGCTCCCGCGAGGTGACGGTCGTTGACCGAGCGTCCGCGTCGAGCGCGGCGCGCAGGGCGTTCGTGGCGTAGTGGAGCCTCGACTTGACGGTGCCGAGCGCGACGTCGAGCGTGTCGGCGATCTCGCCCAGCGATAGGCCGAGGTAGTGGTGGAAGACGAAGACGGCCCGCTGCTCCGGCGGCAGGCGCCGGAAGCCGCGGTCGAGGGCATCGCGCAGGACGACGTCCAGGGTCGTGTCGCGCGCGGCCGGTCCGTCGACCGGCAGCGCCCGAACATTCACGCTCCAGCGCCGCGCCCGCCGCGCTTCCGCGTAGCAGGCGTGGACGAGGATGCGGTGCAGCCAGGCGTCGAAGCGCTCGACCTCGCGGAGCCCCGGGAGTTCCCGCCAGGCCGCGACGAGGGTCTGCTGTACGGCGTCCTCGGCCCGATCGACATCGCGCAGGATCCGATGCGCGACGGCGTAGAGCCGATCCGCGCTTCCACGAGGGTCCGATCCACCCTCTCGCTCCGTTCAGATGGCGCCCCGTCTGGGCGCTTCGACCACTATGAGTGCGCGCGGCGGCCGATGGTTCGATATTCCCCGCCGCAGTCGCCTAGACTGCCGGGATGACCGATCCGGAGTCCCTGGTCGCCCGACTCGACGTCATCGAGGCCCGCCTGGCCGCCCATACCGACTCCGAGCGCCCGGGCCTGACCCGCGCCGACGAGGGGACCGGCGAGCGCTGGGAGGCGGGCCAGGTGTGGGCGCACCTGGCGGAGTTCCCCGCCTACTGGGTGGGTCAGATCCGGGCCATCCTCGCCGCGCGGGCCGGCGGCGAGCCGGAGCCGATCCCCTTCGGGCGCACGAAAGCCGATCCGGGCCGCGCCGCGGCGATCGAAGCGCACCGCCGAGACGACCCGCCGGCGCTGCTGCGCGACGTCCGGGCCGGCATCGCGGCCGCGGCTGCCCTGTGCCGGTCGCTCTCGACGGACGAGTGGCAGGCCAGCGGGGCCCACCCGACCCGCGGCGCCATCACGGTGTCGACGATCGTGGAGCGGTTCCTCGTCGACCACCTCGAAGAGCACGCGGCCCAGCTCGACGAGCTGGCGGGGTAGCGGCCAGAGCGCCGCCTAACGCCCCTCGCGCACGACGCTGCGCAGCAGGAAGAGCACGTTGGCCGGGCGCTCGGCCAGGCGGCGCATGAAGTACGGGTACCACTCGCGGCCGTAGGGCACGTAGACGCGCACGTTCCAGCCCTCGCGCACCAGCCGCGCCTGGAGGTCGCGGCGGATACCGTAGAGCATCTGGAACTCGAAGCGCGACGGGTCGATGCCCTCGCGGCGCGCGAAGGCCTCGGCGTCAGCGATGAGCCCATCGTCGTGGGTGGCGAGCGCCGGGTAGACACCGTCGCGCAGCAACCGCTCCATGAGCCGGCGATAGCTGGCGTCCACCTCGCCCTTGGTCGGGAAAGCGACCTCGGCCGGCTCGTCGTAGGCGCCCTTGCAGAGCCGCACGCGCGTACCCTCCGCGATGAGCCGCTCGACGTCGTCGGCGCTGCGCCGCAGATAGGACTGGATGACGGCGCCGACATCGGGCGTCGTCGCCCGCAGCTCGCGCACGAGCGTCAGCGTCGCCTCGGTCTTCGGGCTGTCCTCCATGTCAACGCGCACGAAGGCCCCGACCTCGGCCGCCTTCGCCGCGACGCGTCCCACGTTCTCCCGGCAGAGCGCCGGGTCCACGTCGAGACCCATCTGCGTCAGCTTCAGGCTGACGTTGCCGTCCAGGCCGCGCTGCGCCAGGGCGCCCAGCGTGTCGACGTAGCGCGTCGCGGCTTCCCGCGCCGCCGTGGCCGAGGTCACGGACTCGCCCAGGATGTCCAGGGTCGTGTGCATGCCGGCGCCCCTGAGACGATCGCACGCCTCGAGTGCCTCGGCCAGCGTCTCGCCGGCCACGAACCGCCGGACCATCGGTCGGGTGAGCGGGACCGCCGTCGCCAGCCGCCCCAGCGAAGGCCGGTGCGAGGCCCAGATGAAGGTGCCGCGCAGGAGGTGCGCCGGCAGCCGGCGAAGATCGGCCATCAGCGGCTCATCGGCGCTCGCACGGGGCTATCGTAGTCGGGTGCCCATCACGCTGCCGGACCTCCCCCCGGGACCGCGGCCGTCGCCGTCCGCAGCCGAGTCACCGGGATGATGGCGATCGCGACGACGACCGCCGAGACCAGCCAGATCGGGCGCAGGTCGCCGCCGGTGGCCCCGATCAGCGCGGCCGAGGCCAGGGAGCCGATGACGCCGGAGATGTACAGCGGCGCGAGGGCGAGGTTCAGTACGCTGGAACGGATGCCGGCCGGCAGGCCGGAGGCCAGCATCGTGAAGAGCATCGCGCTGGCGGCCGCGAAACCGACCCCGAAGCCGGCATAGACCAGCCCGAAGACGACGATGCCCGGGGCGAACGCCGCCGCCGCGAGGCAGACCATGGCGAGTCCGACCCCGAGCCCGAAGACACGCCGGTAGCCGAAGCGGTCGCCGAGGCCGCCGGCGATGGGAGAACCGACCGCCGAGGCGAGGCCGTAGGCGCCGGCCACGAGGCCGACGATCGTGGCCAGGCCCGCCGACCCCTGCAGCTCTTCGACGTAGAGCGCCAGGTACGGCAGCAGGAAGCGCTGCCCCAGCAGCACGAAGAAGTACGCGCTGAAGATCGCCCGAGCGAGTGGTGAGCCGACGATCGCGCGCAATGAACGGCCGACGAGCCGCAGGACCGGTTCCGTCGCGCGCGGCCGATCGGGTCGCTCGTGATAGGCAAAGAGCAGGAGCGCGACGACGCCCAGCGTCAGGATCGTGTCGACGAGGAAGAGCGCCTGGACGCCGTACCGATCGACGAGGAAGCCGCCGGCCGCCGGCCCGACGGCGAACCCGAGCGGGCCGCTCATCGCGACGAGGCTGATGGCCAGGCCGAGCCGGGAGCGCGGCGTGCGGTCGGTCAGCTCGGCGAGCATGACACCGGTGTTGCCCAGCACGAGCCCCACCAGCGGCACGAGCAGGAAGAGCTGCCACGGCGCGGACACGAGAGCCATGGCCAGGAAGAGGACCGACTCGACGGCCGCGCTGCGCACGACGATCGCCTTGCGGCTGTACTTGTCGGCCCAAACACCCCAGAACGGCACGAGGGGCAGTCCGAAGAAGAGCGCCGCCGCCGAGAGCAGGCCGACCGTCGTCGCCACGTCCGCCTCGGGTACGCCGAGGTCGCGCACGAGGAGAGGCAGGAAGCTGACGAAGTGTCCGAAGCCGACCGTCTCGATGAAGCCGGCCGTCGCGAAGACGAGGGCCAGCCGGCGCCAGCCGGTCCCGCCCGACTCGTCGCTCAGGAGGCGACCCGGCGTCGTGCCAGCCAGGGCTCGAGCATGCCGAGGTGGTCGAGCTGGTGGCCGTGCAGGGACATGAAGACCCAGCCCCATGCATCCTCGCCCCGGATCGTCTCCAGCGGGACGGTCCGCGCGACGGGGAGCAGGCGCTCCCGGGACACGACCGCCCAGGCGCGGACCTCCTCCGGGCTGCGACCGGCCCACTCGGCCCGCTGGTCCTCGTTGAAGCGGTCGAAATCGCCGCCGACGACCTCCTCGTCGGTCGGCCAGACGCCAGTGTCCGCCGCCCTGCCGATGTAGTCGACGGCCATCTCCTGCCACGCGGCGAGATGCGCGACGTGGTCGAGGAAACTCCAGTCGGGGCCACCGGCCTCCGACTTGGCGACCGGCTCGAGCCACGCGGCGTCGTCGAGCCCCTCCCAGACGGCCGTGAACCGCGCCCACATGGCTGCTTCGTCGGCCCAGAAGTCGCGCTCGGGCTTGCTCCAACCGCGCGCCTGGCGCAGCTCCTCGATCGGGGCGCGCCGGATGTCCATGCCGGCCAGATCGCCCATGCGCTCAGCGAGCCCGGGTGTCGGGATCGGCCGTGGCGTCCTCGAGCTGCCTGCCCAGCTCCTCGGTGCGCCGGAAGGCGGCCCAGACGGCCTCCGAGAGGACCGTGCGCAGGCGGCCCGATTCCAGCTCGTGGAGCGCCGCCGCGCTCGTGCCGCCGGGCGAGGTGACCATGTTGCGCAGCTCCGCCGGGTGCATGCCGCTGGACTTCGCGAAGAGCGTGCTGCCCTCGAGCGTCTCGATGACCAGGTCGTGCGCGATGTGCCGGGGGAAGCCGAGGTGGACGGCGGCGTCGATGAGCGCCTCCATGACCAGGAAGACGTACGTCGGACCCGTGCCGCTGACGGCGGTGGCCATGCTCACGAACTTCTCGTCGTCGACCTGCAACTCCGCACCGAGCGAGCGCAGGAGCGCGCTGGCCTGCTCGCGCTGATCGGCGGTCACCTCGGGCGTGGCGTACCAGACGGTCATGCCCTTGCCCAGGCGGGCCGGCGTGTTGGGCATGCTGCGCACGATCTGCCGGTGGCGCAAGACGTTGGCCAGCGCGGTCGTCGTGGCGCCGGCCAGGATGCTGATGACGAGCTGGCCGTCGGTCAGCGCCGGCGCCAGCTCGCGCCCGACGCGCGGCAGCATCTGCGGCTTGATCGCGAGCACGACCACGTCGGCGCCGGTCACCGCCTCGGTGTTGGCGGCCACCGTGCGAATCCCGTAGTCACGCTCAAGGAGCGCACGCCGGTCCGCGCGCGGGTGGCTGGCAACGATCCGGTCCGGCTTCACCTGCCCGCCGCGCAGCAGCCCCGCGATCATGGCCTCGGCCATGACCCCGGAGCCAACGGTCGCGATGGTGCGCTCGGTCAGCGGCATAGAGCGGGAGTATAGCGACGGAGCCTGCCCGCACCGGTCCGATCGGTGATCGGCCCGTCGCGCGACGTGGGCGGTGTACGCTGTCAACACCAGCGCTCCGCCAGGTCTGGTGCCGGTGAGGGCAGCACGTCCTGACCGCGAACCGGTTGGAGCGCCATCGGGAGGGCGGTGCGCATGGCGCACGCAACCTACGAGACACAGGGCCGCAGGCTGGCTGTGGTGGCGCTGCTGGCGGCGGCCGGCGCCGGCCTGCTCCCGATGGGCACCGAGGTCGGGTTCGGCGTCACGCTGCAGAACGATCCCACCCCGGCCGCGCCGGGTGCGATCGTTCGGGCGGCCGTCAGCAGCGTCGCGAACACCGTCGCGACGAACGTGGTGACCGTCGCCCGCCCGGCCGGCACGGCACCGGGCGACACGCTGGTCGCCTGCCTCACGCTCAACGGCTCGAGCATCGCGAGCGGCGGCGTGCCATCGGGATGGTCGGCGATGACGGTCGCATCGACGCTCAGCAACCCGAAGGTCTTCGGCTACTACCGGGTCGCCGGGCCCTCGGAACCGGGAAGCTACAGTTGGCTGCTGTCCGGATCGGTCACCAACGGAGCCGGCATCGCCCGGTACACCGGCGTCGATGCGACCTCGCCGCTGGACGGCGCGCCGAGCAGCGCCGGTGGCCTGTCCGGCTCGCCGCCCACGGTGCCGAGTGTCACGACCGCCTCGGCCGGATCGATGCTGGTCGGCTGCCTGGGCATCAATTCGGGCTCGACGAGCGTCCTCATCACCTCCCCCGCTGGGATGACGGAAGCGTGGGACGTCGGCGGCAAGCGGCATGAGTTCGCCGATCAGCCGATGACGACGGCCGGGCCGACCGGCGCGCGCACGTGGTCACTCAGTTCGGGACGCGACTGGGTGGGCTGGCTCGCCCCACTCCGACCAGCCAGCGTGACCCCCAGCCCCAGCCCCACGCCAAGCCCGATCCCAACCCCGACCGTCCTGACGTCCCCGACACCGACGCCCGACCCCAGTCTGGCGTTCTTCGTCAGCCCCACCGGCGACGACCTCGGCCCCGGGTCGGTCGAGGCACCCTGGCAGACCCTGCAGCACGCGCTGAATATGGCGCCGGCCGGCGCCACCATCACGCTCGCCGACGGTTCCTATCCCGGGGCGTCCTGGACGCGCTCCGACCTCACGGTGGCAGGTGGGTCTGGAGCCGTCGTGACGACGCCGATCGAGATCGCCTGGGTCGGCAGCGCCACCCTGCGTGGCCTGACGGTCACGACCGGTTCGGCGACACCCGGACTCGCCGGCCTCGAGGTGAGCGACAGTTCTGGCGTCCTGCTCGAGGGCCTGACCGTGACGGGCAACAGCTGGGGCGTCGAGCTGGACCACGTCACGAACTCGACCTTGCGAGACAGTGAGCTGACCGACAACGCCGACGCCCTGGAGGTGAGGTACGACGGTGCCAGCGTGCTCATCACCGGTAACCACATCCACGACAACGGTCGCTTCTGGGCCACGGACCGCTCGTCCACCGGCGTCGCCTTCTCGTATGTCACGGGCCCGCTGACGTTCTCCGGCAACTCGATCCACGGCAACCATGCCCCGGTCGGACAACCGGCCGACGGGGTGGGCATCGAGGTCTACGCCTCGTCCGGGCTGACCATCAGCGGCAACACCCTGTACGACAATCTCGACGCGCTCGAGACCGGGACCGACACGGCCCAGACCCCGTGCGGGCTGGCGTTCACCGGCAACGTCGTCTACAAGAGCAGCCTGGCGACGGGCGACGCGCGCGGCATGATCCTGCGCTGCGCTTCGGGCAGCCTGGTCGCCAACAACACGTTCGACGGCTTGGACACGTACGCCATCGAGGTCGTCGATGGGACGCTCGGGACGCCCTTCGGCGGATCGATCGCCGGCCTCGCCGTCCGCGACAACATCGTCGTCCACGGCCGTGCCCTCAGCATCGACTCGGTCCTGCCGGCCTCGGTCACCATCGACGGCGACGTCATCTTCGACCCCACCTCGACGGCGCTCTACGGTCAGTACCTGGCCTACGTCTCCGGCTTCGGCAACACCCGGAGCCTGACCGAGCTGCGGACATGGACCGGCTATGAGACCACCGGCCTGTGGGCTGATCCGGCCTTCGTCGATCGGGCGACCCACGACTATCACCTGCGGCGTGCCAGCGCGGCCGCCGGCAAGGGCGCCTTCCCGCTGCCCGGCGCGCTGCCAGGCCCGGCCGTGCCGCGCATCGACCACGTCTTCGTGGTCGTCGAGGAGAACCACGCCTACAGCCAGCTCATCGGCTCGCCCGAGGCGCCGTTCTGGAACTTCCTGGCCTCGGAGGGGGCCTCCATGACCGACTTCCGCGCTATCACCCACCCGAGCCTGCCCAATTACCTGGCCATGATCGGTGGCAGCACCTTCGGGTTCACGGCCAACTGCGTCCCGACCGATCCCGGATGCTCGATCGTCGCCCCGACACTGGTCGACCGGATGGAGGACGCGGGCCTGGCGTGGCGCGGCTACTTCGACGGCATGTCCGTCCCCTGCAAGACGACCAGCTCCGGCACGTACCGGGTCAATCACGACCCGTTCGTCTATTTCGAGGACGTCCGCCTCGATGCCCCCCGCTGCAGCGCGGGCGTCCGACCATTCGGTGATCTGGTCGTCGACCTGGCGACGGTCGGCACGACGCCGACGTTGGCCTTCATCGTGCCCGATAACTGCCACAACATGCACGACTGCCCGATCGCCACCGGCGACACGTGGTTGCGCGGCGTGCTGCCGACCATCTTCGACTCTCCCGCCTGGGCGACCGGGAACGCGCTGCTCATCCTGACCTTCGACGAGGATGACGGCTCGGAGGGAAACCGGATCTCGACCGTCTTCTACGGGCCCGACGTGCGCCCGCGCCAGCAGGTCACGACCGCGTCGGACCTGTATGACCTGCTACGGACATTGGAGGACTCGTGGTCCCTGACGCCGCTCACCGAGAACGACGGCGCCGCGATCGCCCTGACCGACGCGTTCCGGACCTCGCCATCGACCGACACGACACCACCGACGACGCCGCAGGGACTGACGACGGTGGCGCCGGCCGCCGGCCGGGTGGACGTCGCCTGGTCTGCCAGCTCCGACACATCGGGCGTCACCGCCTATGAGATCTATCGTGACGGCGCTTGGCTGGGCTGGTCAGCCTCGACCGTGTTCGTCGACACCTCGGTCGCGGCATCGAGCACGTACGCATACCGTGTTCGTGCGCGCGATGCCCAAGGCAACGTGGCCCCGTACAGCGACGCATCGATCGTCACGACGCCGGCGGCCGAACCGACACCGGTACCGACACCGACCCCGACGCCTGACCCCGGCGCGATCACCCGACACACGACGAGCACCGTCGTCAACACATCGACCACGATCCAGGTCACGATCCCGAGGCCGACCGGTACCGCTCCGGGCGATCTGCTGGTCGCCTGCCTGACCCTGAGCGGCGGCGGCATGGCCAGATCGGGTGTCCCGACCGGCTGGTCGACCATCGCGGCAGTGACCGACCAGTCGAGCACCAAGGTCTACGGCTACTACAAGCTCGCGGGGGCGTCCGAGCCGGCGCAATACACCTGGACGTTGACCAAGGCGGTCAAGAACGGCGCCGGGATCGTGCGCTATTCGGGTGTCGACCAGGTCCAGCCACTCGACGGCACGGCGACCAACGCCACTGGCGCCCCCGGGACGGCCGTGGTGTTGCCCGGGGTCACGACGGACGCCCCGAACGCCATGCTCGTCGGCTGCGTGGGCATCAACTCCAGCTCGACGGCCACCCTCATCACCTCACCCACGGGCATGACCGAGGCGTGGGACATCGGGGGTAAGCGCCACGAGCTGGCCGACGGCCTCGTGGCGGTCCCCGGCCCGACCGGTACGCGCACCTGGACGCTCAGCGCCGCGCGGGCGTGGGTAGGTTGGCTGATGGCGCTGCGCGACTAGACGCGACTCGGAAGTCGGTGGTGCGTTGTGGCACCACCGGCCGTGGCAGGGGCTTTCTCGGCGGTGCGGTCCGGTGTAGTGTGCTCAGGTCGAGGCGCGCAAGCCCGAGGCGATCACCCCGGGTGCAGAAGCGCCCGCGTCCGACAGGAGGGGGTATTGGCGACCGGCGCGGGCCGTGGTAGGCGGCGCAACGCGCGAGGTGTCTTCGCCGCGACGGCCGTTGCCTTGGTACTGGCAACGACCTCGCCCCTGAGCGCCCTGGTCGTCCGAGGGGCTGACGTCACCGTAGCAGCAACCGCCGAGACCGCACCCGTCCCATCGGTTGGCGACGCGGCGGACGACATCGCCATCTGGATCCATCCCACGGACCCGTCACTGAGCACCGTCATCGGCACCGACAAGCTCTCCACGGGTGGCCTGGGCGTGTACGACCTGGCCGGGAACCAGCTGTACTTCTACCTCCACGGCAGCCTGAACAACGTCGACCTGCGCTACAACTTCCCGCTCGGCGCCGAGCGCGTGGCGCTGGTCGGTGTGACCGACCGGAACGACCTGTCGACCGGCGCGCGCTTCTACAAGGTCAACGTCGCGGACCGCTCGCTGACCCTGGTCGGGCGGATCGACACGTCCGGCCGACCACGCGGATTCGGCATGTACCACTCGCCGTCATCGGGCAAGTACTACGCGTTCCTGACCGACTTCAGCACGAACGTCGTCTCGCAGTACGAGCTCAACGGCTCGACGGGCACGGTCACCGGCACGCTGGTCCGTTCGTTCGATAACGGCAACACGTCGGAGGGCATCGTCGCCGACGACGAGCTGCAACGGCTGTACGTCGCCGAGGAGGACGTCGCGCTCTGGCGGTATGGAGCAGAGCCGGGCGATGGCTCGACGCGGACGAGCGTCGACAGCACGACGCTACTGGGCGGCAACATCCAGCCGAACATCAAGAACCCGGCCATCTACTACGGGCGCAACGGCACCGGCTACCTCATCGTGTCCAGCCAGGGCGGCTCGAATTTCGTGGTCTACGACCGGGGCAGCAACGTTTTCATCGGTTCGTTCAAGGTCGGGGCCGGCAACGGCGTCGACGCCGTCAGTGGCCAAGACGGCGCCGACGTCACGAACTTCCCCTTGGGGTCTGCCTTCCCGCAGGGACTGTTCGGCGCCCAGGACCACTCCAACACCAATGGCGGGAACGGGAACGCCGGCAACCAGAACTACAAGTACGCCGGCTGGGGGGCCATCGCCAACGCGTTCAGCCCACCGCTGCTCGTGGACACGCTCTTCGACCCGCGGACGATCGGCGCTCCGTCGGACCCGGGCACATCGCCCCCCGAGACGATCATCACCAGCGGCCCGTCCGGGACCGTCACGGACACCACGGCGACCTTCACCTTCGATGCCAGCCAGGCTGGGTCCACGTTCGCGTGCCGGCTCGACGGCGGCACGTTCGATCCGTGTACCTCGCCCAGGACATACGCGAGCCTCGCCGAGGGCACGCACACCTTCGAGGTCAGGGCGACCAACGCGGGCGGCTACACCGATGCCACGCCTGCCAGCCGGACCTGGACCATCGACTTGAGCGCACCGGTCTCGATGGCCTTCCCGGCCGAGGCGGACGCGACCGTGGAGGCGGCGATCCCCGACACGAACCTGGGCAGTGCCACGGTCCTGGGCGCGGACACCTCGCCCCAGAAGGAGAGCTACCTGCGCTTCAACGTCCAGGGGCTCGCCGGGACCGTCCAGAGCGCCAGATTGCGGCTCTACGCGTCCAACGGCTCGACGAACGGCCCTGCCGCCTACGGCACGGCGACGAGTTGGAGCGAGGCCGGCATCACCTGGAACAGCGGCCGGCCGGCTCGCACGACGGGCGTGCTCGAGGACAAGGCGACCATCCCGACGGGCACGTGGGTCGAATGGAACGTGAGCGCCGTCGTGACCGGCAACGGGCTGTACAGCTTCAACCTCGCCCCGACCTCGAGCGACGGCACGGACATGAGCTCCCGTGAAGCCGCGAGCAATCGACCCGAGCTGGTGGTGCTGACGTCGTCCGGCGGTGGCGGGGACACGACCCCGCCCGAAACGACGATCGATTCAGGCCCTTCGGGGACGGTCGGCAGCACCTCAGCGACGTTCACGTTCTCATCGTCGGAGGCCGGTTCCACGTTCGAGTGCAGGCTCGACGCTGCCGCCTTCAGCGCCTGCGCCTCGCCGGCGGGCTACAGCGGCCTGGCCGCGGGCGCCCACACGTTCGAGGTGCGAGCCACCGACGCCGCCCTGAACACCGACCCGACACCCGCCTCGAGGGCGTGGACGGTCGACCTGACGCCGCCGACGGTGACGACGGTCGTTCCCGCGGACCTGACCGCCGATGTCACCGTCGGTGCCAACGTCACGGCCACCTTCTCCGAGACCATGGACAGCTCGAGCATCACGACCACCACGTTCACCCTCAAGCGAACCGCCGACGCGGTGGGCGTGCCCGCCACCGTGACCTACAACACGACCGATCGCCGCGCGACCCTGGATCCGAGTGCCAACCTCGAGCCGTCCACCTCGTACACCGCGACGGTGACCACGGGCGCGCGGGACTCGGCCGGCAACGCGATGGCCTCCGATCGTATCTGGTCCTTCACGACCGCGGCCGACGTGCCGCCACCTCCGTCTGGGGGGATCGTGCGCGAGTCGGTCAGCACGGTCGCGAATGCGACCGCCACCGGTCAGGTCGCGATCCCCAAGCCGGCCGGCACGGCGCAGGGCGACCTGCTCATGGCCTGCCTCGCGCTCAATGGAGGCGGCATTCCCGCGGCGGGCGTGCCCGCCGGCTGGACGCTGGTGGCCGCCGTCCCGGGCGTCACCAACCCGAAGGTCTTCGGCTACTACCGCGTGGCAGGTGCGTCGGAGCCCGCCATCTACACGTGGACACTCTCGTCGGCGGTCGCGAACGGAGCCGGCATCGCGCGTTACTCCGGAGTCGATCCGGCGCAGCCGCTCGATGGTGCCCCGACCACGGCGGCCGCGGGCTCCGGGACGTCCGCCGTGCTGCCCGGCGTGACCACCACCGCCCCGAACGCCATGCTCGTGGGATGCGTGGGCATCAACTCCAGCTCGGCCAGCACCGGCATCACGTCCCCGCCCGGGATGACCCAGGCCTGGGACATCGGCGGCAAGCGCCACGAACTGGCCGACGGGATCGTGGCCGCCGCCGGGCCGACCGGCACGCGCACCTGGACGCTGAGCGCGTCGCGCGCCTGGGCCGGCTGGCTGGTGGCGCTGCGCGACTAGGGTCGCGCGCTGCCCCGCACGAAGAAGCGAGCGGTCGACTCGACCGCCACGTCCGAGAACCCCGCCGCGAGCAGCGCGGCTTCCAGCTCCGCGGGTTCGTAGTAGACCTTCGGGATGCGGAACTCGCGGCCATCGTCGAGGCGGCGCGTGGCCGTCTCCGAGACCGGGTCCCAGGAGTCGCCGGCCGCTCCGGACGACCGGTCCTGTCGCGAGTCGACAACGACGAACCGCCCGCCCGGCTTCAGCCAGCGCCGCGCCAGCGCCAGGAACTCGCTCAACCGCGCCCGCGGGACGTGGCTCAACCAGAAGCCGCAGAAGAGCGCGTCCACGGCCCGATCGGGCTCGGCCCAGGCGTCGCGCACGTGGAGATGGGCGCGCAGCCCGTGCGCCAACAAACGCGAGCGCGCGCGCTCCAGTGGCGCCTCGACGGCGTCGTAGCACCACAGCTCCCCCTTGCCGGCCAGCAGCGGGGACCACCAGCCGGTGCCGGCCGCCAGCTCCACGATCTCGCCACCCAGCGGCAGCGCGTCGAGCCAGAGCGTCACGGCGTCGAGGTCCATCTGCCAGGCCATGTCGTCGATCGCGCCGTGCGCGAAGCGGCCCTGACGCAGGTACCAGTCGTCGAGCTCGCCGGCGCGCGCCGCGTGGTCCGCGCGCAGGCCGTCATCGAGGTCGTTCTCGAGGGCCGGCCGCGACGCAGCCGCCCGCTCCGCGAGGCCGGCCCGCAGCCGCATGCGGCGGAACTCGTTTTCCCCGGCCGAGCCGAGGCAGTCGGGGCAGAGATGGGCCCAGCCCTCCAGGTCGTCCGATCCGCGCGTGGCGTGCGGGCGCCCGCACCAGAGGCAGGAGAAGGTCGCGCGGAAGGGCATGGCGGGGCGCTCGAGGCTCAGACGGCCAGGGGGATCCAGCCGTCGGGCGGCGCCTGGTCCACGAAACCGTCGGGGTCCATGAGCTCCGCGAGCAGCCCGATGCCCTCGATGACCCGCGGGCCGGGACGGCTGAAGTAGGCCGAGCCGTCGAGCGCGAACAGCTCGCCCTCCCGTGCGGCGCGCAGCTCGGCGAACCAGGCCGGTTTCGGCGTCCGCTGCCATTCGGCGCGCGTGGCCGAGGCGTCAAAGCCGCAGGGCATCAGGAAGAGCTGCTCCGGTTCCACCTCCCGGACGGCTTCCCAGGTCGTCTCCACGGACCGCTCGCCCTCGCGTCCCAGCAGCTCCCACCCACCCGCTCGACGCACCTGCTCGGGTACCCAGTGGCCGGCTGCGAACGGCGGATCGAGCCACTCGAGGCAGACCACGCGACGCGGCGCGATGCCCGCCAGGCGCCGCTCGAGCACCCGGTTCTCGATCGTCCCCAGCCGCTCACGCAGGAACTCCAGCAGCCCCACCGCTTCGTCCTCGGCAGCGGCCATGGCGCCGATGGTGGAGATGGTGTTGAGGATCCCCTCGATCGAGGTCGGCTCCAGGCTGACCACGCTGATCTCGCCTTCCTCGCCCGCGACGCGCCGGACGGCCTCGGTCAGCCGCCGATAGCTGACGGCACAGACGTCGCACAGCTCCTGGGTCAGGATGAGGTCCGGTTTCGCGTCTGCGAGGGCGGCCTCGTCGAGCCGGTAGAGGGCGGACCCACCGTGCAGGCGGTCGCGCACCCGGTCGTGGATGAGCCGGCTCGCTGCGCCCGGCTGGGCGTCCACGTCGGCGGTCATCACCGGCACCGCCTCGACCTCGGGCGGGTAGTCGCATTCGTGCGTCCGGCCCACCAGCTCGTCGCCGAGGCCGAGGGCGAAGACGATCTCGGTGGCCGAAGGGAGCAGGGAAACGATGCGCACGGACCCAGTCTAGGCGCGTTTCGGGCGCGCCCCCATGGCGGGGCCGCGAGGCCGTTCGTCAGTCCGTCAGAGCGGCTTCCACTCGTCGAGCTGGGCGCGCGCGGCGGCCCGGTCGCTGAACCAGATGGCGTTCACCTGGGTGTACTTGGCCCACTCGGCGGGCAGCGAGTCCTCGGGGTAGATGGCGTTGACCGGGCACTCGGGCTCGCAGGCACCACAGTCGATGCATTCGTCCGGATCGATGTACAGCAGGCGGTCGACGCCGCCCTCGAAATGGATGCAGTCCACGGGGCAAACCGCTACGCACGACTGGTCGAGGACGTCGAGGCAGGGCTCCGCGATGACGTACGTCATGGCCGGTTCGTTCTCCTGATGGGCCCACCTGCGCGGGCTGCCTTGGGCCAGCCGCAGTGTACCCGGCTCTACGGAGCGGCGGGCGCCACGTACTCGACGACGCCCACCATGCCCTTCTCGAGGTGACCCGGGATGTGGCAGGCGAGGAGCAGCTCGCCCTCTTCGGGCACGCGAAAGACGACGCTGCTGGACTGGCCGGAGGTGAGATAGACGCGCAGTCCGGCCAGCTCGGGCGGGAGGCTCACCGGGGGCGCCGTCGCAGCGAGGATCTGGGGGGTGGCGATCGCCTCGGCGGAGGCCCAGGCCGCCTGGACCGCCGCCCCGCCCAGGACGAAGTCGTGCGGCAACAGGCCACCGTTGACGATGTTGAAGCGCACCGTCTCGCCGCGCACGAGCCGGATCGGCGTCGGCTCGAACAGGTAGTCGCGCAGGATGACGTTCACCTCGCGCGGAGCATCAGCCGATCCCGGCCTGATCGGCCCGCTCGGCAGCGCGGCCGACTCCGCGCATGCGGCAGCGGTGGCGAGAGCGAGGCCGACCGAGAGCAGCGTCCGCAGTGGGATGGATGTGGTCACCGACATCGACTCTAGCGCGCGCGGAAGATGCCCGTCGGCATCCGAATCGCGCGCCCCGGGGGCGCGATGCGTGCGTGATTCGCGACCGGCCTTGCTTGACACCGAGCACCCGCAGGCTGCACAGTGCGCGCCATCCCCGGGCGAGATCGTCGCCTGCGCCGGACTTGCAGTCGAGCGCGTCCAGGCCGCGCGTCGTGCCCCCGATCAGGTCCACCGAGGAGAGGCGTGCCAGCACAGAGCGTCGATACGCCGACCACCACCAGTCGCCCGCGGACGGAGAGGGCCGCCGTACGCCTGGAGGGCGTGCGCAAGGTCTTCGGCGACGTCGAGGCGGTGGCGGGCATCGACCTCGAGATCGACGAGGGCGAGTTCTTCTCGATGCTGGGCCCGTCGGGTTCGGGCAAGACGACGACGCTGCGCATGATCGCCGGCTTCGAGCTGCCCACCGCCGGGCGGATCCTGCTCGACGGCGAGGACGTCTCGCAGCGCCCGCCGTTCGAGCGAGACGTGAACACCGTCTTCCAGGATTACGCGCTCTTCCCACACATGGACGTCGGCGACAACGTGGCCTACGGCCTGATGGTGCGCAAGGTGCCCCGCGAGGCCCGAGCGCTGCGCGTCGAGGATGCGTTGCGCATGGTTCGCCTCCAAGGCCTGGATCGTCGAAAGCCTTCGCAGTTGTCGGGCGGCCAGCGCCAGCGCGTCGCCCTGGCCCGGGCCCTCATCAACCGGCCCCGTGTCCTGCTCCTGGACGAGCCCCTTGGCGCTCTGGACCTGAAGCTCCGCGAGGAGATGCAGATCGAGCTCAAACGGATCCAGCAGGAAGTGGGCATCACGTTCATCTACGTCACGCACGACCAGGAGGAGGCGCTCACCATGAGCGACCGCCTGGCCGTCTTCAACCGCGGTCGGATCGAGCAGGTCGGCGCTCCGGCCGACGTGTACGAGCGGCCCGCGACGGCCTTCGTGGCCGGCTTCGTGGGGACGTCGAACCTGCTGCGCGGCGCCGTCGCCGAGGCCGTCGTGGGGCGAACGGGCATGTTCACGGTCCGGCCCGAGAAGATCCACCTCGGCGAGCCGGGAGCGTCCGTTGGCGCCGACGAGATCGGCGCACTCGGTCAGATCCGCGATGTGGTCTACGTCGGGCCCGACACGCGGTATATCGTTGCGCTGGACGCGGGGGCTGACCTCGTCGTCACGCAACAGAATCTCGCGACCTCCTCCACGGAGGCGCTCGTCGCTCGTGGCCGGGCAGTCCGGCTGGTCTGGAAACGGGAGCATTGCCTGCCCATCGCCGACCTGGCGTGAGGCAGGGACAAGAGGAGGAACGAGAGGGATGATCCAACGGAGGAAACTCGGAGTCGCGGTCAGCGCCGCGCTCCTGATCGCGGCCTGCGCCGGCCCGGCAGCCTCACCGACACCAGACCTGCCGACGAGCATCGGCCCAGGCGAGGGGGCGTTGACGGTCCTGGCCTGGCCCGGCTACGTCGAGGACGGCACGACGAGCCCCGATGTCGACTGGGTGTCCTCGTTCGAGAAGGACACCGGCTGTCAGGTCACCGTCGACACCTTCGGCACCTCGGACGAGGCGTTCGCGAAGTTCAATGCGGCGCCGGAGCAGTACGACGTCATGTCGGCGTCAGGTGACGCATCCAACCGCCTGGTGGCGGGCGGCTTCGTCCAGCCGGTCAACGTCGACCTCATCAAGAGCTACGCCGAGATCTTCCCCGACCTCAAGGACAAGCCGTACAACACGTTCGACGGCGTGCACTACGGCGTGCCACACGGACGGGGTGCCAACCTCCTGATGTGGCGCAAGGACTCCGTGGATCCGGCCCCCACGTCATGGGCCGAGATGTTCGATCCGGCCGGCAAGTACGCGGGCAAGTACTCCGTCTATGACGCGGCCATCTACATCGCGGACGCCGCGGTCGTCCTGATGGCGACCAAGCCGGAGCTGGGGATCACCGATCCCTATGCTCTTGACGAGACGCAGTTCCAGGCCGCCGTCGACCTGCTCAAGGCGCAGAAGCCCGCGGTCGGGGAGTACTGGAGCGACTACACCAAGCAGATCGACTCGTTCACCAACGGCAATACGATCATCGGCACCACGTGGCAGGTCATCGCCTACGTCCTCCAGGGGGCGGGCGTCGATGTCGATGCGATCAAGCCCGCCGAAGGCGCCACCGGTTGGTCCGACACATGGATGATCAACTCCAAGACGAAACGTCTGAATTGCGCCTACCTGTTCATCAACCACATCACGTCCGCGCCGGTCAACGCCCAGATCGCCGAGTACTTCGGCGAGGCGCCCGGCAACAGCAAGTCCTGCGACTTGACTTCCAACAAGGATCACTGCACCCAGTTCTACGCGAACGATCCCGCCTATTGGGAGAACGTGTACTACTGGACGACGCCGACCGTGAAGTGCCTCGACGGGCGCACGGACGTCAAATGCAAGGGGTTCGACGACTGGATCAAGGCCTGGACCGAGATCCGCAGCTGACCCTCCTCCGGACATAGCTCGGTACGCGGCCCAGGGTCCCCGGACCCTGGGCCGCACCATCCCTGAGCGACGGACATGACCACGACCGGCGAGTTCCCGTCTCCGCGCCCCTCGACCACCAGGCGTCTCGCCACGTGGCTGCATCGGCGGCCGCGCACCCGCCTTGCGGCTCTCCTGGCGGCGCCCGTGGCATGGCTGGTCATCGCCTACCTGGGCGCACTCGTGCTCATGTTCATCAACGCGTTCTGGTCGCGCGATGCCTTCACGGGTCAGGTCGTCCGTGAGTTCACGCTGGACAACTTCCTCGAGCTGACCCAGGACCCATATCCCGAGATCACCCTCCGGACGCTCGGCATGGCGGTCGCGGTCACGGTCGCCTGCGCACTCATCGCCTTCCCGATCGCCTACTTCATGGCCAAGATCGCGCGGCCTCGCTGGCGGGGGCTCCTCGTCGTCGCGGTCGTCATGCCGCTCTGGGCCAGTTATCTCGTGAAGGCCTACGCCTGGCGGCTCATCCTGGCCGAGGAGGGCGTGCTGAACTGGATGCTCGGCCCGCTGGGGCTCAAGGGTCCCGGGTACGGCGAGATCGCCGTCTGGCTGGTCATGACCTACCTCTGGCTGCCGTTCATGATCATCCCCGTGTATGCCGGGCTCGTGCGCATCCCGGATTCGCTCCTGGAGGCATCGGCGGACCTCGGCGGCCGATCCTGGATGACATTCCGCCGAGTCATCCTGCCGCTGGCCTTCCCGGCCGTCGTTGCGGGCTCGATCTTCACGTTCTCGTTGACGCTGGGTGACTACATCGCCGTCCAGCTTGTCTCGACCACGATCTTCATCGGCAATGCCATCTTCTTGAACGTGGGTGCCGCCGGCGACCTGCCGCTGGCCGCCGCATACTCGCTGGTGCCGCTGGGGATCATCATGGTGTACCTCTTCGTGGCCCGGAAGCTTGGCGCGTTCGAGGCGCTCTGATGACGACCGGCCGCGGCACCCGCATCGCGCTGAGCATCGTCTCGGCGCTCATCCTCGTCTTCATCTATGTGCCCATCGGACTCATCTTCCTGTACGCCTTCAACGATGCGGCGTCGGCCGCCTGGCCGCCGGCCGGATTGACCCTTCGGTGGTTCGCTGTGGCGTTCGCGAACACCGCGCTCCAGCAGGCCTTCCTGGCCTCCATCGTGGCGGCATTGGGTGCCACGCTCCTCGCGCTCACCCTTGGCACGCTGGCCGCCCTGGCGGTTTCGCGCTACCACTTCTTCGGGCGCGAGACCGTGTCGTTCGTCGTCATCTTCCCGATCGCATTGCCGGGCATCGTGACCGGCATCGCGCTGCTGACCGCGTTCGCCCAGATCGGCTTCCCATTGGGCATGTTCACGATCATCGTCGGGCACGCGACGTTCTGCATCGTGTTGGTTTACAACAACGCCATCGCCCGGCTGCGCAGGACGGCGCGGTCCTTCGAGGAGGCATCGGCCGACCTCGGCGCCGACACCTTCCAGACGTTCCGGTACGTGACCTTCCCGGCCCTGCGCACGTCGCTGCTGGCGGGGGCCCTGCTGGCCTTCGCGTTGTCCTTTGACGAGATCATCGTCACGCTCTTCGTCGCCGGCGGCGTCAAGACGCTGCCGGTCTGGATCTTCCAGAGCTTCCGCCTCAACAACCAGATCCCCGTGGTGAACGTGGCCGGCCTGATCGCCATCCTCCTGTCGGTCATCCCGGTCTACATCGCCACACGCCTCAGCGCCGACGACGACGTTACCGGTGCGCGCGGCTGATCCGGGATCGGTGCGCTGCGTCTCAGCCGAGGCGGGGGCTCACGGACCAGCGCCAACTCCCGATCTCCGTCGATGCGCCGGGGTCGAGACCGGCCGCGATGGTCAGCGCGGCCGCGAACAGGGCGAGCAGCAGGATGGCCATAAGCCAAGGCGGGACCGGCGAACTCCAGGCGAAGAGGCTGATCATGGCCGCGGACCTCGTCATCAGATCGCGTCCGGTCGCCGATCGGCCGGACTGGTCCGCGGACCCTAGCGAGCAGCCATCGACGGCCGCTCATCGCCCGCTTATCGCGCGCTCATCTGGCCGGTCCGCCGAACGCGCGCGAAGGTGCCGGGACTACATCGAGGGCTTGTGGTCGGGGTCGAGGAAGCGCTTCGGGTCGTCCTTGAATTCGAGCAGGCAGCCCTTGCCGCAGAAGTAATAGGTCGTGCCCTCGTACTCGAACGTGAGCTGCGCACCCTCCGTCTCGACCTGCATGCCGCAGACGGGGTCGATCGCGATGGCCATGGCGGGTTCGTGTCGCCTCCCTGGTAGCCCGGCAGTGACCGGGCGGCTGATACTCCCGGGTAGTATAGCGCGGCCGGGTTGCGTGCAGAACACCAAACGGGCGTTTCGCGGCGTCCCGGCAGCGCTCCCGCCGCGCGAACCCGGGCAGCTGAGCGTGAACTCGCCGCCGGCGGAGCCGTGAGGCGGCCCGTTGCCTCCCCGCGGGCCCTCCAGGGCCGGCTGTTCTTCGATCTGTTGCCCACCACGCAACAGCCCCCGTCGTCGCCGCGAGGTCGCCGCGAAGTCGCTCGCCTCGCTCCGCCGCCCGCCACGGGCTATCCTGCGACGATGAAGGAGAACCACCACCGGCCGCGCGCCACCGAGGACCGCAAGCTCCTCCAGGCGGCCCCCTACGCGGATACGACCTTCCTCGAGACGGACGCCTGGCGCGCGCTGCGCATCATCGGCGAGTTCGTCGAGGGCTTCGACACGCTGGCCCGCCTCGGTCCCGCGGTGACCGTCTTCGGCTCGGCCCGCACCCTGCCGGACGATCCGACCTACGAGGCGGCGCGACAGATCGGCGCGCGCCTCGCAGAGCACGGCTTCACGGTCATCACCGGCGGCGGGCCGGGCATCATGGAGGCGGCCAACAAGGGCTGCCAGGGCGCCGGCGGTTACTCGGTGGGCTGCTCGATCGAGCTGCCCCACGAGCAGGAGTCGAACCCCTACCTCGACCTGGAGATCCGCTTCCGCTATTTCTTCGTGCGCAAGATGATGTTCGTCAAGTACGCCCAGGGCTTCGTCATCTTCCCGGGCGGTTACGGCACGCTCGACGAACTGTTCGAGTCGGTGACGCTGGTGCAGACCGGTAAGATCGAGCACTTCCCGATCGTCCTGTTCGGCTCGAGCTACTGGCGCGGGCTGCTCGACTGGCTGGCCGATCCGGCCGCCCGCGAGGGCAAGCTCGACCCGGCCGACATCCGCCTGCTCAAGGTGACCGACGACCCGGACGAGGCCTGCGACGTGCTCGTCGAGTCGCGCATCCGGCGCGCCGAGGCACGCACCGAGCGCAACGCCGGGCCGCGACGGGGCCGCTGACGATGGGAGGGTCCGCGCATGCGCATCGCCGTCGCCGCTGACCACGCGGGGTTCCCGCTGAAGGCATCGGTCATCGAATGGCTCCGCGCGGCCGGGCACGAGCCGGTCGACTTCGGCACCGACTCCAGCGAGCCGGTCGACTACCCCGACGTCATCGCCCCCGCGGCGCTGGCGGTGGCGGCAGGCGAATGCGCCCTGGGCATCGTCCTGGGCGGCAGCGGCACCGGCGAGGCGATCGTGGCCAACAAGATCCGCGGCATCCGCTGCGTCGAAGCGGCCGATCCGGTCACGGCGCGCCTGGGCCGGGAGCACAACGACGCGAACATGCTCTCGATGGGCGCGCGCATCGTCGGGAGCCAGGTGGCCCAGGCCTGTGTCGAGGCCTTCGTGGCCGGTGTCTTCGAGGGCGGCCGTCACCAGCGCCGCGTGGAGAAGATCGCCGCGCTCGAGCGCTAGGCATGGACTACCGGCGCATGCCCATCGAGATCGAGTCGCCCGAGCAACTCGGTTACGAGCGCATCCGCTGCAACCTCGCCGAGAGCTACGGCTGGCCGACCCTCGAGCGCCTCGGTGAGGGCCTGGCGAACCTGTCGGCTGCAGCGACCGAAGCCGGCGCCTGATGCCCCATCCCGTGTCGCGCCGCGAGTTCCGCCTCGTGCGGTCCACCCGGGACCGACTCGGGCTCCGGGGCGCCACGTTCGCGCTCGATGGCGACACGGCGCACGTGGACCTGCCTGCGGTCCGGCGCCTGGCGCTCCGGATGGAGGTCGACCCGGGTGAGCTGCTGGCAGCCGGCCTCCTCCACGAGGCGCTCCACCGGCTCGCTGCGGTCCTGGGCGGCGAGGGCCCGCAGGGCGCCGTCGGGCGCGCCGCCGCCAGGCTCGAGGCCGAGCTCGGTGCGAGGCGCGTGCGCTCGGGGCTGACGCCCTTCGTCGAGCGCTACCCCGCGGCCGCCGCATACCGCGGCGAGGCGACGCCGACGGCGGAGCTGGCGGACGGAGGGGGCCGGGCCGCCGTTCTCGAGGAGCTGCTCCTGCTGCGACTGGCCGCGGCGAACCCGGCCCTCACGCCGTTCCGGCCACTCTTCGACGATGGCTTGCCGCAGAGCCTGGCCACTCGACGGCTGGCCGACGGGTTCGCAGCACGCCTGGCGCTGACCGCTCCGATCGCGGCCGAGGGCGAGGGCGGTGCATCGGACCTGCTCGAGATCCTCACGGCGCCCGCTCGTGAAGCCCCCCACTCGCTGGGCGCCCAGATCCGCCTCATCCGCGACCGCTGGGGCGACTCGCTGGGCGACCTGCTCGACGACCTCCAGCTGGCGCTGGACGTCCTGGCCGAGCAGGATCACGCCGCGCGCCTGCGCTGGCAGGCGGCCACCGGCGGTGCCCCGGGTGCGCCCGTGGCCATCGGCCTCCGCGCCACCGCCGGCGATCCCGACGCGGAACGTTTCTCCGCCGACCGGGACTGGATGCCGCGCGTCGTCCTCATCGCGAAGTCCACGCACGTCTGGCTCGATCAACTCTCCCGCAGGTACGCACGGGATATCCGCACCCTCGACGCCATCCCCGACGAGGAGCTGGCGACGCTCGCCCGGCGCGGCGTCAACGGGCTGTGGCTGATCGGGCTGTGGCAGCGCAGCCACGCCTCGGCGGAGATCAAGCAGCGCATGGGCGATCCCGACGCCGCCGCCTCGGCCTACTCCCTCGACGACTACCGCATCGCCGACGAGCTGGGGGGCGAGGCGGCGCTGGCGGACCTGCGGGAGCGGGCCATGCGCCACGGCGTCCGCCTGTCGAGCGACATGGTGCCCAACCACATGGGCCTCGACTCTCGCTGGGTGATAGAGCACCCGGAGCGGTTCCTGTCGCTGCCCGAGCCGCCGATCCCGTCCTACCGCTTCACGGGCCCCGACCTCTCGCGCGACGAGCGCGTGACCATCCGCATCGAGGACGGCTACTGGGACCGCAGCGATGCGGCCGTGGTCTTCCAGCGCGTGGATCGCCAGAGCGGCGAGACGCGCTACATCTATCACGGCAACGACGGCACGAGCATGCCCTGGAACGACACGGCGCAGCTCGATTACCTCAGGCCCGAGGTGCGCGAGGCGGTCATCGCCACCATCCTCGATGTCGCCCGACGCTCGCCGATCATCCGCTTCGACGCGGCCATGACGCTGGCCCGTCGCCACATCCAGCGCCTCTGGTATCCGCCCCCGGGCGGCGGCGGTGATGCCGTCCCGACGCGGGTCGGGCAGGGCATGTCGACGGCGGCCTTCGAGGCGGCGATGCCCGTCGAGTTCTGGCGCGAGGTCGTCGACCGAGTCGCGGCCGAGGTGCCCGACACGCTCCTCCTGGCCGAGGCCTTCTGGATGCTCGAGGGCTACTTCGTGCGCACCCTGGGCATGCACCGCGTCTACAACAGCGCCTTCATGCACATGCTGCGCGACGAGCGCAACGCCGAGTACCGAGCCCTCATCAAAGAAACGCTCGCGTTCGACCCCGAGGTGCTCAAGCGCTTCGTGAACTTCCTCAACAACCCCGATGAACGGACGGCGATCGACCAGTTCGGCGACGATGACCGCTACTTCTGCGCCGCGACGCTCCTGGTCACCCTGCCCGGGCTGCCGATGTTCGGCCACGGCCAGGTCGAGGGTTTCGCCGAGAAGTACGGCATGGAGTTCCGCCGCGCCCGCTGGGACGAGGAGCCGAAGGCCTGGCTCGTGGAGCGCCACGAGCGCGAGATCTTCCCCCTCCTCCACCGCCGTCACCTCTTCGCCGAGGTACGCGACTTTCGCTTCTTCGACTTCGTGGCCCCCGACGGCCGGGTCGCAGAGGACGTCTTCGCCTTCGCCAACCGGGTCGGCGACGATCGGGCGGTGGTCGTGGTGCACAGCCGCTACGCCGAGGTGCGCGGCACGATCCGCGACTCGGTGCCCTTCTCCGTGCGCGAGGGCGATCAACGCCGGGTGGCGACCGACACCCTCGGACGGGCGCTCGGGCTACCGCGCGACGGCGACGCCTGGATCGTCTACCGGGACATGGTCAGTGGCCTGGAGCACCTGCACAGCTGTCTCGCGATCCACGAGCGTGGCCTGGAGTTCGAGCTCCACGCCTACGACCGGCGCGTGCTCCTCGACTGGCGCATCCTCCACGACGAGGAGGGGCTCCTGCACCGGCTGGCGGAGCGACTGGGTGGGCGCGGCGTACGCTCGGTCGACGCGGCGCTGGACGAGCTGCGAGCCGAGGCTGCGTCCCCGGGCGAAGCGCCGGCTCCACCCGCCGAGGCGCCGCCGGCCCCGCCGGCGAAGGCGCCTAGGCCGCGGCGGGCTCCGCCGACAGCGCGGCCACGTCGGCGCCGCCCCATTCGTTGACGGCGCAACCGACGCGCTATGATGCGGCCACGATGACCAGCCCTTCTTCGCTCACTACCGTACGTCCGTCCGCCGAGCGGGCCGAGGCGCGCATCGATCCGCGCCTGGCCCCGTGGATCGCCTTCATCCGCGCCCATGCCGCCGTATCGCGCACGCTCGCGGCCGAGCTGGAGGCGGAGCAGTCGCTCTCGCTGGCCGAGTACGACGCGCTCGTCCAGCTGACCATCGCCGACGGGCACAGGCTGCGCATGAACGAGCTGGCCGACCGGCTGCTGCTGACGCGGAGCGGCGTGAGCCGCCTCGTGGACCGCCTGGTCGATGGCGGATACGTCGAGCGCCTGGCCTGCCCGACCGACGCGCGCGGCGCGTTCGCCGTCCTGACCAAGGCCGGCCTGCGGCGCCTCCGCGACGCCTCGCCGACCCATCTGCGCGGGGTCGACGAGCACTTCCTGGCCGCCATCCCCGAGGAGGATCGCGGGGCCTTCGTGCGCGTCCTGGAAGGCATCGTCGCGGCCGCCGGCGGGGACGGACGGGAGCCCGGCTAGGCTCCTGACCGCGTCCGCGCTCAGCGGACCCGCGCGGCGGCCTCGAGGTAGGCCGCCTGGTCCCGGCGGATCGGGTCGGGGTTCGTGCCGCGCGCCCGGGCCAGCCGCTCGGTGAACAGCTGCAGCGGCACGGCCGTGGCGACCAGGGCGGCCGCGGGCCCCTCGAGCCCCGCGGGCAGCGCCGCCCGCATCCGCCCGACCGGCGTGGGCGCCATGAGCAGTGCGGCGTGGGCCGCGTCGGAGAGGATCGCCGCCGTGCGCAGCCCGATCGCGTGGGCGGCCGTCAGCGCCTCGGCCGCTCGCTCGGCCCGCGCTTCCAGCGCATCGGGGTCGGCGAGGATGAGCACGAGGCCGGTCGTCGCGTCCGTGGCCGGCAGGTGGCCGTGGAGGAACGTCTCGAGGTCGCGCATCGTGGTCGGCAGCCACGTCGCCTCCTCGATCTTCAGGACCAGCTCACGCGCGGCCGGTCGGTCGGCGCCCGAGGCGATGACGACGATGTGCGACGTGTCGGCCAGCCGGGTCGCCATCGGCTCGGCGGCATCGGCGCCACCGGCTCCTGCCGCGAGCGCGGCGCGCACAGCCGCCGCGTCGGGCGCCTTGCCCGTAACATGGCCGGCGACCGCGAGCGCGGCGAGGACCGGCGAGAGGTAGCCGATGGTGTGGCACCAGCTCTGGTCGGCCTCTTCCGTGGTCACGACCAGGTCCGCCAGCGCCGCACCGGGCGAGCGGTCGCTGACCGTCACGAGGGCCGTGCGCGAACCGGCCGCCCGGGCCGCCTCGAGGGCGCGGTTCGTGGCCCACGTGCCGCCCTCGTGGGAGATGCCGACGACGAGCCCGCCGCGCTGCGGCGCAAGGGCCGCCTCGAAGGCCTGGACCGCCTCGACACGAGGCTCGAAGCCTTCGCGGGCCAGCCCGGCGGCCAGGATGAGGGCCGTCGCCTGGGCGCCATGCTCGCTCGTGCCACATCCGACGACGCGGACCGGGGCACCCGCGGCGGCCGCCTCGTGCAGGGCCGCGGCAAGCCGCGCGGCGGCGCCGTCGGGC
>LDXM01000023.1:39721-43963 GCA_001443375.1 Chloroflexi bacterium CSP1-4
CCAGCCGCCGCAGCAGGCGTTCGGCGAAGGCCGGCTCGGCGGCGATCATCTCGGTCATCGCCCAGGGCGGACCTGGCCGGAGAGCGGGCATGCTGGAGCCCTGCCAAGGGTCGGGGGCGCCGGGCAGCGGGGCCTCGGGGTCGAAGGCAGGAGGGCTCGCGGGGTTGATCACTCGGGGCTCCGTCAGATGAGGCGCGGGAGGAAGCGGCGGGTCCGCCGGCGGTACTCCTCGTAGGCGGGGTAGCGTTCGGCGAGCCAGGCCTCCTCTCGCAGGGACTTCAGCGTGAACACGACGACCAGGCCAACCGAGAGGAGCAGTGAGAGCGGGCTGGCCACGAACAGGCCCCAGCCGAAGGCCCCGAGGATGATCCCCCCGTAGATCGGGTGCCGGACGTGCGTGTAGATGCCCATCTGTACCAGGCGGGCCGAGTCGAGCGGGCGAGGGTGCGGGCTGAACGACGGACCCAGGGCCTTCGAGCCGAGGAAGGCGAGCAGACCCCCGACCACCACGAGCGCGGCGCCCGCGCCCGTCGTGACCGCGCCGACCGTGCCGACCCAGGAGGGCTCGGGCACGCCGGCGAGGGCGATGAGGACGATGAACACGACCTGCAGGACGACCCAGCCCTCGCCCCGCCGACCGAGGTCGGGGATGTGCATGCGCGCATGGTGGCACGGGCGTCGTGGCAACGCTGTCGACGTCCACATCGGCAGCCCACCGCTCGTTCGGGGATGGAACGTGGACAACTTGGCGAACGGCCCGAATCTCGTGGATAACCGCCGTAGACACGCCCTGCCCGCGGCGGCTAAGGTAGGTCTTGCCCGAAGGGGCCTCGCACCGGACCCGGAGCCGCAAGGCGAAGGTGAGACGAGCGGATGGCTTGCCAGCAATGGCTTGCCGGCCGAGCGTCGATGGAGCGGCGGTTTCTTCGGGCGTTTCGTTGCCCCCGATCACTCCCGGGTCGGCACCGCGAGCACGTTGAAGCCGGCGTCGACGTAGTGCACCTCGCCGGTCACGCCGGCGGCCAGGTCGCTCGAGAGGTAGACGGCGGCCCCGCCCACGTCCTCGATGGTGATGTTGCGGCGCAGCGGCGCGGTGTCGCGGAACTCCCCGTACAGCCCCTTGAAGCCGGCCACCCCCGACGCGGCGAGCGTGCGCACGGGGCCGGCGCTGATGGCGTTGACGCGGACGCCGCGCGGGCCCAGGTCGGCGGCGAGGTAGCGCACCGAGGCCTCGAGCGCGGCCTTGGCCACGCCCATCACGTTGTAGTGCGAGACGACCTTCTCGGCGCCGTAGTACGTCAGCGTCAGCACCGACGCGCCCGCCGACATGAGCGGGAGGGCGGCCCGGGTGAGCGCCACGAGCGAGTAGGCGCTGACGTCGAGGGCGAGGGCGAAGCCGTCGCGCGAGGTGTCCACGAAGGCGCCGTCGAGGTCGTCGCGACGGGCGAAGGCGAGCGCATGGACGAGGATGTCGAGCTGCCCCTGTTCGGCGCGCCAGCGGTCGAAGACGCGGGCCACCTGGGCATCGTCCTGCACGTCGCAGGGCTCCACGAACGTCGAGCCGATCGAGGCCGCGAGGGGCCGCACCCGTTTCTCGATCAGCGACTCGACCGAGCTCAAGCCGATCGTCGCGCCCTCGCGGTGGAAGGCCTGCGCGATGCCCCAGGCGATCGAGTGATCGTTCGCCACGCCGAAGATCAGCGCCCTCTTGCCCTCGAGCAGGCCCATCGGCCCATCCCTCCGCTCCACTGCCATCGCCGACCGCGGGCAGCGTAGCGCCTCCGCGCACGGCCCGGAGCGACGGCGGCTAGCATGCCCGGATGCGCGAGCGCTGGACCATCGGAGCCCTCCGTCGCCTGCCCGGCCTGCTGGTCGGGCTGGTCGGGTTCGGCTTCGGCATCGCCCTGATGGCCCGCTCGGACCTCGGTCTCGGGCCATGGGAGGTCCTCAACCAGGGGGTCGGGATCCAGCTCGGCATCCCCATGGGCACGGTCAGCATCCTGCTCGGCGTGCCCATCCTCCTGTGCTGGCTGCCTCTGCGCGAGTGGCCCGGGCCGGGCACGCTGATCAACCTCGTGCTCATCGGGCTGGCCACGAACGTCGGGCTGGCCGTGCTCCCCGTGATGGCGCCGGATGCCGTCGTCCTGCGCGGGACCGAGCTGCTCTCCGGCGTCCTGCTCATCGGCGTCTGCTCGGGGCTCTACCTCGCGGCCGACCTCGGCCCCGGCCCGCGGGACGGCCTCATGACCGGGCTCCACCACCGCTTCGGCTGGAGCATCGCCCGGGCGCGGACCGGCCTGGAGGTGAGCGTGCTCGCGGGCGGCTGGCTGCTCGGCGGCACGGTGGGCATCGGGACCGTGCTCTTCGCCTTCGGCATCGGGGTCGTCGTACAGGCGTCGCTGCGGATCTTCGACCGCGAGGGGCGGGTCATGCGGCGCAGGGTGGCCCTGGACGCCGAGCCGATCCCCGCCGAGGGCGCCGCGTGAAGCTCGCCTTCCTCGGCGCCGCCACGACGGTCACCGGCTCGCAGTTCCTGCTCACCACGGCCCGGGCCCGCGTCCTCGTCGACTGCGGCATGTTCCAGGGCTCGCCGCACGAGAGCGAGCGCAACCGGCTCGGCTTCGCCTTCGAGCCGGCGGCGCTCGACGCCGTGCTGCTCACCCACGCCCACCTCGACCACTGCGGGCTCCTGCCGCTGCTCGTGAAGGAGGGCTTCCGCGGCGCGATCCACGCCACGCACCCGACCGTCGAGCTGGCGCGCCTCATCCTGCTCGACAGCGGCAAGCTCCAGGTGGAGCAGGCGAAGGACCGGGTCGAGTGGATCGAGCGGCGAGCCCGCCGCGCCGAGCGGGAGGCGAAGGAGCGGGGCCTCGACCACGAGGCGGCCATCCGCGCCCACCCGGCCGAGATCGAAACGGAGGAGCTGGAGCCGCTCTACGACGTCGCCGACGCCGAACGGACGCTCGAGCACTTCCGGGGGCTCGGCTACGGGCGGACGGTCGAGATCGCGCCGGGCGTCAGGGCGACCTTCCACGACGCCGGCCACATCCTCGGCTCGGCCATCATCACCGTCGACGCCGCAGATGCCGAGGGCGACGCGCCGACGCGCATCGTCTTCTCGGGCGACCTCGGGCGCCCGAACACGCCGATCATCCACGACCCGACGGCCGTCCTCGACGGGGCCGACTACGTGCTCGTCGAATCCACCTACGGCGGGCGAGAGCACGAGCCGGGGGACGAGGCGATCCGCCTCCTCGCCGAGGCGGTGCAGACGATCGCCGGCCACAGCGGGGTCCTGCTCATCCCCTCGTTCGCCATCGGGCGCACGCAAGAGGTGGTCTGGGTGCTGGACCGGCTGCTGGAGGCCGGGCGCATCCCGCACGTCCCGCTCTACCTCGACTCGCCCATGGCCTCCCGGGCGAGCGATGTGTACCGCGCCTTCCCCGGCTACTACGACGAGGAGACGCGCCGCCTGCTCGAGACCGGGGAGACGCCGCTGGACTACCCCGGTGCAGTGGTGACACGGACCGCCGACGAGTCGAAGGCGATCAAGTTCAAGCCGCGGCCGATGATGATCGTCTCGTCCAACGGGATGCTCACCGGCGGCCGCATCGTGCACCACCTGCGCGACCTCATCGACGACCCGGCGGCGATGATCCTCTTCGTGGGCTACCAGGGCGAGGGCACGCTCGGCGCCCACCTGCAGGCCGGCGCGCGGACGGTGCGCATCGACGGCGCGGAGCGGGCGGTGCGTTGCGAGGTCCGCTCGATCAGCGGCTTCAGCGCCCACGCCGACGAATCGGAGCTGGTCGACTGGCTGCGCCACTTCGCCGCCGCGTCGCGCCGGCCGCGGCGCGTCTTCCTCGTCCACGGCGACCCGGAGGCCGAGATCGCGCTCGAGCGGCGGGTGCGGGAGCTGGGGCTGGAGCCGTACCGGCCGGCCTTCCGGGAGGAGGTCGAGCTCTCGTGAGTTGCGCATGAGTGGTGCTCATGCCAACGGGTGGATCCACGCTCGACTGCCCACCACTCCGAGCCAGTGGGAAGTAGCCACGCTCGAATCCGCCGGTTTGCATGAGTGGCACTCATGCGGACTGGACCCCCACGGCGCGCTCGTAGGCCGCCTCGTACTCCGCGGCGGGACCGTCCCAGGCGTGGTCGGCCGCCATGCCCCGCGCCATGATCCGCCGCCAGCGCTTCCGGTCCGCCCAGGCCGACATGGCGCGACCGCACGCCTCGAGGAGC
>LDXM01000024.1 GCA_001443375.1 Chloroflexi bacterium CSP1-4
TCGGGCACGGCAAGCTCCATCTCGGGTGATGTGGGGCGCGCCTATGGTCGGTCAAGCGCCGATCGTCTGCAGGGGCGCCGCGCCCACGGCCGCCAGGGCCCGTCGGGTCGCCGCGATGACGCGGTCGATGTGGGCGCCGTCGACGCCATGGTGTGTGACGGCGCGGACGTGGTCGTGGGGGTACTCCACCATGAGCACGCCGTCGGCCGCGAGCGCCTCCAGGAAGCGGGCGCGCAGTTCGCGCACGGGCACGGCTGCGGCCGGCAAATCCGGCGCCGGCGCAAGGCCGAAGATGACGAAGTTCGTGCGCACGCGCGTCGGGTCGAGGGCGCCGATGCCCGGCATCGCGGCCAGCGCGTGGGCCAGGCGCCGGGCGTTGGCGTGGTCCTCGGCGAGGCGCTCGATCATGCCCGCCGCGCCGTCGCGGAGCGCGACGAGGCCCGGCGCCGCGAGCACGCCCACCTGGCGCATCCCGCCGCCCAGCAGCTTGCGCGCCCGCCAGGCCCGCCAGATGAAGTCGCGGCTGCCGACCACGACCGAGCCGACCGGGCAGGCCAGCCCCTTCGACAGGCAGAAGCTCGCCGAGTCGGCGTCTCGCAGCAGTTCCCGGGCCGGCGTGCCGAGGGCCACCGCGGCGTTGAAGATGCGTGCCCCGTCCACGTGGAGCGGCACTCCGTGCTCGTGGGCGATCGCGGCCACCTCGCTCGTGTAGGCCGCCGTCAGCGGCTGGCCCATCGAGTGGGCGTGGGTGTTCTCCAGCACCACGAGGCTGGTGATCGGCTCGTGCGCATCGGAGGGGTCGCGCCAGGCTGCCCGGATCTCCTCCGGGTCGAGCGTCCCGTCGTCTCGCGCGACCAGCGTGCGCACCGACGCGCCAACGACCACGGCATGGCTGGCTGCCTCGTCGTAGACGATGTGGGACTCGACCTCGGCGATGATCTCGCCGCCGCGCGGCACGTGGGCCATCAGGCTCACCAGGTTGCCCATCGCGCCGCTGGCCACGAAGAGGCCGGCCTCCTTGCCGGTGAGTTCTGCGGCGCGCTCCTGGAGCGCGATGACGGTGGGGTCGTCGCCGAAGACGTCGTCGCCCAGCTCGGCTTCGGCCATCGCGCGCCGCATCTCCGGCGTGGGGTGCGTGACGGTGTCGGAGCGGAGGTCGATGAGGTCGTGGGGCATGCGTCGCTCATCGTACCGCCGGAGGCGTCGCGAGGGCGGCTCGCCGGTTCGTCCCCGAACCCGGGATCCCTCATTCGAACGCCGTCGGAACGTTAGAAGCGGCGAGCGGCTCGATCCCCCTCATGCGCACGGGCGGCGGGCGTTTGAGTGGCATCGGGCCCCGATCGAGGCTTCCACGGCTTCTTCCGCTCCAGTCGCGTGCGTATGAGGCCCAGGGCGTGCGGCGACCGCGGGCGGGCCTGCGTGGACGAGCACGGGCGCACGACAACCCTGCCGGCACCTGCTATCGTCCCCATTCGCCGCACGGACCCGTGGTGTAGCGGCCCAACATGCCAGCCTGTCACGCTGGAGATCGCCGGTTCGAATCCGGTCGGGTCCGCCATCCCTCCTCCCCATCCGCGTCGCACGAGGCCGTTGCCGCGCTGATGGCACAATCCGCGGGATGACCCGCGATCCCCGCCGCTCCACTCAGCACGGAGCCCCCCGCCGGCCCCGCGACATCCTCGCCACCGCCGGGCTCGTCGTGGTCCTCGCCGCCACATCGGCGCTCGTCGTCGGTGCCATCGTCAACGGGGCAAACCAGCCCGTCCTGCCCATCGATGCGGCGCAAGTGCCGTCGGGCGCCTCGGCGTCGCTCGACCCCGCGGCCTCCGGCGGCCCGGCGGCCTCGGCGAGCATCGACCCCTCATCGACGCCCGCGGCCGACGAGGTCGCCTGGGTGCCGGTCGTCGGCTTCTGGTCCACGGCGACGACCATCGCCCCCGCCGCCCTTGCGGCGACGCTCCAGGACACGGACGACGCGTACGACGTGGTGATCGTGCCCGCCGGGGACCGGGAGGCGATCGCCGCGGCCCTCGACATCGAGATCGCCGCCTCGGTGAAGAGCGGCACGCCGGGGCAGGTCCGCGAGGCGGTGCGCAAGGGAGCGTTCGGGCTCCTGCGCGCTTCGGACGTCGCGCCCGACGTGCGCGCGCTGGGCATCGGCAAGGCGCAGCTCTTCGGTGCGGCGCGCCTCAAGACCCTGGCGGCGTGGCCGTTGCGCGGCGTGGTGGACGACCCGGGCGCCTGGGACCAGGGCCGGACGTGGACGCTCGTGGCAGGCGGCGACATCCTGCTCGACCGCGGCGTCGCCGTGCAGGTGACGGAGGAGGGCAAGGGCGTGGACTTCCCCTACGACGGCGGCACGGCCGAGATCGTCAAGGAGGTCTGCTGCTCGCAGTTCAACCAGAAGACGCCCGTCACGAAGCGCACCGGCGAGGCAGGCGCCGTCCGCGCGCTCCTCACCTCGGCGGACCTGGCGCTCGCCAACCTCGAGAGCCCCGTGGATGACAAGTGGCGCTTCCATCTGCGCGGCACCGTCTTCTCGGGCGACCCGAGGCTCCTCGACGGCGTGAAGAACGCCGGCATCGACTTCGTCTCGCTGGCCAATAACCACATCCGGGACTCCGGCGCCGATGGGGTCCTGGACACGGTCAAGGCGCTCGACGCGCGCGGCATCGCCCACTCGGGCGCGGGTGACGGCTTCGCCGAGGCGCGCAGGCCGGCGATCTTCGAGACCCACGGCGTGACCGTTGCGATCTTCGGCTGCGACGCCATCGCCGCCAGCTACTGGACGAGCGGCGATGCGATCGGCTCGCGCAGATGCGACACGAAGACGCTCGTGCCCGACATCAAGGCGGCCCGCAAGACCGCTGACGTGGTCGTCGTCTACCCCCATTGGGGGGTCGAGTACCGGGCCACCCCCGCGTCCTCGCAGCGCAAGCTGGCGGCCGCCTGGGCGAAGGCGGGCGCGGCCCTCGTCATCGGCAACCACGCCCACTGGGCGGCGGGCATGGAGGCGATCGACGGCACGCTGGTCTGGTACGCCCTGGGCAACTTCGTCTTCGACCAGACCTGGTCGACGCGGACGATGGAGGGACTGCTCGTGGAGATGACCTTCGAGGGTCCGACGCTGCGCCAGGTCCGTCTGCGGCCGCACGTCATCCTCGACCAGGCGCAGCCGAACTTCCTCGACCCGGCCGGGGACGGCGCCGCCGTCCTCAAGCAGGTACGGGCCGCCTCGAAGGGGCTGCTGCCCTACTGATCGCGGGGCCCGCCCACGAGCCGGCTCAGCGCAGGCCCGCGAACAGGTCGTCCTCGGGCAGCCGGACCTCGGCCAGACCGCGGGCGGCGCGCAGGCTGAAGTCCTCGGTCGGCGCAAGCTCGCGCCAGTCGTCCAGCGTGAGGCCCAGGAACACGCCGTCGCGATGGATCTGCGTGGCATGCTCCTCGATCGCGGCGCGCTTGCGCTCCAGGAAGGCGGCCACGTCCACGCTCGTGGTGACCGGGCCGCTGGCCGCGGCCATGCGGGCCATGAACGCCTCGCGTTCGGCGCGCCGCTCGGGGGGTTCGTCCGGGTCGGGCAGCCACCAGGCCTTGATGCCCCGCTCGCTGACACGCTGCAGGATCCCGGGACGTCCGGCGAAGTTCAGCACGGTCTCGTACAGCTTGGCCGGCGCCCACGGCGCGAGACCGTCCGCCAGCTGTTCGGGATGGGCCGACGGGTCCCCGGCGCGCTCATAGGCGGCCACGGCGACCTGCGCCGCGCGGATGTGGTCGGGATGCCCGTAGCCCCCGAAGTCGTTGTAGGAGATGACGACGTCGGGCCGCACCTCGCGCACCACCCGCACCGTGCGCCCGATCGCCTCCTCCAGGTCGGCGTTCCAGAAGGCGTTGGGGTCGGCGTTGTCGGCCGAGTCCATCATCCCCGAGTCCTCGTAGCCCAGGAGGCGGCTCTCGATCGGGCCCAGCCGCGCGAGCGCCCGTCGCAGCTCCTCGCCCCGGATCTCCGCCAGCCGGGCCCGGTTCTCGGGCGTGTCCAGCTCGGGTACGACGATCTCGCCGTGCTCGCCGAGGTTCGAGGTGAGGCAGACGACGCGCACGCCCTCGGCGGCATAGCGGGCCATCACGCCGCCCGTCGAGATCGTCTCGTCGTCGGGGTGGGCGTGGATGGTCAGGAGGGTCAGGGGACGCGACATCGCGGACGCATGATAGGCCGCCCCGCGTCGCACGCTGTCATTGGTCCGTCATGCGGAGGAGCCAGGATCTACACCATGAACGATCGAAGCGCTCGCCCGCTCCGCCTCCCCGCCCTGCTCTGGGTCGTCGCCGTCATCGCCGCGGCCTGCGCGACGGGCACCGGCTCGGCGACGACCCACGAGCCGACCGAGACCCCGACCGCGGCCCCGACCGCGGCGCCGAGCGGCGCGCCCGCGACGACCAACGCGCCGGCGCCCTCGACGAGTGGTGCCCCGGAGCCCTCGGCAGACACGGGTCCGACGCTCGAGCAGGCCTGGGCCCAGGTACCGCTGGTGAACGTCCGCGACGGCTCGACCTTCCGTGTCGCCGACTTCGTTGGAAAGACGGTCTTCCTCGAGAACATGGCCATCTGGTGCGGCAATTGCCGGACGCAGCAGCGGGAGGCCACGAAGGCCGTCGGGCGGCTGGGCGACGACGTCGTCTTCATCGTCCTCGACGTGGAGCCGAGCGAGGACGGCGCAGCCCTCGCCGCCTACGCGGAGCAGAACGGCTTCCCCTTCATCTACGCGGTGGCGCCCCGTGAGTACAGCCGGGCCATCGCCGCCGAGTTCGGCGACCTCGTCCTCGCGCCGCCCACGACGCCCGTCTGGGTGATCGGCAAGGACGGGCGAGTCACGTTCACGCCGAGCGGCGTGAAGAGCGCCGACGAGCTGGTCGCGCTGGCCCGCGAGCACGGCGCCTCCTAGCTCCGTCGGGCACCGACGCCGCCGCGATGAACGAGCTTGCCCTCGCCTTCACGCTCGGGCTGGGCAGCGCGGCCAGTCCCTGCCTGCTGCCCCTGTACCCGGGCTTCATCGCCTACCTGGCCGGAAACAGCCGAAGCATCGCCGGCACCCGGGCGTCGGGGCTGCTGGGGCTGCTCGTGCTGCTCGGCGTCCTGAGCGCGATGGTGGTCGTGGCCGTCGTCCTCGGGCTCCTCTCGCGCTCGATCGGCTCGATCCTCGCCTACCTCATCCCCGTCGTGGACGGGATCCTCATCCTGCTGGGCCTGCTGCTGGTCGCCGGTCGCAACCCGTTCGCGCGCCTGCCCGGCGCGCGCGTGCCGGTGCTCGCGAACCCGTACGGCCAGGCCTACGTCTACGGGCTCATGCTCGGCCCCCTCGCGCTGCCCTGCGCCGGGCCATTCCTGGCCACGCTGCTGCTCATCTCCGTGGACGCGGTCGAGGCCGCCCAGGGCATCGTCACCTTCCTCGTCTTCGGGCTCGGCTTCGGGCTGCCGCTGGTCCTCCTCTCGCTGCTGGCGGCCGCCCGCAGCCAGGTCCTGGTGCGCTGGGTCGTGGCGCGCCATCGGGCCATCGAGGCCGGCGCAGGCATCATCCTTGTCGGGGCGGGTATCCTCGACCTCGCCTCGAACTGGGACAACCTGCGGCTCGCCTTCGGGGTCTGAGGGCGGACGGGACGAGGGGGCCGTCCGCGGCGTCGAAAGGGGAGATGACGGAACAGCCACCGCGGCGTCGTTCGGCGACGCTCGCGGCCACGCTCTCCTTCGTCGTGCCGGGCCTCGGGCAGCTGGCGCTGGGCAGCGTCCGGCGCGGTCTCCTCTACCTCCTGCCGGTCGCCGCGCTGGTCGCGTTCGCGGCGGCCGTCGCGGCCGCCGACCCGGTCCGTTTCCTCGCCAGCCTCGTCCGCCCGGATGTCCTGGTCGGCGTATTCATCCTCAACCTGTGCCTGTTCGCCTGGCGGAGCCTGGCCAGCGTCGATGCCTGGCGGACCGTCGCCGAGGGCACGCCCCGTGGAGCGCTGACGACGGTCGTCGTCGTCGCCCTCCTGCTCGCAACCGCGGCCACGCACGTCGTCATCGGCGCGACCACGTACCTGGCCTACGACGCGGTGACCGCGATCACCGGCGACGAGGGCTTCGGCGCCCTCCCCGCGGGATCGCCGGCCTCCACGCTCGAGCCGAGCCCCGGCGCCACCCCGACGCCCACGCCGGAGCCCACGCCATCCCCCACGCCGGCCCCGCCGCCGCTCGCCGATGGGCGGCTGGACATCCTGCTCATCGGCGCCGATGCGGGGCCCTATCGCTGGAGCCTGCGCGCGGACACGCTCATCGTCCTGAGCGTGGATGTGGGGACCGGGCGGGCCGCCTTCTTCGGCATCCCCCGCAATCTGCTCAACGTCCCCCTGCCCGAGGAGAGTCGCGGGGCCTTCGAGTGCGGCTGCTTCCCCGGTCTCATCAACGCGCTGTACGTCTACGCCTCCGGCCACCCCGACGACTTCCCCGGCCAGGACGAGACGCGCGGCCTGCGGGCCGTCCAGGGCGCCATCGGCGAGCTGACGGGCCTCCAGCTCGATGGCATGGTCGTGGTGAAGTTGCAGGGCTTCGTCCATCTCGTGGACGCCATCGGCGGCCTCGACATCGACGTTCCCGAGGGCGTCTACGACGCGAACTATCCGCTCGAGGACGGGCGCGGCAAGATCGTCCTGCACATCCGGCCCGGGCGGCAGCACTTCGACGGGCGGACCGCACTCGCCTACGCCCGCTCCCGGCACCAGGACTCCGATCACGGGCGCATGAAGCGCCAGCAGATCACGCTCGTAGCCCTCGGCCGGCAGCTCATGGGACAGCCGCTCCTCACGAAGGTGCCCGAGCTCCTCGCCATCGCCAGGGAGAACCTCTGGACCAACCTCGACATCGAGGACCTGCCGGCCTTCATCGAGCTGGCGCAGCGCGTGGACGTCGCGCAGATCGGCCGCTTCGCCTTCATCCCGCCGAAGTACCCGGAGTTCCTCGACACGGCGGCGATCGAGGGCATCCGCGCCGAGGTGGCCGGCGTCTTCCAGCCCATCGGGTCGCCGGTCCCGACGCCGCAGCCGACCGAGCGCCCCGGGGTCCTCTGAGGGCCGGCTTGGCCCCGGGACACGGCTCGGGCCCGTCACACGGGTAGCATGGGCTGAGTGTCACCCTGTCGAGGTCCGGCGGCTTGGCTCCTAGCATGGCTGCCCACCGACGCGTGTGGCCTCCACCCGATCTGCCGGTCGCCGGACATGGAATGGACCGACCGGTGTGACTTCATAGGAGCGTGGTAACCGCCCCCACTCAGGCGTGTCCACCGGCCGGTCCGGAGCGTCACCCCTGATCAGGAGGCAACGGAGGCTATGGTCATCCTCGGCGTCGATTCGCACAAGCGCACCCATACCGTCGTCGCGGTCGATGCGAACGGCCGCAAACTCGCGGAGAAGACCGTGGCGGCGATCAGCGCCGGCCACCTCGAGCTCGTCCGCTGGGCCGGCCGCTTCGCCGACCGGCGCTGGGCACTGGAAGACTGCCGGCACCTCAGCCGCCGCCTCTCGACCGACCTGCTCTGCGCCGGCGAGGCGGTCGTCCGGGTCCCACCCAAGCTCATGGCCGGGGCCCGGCGCTCATCCCGAGAGCCCGGCAAGAGCGATCCGATCGACGCCCTCGCCGTCGCCCGGGCGGCCCTGCGCGAGGACCTGCCGGTGGCCACGCTCGACGGCCCCGAGCGCGAGGTGCGCCTGCTCGTCGACCACCGCGAGGATCTCGTGGCCGAGCGGACGCGTGCCCAGAACCGGCTGCGCTGGCACCTCCACGAACTCGACCCGGGAACGGAGCCGCCGGCCCGCGCTCTCGACCGCGCGGTCGTCCTGACCGCCCTCGAGGCGCGCCTGGCCGGCCAGCCGGGCACGGTCGCCCGCATCGCCCGCGAGCTGGTCGGCCGGATCCGCGAGCTGACGACGACGATCAACGCCCTGGAACGGGAGATCGGCCGCCTCGTCGCCGACCTCGCGCCATCTCTGCTGGCCCTCACCGGCTGCGGTCCGCTGACCGCGGCCAAGCTCGTCGGCGAGACGGCCGGCATCGGGCGCTTCCGCTCGGCGGCCGCCTTCGCTCGTCACAACGGCAGCGCGCCGCTGCCGGTCTGGTCGGGCAACACCGAGCGCCATCGCCTCAGCCGGACGGGCAACCGTCAGCTCAACGTGGCGCTCCACCGGATCGCCATCACCCAGCTCCAGCGCGAGGGGCCGGGCAAGACGTACCTGGAGCACCGACGGGCCCTGGGCAACACGAAGACCGAGGCCATCCGCGCGCTGCGTCGTCGCATCAGTGACGAGGTCTTCCGCCGGATGCGTCACGATGAAGCCGCCAGAGTCGCCGAGTCCTCGCGTCTCGCGGCCGCGGCTTGACATAGGAGCATCGGGTGACCGAGCACCCAGTCCCTGTCCCCGTCGTCGAGCGGGCGGCCGCCGAGCTGCCGCAGCTCACCTGGCGGCCGCTGCGGCTCGCCGACCTGCCGGCGCTGCACGTCCTGGTCGCCGCCGCGGAGAGGGCCGACGGGGAGCGCTTCCCCACCACCGTCTCGGATCTGGAGCACGAGCTCACGGCGCCGGCCATCGACCTCGCGCGGGATACGATCGCCGCCGAGGGCGTCGACGGCCGCCTGCTCGGCTGGGGGCGTCTGGAACTCCGCACGGGCGCGACCTGGAACCGTATCCACGTCTTCGGGGACGTCCATCCCGACGTCCGGCGACGCGGGCTGGGCACTGCCGTCATGGGCTGGGCGGAGCGCGCGGCCGGGGTCCTCTTCAACGCACGTGCCGGCGAGCTGGATGCGGCGCTGCCGTGCGTCCTGACGGTCCACGCGTCCGACGCAGACGCCGCGCGCGCCCGCCTCCAGGAACGCTGCGGCTTCAGCGTGGTCCGCTACTTCAACGACATGCTGCGACCGCTGGACCAGCCGATCCCCGAGCGGGCGCTGCCCGACGGCTACCGTTTCGTGGTCTGGTCGCCCGAGCTCGACCCTGCGTTCCGCGAGACCCACAACGCCGCCTTCGCCGATGTCTGGGGCGCGACCCACGTCGATGCGGAGCGCTGGAACCACGAGTTCACCGACGATCCGGGCTTCCGCCCCGACCTCAGCCTGGGCGTGATGGCCGGCGACCAGCTCGTCGGCTACGTCATGGTCGGCGACTGGGAGGGGCTGACCGACGACGCGGGACTCCAGGCCGCCTGGCTGGCCCTGATCGGCGTGCGGCGCGAGCACCGCGGCCGGGGGGTCGCGAGTGCGGCCATCGCGCGGGCGCTCCATGTGGCCCGCGACGCTGGCTACGCGGCGGCCGGCCTGGACGTGGACACGGAGAACCTGGGTGGTGCCCCGCGCCTGTACGAGGGCCTGGGCTTCCACCCGGTCAAGCGCCTCGCCCTGCGCGCGAAATCCGTGATCGAGCCTGGGCGCGCTCGGTGACCGGCACCTCCGGCCCCCTCGCCGGCGTCGTCGTGTGCGACCTGTCGACCGTCCTCGCCGGACCGTACTGCACGATGCTCCTGGCCGACCTGGGCGCGGACGTCGTCAAGGTCGAGCCCCCCGACGGCGACGGCACGCGCGCCTGGGGGCCGCCCTACGCGGGCGCTCCCGAGGCCGGCGCCGTGTACGAAGCCCGCGACCCGCGTGCCCGGTCGGGCTATCGGGGCGAGTCGGCCTACTACCTCTCGATCAACCGCAACAAGCGTGACCTCCGCCTCGACCTGAAGCCCGAGGGCGGGCGCGAGGTGCTGCGCCGGCTGATCGCGCGCAGCGACGTCCTCGTGGAGAACTACCGGGTCGGGGGGTTGGAGCGGCTGGGCTTCCCGGACGACGAGCTCGAGCGGCTCAACCCACGCCTGGTCCGCCTTTCGATCACCGGCTACGGCGCCGACGGCCCGCTGGCCGACCGACCCGGCTACGACTTCATCATCCAGGCCGTGGCCGGGCTGATGTCGATCACCGGCGCGCCCGACCAGGCCGGCGGCGAGCCGACGAAGGTGGGCCTGGCGATCTCCGACCTGACCACCGGCATGCTCGGGGCCGTGGCCGTCCTGGCCGCGCTGACGGGGCGGGAGCGGGCGGGGTCGCCGGCCTTCGGTCGGGGCCAGCGAATCGACCTGAGCCTCCTCGAGTCGACCGTCTCCATGCTTGCCAACCAGGCCTCGAACTACCTCGTGGGTGGCATCGTGCCCAGGCGGCTGGGCAACGAGCACCCCAACATCACGCCCTATGAGACGTTCCAGACCGCCGACGGCGAGATCGCCGTGGCCGTCGGCTCGGAGCGTCAGTGGCCGCGTTTCTGCGCAGCGATCGGGCGGGCGGGATTGGCCGCCGATCCGCGTTTCGCCGACAACGCCTCGCGCATCGCCCACCGCGGGGAGCTGCGAGCGGAGCTGGACGGCGTGTTCGCGAGTGCGGGATCCGGGGAGTGGCTGCGGTGCCTCGAGGCAGCCGAGGTGCCCTGCGGGCCCATCAACGACCTGGCCGCCGTCTTCGTCGAGCCGCAGATCCTCGCACGGCGGATGGTCGAGACGATCGAGCATCCCACCATCGGCCCGCTGCGCGTGACCGGCGTGCCGTTCAAGTTCAGCGCCACGCCCGCGAGCGTGCGGTCGGCGCCCCCCCTGCTGGGAGAGCACACCGACGAGCTGCTGGCGTGGCTGGGGTATGAGGCGCAGGAGGTGATGCGGCTCCGCGGCGAGGGGATCGTGTGAGCACGACCCGCTGCGCGATGCCGGCCGGCGCCTCGATCGGGAGTGCGTCGTGCGCTGTCGGCCACGGGCTGTCCCCTCGCCCTTTCGATGTCAGTACTACTGGCATCCGGCGCACTATCTCCGGTATCGACGTCGCACATCGGGAAGATTCGCGCGCTTCCGCGACGATTCGTCAGTCGTACCGACGGACTGCAGCACAAGCTGCCCTCGGGCATGGGATGTGCGGTCCCGCGCCAGTACTACTGACATCCGCCCTGACATCAGCGCTGAAGCCCACGCGCCTGATCAGGTGCGCGCCGCGGCCCGGCGCAGGCGATCCATGACCGCACGGCCGAGGCCGGTGTCGGGCACCGCCTGGGCGGCGATCCGGTCCAGGCCGGCTGCATCGAGGCGGTGGAGTGCGTCGAAGAGGCGAGCCGCCCGCTCGATCTCGTCGCCGGTCGGTGAGAGGACCTCGACCGCGGCATAGGGCCCGCCGCTTGCCTCGGCGGCGCGGCGGCCGGCGTCGTCCGCGGCCAGCAGGCCGAGCCGCTCCCCGGGGAGCGCGGCCAGACCCCCGTCCGCGGCCACCAGCTCGACCCGCGCGCGCGGCGCGTAGTGGCTGGTCGCTCGCCCTGGCGCCAGTGAGGCCGTCGTCGGGCCCTCCTCGGGGCGCTCGAGCGGCCCGATCAGCGCCTCGATCGTCTCGATAGGCGTGCCGCCGGGGCGCAGCAGGAGTGCGCGCCCTCCGGCGAGTTGGATCACCGTCGATTCCACGCCCACGCGGCACGGACCGCCGTCCAGGACGATCCCGATCCGCCCGCCGAGCTGGGCCACGACGTGCTCGGCGCGGGTAGGGCTCACGCGGCCGAAGCGGTTGGCGCTGGGCGCCGCGATGGGCACGCCCGCGGCGGCGATGAGCCGCCGAGCCACGGCGTGGTCCGGCACGCGCAGCCCGACCGTGCCCAGGCCGGCCGTGACGATGCCGGGGATCGTGGGGCGCTTGCGCAGCACGATGGTCAGCGGTCCTGGCCAGAGTCTCGCGGCCAGCAACGCGACGCGCGGGTCGTCGGCGTCGGCCGCGACCGCGTAGCGGCGCACCTCCCGCGCGTCGGCGAGGTGGACGATGAGGGGGTCGAAGCTCGGCCGATCCTTGGCCGCGAAGACGCGCGCCACGGCCTCGGCGTCGAGCGCATTCGCCCCGAGCCCGTAGACCGTTTCGGTCGGGAAGGCGACGGGCTCGCCGGCACGGATGGCCGCGGCCGCCTCGCGGATGGCGGCGCCGTCGTCGCCCGGCAGGACGCGCGTCTGAACCATGGCCGCGATTGTGGCAGGGGTCGCTGGCGTCGGTCGCCGGGGCGCCGACTACCCGCAGTGGTCGGCACCACACGAGCGTTGCCGGCCCGTGCAGCCATGCACGCATCCGGGCCCCCTGTGATGAACCCGCTGCTAGACTCGCGGCCGTCACGTTACCCACCAAGGAGACCAGCCGCGATGCCCGACGCGCGCCAACCCTGGGCCCTCGTCCTCGGCGCCAGCAGCGGCTTCGGCGAGGCGACGGCGCGGGCGCTCGCGGCGGCCGGCTACGACATCGCCGGTGTCCATCTCGACCGGCGGCAGGGTCAAGCGCACGTCAAGGCGATCAAGACCGCCATCGCCGCGAGCGGCCGCGAGGCGTACTTCGCGAACATGAACGCGGCCGACGACGCGAACCGTGCCGAGTTCCTGGCCGGACTGCGCGAGCGTTTCGAGGCCCAGCAGGCCACGACGGGACGGCAGCCGTATGTCCGCGTCGTGATGCACTCGCTCGCCTTCGGCACCCTCAAGCCGTTCCTCGGGCCGGACGCCGACTCGTCGATCAACCGCAAGAACATGGAGATGACGCTCGACGTCATGGCCCACAGCCTCGTCTACTGGGCGCAGGACCTGTGGCGCGGCGGCTTCCTGGGCGATGGCTCCAAGGTCTACGCCATGACCAGCGAGGGCTCGACGCGCGTGATCGGCAACTACGGCGCAGTCAGCGCGGCGAAGAACGCCCTCGAATCCCATTGCCGCCAGCTGGCCATGGAGTTCGCCAAGCACCACACGGGCGTGACGGTCAATGCGATCCGGGCCGGCGTCACCGTCACGCCGGCACTGATGCAGATCCCGGAGCGTGACGAACTCATCGCCCACGCCACCTCGAAGAACCCGATGGGCCGGATGACGACCGTGGATGACGTGGCGCGTGCGATCGTGGCGCTCTCGGCCGAGGGCACGCACTGGATCACCGGCAACGTCATCGGCGTCGACGGCGGGGAGCTCATCTCCGGCTGACCGCCCGCCGTGCCGCGTTGTTCAGGAAACACCAAACCGGGCATCGCGCCCGCGCGGTCGGGTCGTGCGCGGGTTCAGGGTCCCGTCGGACACCCCGGTTGAACGTGGCGTCAGCCGCGAATCGTGCTTCAGGTCGCGCCATCCCGGCTCACGAGGCCTGGCACGGCACGCGAAGGCTTCGCTGGGGCCCCGATCCCCTCGTTTGGTGCGCCACAAACAACGCGGGTCGGCGCGAACAGGGGGTCGGCCTCCGACGGGCAGTCGGTCAGCCGGACGGCGGCACTCCGCGAGCGCTGCCGCAGTGGTAGCAGGCGCCCAGGCTCGGCTCGTTGAACGAGTGGCACGCGTCGCAGGCCCACCACGCCTCGTCGGCCGGGCGACGCGGCCGGGCCCAGCGACGCGCCAGCCGGATGGGGACCACGATCGCCAGCGCCGCGACGGCCCCGAGGCCGAGGGCGAGCGCGCCGAGCAGCGGCACGGGGATGTCGGCAGGCGACTCGTAGGAGTCGCCCGTGTAGTGCCCGACGATCTTCCCCAGCGTGCACAGCAGGCGCAGGTCAAGACCCGCGGCGCCGTCCGCCTCGATCGTCCGGCAGTCGGGATCCTCGGCGGCAGCGACGGCCGGGGTCGCGACGAGCACGAGCAGCGCCAGGAGCGCGGCGAGGCTACGGCGGCGTGACTTCGACGCCCGGCCCGTACCCGGTGAGTTCGACGTACGCCTCACCTCCCAACGTCCGGCCGCCCCGCGTCGCGCGCACCTGCTGCGAGCCCTCCCAGTAGACCACGCCGGTGGTCGCCCGGGTATCGAGCTCCTGGTCGGCGACGGTCGGCGTGAGCTCGATGCGCAGCTGCTCCTCCGGGACCGAGACGACCCATCCGGCGGGGTAGGTCGCGCCGGTGGTGGGGCTCGTCCAGGTCGTCACGACCTCCACGTCAAAGGCCTCGCGATCGAGGTGTGCCGCGCCCCCCTCGGGGAAGACGAACGTCCCGTAGGCAAGCGGATACGAGCCGTCCGGGCCACGCACGAGCGACAGGGTCAGGTCGGTGCCGTCGTCGAGGTTCACCGCGAACCAGTCCCAGCCGCCGCCTCCGACCGAGATGAAATCGCCCCACTGGTGGTCGAACCAGGCCGAGCCTTCCACCGCGAGAGCCTCGCCGTCCAGTGTCAGCGTGCCCGAAGCCGCCATCCGCGTCCGCGAGTAGTAGTAGGAGCCGCCGGCCGGCCCGAAGTCGACCCAGCCGTCGAGGTCGTGGAAGACGGGGATTCGATCCTGCGCGTCGAGGCGCAGTTCCAGCCCGAAGCCCGCCTCGGAGCTGGTCGCCCACAGGCTGTCCTGCCCGCTCACGCCGGTCATGACCCACGGGGCCGCGTCGGACGCAACGGCACCGTCCGCCCCCGCGGCCGGGATGGCCAGGTCGAACCCCTCGCCGGGCGAGGAGCGATCCGCCTGCTGCCCGACGAACGATCGCTGGTCGTAGCGGAATCGCCCTTCGCGTTCATCGGTCAGCGCCAGGTGCGAGGCCCAGCTGACCGGGAAGTCGCCGCGCTCGGCGCGGAAGACGACGTACTCGAAGCCGAAGCGCCGACCGTCCGCGGCGCGCAGATGCCCCGTGTAGTACCACCACTCGGTGAGGCGTTGGTGCGGCCCCTCGTCGCTCGGGAACCGGATGGCGCGCGGGTCGGCCACGGCGGCCGGCGGAGCGGGCGTCGAGGGCGGCGACAGTCGGGGCTCGGGATCGACGCCCAGCACGCGCCCGCCCGGCGAGCAGGACGCCAGCAGCAGCACGCCGGCCAGGGCGAGCGCGGCGACCTGGACGAGCGTCGCGCCCTCCACGATCGGGAGGCGGGCGGCGATGAAGCGCTCCAGCCGCTTGGGCATCCACCAGTTCCGGTCGCCGAACAGGCGCATCGTGGCCGGCACCAGCAGCGCCCGCACGACGGTCGCGTCGAGCGCCACGGCGATGGCCATGCCCACCCCGAGCGCCTTGATCAGGACGATGTCCGCGAAGGCGAACGAGCCGGCCACGAGCACCACGATGAGCGCCGCAGAGGTGACGATGCGGCCGCTCCGCTCGAGGCCCCGCGCCACCGCGAGCCGGTTCTTGCCGGTGCGGTCGTAGACCTCCTTCATGCGCGAGAGGAGGAAGACCTCGTAGTCCATGGACAGCCCGAAGAGGACGCAGAAGAGGATGACCGGCTGGGTCGTCTCGACGAAGCCGAGCGGCCCGAAGTCCAGGACGCGCGAGAGGTTGCCGTCCTGGAAGATCCAGACCAGCGCCCCGAAGCTGGCCAGGATGGAGAGGCTGTTCATGACCAGCGCCTTGAGCGGCAGGACCACCGAGCGCAGCAGCACGAACAGCACGAGGTACGTGGTGACGAGGATGAACAGCCCCGTGCGCGGGAAGTCCTGGCCGATGCGGTCCACGACGTCCTTCACCTCGGCCGCCCCGCCGCCCACGAGCACCCGCAGCCCCGCCGGCGGAGCCAGCTCCGACGCCGGATCGCGCAGGGCCTCGACGAGCGCCCGTCCCTCGTTCGCGTTCGGGCCGTAGGGGGTCGTCAGCGTCACCGTGGTCAGGTCGCCCCGCGTGCTCGAGGCCACGGCCATGGCCACGAAGCGATCCGCGATGCCGCCCGGCGACGCCAGCAGCAGCTGGTACTGGGCCCTCGTCAGGCGCGGGTCGACGTTGACGATGGAGTCCACGCGCGTGACTCGCGGGTCCGCGGCCAGGCGGCGCGTCCAGTCGTAGAGGAGCGCCACGTTCGCGGGATCGAGGGCCGGCCCCGCCGTGCGCACGGCCAGGACGAGCGGCGCGAACTCGCCCTCGCCGAACTCGCGGGCGAGGATGTCGTAGGCCTGGCGAGAGGGCACGTCGGGCGGCAGGATCGTCGCGTCGGGGGCGTTGAAGCGCACGTGCAGGAACGGCGCGCCGAGCAGGAGCAGGAAGGCCAGCGTGGGCACGAAGACGCGCCAGGGGTGGTCCATGACCCGGTTCGCCAGGCGTTCCCAGTAGCCGCTGCGAGGAGCCACCGGGTCCGCCGCAGCGGCACCCCGTCGTCGGCGCACGCTCAGCGCCTCGAGCCGCGGCCCCACGAACGAGAGGCCCGCCGGCAGCAGCGTCAGCGCGGCGAGCACGGCGAAGCCGACGACGATGGCCCCGGCGATGCCGACCGAGCGCAGGATCATGAACTCGAAGAGCACCAGGCCGATCAGGCCGAGGAGCACGGTCAGCCCGCTGAAGAAGACCGCCCGGCCCGCGCTGCCGACGGTGGCCACGATCGCCGCGTCCACGACCGTCCGGTCGGTCGAGCCGTCGGGTCGCCGGCCGCCCCCGACCCGCGCCAGCTCTTCCCGGAAGCGGCTGGTCATGAGCAGCGAGTAGTCCACGCCCAGGCCGAGGCCCAGGAGCGTGGCCAGGTTGAGCACGAAGATGCTCATCGGCGTGACGGAGGCGAGCAGGAAGATGAGCGCCAGCGCGACGACGACCGCCGAGCCGCCCACCACGAGCGGCACGCCGGCGGCCACCACGGAGCCGAAGACGAGCAGGAGCGCCAGTGCCGCCAGGGGCAGGGAGATGAGCTCGGCGCGGCGCAGGTCGCTCTCGGAAACCGACTGGATGTCGCCGTAGAAGGCGGGCCCGCCGGCGAGGAGCGCCTCGATGCCCGGCACCTGCCGCAGCGCGGCCTGGACCGGGGCCAGGGCCTCGGGGGAATCGTCGGGCGCCAGGTCCAGCGTGACGATCTCGTAGACCGTGCGCCGGTCGGGGCTGACCTGGCGCGGCGACAGCAGGTGGGTCTGGATGCCCGTGACGTGCGCGGCCCGTGGGACGTCGGCCATCGCCGCCGCCACCTCGGCTTCGAAGGCCGGGTCTCCGGCGCGCGCAGCGGTCTCGCTGCGGATGACCACGGCCAGCGATGAGGGCGGCAGGCCGATCTCGCGCACGAGCGTGTCGCGGGCGCGGGCCGCCTCGAGGTCGTCCAGCGTGAAGCCGCCGGCGCGCAGCGCAGACCCGGTGCGCGGCGCGAGCGGGAGGGCCACGAGGAGCAGCGCGCCCCAGGTGACGAGGACGGCCAGTCGGTGGCGGACGGCGAAGGCGCCGAGGCGCAGGAACGGCGACACGGGCGGGCTGCCCTCCGGGCGGGGCTGGACGACCGCGCGGCCGGTCGGCTAGGAGGTCGTGCGGACGGCGACCGTGGGCTCGGCGACGGCCGCGGCCGGCTCCTCGGCCTCGAGGACCTCGACGTCGCAGGTCACCTCGGCCACCCCCTCGATCGTGCCGATCACGGTGCAGTACTTGCGCTTGCTGAGCTCGACCGCCCGGCGCACCTTGCCGGCGTTCAGATGATGGCCGCTGACCGTGTAGTGCAGCTCCACGTGCGTGAAGGCGAAGGGCGGCGTGTCCATCTGCCGGCCGTCGACCACGACGTCGATGGCCGTCACCCGCTGGCGCTGCTTGTGCATGATCTCCACGACGTCCCAGGCGGAGCAGCTGCCGGCACCGGCGAGGAGCAGCTCGGACGCGCTGAAGCCGGTCGGGCCGCCATTCGCGTGCGGCGCGTTGATGTGGATGAGCTGGCCTGCATGGCCGCCACGTGCCTCGAAGCGCTCGCGCTCCGGTTGCCAGGCCACGGTGACGGTCTTCACGGGGCCATCATGCCCCAGGTCGGCCGGGGATGCCGCCGCGAGCTACTCGGTGATGACCGACCAGATGAAACCGAGGAAGATGAACGCGCCGGCGAAGAGGCCGACCAGCGCCAGTCCGCCCAGCGCCTCCGCCGGTGCGCCGCTCGGCTCCGGCGGCAGGATGCCCAGCACGAACATGAAGCCGGTCCAGAGCAGGACGAGCAGGCCGAATGCATAGCGCCCGTTGGGGCCGGCCACGGAGCGCACCCAGCGCGTGGCGCGGCTCTCCGCCACGAGCGCCGCGCGGTAGGCGATGAGCACGATCACCGTGGAGATGACGATGGCGCCGAGGAGCCCCTGGAGCGCCACGCCCATGAGTGCCTCGGGGACGCTGACCGCGAACGACTGCACGAGCGAGGCGATTACCACGGTCATGAAACCGAGCAGGACGAGCGCGCCGATGAACTTCATCGCGGCGCAGTCTAGCAAACGCGCCGGACCGCGACGGCGTCACACGGCAGTGGCGGGTGACCCGTGCGGTATGATGTCTCTCCATCCAGTCTGCATACTCTTTATGCAGGCGGTCGCCGAGGTCCCAGCGTGAGCGAGCAGGAGATCCGGGCCGGTGCGGCGGTCCAGGTGACGGCGGAAGCGCCATTCGTGAATCTGCGCGACCCGGCCCAGGCGCTCGGTGCGGACGGGAAGCCCGCGCGCAGCCGCCGTGCTCCGCGTTGGGCGGACGTCCCCGATGAGAAGTGGGACGACTGGCGCTGGCAGCTCTCGAACCGGGTCAACGACCTCGAGGAAATCGAGGGGATCCTGGAGCTGACCGACGAGGAGCGCGAGGGCCTCTCGGCGCCGGACAAGTTCCGCGTGGACATCACGCCGTACTTCCTGAGCCTGATCGACCCGAAGGACCCCAACGACCCGCTCCGCCGCCAGGTCATCCCCCTCGGGCGCGAGGCGCAGGCCTTCACGGGGATGATGGAGGACTCGCTCGCCGAGGACCGTCACTCCCCGGTGCCCGGCCTCGTCCACCGCTACCCGGACCGCGTGTTGATGCTGGTGACCACGCAGTGCGCCAGCTATTGCCGCTACTGCACGCGCTCGCGCATCGTGGGCGACGCGAGTCAGAACTTCAACCGCAAGGAGCACGAGGCGCAGCTCGACTACCTGCGCCGCACGCCGCAGGTGCGCGACGTGCTCATCTCCGGCGGCGACGGCCTGACCCTCGCCCCCAGGCTCCTCGAGTCGATCCTGCGCGGGCTCCGGGAGATCCCCCACATCGAGATCATCCGCATCGGCTCGCGCGTGCCGGTCTTCCTGCCCCAGCGCGTCGACGACGAGCTGTGCGCGATGCTCGAGAAGTACCACCCCCTGTGGATCAACCTCCACTTCAACCACCCCGACGAGATCACGCCCGAGGTCTCGCGGGCCGTGGACAAGCTGACGAGGGCGGGCCTGCCGGTGGGCAACCAGTCCGTCCTGCTGGCCGGCGTGAACGATTGCGTGCACATCCAGCGCGCGCTCGTCCACAAGCTCGTCGAGAACCGCATCCGCCCCTACTACCTGTACCAGTGCGACCTGGTCGAGGGCTCGGGCCACTTCCGGACGCCGGTGGGCAAGGGCCTCGAGATCATGGAGGGCCTGCGCGGCCATACCTCGGGCTATGCCGTGCCCACCTACGTCATCGATGCACCCGGTGGCGGCGGCAAGATCCCGGTCATGCCCAACTACCTGATCAGCTACTCGGACCACAAGGTCGTGCTGCGCAACTACGAGGGCCACATCACGACCTACGAGGAGCCGCCCACGTACCAGCGCCATGACTCGGCGTCATGCACCTACTGCCAGCACGAGCGGCCCGAGCCCGGGCAGTCGGGCGTGCTCGGCCTCCTCGAAGGCGAGCGCATGTGGATCGAGCCGAAGGGTTTCGCGGAGATCCACAGCCGCGGCAACATCGAGCAGCACCGCCTCCAGGACCCCGCGAAGTGGGTGCCGTACGGCGTGGGGGCCATCGAGGGTCGCTCACGCGAGGCGCTGTCCGTCCTTGGGGCGGGCGACGCGTCCGCCGCGGAACCCAACGGCGAGAAGCCGGAGTACGGGCCGGGCGAGGAGCCTCGCCCACGCGAGGGCGAGCCCACCGGCTCGGCCCACGGGGAGCTGCTGTAGGAACTCGACCCAGCGCCGCTGCGCCTGCCCGGCGCAACCTCATCCGGCGGAACGCCGTGTTTCTATTGCACTAGGGTATTGACATCTAGACTCCTGATATCTAGGCTTCTAGAGAGATGACGGCGGACGATCCAGCCCGCCGAGTGCAGGGGATGGAGGCCGAGATGGCAACGATGGTGATCAGGCACCCGGTGGTCGACTACGGGTCTTGGCGGGCTGTCTACGACGAGGTGGCCCCGCTGCGCGATCGGCATGGCTGCACCGCGGAGCGAGTCCTGCGGGACGCGGACGACCCGGAGACGGTGCTCGTGCTCCACGACTTCCCCACCTTGGACGGTGCCCGGTCGTTCGCCGCCGACCCTGGCCTCAAGGCCGCGATGCAGCGAGCCGGCGTCGCCGGGCCGCCGCGCATCGAGTTCTACGCGGAATAGGCGTGACCGAACCCAACTACCTGCTTCGTGTCGACGAGGACTTCGACGTCGAGTACCCGGGCGCCGACGCGACGTCGGCCGAGTGCTACGTCAACGTCGTCCGTGCGGCGGACCAACTCCTCGGCGAGTTGGCCCGCCGTCTGCGGGTCGAAGCGGGGATCTCCACGACCGCGATGATGGTGCTCGCCACCATCGATGGCCTTGGTGGTCGCAGCACGCCCGCCGAGATCGGCCGCCACGTCGTCGTGTCGTCGGCCGCGATCACCTCGCTCATCGACACGAGCGAGCGGAAGGGCTACGTCCGTCGCGCTCCCGATCCGGCGGATCGTCGCCGGACGTGGGTGGCGCTCACCCCGGAAGGCCGAACGCTCATCGACCGCCTCCTGCCCGGCGCCCACCAGGTCGAGACGGACGTCATGAGCGCGCTCACGTCGGCTGAGCGACTGGAGCTCCTGCGGCTCCTCGGCAAGGTCCAGCACTCCGTGCTGCGCGTGGCGCAGCAGCCGCCGAGGTTCGCGCCAGCGCCGCGCATCCGTCCGGCCCGCCTTGATCGAATCTAGGCGATCGGGGAGGGGCTGCGGACGGTTCGTAGCTCCGGTTCTCGGCTCGCCGTGTCAGTACTACTGGCACCGCGCCGGCTATTCGCCGCGTCGACGCGGCGAAGCGATGAGATCCGCGACCTTACGGGACGGTTCGTCAGTCGTACTGGCGAACTGATGCTCAGATCGCCCCTCGGCCGGGGATGTGCGGTCCCGCGCCAGTACTACTGACATCCGCGCGCGGAAGCGGACATCCGGGCGGTCCGCCGAGCTGCAGTAGGCTTGGGCCATGGAGACTTGGCAGGCCATCGATTCCCTGCGCGTCGTGCGCAGCTTCGCTGCCCGCCCCTTGGAGGCCGACCACCTGCGCCGCATCCTCCACGCCGGCCGGCGCACGGGCAGCTCGAAGAACCGCCAGGACTGGGCCTTCATCGTCGTCCGCGATCGAGCCCACCTTGCCGAGCTGTCCAAGGTCGGGCCCTACGCCGGCCACCTCGCCGGGGCCGCGGCGGCCGTCGCGCTCGTCGGGTCGAAGAGACGGGATCGGTGGGACCTCGGCCGGGCGGCGCAGGACATGGTCCTCGCCGCCTGGGAGCTGGGCATCGGCAGCGTGCCGGCCACCGTCTACGAGCTCGAGCTCGCGAGCCGGCTGCTGGGCCTGCCGGACGACCAGGAGTGCCCCTACCTCCTCTCCTTCGGCTACCCGGCCGACCTCGAGGTCCTGGCCCGACCGAACCGCCCGGGCGGCCGCAAGCGGCTCGAGGAGGTCGTCCACGACGAGCGCTGGGGCGAGCGCTGGGCGGAGCTGGGGCGATAGACGAGCGGGCGATCTTCGACGCCGCCGTGCTCGACCTCCTCGCCGCCGTCGAGGAAGTCGAGATCGAGACCCGCCCCGACCCCGCGGCACCGTCGCATCGCGTGATCATCTGGGTGGTCGTCGACGGAGGTGAGGTGTTCGTGCGCTCGGTGCGCGGCACGCGCGGCCGCTGGTACCGCGAGATCCGGTCGAACCCGCTTGGCGCCTTGCACGCGGATGGCGCGATCATCCCCGTGCGTGCCGTGCCCGCTGGCGACGCCCCCTCCATCGAGCGCTGCAGCCGCGCGCTGGCCCGCAAGTACGCCGGCGATCCCTCCCTCGGCTACATGCTCGAGCCCGAGGTGCTCGAGACCACGCTGCGGTTGGTGCCTGACTGAGCCTCGTGTAACGGCGACGGCACAGAGCTGCTGCGCCGGCGAGTGACCCGCCGCCGGGACCGATCTCGGCGGGATCATCGCGTTGTTCCTGAAACACCAAACGGCCGCCAACGGGTCCGCCCGAGGCTCCGGGCCTCCCGGACCACCCGATCCGCACCGCTCGTGCCGGCCACGTGAGCGTGGCCGGCACCCGGTCCCGACGCCGATATGCGCGAGCGACACCCGACGCGTGCCCGTCCTGCGTCCCGGAGCACCGTTAGGTGTTTGCTGCGCAACGCCCGGTCGCTGGCCGGTGGGTGACGGACGTGCCTGAACGTGCACAGGCATCTAGCGCGGGCCTCTCGGCGGCTGGTATCGTGCGCGGGTGGCGAACCGGTACGACACCCTGCTGAAGGACCGCGCCACGCTGGCCGCGGCGGCGGCCATGATCCTCGTGGGCGGCGTCAACGCCGTGGCCGTCCGAGCCAGCAACGCGGAGCTCGCGCCCTTCTGGGGTGCCGCCCTGCGCCTCGCCGGCGCCGGCATCATCTTCTGGGTGCTGGTGATCGGACGCCGCACGGCATTGCCGCGCGGGCGGGCGCTCCTCGGCCCGCTGGCGTACGGGGTCCTCGCCTTCGCCCTGAGCTACGCCTTCATCTACTACGGTCTCAAGGAGGCACACGCCGGGCCGGCCATGGTCATCCTCGCCCTCGTCCCGCTGCTCACCATCCTCCTCGCCGTGGCCCAGCGGCAGGAGCGCTTCAGCGCCCGCGGGCTGGCCGGAGCGCTCGTGGCGGCGGGCGGCATCGCCATCGTCTTCGGCGACCAGCTGGGCGGATCGACGCCCCTCGTGTCGCTCCTCGCCCTGCTCATCGGCGCGGCGGTCATCGCCGAGACCGGGATCGTCGTGAAGTGGTTCCCGCGCACCGACCCGTTCGTGATGAACGCCGTGGGCACCACCGTCGGCGTCGCGCTCCTGCTCCCTCTGTCGCTCTTCAGCGGGGAGGCCTGGGCGCTGCCGGCCAGGGTCGACACGTGGCTGGCCCTGGGTTACCTGGTCACGTTCGGGTCGGTGGTCGTCTTCACGCTCGCGCTGCGGGTCCTGCGCGTGTGGTCCGCATCGACGGCCTCGTACCAGTTCCTGCTCATGCCGCTTGTGACCATCGCGGTGGCGGCCGCGATCGTGGGCGAACTGCCCAGCGCCGCCTTCCTCGTCGGCGCGGCGGTGGTGGTCCTGGGCGTCTACATCGGGGCGTTCTCCCGCCGGCCTGCCCCTGCCCCGGTGCCGCAGGTCGCGCCCGGCGCCAAGGTCGCGCCCGCGTACGCCGTGATTCCCCCGCCCCTCACCGGGTGCTAGACTCGGGTTTCATCTCCGAGTCGACGAGTCGGATAACGATCTTCGCATGCTGACCCTCCGCGACACCCCGGGGCTTCCCGACCCCCATCTCCTGCCGCCCCAGGTGGCCGAGGTGGGCGACCCCTTCGCCGAGCTGCGCGTCGTGCACCTCCTGGCGCGGATCCCGCGCGGCGTCCCCGTTCGCCTGCGCGACATCGTCGACCGGCTCAACGCGGAGCACGTGGACTGGTCGTTCACACGGCCGGTCGTGGCGACCGCGGTGCTCCAGCTCCAGGCCAACTGGGCGGCCGACTACCGCACCACGGAGGGCATCCTCGTCGGCGACGACGCGGCCGGCGGGACCGTGCGGATCGAAGACTCCAGCCGCGTGGATCCGTGGATCGTGCGGCAGGTGGAGCGGCTGGCCGATGACTGTCGCCAGCGACTGCGGGCCTTCGCCGTCGAGGAAGGGGCGATCCCGTGATGCGGCGCCCGGTGGGCCGTGCCGTCGCCTCCACGAGGGCCCGCGCTCGCAGATGTCCCTGGCGGGCCTGACCGCCCGCCGCACCCGCGTCCCCGCGTCCCCGCAGCGCCAGGAAGGGAAACTCCGATGACCATCGGCATCTACGCCAGGACGACCGCGCTCGTCAGCCCCGAGTGGGCCGAGCAGAACCTGGGCAACCCCAACGTCCGCTTCATCGAGGTGGACGTGGACACGACCTCGTACGACCAGAGCCACCTGCCGGGGGCCGTGGGCTGGGACTGGACCAGCCAGCTCTCCGACAACGTCCGGCGCGACATCGCCACCCGCGCCGACCTGCAGGCGCTGCTGCGCGCGTCGGGCATCCACGACGACACGCACGTCGTGTTCTACGGCGACAACAACAACTGGTTCGCCGCCTGGGCGTACTGGCAGCTCCGTCTGCACGGCCTGGAGAAGGTGAGCCTGCTCAACGGTGGGCGCAGGTACTGGCTCGACCACGGGCTCCCGATCACCACCGACGCCGCCGATCCCGGCACCGGCACGATCACCATCCCCGAACCCGACTTCGCGCTGCGGGCCTTCCGCGACGACATCCTGCCGCGCCTGGGGGAGCCGGGGTTCGCGCTGGTGGACGTGCGCTCACCGGCCGAGTTCAGCGGCGAGGTCATCGCCCCGCCCGGCATGACCGAGACCGCCCAGCGCGGCGGCCACATCCCCGGCGCCGCGTCCGTGCCCTGGGCGCAGGCCGTGCGCGAGGACGGCACGTTCAAGAGCGCCGAGGAGCTGCGCGCGCTCTACGAGGGCAAGGGCGTGACGCCCGACAAGGACGTCATCGCCTACTGCCGTATCGGCGAGCGCTCCAGCCACACCTGGTTCGTGCTGCACGAGCTGCTCGGTTATCCGAACGTGCGCAACTACGACGGGTCGTGGACCGAGTGGGGCTCGATGGTCAACGTCCCGATCGAGCGGTAACGGCTTGCCGGCGGTATGACCGCCCGGCATGCCAGCGCTCGATCCCGAGCGTGCATGCCTGGTGATCGCGGCCCATCGTGCGGCAGCCACCCACAGGTGCGCCGCCCCGCATGACCCCTCGTCATGACGGTCGGCGCCGGGCGGCACGACGGCCAAGGCCACGTCTCCCGACCTTGACCACATCTCCCGACCATGGCCGTCGGCCCTCATACGAACGCCCTCGGAGCGTAAGAAGCCGAGGGCGGCTCCCGGAGCCGTCTTCGGCCCTCATCTGCGTACCCGGCGTGCGTATGGTGCCCGCCCGGCGCCCCTGGGCTTCTAGCGCTCCCGCGGCGTGCGCATGAGAATCGCGAAGCGTGAGCCGCGGAGCCCGTGATCCGCGAAGCGCGATCTGCCGAGCCCGACCCACCGAGCGCGACCTTGGCGGTCCGACCGCTACTCCGGCTCCATGAAGAGGTCGTCCGGGTAGCAGTAGGCCCAGTCCTCACCCGGCTCGAAGGATCGGACGAGCGGGTGCCCCTCGGCGTGCCAGTGAGCGGTCGCGTGCCGGTTCGGGGATTGGTCGCAGCAGCCGACGTGCCCGCAGATCAGGCACAGCCGCAGATGCACCCACTGGCCGCCGATACGCAGGCAGTCCTCGCAGCCCTCGGCGCTCGGCTCGGCCTCGGGGTCGATGAGGTGAAGGTGGCTGCATGTGTCGGGCATGGGGCTCCTCCTCGGGCCGAGTGGCTGCTGGGTCAGTCTTCCAGGGCGCCGAAGACGGCCTGGATGGCCGCGAACGACAGTTCGGGGCCGGTGCCCCAGCGGTTAGTGAGGTAGACGACGACGAGATCGGCCTCGGGATCGACCAGCAACCGCGGGCCGGTCGCGCCGCCGTGCTCGAACGCGCGTCGCGAGGCGGGAAGGTCGCCGCCGAACCCGGGCAGCCCCCAGCCGAGGCCGTAGTGCGGGTCGCGCGGCGGCGTGCCCTCCTCGCGGAGGCCCGCCGTCTGTTCGCGGGTCATCAGCTCGACCAACCTGCGGCCGAGCACCCGCACGCCGTCCAGCTCGCCGCCGCGCAGCATCGCCCGGCCGAAGGCGGCTACGTCCCCGGCCGTTCCCCACAGCCCGCCACCGGGCGCCTGGAGGGAGCTGAAGTACGACATCGCCATCGCCTGGTGCTCGTCCGGGATGCCCGGGAAGTGCGACGACATCGCCCGCGCCGGGTCGGGCGGCCCGAACCCGCTGTCGCGCATGCCGAGCGGCCCGAACAGCTCCGCGACGAGGAACTCGGGGTAGTCGCGGCCGGCGAGTCGGGCGATGACCTCGCCGAGCAGCGCGAACGAGAGCGAGGAGTACTCGTACCGGGTCCCGGGCACGAAGCGCAGCGGCGACGTGCATGCGATCTGCAGCAGGCGTGCGCGGTCGGGCCGCTCGCGGTTCAGCAGATCGGCATCCATGTCCTCGACGCCCGAGGTGTGCGTCAGCAGGTGCCAGCAGGTCACCGCCTCGGCACCCGGCTGCCCGACCGAGACCGGCGGCGCCACGAACTCCGGCAGGTAGCGCTGCACCGGCGCGGAGAGGACGAGGAGACCGCGCTCGACGAGCTGCATGACGGCCGTGGCCATGATCGGCTTGGAGATCGAGGCCAACAGGTAGATCGAGTCGGTCGTCGCGGCGTCCGCCCCGCTGAAGGCCTCGACCCGCACGGGGCCCTCGCTGTTCGCGACCGCGAGGACTGCGGAGGGCACTTCGCCGCGCCCGACCTGCCGCGCGACGAGGTCGAAGGCGTTCTGGAGGCGCGCGGGATCGAGCCGAGGAAGAGGCATGGCCGTCATGATGACCGGCCGACCGGCGCCGTGCAGGACCGCCCTATCATGCGCGCGTGACCCTCGGTCTCGGCGCGACGTCGACCAGCACCGGCCTGCTCGTGGAGCGCGTCCCCGCGCTCGACGGCCTCGCGCCGCTCGACGCGGCCGAGCGGCTTCTCGACCTGCCCGGGCTCGTGCTGCTGGAGAGCGCCCGGCCGGGGCGGCGCGCACGATGGAGCTACCTCGCGGCCGATCCCCTGGCGGTGCTGGAGGCCGCTTCGGACGGCCCGGACCCCTTCGCGGGCGCTCGCCGGCTGCTGGGGCGGCTGGCTCCCGGCCGCGCAGCCGACCCGGCCGCGCCGCCGTTCACGGGCGGCCTGGCCGGCTTCCTCGGCTACGACCTCGGCCGGCGCTTCGAGCGGCTGCCGAGCCTCGCGGCGAGCGACCAGCCGCTGCCGGAGATCCGCCTCGCCCTGCATGACCTCGTCGTCGCCTGGGACCGCGCCAACGGGGCGGCCTGGCTGGTCGGTCGGGCGGTCGACGGGGACCTCGAGCGCCTGCGGCGTCGACGCTCGGAGCTGCTCGATCGACTCCTGGCGCCCGAGCCCAGCGGGGCCCCGGCGTCGGCCCCGGCACCCGATCCCCCCAGGGCCTTCGCGTCGAACCTCGACCGCCGGGCCTTCGAGGCGATGGTCGAGCGCGTGCGTGACGAGATCGCGCGCGGCGAGATCTACCAGGCCAACGTCGCTCGACGCCTCGTGGCGCCCTGGGCCGGCCCGACCTGGCCCCTCTACCGGCGGCTGCGCACCGGTGACCCGGTGACGCACGCCGCGTACCTGGACCTCGGGAAGGGGCGGGCGCTCCTGTCGGCCAGCCCGGAGCCGTTCCTCGCCCTGGACGCGGATGGGCGCGTGGCGACGGACCCCATCAAGGGCACGCGGCCGCGCGGCGCCACGCCCGAGGAAGACCGTGCGCTGGCCGCGGAGCTGCTGGCCAGCGAGAAGGACCGCGCCGAGAACGTGATGATCGTCGACGTCCTGCGCAACGACCTCGGCCGCGTCTGCATCCCGGGCAGCGTGCGCGTGCCGCGCCTCTGCCGCCTGGAGCGGACCGGCGCCGTGCAACACCTCGTGTCAACGGTCACGGGGCGGCTGGGCGGCGGCCGCGATGCCTTCGACCTGCTGGCCGCCTCGTTCCCCGGTGGCTCGATCACCGGCGCCCCGAAGATCCGGGCCATGGAGGTCATCGAGGCCCTGGAGCCGGTGCGGCGCGGGCCCTACACGGGGACGGCGCTGTGGATCGGGGCGGACGGCGCGATGGGCTCGTCCATCCTCATCCGCACGTTCGTGGCCGATGGTTCGCGGCTGACGCTCCACGTCGGGGGCGGCATGACCTGGCGCTCGGACCCGACCGAGGAGTGGGAGGAGACCCGAGCCAAGGCGCACGGGCCGCTCTCGGCGCTGGGGGCGGTCGAGGCGTAGGCCTCCGGCCCGATGATCCCAGCCGTGACCACGCACCGCCCCGCGCACGTCTGGGTCGACGGCCGGCTGCTGCCCGCTGACGGCCCGCACCTCTCGGCCTTCGACCGCGGCTTCCAGCTCGGCGACGGCGTCTTCGAGACGCTGCGCGCCCGCGGCGGCCACCCCACCGAGCTGCCCGAGCACGCCGCCCGCCTGCGCCGCTCGGCCACGGGGCTGTCCATCGCCCTGCCCGACGACGTCGAGCCTCGACTCGCCGGCGCCATCTCCCAGCTCCTGGCGGCGGAGGCCCTCGATGGCCCCGAGGCTGATGCCTCCATCCGCATCACGGTCAGCCGCGGCCCGATCGTCGCGCGCGGCCTGCTGCCGCACGGCGAGGTGCCGCCGCCGACCGTCGTCGTGCAGGCCTGGCCGGTCGTGCCGCCGCCGCCGGACCACCTGGAGCGCGGCCTGCACGTGGTTGCCAGCGCCATCCGGCGAGACCCGGAGAACCCGCTCGTGGCGCTGAAGACGACGAGCCGCGCCGACTACGTGCACGCTCGGCTGGAGGCGCGCGCAGCCGGTGCGGACGACGCGCTCTTCCTCACCATCGACGGCTTCCTCTCCGAGGCCACGACGTCGAACGTCTTCCTGGTGCGCCGAGGGGAACTCGCCACCCCATCGCTCGCCTGCGCCATCCTGCCCGGAACGACCCGCGGCTGGCTGCTCGGCTGGGCGGCGCGCGTCGGGCTCGCGCCGCACGAGGGCTGGCTGACGACGCGAGACCTCGTCGAGGCCGACGAGGCGTTCCTCTCCTCGAGCGTGGCCGGCATCCTGCCCATCACGCGATACGCCGGCGCGCCCGTCGGCGACGGGCGCCCGGGGCCCTGGACACGGCGCGCCCGCGCCGACCGCGAGGCTTTCATCCGAGGTGAGGGAGAGGGCGCGTGACCCGCCACGAGCTCATTGCCAGCAACCGCAGCCTGGTGGCCGAAGGCGAGCGGCTGCAAGCGGACCCTTCGCTGACCGCCCTGCGCGCCTGGATCCGCGCATCGGACGCGTTGCTGGCGGCCGCCTGGGGCTCGATGGACCGCTATCACCTCGTCTGGCTGGGAGTCGGGCGCCCGCGCGAGCAGGTCCGCGGCCGCCCCATGACGAAGGCCGAGGAGGCCGACTACGTGTGCGAGGTGGCCGCGCAGAAGACGGCCGCGCTGCGCATGAGCCTCAAGGCGGCCGAGGACGGGATGCCCTTCGTCGGCGAGACGGGCGGCGGCGGCGCGTGAGCGACCGCACCTGGGTGCAGGCGGTGGGCGGCGAGACGCTGGTCCCCGCTCCCGACCCGATCGCCCGGGACTACCTGCTGCTCGGCCTTCGCCTCGACCAGCGCATCCCCGGGATCGTCGACGGCTACTACGGGCCGCGCGATCTCAAGGGGCAGGTGGACATGGAGCCGCTGCGGCCCGCAGCGCGGCTGGCCGACGATGCCCGGGAGCTGCGGACGCGCGTGGCCGCGGTGGCGGAGCCGGATCGGGCGCGCTGGCTCGACCGCCAGCTGGTGGCCATCGAGACGCTCGCGGCCCGCGAGGCCGGGGAGCGGCTCCCCTACGTGGAGGAGGTCACCCGCTGCTTCGACGCCGCGCCGGAGGCCCTCTCGGCCGCGACCTATGCCGAGGCCCGTGCCGCGCTCGACGCCGCGCTGCCCGGCTCCGGGGAGCTGCGCGCCCGGATCGACGCCTGGGACGCCCGCCTGGTCGTGCCCGTCGAGCGCCTCCCGGCCCTCGTGGACTGGCTCGTGCCCCGCCTGCGGGAGGCTTCATCGCCGGTCTTCGCGGCCCCCGAGGGGGAGTCCCTGCGTGTCTCGCTCGTGCGCGGCCAGCCGTGGAGTGGCTACAACTGGTACGACGGCGGCCTGCGCTCGCGCGTTGACCTGAACACGGACCTGCCCATCCGCCTGCCGGACCTCATCGGCACGCTGAGCCACGAGACATTCCCCGGCCATCATCTCGAGCACGCCTGGAAGGAGGCACGCCTGGTCCGCGCGCAGGGGCGCCTCGAGGCCAGCCTGCTGCTGCTCAACGCTCCGGAGTGCTACGTGTCGGAGGGGCTGGCGGAGATGGGGCGGACGTTCACGCTCCCGCGCGACGCGTGGCGCGAACTCCTCGTCGGCGCCTTCGCGGTGGCCGGGATCCAGGCCGGCGCCGACGATGCGGCGCAGGCGCAGGCGATCGCCGATGCGCGTCGGAGCACCAGGGGCGTGGGCGGCGACGCGGCGCTGTTGCTCCACGCCGAGGGTCGGCCGGCGGATGCGGTCCGCGCCTGGCTCGTGGAGCACGCGCTCGACACGCCCGAGCGCGCCGACAAGCGCATCGAGTTCATCTCGCACCCGCTCTGGCGCACCTACGTCTTCTCGTACGCCGGCGGCGAGCGCCTGCTGCGGACATGGTGCTCGCTCGATGGGGAAGCCGCCGCGCCGGAGCGCTTCTTCCGCCTGCTGACCGAGCAGCTGACGCCGTCCGGGATGGCCGAGGAGGTGATCGAGCCTCGAGCCTAGCGGGCGCCCAGCCAGCCGAAGAAGGCGAGGGCGCCCAGCTCCAGCGGGCCGAGCGGCAGGAACTGGAGGGCGATGGTGTCGAGGAACGGGGCGTTGGCCATGCGCTCGAGGAAGGGGAGTGTCGAGCCGGGCAGGATGGCCAGGCCCAGGAGGTAGGTCCCGACCGTCGCCGCCAGCCACGTGGCGAGGCTCACCGCGATCGCGAGCGTGACGGTGCCCCGGGTGCGGCGGATCGTGCCCGGCTCCGCGCCGAGCGCTGCAGCCGTGCCGATCAGCCAGCCGGCGATCGCGGCCACGAGCACCAGTCCGGCGCCGAGGTCGAGGACCGCGGCCGCGACCGCCCAGGCGGCGGCGAAGGGCAGCGCCATACCGCTGCCGTAGGCGAGGCCGCGTCGAAGGTTCGGCATGGTCATCGCGGAGATGCTAGCGGCTGGCGCCGCCGTCACTCATCACGTTGCTGGGTCCCTGGATTGCCACCTGGTCTTCATACGCACGGCCACGGAACGTTAGAAGCCACGAGCCGTGCTGGAAAGGCCAGGGCGTACCCAACCGCGCCTGCGGCGTGCGTATGAGCGAACGACAGGCACCCCAGCCTTCTACGGTTCCAGGTGCGTTCGTATGAGGACGGCACGTGCTGAGCGGCGGGGACAGAGCCCGGCCAGCGCCGCCGTCACTCACCGACGACGAGCCGCTACACTTGCCGCCGAGATGAGCCACCCCGCCCTGGGCCTGTCGCCCGCCGACCCCAGCGTCGGCCGCACCGACGCCGCCGCGCGGCTGCGCCGCGAGCGCGCCCGCATCGCGCCGCTCGCCCTGAAGGCCGCGGTCAGCGCGGATCCCAGCCTCACCGAGCGCTACGACGAGACGATGCTGCGCCGCTTCCTGCGCGACCACGAGCAGCACATCGAGCAGCTGGCGCGTGCGCTGGAAACGGGCGAGGAGCGCTTCGTCACCGAGTACGCCGAGTGGCTCGTGCCCATCTACCGCCGGCGACACGTCCCGGTCAAGGACTCGGCGACGCTGCTGATCGCCCTGCGCCAGGCCGCCGTCGCCGTGCTCACGCCCGACGACGGCCAGGCCCTCGGCCTGCTCGTCGAAGCCTGGCTCAAGCGCCTCCGGCTCCACCGCGCCATCCCCGGCGACCACAAGGGGAACAAGGTGGCGCGCTTCATCTGGAAGGGCGCGGGAATCCTCGACGAGACGGTGGTCTGAGCATGACCATCAAGTGGGTCAAGTCGGACCCGCTGGTCATGAACGGCGAGCCCTTCTGCTACGGCAGCCGCCTCACCGTGCGCAACCTGCTCGAGATGCGCACCCACGGCCTCGACTGGCGCCAGATCCAGGTCGAGAACCCGGAGCTGAAGAAGGTCGGCATCGCCGAGGCCTTCCGCTACGCCGCCGGCGACCGCGCCCGCTACGCCGACTTCTTCGCCCCCGATGGCTCCCTTGATGGCCCGGGCTTCACACTCGCCGACGCCGCGGACCTGCCGGAGGACCTGCGCGAGCTCATCGGCGTGGTCGTGACGCCGGTCGCCGAGCCTGCTGCGCGCTGACCGGCCGGCCTCCCTCGGGTCAATCCCGACCCTGGTGCTAGGATTAGCGGCCATGACCGATCAGACCGCCACCAGCCCCGACACCGGCGCCCACGCCGCTCCGCCCCCCGCCGCGCCCGAGGCGCCCGCCTTCGACCCCATGGCGCGAGCCAAGGAGCTGGCCATCCTCGACGCGCTGCGCACGGTCGTCGACCCCGAGATCGGCATGAACGTCGTGGAGCTGGCCCTCATCAAGCAGATCATCACCGGCCCCGACCAGACCGAGGTGAAGATGATCCTCACCACGCCCTTCTGCCCCTACGCCGGATCGATGATCCAGCAGATCAAGGAGGCGACCGAGGAGGTCGTCGGGCACGACGTGAAGGTGACGCTCCTGGCCGAGCGCTGGGACCCGCGCGACGCGGGCCTGATGTGGTAGTCGGGGCCTGATGTGAGCGCCGGCCGTCGACCGGCCATCGCCGACAGCGCCGTGGCCACGGGCAAGGGCGACGACGGCACCACCGGGCTCCTCTTCGGCGGCCTCCCCGACCTCATCCTTTCTAACGCACGTCGATTTTGGAGGTGAAGGTCGTGCTGGTACGAGTTGGTAACTCGAAGGACGTCGCCAAGGGGCAGATGCGCGTCTTTGACGTCGCGGGGACGAAGGTGAACGTGGCGAGTGCGGACGGTCACCTGTACGCCTTCGACGACACCTGCACTCATCAGGGGTGCTCGCTCGCGAGCGGCGAGCTGGACGGAACCACGGTGACGTGTGCCTGCCACGGCAGCGAGTTCGACGTGACCTCCGGCGCCGTCCTCGGCGGACCGGCCGAGCGACCCGTGCGCTCCCGGGTGGTGCAAGCCCTGGGCGAGGATCTACTTGTCGAGGCGTGATGAGAAGCGCCACATCTCGGAGCTTCTGCAGATTGTCGCGCCGCAGCTCGGGCCGGGACCGAGCCGCGACTTACCTCCATCCGGGCACGCCCAGCGCCTCCTGTTCACCGTCTTGGATGTCGTGACCGAACGGCGGCTCAGCGCGCCGGACGCACGACCCAGCGGCAGCCGAGGAGCTCGACGTCCCGTTCCTCGGGCACGGGCGCGGCGAGGCGGATGACCGCCGATCCGGACCCGCCGCGTCGAGGGCGCAGCCGGACGATCTGGCCGCCGACGCCCGCGTCGCGGGAGCCGCCGCCGGTGAGAGACGGCCGGAACCGGAGTCCTGCCGTGCGGGCGAAGCGCGGGATCGTCCGGCTGACGTCGTCGACGGCCAGCTCGAGCGCCTCGAGCCTGACCGACCCTCCGAGCGGGTGAGCCAGAGCCAACCGGGCGGCACGGTCGGCAGGCGTCCACTCGGCCGAAGCCGAGTCATGCTCGATGAGGAAGGGCGGCTCGGACGGCCCGAGGAGGCGCGGCGTCGCGAGCCGCCAGCTGACGACGGCCCCGTCGGCGCGCCGCCGTTCGCCGGCGATCGGGTCGCCGAGATCGGAGCCGGCGGCGCGGAGCGCGGCCAGATCGGCCCCGAGCGCGTCGGTCGCGATCGCCCAGGTTACGAGCCCGCCACCCATCTCGAGCATCCGCACAGTCGGCACACCGATCCACGACCGCTCGGCGAGCGCCCGCTCGAAGACCCCGATGAGCTCGAGGTACGTGTCACCGAGCCAGACAAGCCGGTTGAAGGTCCCGAGCGCGTCGTGCCGGCCGCCGCCGGTCGCCGCGAGGCCAAGCTCCCGTTCGAGCTGCGCCGCCGCGTCGCCGGGATCGGCGACGGCGATCACGAGATGGTCGATGCCGAGGAACATCCGGGCAGCGTAGCGGCGCCGGGTGCGAACAGAGCGGTTGTGGCGTCCGCATCGCGCCGCTCGAAGGCCTCCCCGAGGGCGGTCAGCCACGCGTTGAAGGCCTGGATGTCCATACCGTTAGGCGCCGGTGCTGGCGTCCGCCGGACCGCTGACACCAGGACCATGAGACACGCCTCGCCCTCCCGTCCGATCTAGTCGAGGAAGCCGCGGAGCTTCCGCGAGCGACTTGGGTGGCGGAGCTTCGCGAGCGCCTGCTCCTCGATCTGCCTGACCCGCTCGCCGCTCACGCGGAGTTCGGCGCCGACCTCCGCGAGCGTCCAAACCCGCCCGTCATCGAGGCCGAAGCGGAGTCGAAGGATCCGCCGTTCGCGCCCCGTGAGGGAGTTGAGGACGGCGTCGACTTGCTCTTGAAGGAGCCGATCACAGGCAGCGTCGAGGGGGGCGAGTGCGCGCTGGTCCTCGATGAAGTCGCCGAGCGTGGCGTCGCCCTCCTCTCCCACGGCCAGGTCGAGCGAGATCGGCTTCCGCGCGACCCAGAGGATCTCGCAGAGTCGCTCCCGTGTGATCCGGACGCCAGACTCGGTCGGCGTCGCTGCGGCGATCTCATCGATCGTCGGCTCTCGACCGAGCTCGAACGCCAGCTCGCGCGAAACCCGAAGAGCCCGGAACAGCTCATCGCTGGTTTTCACCGGGAGCCTGATCGTCCGGGACTTCTCGGCGATGGCCCGCGTGATCACCTGGCGGATCCACCAGTGGGCGTAGGTCGAGAACTTGAAGCCGCGCGTGTAGTCGAACTTCTCGACCGCGCGCATCAACCCGATGTTGCCCTCCTGGACGAGGTCAGACAGGCTCAGTGCGGGAGCGCCGCGGGAGACGTACGCCTTGGCGACGCTGACGACCAGGCGCAGGTTGGCCGTGATGAGCCGCTCACGGGCCGCCTGTGCCAGGCCGACGAGTTCGCCCGCGCACGTCACTCCGGGAGACTGAGCGGCTGTCGGCGAGTGGCCCATCCGCTGCAACAGGTCGGGGTCGTGACCATCGTCGATCCAGCGCCGTATGGCCGGGAGGGCGAGCTGGTCGCGGGCCCAAGTCTCGAGCGTACGGATGACCACGCTGTCCGGCTCATCGCCTGCGCTGGGATCAGCCGGACGCGACACGAGATCGAGGAGCGCGAAAGCCCAGTTGGCTCTTCGGCCGCGCCCCGCACCGGTTAGGGTCCGACTTCGCTCTGTCTGAGCAGGATGGTCGAGCCGGCGATAAGCGGCCACGAGTGATCGGGCCTGGCGGACGAGTGCCCCCTCGCCCGCCCGTCCGCCGTCGCCGACCGGCGGGATGTCAGGCGGCGCGGGGAAGCAGCCCTCGGCCACGGCGGCCTCCAAGGCAGAGCGGACGATGCGCTCGGCCTCGGCGGCGAAGGGCAACCGGTAGGCAGGGTGCGAGGCGCGCGTCTCGCGCTCGGTCTCCCGCGTCGTCCACTCCCAGAGCGAGAAGACCGCCCGCTCCGGCTCACCGACGATCTGACGGCCCAGCTCGATCGCCTTGGCGAGCACGACCTCCTCCTCGGCCGTCAGGAGGCTGAGCTTGCCGATCTCGCCGAAGTACGCGCCAAGCGCGTCGTCGACAGGGCCGCCGACGGCCGGGACCAACTCGAGCGGCCGGCCGCGCGTGTCCTCGCTTGAGTCGGCCCCGGCCCGTCCTGGCGCCGCTGGAGCGACGCGATCGGATCGCAGCACCGCGCCAGCGTCATCGCGGACCGGGCTGGGCGGGCGGGCGGCCCGCGTTCGGTCTGAGAGTGCATCTGCTCGGCGCCACATTCGACGTGTCCCGTAATTCCGAGTAACCCACTCGGAATTGCGGCCATTCTTTCACATTTCGCGTCAATATTCAACGGGCCTCTTCGCCCTGCGGGAACCACGGACGACGACGTGCCGATCCGATCGGAGATGCACGCCTTCCGGGCGGAGGGTCAGCCGATCGGGACGCCGACCACGTCGGTCCTGGCGCGCGAGCTCACGCGAGACGCGGTCCTGGGCGGGAGCCGGACCGGCCGGGTCGCCATGAGTCGCGATCCGATCGGTCCCCGCCTCGAGCTCCGGGCGAGGGCGTCGGACGGGCACCGGGCCGCAATCGGGGACGAGCTGGCGATCGACCCACGCGGGCCGCTCGAGGTCGACTGGCGGATCGTTGGGGGGCGCGGGATGACCGCGCGGGTCGTGTCGGTGCGCGGGCCGGAGGTGGCCGACGCGATCGAATCCGGTGACGCCCAGCGGACGGTTCGCGTCGACCCGCCGGACGGCGGCCGTCCGCTCCGCGACCATCTCCGCCTCGACGTCGTGGCGGCTGACGGCACGCTGACCGAACTGACCAACGCGATCCACCTCGTTCCCGTCAGCCGATGAACCGCAGGAGACCGTGACCGCACAGCCTTTGCGTTCGAACCGGCCGGCCCGAAGGCGTCCAGATCGGCGAGTCCCCGCGCCTGGCGAGAGGTCCCCGAGCGCCCGCCAGACCCGAGTCCGAGCCGAGCTCGGACCTTCATCCGGGCCTACTTCTTGGCGGGCTGGAAGTAGGGGTTCGTGCCGCTCGCGTGGTCGGTCGTATCGACGATCGAGAGGATCTCGGGGACCGCCGCCTTGATCGCGACCTCGACCCCCTGGCGCAGCGTGACGTCGACCTGGGCGCAGCCCTGGCAGCCTCCGCCCATCTCGATGTAGGCAACGCCGTCGCGCACGTTGAGGAGGTCGATGTACCCACCGTGGGATGCGATGCCGGGGTTGATCTGCCGGTCGAGGACCTGCTGGACCCGCGCGGCGAGGGGATCGGCCCACCCCTCGTTCGGGTTGTCAATGGTGATAGCGCCGCCCGACGCCGAGTCGTCGAGGTCGATCGTCGCGCCGCGGAGCCGTTCAACGCTGGCCGGGTCGACGTAGACGCGATACCCGTCGGTCTCGACGACGATGTCGAGCGCGGCGGCGTCGGCCGGCTCGATGAGCCCGAAGTCGTACGCGAAGCGTGCGCCATGCCGGGCGGTCACGGCGATCCGGAGGCAGGCGTCCGGGTGGCCGGCACTCGTCGCGGCGCGGGAGATCTTTGCGCGGGCGGCGGCGGTCACCCTGAGGAGCGGCTGCGAAGCATCGGCCATCGCGCGCATCGTATCGCGGCCGGGGCGAACCGGTGAAGAGCGCGAGCCGCGGCGGATGGCGCAATCGGCCGGCTCGTCGATACTTGGGGGCGATGACCCGGATCCTGCTCCTCATCCCGTCGCGGACGTATCGAACGGCCGACTTCATCGAGGCCGCGAGCGCGCTCGACATCGAGGTCGTGGTCGGCATGGAGGAACGGCCGGCGGTCGCGGATGTGATGGGGGAACGTTGGCTCGCCCTCAGCCTCACGGACGTCGCTTCCGGGAGACAGGCGATCGTCGACTACGCGCAAGAGCACCCCCTCGATGCGGTCATCCCGATCGACGACGGTTCGACGCTGGTCGCCGCCGCCGGTGCGGCCGCCCTCGGCCTCCCGCACAACCGGTTCGGGGCGGTGGCGGCCAGCCGGGACAAGGCGCGGACCCGCGAGCTGCTCGCGGCGGCCGGGCTCAACACGCCCCGCTTCCGGACGTGGCCTGCCGATGCCGATCCCGAGGAGGTCCCGTCGCCGACGTTCCCGGTCGTCGTCAAGCCCGTCGACCTGTCGGGGAGTCGCGGTGTCATACGTGCGGACGATCCGGACGAGCTCGCCGGCGCGTTCGCCCGCGTGGCAGCCATCGTCCGCTCCCCGGATGTCTGCCCACCCGGCGAAGAGCCGCAGCGGATCGTCGTCGAGGACTTCATCCCGGGGGTCGAGGTTGCGGTCGAGGGTCTGCTCCGCGGCGGCCGCCTCGAGGTCCTCGCGATCTTCGACAAGCCGGATCCGCTCGTCGGACCGTACTTCGAGGAGACGATCTACGTCACGCCGTCGCGGCTGCCGGCCGAGACGCAGTCGCTCGTCGAGGCGACCGCCGCCGCCGCGACGCGGGCGATCGGCCTGACCGAGGGCCCGATCCACGCCGAGCTCCGCCTGAACGAGGGCGGAGCGTGGGTGCTCGAGGTCGCTGCCCGATCGATCGGCGGGCTCTGCGCACGCACGCTCCACTTCGGGGCCGGCGTTCCGCTCGAGGAGCTGATCATCCGCCACGCGGCGGGGCTGCCCCTTCCGTCGCTCGAGCGCGAGCACGCGGCGGCCGGCGTGATGATGCTCCCGATCCCGCGGGCCGGGACGCTCCGCGAGGTCAACGGCCGGGCCGAGGCGATTGCGGTCCCGGGAATCGAGGGCCTGGTGATCACGATCCCGCCCGGCGGCCGGGTCGTGCCGCTCCCGGAGGGGGATCGCTACCTCGGCTTCATGTTCGCCCGGGCCGAGACGCCGGCGGAGGTCGAGGCCGCGCTGCGAGAGGCGCATCGGCGGCTCGAGATCGTCATCGAGTAGGAGTCGCTCGAGGCCCTCGACCTTCACCGCCGAACTGCCCGTCGCTTCCAACCTCGCGAACTGCGCTCACGGAGGTGTAGCATCCGCGGGCCAGCCCAGGGCGCAGGCGAGGAAGGTGAGGCAGCGGTGGCAAAGGTTCTCTGTGTCCTGTACGACGATCCTGTTGACGGGTATCCGAGGTCGTACGCTCGAGACGCGATCCCGAGGATCGAGCGCTACTACGACGGTCAGACCACGCCGACCCCCGAGCGGATCGACTTCGAGCCGGGTGAGCTTCTCGGCAGCGTTTCCGGGGAGCTCGGGCTGCGGCGGTTCCTCGAGGAACGCGGCCACGCGTTTGTTGTCACGTCGGACAAGGACGGGCCGGACTCGGTCTTCGAGCGAGAGCTCCCGGACGCTGAGATCGTCATCTCCCAGCCGTTCTGGCCTGCCTACCTGACGGCTGAGAGGATCGCGAAGGCGCCCGGGCTGAAGCTGGCTGTCACGGCGGGGATCGGCTCGGACCACGTTGATCTAAAAGCGGCGATCGAGCGTGGGATCACTGTCGCCGAGGTCACCTATTCCAACAGCATCAGCGTGTCCGAGCATGTGGTGATGATGATCCTGTCGCTGGTGCGCAACTACATCCCGTCTTATCAGTGGGTCGTCAAGGGCGGATGGAACATCGCCGACTGCGTCGCCAGGTCATACGACCTTGAAGGAATGCAAGTCGGGACAGTCGCTGCCGGCCGGATCGGTTCCGCTGTACTCAGGCGGCTGAAGCCGTTTGAGGTGGGCCTGCACTACACCGATCGACACCGACTCCCGGAGGAAGTCGAGCGCGAGCTCGGCGTGACGTACCACCCGGACGCCGAGTCGATGGTGCGTGTCTGCGACGTGGTCACGATCAACGCGCCCCTGCATCCTGAGACCGAGCACCTCTTCGACGACGCCCTCATCGCCAAGATGAAGCGCGGCGCGTACATCGTCAACACCGCCCGGGGCAAGATCTGCGACCGCGATGCGATCGCGCGGGCGCTCGAAAGCGGCCAGCTTGCCGGGTATGCCGGAGACGTCTGGTTCCCGCAGCCGGCTCCCAGGGATCATGCCTGGCGGTCGATGCCCCACCACGGGATGACGCCCCACGTGTCAGGCTCGTCGCTGTCCGCGCAAGCCCGCTATGCGGCCGGAGTGCGCGAGATCCTGGAGTGCTGGTTTGATGGTCGTCCGATACGCGAGGAATACCTGATCGTCGATCGCGGCAGGCTAGCGGGCGCCGGGGCTCATTCGTACAGCGCCGGCGACGCCACCGGCGGCTCCGACGAAGCAGCACGCTTCAAGGATCGTGGCGCGACGAGCGGCAGCGCGCCCACTGTGAGGTGAACGTGGGCGGGTACGCCGCAGTCGAGCGCTCAGGCCGACTGCGGCGTGGCGACCCGGTCAAACGAATCGATCGATGCCCCGTCGGTCTCTGAACGTCGAGCCTGCGGCTGGCGAGCTGGCAAAGCCAGAATAACCTCTTCTGGCTGCTGCCCCGGTCGGGGAACGCGAGCACGAGGCGTGCTCGCCGGTGCCGGTGGTGGGGCGAAATCGCCGGCGACTCTGGCCACAGCGCGGCGACCACGGGCGCGATCAGGGACTGCGGCTCCCGGACAACCGGCGGGGCCGCCGGGCGGCTGTCGAACCCGCTTGCGGGTGACGAGCGAGAATGCCCCCATGGACGAACAGGAACTCCGCCAGCGGCTCAGTCCCATCGAGTACGCCGTGACCCGGGAAGCCGCGACCGAGCCGCCCTTCAGCGGCGCCTACTGGGATCATCACGGCAACGGGATCTACCGCTGCGTCGTGTGCCTCGCGCCGCTCTTCGACTCGGGCACCAAGTTCGAGTCGGGCACCGGTTGGCCAAGCTTCTGGGAGGTCGTCGAGCAGGGTCACGTGACGACGCGCACGGACGCGAGTCACGGCATCGTGCGGACGGAGGCGCTGTGCGCGTCCTGCGGCGCCCACCTGGGCCACGTCTTTGCCGATGGTCCGAGGCCCACCGGCCTGCGCTACTGCATCAACTCAGCCGCCCTCGACTTCACCCCGCGTGAGGGCGAGGCGTAGACGATCGCGTCACCACCGCGGGATCGTGCTAGTCCGAGCCCGGGGTGACGGCCGTCTTCATCCTCGACGAGCTCCTGCTGGCGGCGAAGGCTCGAGGGGCGATCCCTCAGGTGACCTGGGACTTCACCGCGACGCGCGACTCCGACACCGCGCCGTGGACCGACTCGCTGACGATGAGCATCCCGGCCGGGTTGAGCCTCCTCGATCTGGCACCGCCGCCGATATGCTCTGCCACGTCGCCGAAATCGTAGGCCTGCGAGGTCGCGTGCCGATGCCGCAAGCTGACGAACGCGGTCCAGTTGAGCCGACAGCCTGCACCGGCTGCGGCTTGGCCGTACCCGGCGGAACGACTGCGCCGCCGGCGACCTGCCGGAGGACCTGCGCGACCTCATCGGCGTGGTCGTGACGCCGACGATCGAGGTCGCGGCGCGCTGACCGGCCGGCCTCCCTCGGGTCAATCCCGACCCTGGTGCTAGGATTAGCGGCCATGACCGATCAGACCGCCACCAGCCCCGACACCGGCGCCCACGCCGCTCCGCCCCCCGCCGCGCCCGAGGCGCCCGCCTTCGACCCCATGGCGCGAGCCAAGGAGCTGGCCATCCTCGACGCGCTGCGCACGGTCGTCGACCCCGAGATCGGCATGAACGTCGTGGAGCTGGCCCTCATCAAGCAGATCATCACCGGCCCCGACCAGACCGAGGTGAAGATGATCCTCACCACGCCCTTCTGCCCCTACGCCGGATCGATGATCCAGCAGATCAAGGAGGCGCCCGAGGAGGTCGTCGGCCACGACGTGAAGGTGACGCTCCTGGCCGAGCGCTGGGACCCGCGCGACGCG
>LDXM01000025.1 GCA_001443375.1 Chloroflexi bacterium CSP1-4
TGGCGGCCGTCGTGAGGCCCCTCACGGACGTGCCGTAGTGGATGATCGCGCCCGCGCCGAGGAAGCCGATGCCGGTCACGATCTGGGCGGCGATGCGCGTCGGGTCCACGGTCGTCGGGTCGCCCGTGCCGCCGCCGAAGCCGTGCGCCGACAGGACGGTGAAGAGCGCCGAGCCGAGGGCGACGAGGAGATGGGTGCGCGTGCCGGCGGGGTGATCGTGCATCTCCCGCTCGATGCCGATCGCCGCGCCGAGCACGGCCGCCACGAGGATGCGCAGGAGAAGATCGCCCTGGAACGTCAGGTCGCCGGCCGGCATGCGGTCACGCTACCACGCGCCGCGAGGCGGGGGCACGCGCCGGCGGCGGGCATCCTGTCACACTCGGCCACGATGGACAGGAGGCCGCCCATGGACAGCGAGGCACTTCGGGAGCACCTTCTCGCTCTCCTCGATGCGCAGGACGCGCACATGACGTTCGAGGAGGCGGTCGCGGACTTTCCCGACGACGCGATCAACATGCGGCCACCGAACGTGCCCTACACGCCGTGGCACCTCCTCGAGCACCTGCGGATCGCCCAATGGGACATCCTCGAGTACATCCGCGACCCCGGTCACGTCTCGCCCGACTGGCCGGAGGGGTACTGGCCGGCGCCCGATGCCCAGGCCACGCCCGAGCGGTTCGCGGCCACCGTGCGCGCGTTCCAGGCGGACCAGAAGGCGCTCCGCGAGCTCGTGGCCGACCCGGCCACGGACCCGCTCGCGGTCATCGTCGGCACGCCCGGTCACACGGTCCTGCGCGAGGTCCGCATCGTGGCCGACCACAACGCCTATCACCTCGGGGAGTTCGCGATCCTCCGCCAGGTCACGGGCACGTGGCCGACCGCCAGGCGAGCCTGACCGCGCGTGGACCCGACCCGGCGCGCACGGGGGCGCCGAGGGCAACAAAACGCCCGAAGGAACCGCGCGTTCCGCGACCCTTGATGTGATCACAGGTCCCGGATCGCCACAAGCTCCTTCGGGCAAGGAGAACCATAGGCCGCGCGCCGCCGGCAGGTCAACGCGGTTATCCACCAAATGACGCCGGGGGGCGCGGAGTTATCCACCGCTTCCGCGGCGCGCTCGATGAACGGTGGACAACGGCTCCGGCTGTGGGTCTAGGCTGGATCGGTGCGCATCGCGACCTGGAACGTCAATTCGCTCAAGGCGCGCCTCGAGCGCGTGGAGGGCTGGCTCGCCCAGGCGTCGCCGGACGTCCTGCTGATGCAGGAGACGAAGCTATCCGACGACGCCGCGCCGACGATGCCCTTCCGCATGGCTGGCTATGAGCTGGTGCACCACGGCGAGGGGCGCTGGAACGGGGTCGCCATCGCCAGCCGCGTGGGCGTCGAGGACGTGGTCACGAACTTCGGGCTGGGGCCGGTGCGGCCGGGCGCCGCGGCCGACGACGAGCCGGCGCACGAAGCGCGCATGGTCGCCGCGACCTGCGGGGGCATCCGCGTCGTGAGTATCTACGCCCCCAACGGCCGGGCGCTGGCCACGCCCTTCTACGCCGCCAAGCTCGACTGGTTCGCCCGGCTCCGCCGGTGGCTGGAGGCGTCGGCCGAGCCCGACCGGCCGCTCGTCGTGGGCGGCGACTTCAACGTCGCCCCGGCCGACGTCGATGTCTACGATCCGGCCGACTTCGTGGGCACGACCCACACCTCGGCGCCCGAACGGGCGGCCTTCCAGGCGCTCCTCGACTGGGGGCTCGTGGACGCTTACCGCATCCACCACCCCGAGCCCGGCCGCTACACCTGGTGGGACTATCGCGCCGGCAACTTCCATAAGGGCCTGGGCATGCGCATCGACCATCTGCTCGCCACGCGCCAGGTCATGGAAAGGTGCCTGGCGGCCGAGATCGACCGGGACGCGCGCAAGGGCAAGCTGCCCTCCGATCACGCGCCCCTGTACATCGACTTGCGCTGAGCGGTGATGAGGCGCCGGGGACGGCGCCCGCCGGTCACATTCGAGGCGCTTCCACGACGTTGGCCGGGTCATCGAGGTGCGAGATGTCGAAGCCGATCTCGAACGGCACGGCCACGCCGGCCTTCAGCCGTCCGCCCACGAGGTGAACGCTCACCAGATAGCCGCCTTCTTTCGCGATCCAGGCGTCGAACACGGCGTCCTGGCCGTACGTCGCGACCAGGGCCGCCCCGCCGGGAGAGTCCTTGTCGGCGTGGTAATGAGTGCTGGCGACGCCGTTCTTCTCCTCTTCGCTGGTGGCCACCGACGAGTCGATCAGCGCGCCGAAGTCCTGGCCGAAGAGGTTCTGCGGCTGGAACGTCTCGAAGAGGGACTCGGCGTTGGCCTCGTCCGCAGGAACCTGGATGAACGTGCCCGTGCCGAAGTCGACGTAGGCACCGTCCGCCACGAGGATGTAGGTGATGGCCGTCTCGCCGGTCATGCCCGTGATCGAGAACTGGACGGCCCGTTCCGGCTTCAGGACGACCGTGCCTTCCATGGCAAGACCCGTGTCGGTCGGAATCCCCGCCACCCCGATGTCGCCGGAGATGGAGATGGCGAAGCGGTACGAGGTGAGGTTCTCGAGGGCGGCGGCGGCGCCCGAGAGGCCGGTACCGCCCGTCCCCTGGGTGGACGTCGGGGCAGGCGTCGGTTCCGGGGTCGGCTCCGGAGTGGGCGTGGCCGTGGGCGTCGGGGCGGGGGTCGGGGTGGGAGTCGGTGTGGGAGTCGCCGATGCGCCGCCGCAGGCGGCGAGGACGAGCGAGAGCACGAGGCCGAGAGCGGCCATGGGACGCACGACGGTGGCGCGGGGGAGAGTCATTTCGCATCCTCGTGGGCGGTGGATCCGGCGCCGTCGTCGACGCCCTGATCACGGCCGATCGGGGGCAGGATAGCAGCGCCATGGGCAGGTCGGCCGACTTGGCGCTACGCTGGCAGGCGCGTCCTGACCATGGAGGATCCCTCGTGTCATCACGCGCTCCCAACCCCTCCCGTCGCGCGCGCCGAGAAGCGGAGCGCCGCGGCGGGAAGTCCGCCGCGGCGCCGATCCGTCGCGGCCTCTCCCCCATCGCCTGGCTCACCGGCGTGGCCGTGCTGCTCGGCCTCGCGGTCGTGGCCGTCCTGGTCCTGGTCAACCGGCCCGCCGAGGCGCTTGCACTCCTGCCGCCGGGTGACCCGACGCCAGTCGAGCTGGCGGACGGTCGCGCCCTCGGGCGCAGCGACGCACCCGCGACGCTCGATGTCTATGAGGACTACCAGTGCCCCGGCTGCGCGACCTACTCCAACGCCATGGAGCCGCGCCTCATCCGCGAGTACGTGGCCGCGGGACGGCTGCGCATCGTCTTCCGCGACTACGCCTTCCTGGGCCAGGAATCGCTCGACGCCGCCGCGGCGGCGCGGGCTGCGGGTGAACAGGGCGCCTTCTGGACCTACCACGACTGGCTCTTCGCCAATCAGGCCGGTGAGAACCGGGGTGCCTTCAGACGCGAGGTGCTGGTGGAGATCGCCCGGCGCGTCGGGCTGGACGTCGCCCGCTTCGAACGTGACCTCGACGACCCGGCCACGGCTGCGGCGGTCGCCGCGGAGCGCGATGCGGCGGCGTCGGTGCCGGTCAACTCGACGCCGACGCTCGTGTTGAACGGCCAGGTGATCGAGGGCGGGCTCGCCTGGGAGACGCTCGCCGTGGCCATCGACGCGGCGACGGCACCCGCCCCCTCCGCTTCCCCGGCGCCGTGACGGAGCGCCGGCGTGTCGGGCTGACGCTGGCCGCGTTGGCCACGGCGGGCCTGCTCATCGCGGCCTACCTGGCGGCCGTCAAGCTGACCGGCGGCATCCCCGTCTGCGGCCCGCTGCGCGGCTGCGAGACGGTGAACACGAGCCCCTACAGCGAGCTCCTGGGCATCCCCGTGGCGCTCTTCGGCGTGCTCTTCTCCGCGCTCGTGTTGGTCGCTGCCCTGGCCTGGTGGCGGACTGGCGACCGGCGCGCGCTGTACGCGGCGTACGGCCTCGGGCTGGCCGGCATGGTGGCCATGGCCTACCTGACCTATCTCGAGCTGTTCGTCATCGGCGCCGTCTGCGTCTGGTGCGTGGCCTATGCCGTGACGGTGGTGGCCGGCTGGGTCGGCGCCGCCCTGGCCCTGCGCGGCACCGGCTGACCGGCGCGGCGGGCGCCGGACATGGAGCGGCCCCGCCACGCACGAGGCGTGACGGGGCCGTCCGGACCGAAGAGGGCTACTTCAGGGGATGACCACGATCGTGCCGGTCATCCCCGCCGCGGCGTGGCCGGGGATGGTACAGCTGAACTTCAGGCCGGCCTGTGGGACGTTGATGTCGATGGTGGCCGTCTGGCCGGGATCGACGATGGTCGCGCTGCCCCCCTCGGGCGAGAAGTCGTGCGGGATCTGGCCGGTGTTAGTGAACTTGATCGTGTAGGTGCCGGCCTTGTCCACGGTGAGCTCGTTGGGCTTGAACCCGATGTCGAAGCCGGAGATCTCGAGCGTCCCGAGGGAGGGGCCGCCGGTCGTCGGCTGGCTGGGCTCGGCGGAGGGGGAGCCGGCGGGCTGGCTCGCTCCCGGCGTCTGCGGAGCGTAGGTCCAGACGGCGCCCCCGCCGGAAGCGCATGCCGCCACCAGCAGGGCGATGACCGGGAGTGCGGCGATTCGTGCCAGCGAGCGTCTCATCGAGCGATCCTTCCCTTCACCGGACCCGTTGATGGCGTGGGCCCGGCCCGAATGATTAGCGATGTGGTGAGTGTTCGCATCGAGCGGACCGTCCGCACGGGCCATTCGGCCCATCCCGATGGGCCGCGGAGCAGGCATCGTCACGCCCATGGAACGCGGCCTGCCGATCGTACAGCTCGCGGGCCCGTCCTCGGGACGCCCGCCGATCTCCCGGAGTGCAGACCGCCGCGTGACCGCCGCGGGCCTCACGGCCGCCGGCACGTTCCTCGCCGCCGCGGTCCTCGCCACGCTTCTGCCCGAGGCGGCCAGGCGCGGCACGTGGCTACCGCTCCACCTCGCGCTGGCGGGCGGGGCGGGCACGGCCATCGCCTCGATGATGCCGTTCTTCGCGGCGGCCCTTGCGGCCGCCGCGCCGGTCGACGCGCGGCTGCGGAGTGCGGCCATCGGCGCCGTGGCCATCGGGGCGCTGCTCGCCACGCTCGGCGTGGTGGCGGGAGCCGGGGCGGTCGCCGTGCTCGGCGGCCTCGCCTACCTGGCCGGCCTGGCGGGCGTCGGCTGGGCGACGTTCGCGCCGCTTCGCCGTGGCCTCGGGCCGCGTGGCGGGATCGTGGCTGTCGCGTACGGCGCCGGGCTGGCGCAGCTGGCGGCGGGGGTCGCGCTGGGCACCGCAACGGTCGGCGGCGCCGCGATCGTCGTGGCGGACTGGCCGTGGCTGAGGCCGGCGCACGCCTGGCTCAACGTCCTCGGCTGCATCTCGCTCGTCGTGGCCGGCACGTTGCTCCACTTCCTGCCGACGGTGCTGGGATGCCGTATCCGCCGTCGCCGCTCGGCGACCCCGCTCGTGGCCGCGCTGGCCGTGGCGGCGCCAGTCGTCGCCGCCGGCTACGCCCTTCGCTGGGATGCGCTCGTGCGCGCAGGCGGCCTGCTCGAGCTGGCCGGCGCCGTCGCGCTCGTCGGCTACGTCGCCGGCTGCATCGCGGATCGCGGGCACTGGACGACCGACGCGGGCTGGCACCGCATGGCCGCCGGGCACCTCCTGGCTGCGGTGGCCTGGTTCACCGTCGGCGTGGCCGTGGTCGCGGGTCGGGCGGTCGTCGACGGCGCGGATCCGGGCGGGTGGTCGGCCGCCTGGGCCATCGGGCCCCTCGTGGTCGGCTGGGCGGTGCAGGCGGTCCTCGGCGCGGCCGGCCACATCGTGCCGGCCATCGGTCCGGGGGATGCCTCGCGGCACGCGCGGCAGCGACAGCTGCTGGGTACGGCCGCGACGGCGCGCCTGGTCACCTTCCAACTCGGTGTCGCGGCCCTGGCCGTCGGCCTGCCCACGGGCGCCGAAGCGGTCGTCGTGGTGGGCCTGATCGCCGCCGGTGCGACGATCCTCGCCACGCTCGGGCTGCTCGGCTGGGCGATGATCGCGGGGGCCGCGGCGGAGTCGGACCCGCTCCTCGCGCACAGAAAGGCGGCCTGACCCGATGCGCCTCCAGCTGACGAAGCGGGCGGACTACGGCATCCGGGCCATGCTGGCGCTGGCGCGGGCACGTGACGAGCGCATGAGCGCTCCGCGCATCGCCGCCGCGATGCGCATCCCGCGGCACTTCCTGCCGCAGGTCATGGCCGACCTGGCGCGGGCCGGGCTGGTGAAGTCCACGGCGGGGCGGCATGGCGGCTACCGCCTGGCACGCCGGGCGGACGGGATCTCGCTCCTGGAGGTCGTCGAGGCGGTCGAGGGCGACGGGGGCCAGATCGACTGCGTGCTGAGTGATGCGCCCTGCGGACGTGACGGCCGATGCGAGCTCCACGAGTTCTTCGCCGACGCCCGCCAGGCGTTGCTGGCACGCCTGGCCGCGGCCAGCCTGGCCGACGTGCCACCGGTCGCGCTGGGCTAGCGAACCTGGAACGGCTCTCCGTGGCCGGGGATGACGATGGCCGTCGCGGCCGCCGGCGCTCGAGGCGTGCGGGACGCCGCCCAGCGTGCCGGGACCCCCTCCCCCGCTAGACTCCGCCCGCGATGACCGCCTTACGACCCGCCGACCTCGTCTTGCGCGGAGGCGCCGTCCACACCGTCGATCCCGCTCGTCCGCGGGCGCAGGCCGTGGCCGTGCGTGGCGGCCGCATCGTCGCCGTCGGGACGGACGCGGACGTCGGGGAGCACATGGGCCCCCGCACCCGGGTCGTGGAGCTGCGTGGCCGCACGCTCCTGCCGGGCTTCCAGGACGCGCACGTGCACGCCGTCACGGCCGGCCTGGATCGCCTGCGCTGCGACCTGCGCGGCGGCGCCGACGACGCGGAGACGTACCTGGCGCGCGTCGGGGAGTACGCCGCCGCCCACCCGGAGCGGCGCTGGATCGTCGGAGGCGGCTGGGCGATGGGCGCCTTCCCGGGCGGCACCCCGGACCGGGGCCTGCTCGACGCCGTCGTCCCCGATCGCCCGGTCTGCCTCGACAACAGAGACGGCCACGGCGTCTGGGTGAACAGCCGCGCCCTGGAGCTGGCGGGCATCGACCGTCACACGCCCGACCCGGTCGACGGCCGCATCGAGCGCGACGCCGACGGCCAGCCGCAGGGGACCCTGCACGAGGGAGCCACCGCGCTCATCGAACGACACATCCCCCAGCCGACCGCGGAGGAGTGGCTCGCCTCGGCGCGCCTCGGCCAGGCCGAGCTGCACCGGCTGGGCATCACCGCCTGGCAGGAGACGAGCGGCTACGAGACGGACCTGGGGGCCTACCGGACCCTGGCGGAACGGGGCGAGCTGACCGCGCGCGTCGTGGTCGCCCAGCGCTGGCAGCGCGACGCCGGGCTGGAGCAGCTCGACGCGTTCGCGGCCCGGCGCGACCGGAGCCGCATCGGGCGCCTGCGGGCGGACCGCCTGAAGATCCTGCTCGACGGCGTGCTCGAGAACTTCACGGGCGCGATGCTCGAGCCCTACCTCGATGCCAACGGGTCCCCGACGACCAACCGCGGGCTCCTGTTCCTCGAGCCGGTGCTGCTGCGCGAGGTGGTGCGCCGCGCCGACGGGCTCGGCTTCCACGTCCACGTCCACGCCATCGGGGACCGCGCCGTGCGCGAGGCGCTCGACGCCTTCGAGGCGGCAAGTGCAAGCAACCCCGCCCGCGACCGGCGCCACACGATCGCCCACATCCAGGTCATCCATCCGGCCGACCTGGCCCGATTCGCGGCCCTCGGCGTGGTCGCCAACGGGCAGCCCTACTGGGCCGTCAGCGAGCGCCAGATGGATGTGCTGACGATCCCGTTCCTGGGGCCCGAACGGACGGGCTGGCAGTACCCGTTCGGCTCGCTGCTCCGCGCCGGGGCGCGGCTCGCCTTCGGCAGCGACTGGGCGGTCAGCACCCCGAACCCGCTGGAGGAGATCGAGGTCGCCGTCCGCCGCGTCTCCCCGGATGACCGGCACGCGGCCGCGTTCCTGCCCCACGAGCGGATCACGCTCAGGGCGGCCGTGGAGGCGTTCACGCTGGGCGCCGCGTACGTCAACGGTCTCGATGAAGAGACCGGCACCATCACCGCCGGCAAGCTGGCCGACCTGGCCGTCCTCGACCGCGACCTCTTCGCGCCGGGGACGCTGCCCGACGACGCCCGCGTGCTGCTGACATTGGTCGAGGGCGCGCCGGTCTTCGAGGATCCCGCGCTGGAAGGTTGAGCTCAGCGCACGCGGTCGCGCGTGACGGCCGCCACCGTCGGGCAGCCGAGCAGCGCCATGGCCGCCTCCACCTCCTCGCGCAGCAGCTCGACCGCCCGCGTCACGCCGGCCTCGCCCGCCGCGGCCAGCGCGTACAGGAAGGGCCGGCCCAGGAAGACCGCCCGGGCACCCAGCGCGAGCGCCATGACCACGTCCGTGCCACGCCGCACGCCGCCGTCCAGGTAGACCTCGGCCCGCCCGTCCACCGCGGCCACGACCTCCTCGAGGACGTCGATCGTGGCGGGGACCCGGTCGAGCTGACGCCCGCCGTGGTTCGAGACGATGACCGCCGACGCACCGTGCTCGACGGCCAGGCGCGCGTCCTCTCCGCCGAGGATGCCCTTGAGCACGAGCGGCAGGTCCGAGAGGGAGCGCAGCCAGGCCAGGTCGTCCCAGTCGAGCGAGGCGTCCATGAGGCCGCCGATGACGTCGATGAACTGCGCGCCCTCCGTGTGCGGCACGTTGCCCAGGCCACCGGTCTCGGTCAGGGGGTGGCGCCGCTCGCGCTCCCGGATGCCCGGCCGCGGCAGGTCCACGGTGAGCACGATGGCCCGGTATCCGGCTTCGGCGGCGCGCCGGACGAGCTGCTCGGCGATGCGCCGGTCCTGCTGGACGTAGAGCTGGAACCAGCGCAGACCCCTGCCCACCGCGGCGACGGTCTCGAGCGAGCGGGAGGAGAAGGTCGAGAGCACGTAGGGCAGCCCCGTGCGCCCGGCCACCCGGGCCGGCACGACCTCACCCTCCGGATGGGCCAGCCCCTGTAACGCCACCGGCGCGACGCCGACCGGCAAGGAGATCCGCTCGCCCAGGATGGTCGTCGCGGTATCCACCCGCGAGACGTCCACGAGGACCCGCGGCCGCAGGAAGCGGCGGCGGAAGGCGGCCTCGTTCTCGCGCAGCGTCACCTCGTCCCAGGCGCCACCGGCGTAGTAGCCCCAGGCCTCGGGTGAGAGCGCCTCGCGGGCCAGGGCCTCGAAGTCGGCCAGGGCGTGGACGTCCATCAGTCGGCCCTCCCGGCGCCCGCGTCGGACCGCTCGAGGAAGAGCGCCGGGGCGGTCGGTCGCAGGCAGTGGTCGGTCGACATCGCCTGCTCGTAGCCGCCGGCGTTGAGGAGCGCCACGATGTCGCCCTCGCGGACCGGCGCCATCGGGTAGTCCTCGGCGAAGACGTCGCCGGCCTCGTTGATGTGGCCGGCCACGGTGACGCGCTGCGTGCGTGGCGCGTCGGCCGCCCGGCACACGACGACCTCCTGCGCGAAGCGGTAGATGAAATAGCCGCACAGGACGTTCCAGCCCAGATCCAGGCCGACGAACGTCGTGCCGCCGCGCTCCTCCACGGTCACCACCTCGCCGAGCAGGATCGCGGTGTCCTTGACCATGTGGTCGCCGGGCTCCAGGGCCACGGCGACGCCGAGGGGGCCCAGGTGCCGCCGGATCACGGCGGCGTATGCGTCGAGGTCGATCGGCCGCTCGTGCTCCCGTGCCGGGCGGCCCAGCCCGCCGCCCACGTTGACCTCGGCCAGCGGGCAGCCGAGCTGGAGCAGCCGGCGGGCCATCGCCGTGGCCGACGCCAGCGCCACCTCGAAGGCGGGCAGGCCGTCGCCCAGCCAGCCGGATCCGGCATGGAAGTGGAGCGTGTCGATGGTCAGGTCATGGCGCCGTGCCACGGCCACCGCCTCGTCGAGCCGGTCGGCGTAGATGCCGAACTTCGTGGGCCGCTCGCCGCTGTAGGCGAGGCCGTCGTGGTAGCCGGCGCCGGCCGAGGGGTTGACCCGCAGGCCCACGGTCGTGCCGGGCGCACGCCGCCCCACGCGCTCGAGCTGGCTGATCGCGTCGAGGTTGAGGTGGACGCCGGCCGGCAGCAGCACGTCCAGGTCGCGCTCGGAGACGTTCGTGCCCGTGAAGCTGATCTCGTCGGCGCGCCAGCCGTGGGCCAGGGCGTGCGTCACCTCGCCCGGCGAGCAGGCGTCGATGCCCACGCTGCCCGGCTCCCCCGGACCTCCCAGCCCGCGCAGGGTGGCCAGCACCGCAGGCTCGCGGTTCGCCTTCAGCGCGAAGCGCAGCCGGTGCGCCAGCCCGGTCCCGTCCAGCGCCGCGTGGAGCGCCCCGGCATTCTCGCGCACGCGCTCCAGGTCGTACACGTAGAGGGGCGTCGTCCCGGCGCGGGCGAGCGCTTCCGCATCACGGCCGGCGATGCGCAGGCGGCCGTCCACGGCCTCCAGGCCCGGACGCTCCCACCAGGCGCGAATGCGCGGCGAGGGGATCGTGGCGGTCATGCGGCCAGCGTAGCCGAAGCGTTGTCGAGACGGCGCTCGGGGCGACCGGCTAGCATGGCGCCGACCCAGGCCCGGATGGATCGAGGAGGCCCAGACCCGATGGATCGCACCCTGCGCCCCGCGCTCGTCGCGGAGGCGATCGGAACGTTCATCTTCTTCACCGTGGGCGCCGGCGCCGTCGTCGTCACGACCTACGCCGGTGGCGGTGGCGGGCTGGTCGGCGTGGCCCTTGCTCACGGCCTCGTGCTGGCCGTTCTCGTCTCCGCGTTCGGGGCCGTCTCGGGCGGCCACTTCAACCCCGCCGTCACCGCGGCCGTGCTGGTGGCCGGCAAGATCCCCGCCGCCCGAGCCGGCTGGTACATCGTGGCCCAGGCGGCCGGCGCGCTGGCGGCCGGCCTCCTGCTGCGCGCCGTCTTCAGCGAGGCCGTCTGGAGCCCCACCCACCTCGGCACGCCCGCGCTCGGCGCGGACATCTCGCCGGTCATGGGCATCGTCATCGAGCTCGTCACGACGCTCCTGCTCGTCTTCGCGGTCCTGGGCACCGCCGTGGATCCGCGCGGCCCGAAGATCGGCGGACTGGCCATCGGGCTGGCCATCGCCGCGGACATCCTCTTCGCCGGGCCCCTCACCGGCGCGGCCATGAACCCGGCGCGCTGGTTCGGGCCAGCGGTCGCGGCCGGGTTCTTCGACGACTGGTACGTCTGGCTCGTCGGCCCGCTGGCCGCTTCGGTCGTGGCCGGCCTCCTCTGGCGCTACGTCTTCGCCGAGGAGAGCTGAACCCACGCTCCGCCGCCTCCGCCCGCGCCACCCGGTCGACCTGCTCCTGACGCTGGCGCCGCTGCGCCACGGCGGGGGCGACCCGACGATCCGCTTCCAGGGCCGCACGGAGGTCGTGCGGGCGACCCGGACCCCCGAGGGCCCGGCGACCGAGCGCCTGTGCCACCTGGGCGACGAGGTCGAGATCGAGGCCTGGGGGCCGGGGGCCGAGTGGGCACTCGACGCCGCGCCCGACCTGGTCGGCGAGCGCGACGATCCCGAGCCCTTGCGGCCCGAGCACCCGCTGCTGCGCGATCTCGTGCGGCGCCTGCCTGGCCTGCGCATGGGGCGTTCGAACGCCGTCTTCGAGGCGCTCGTGCCGGCCATCCTCGAGCAGAAGATCACGGGGCTGGAGGCGGGCCGCGTGCGGCGTCGGCTCCTGCAGCGCTACGGAGAGCCTGCGCCGGGGCCGGTGGACGTGGCTGCCGGTCTGCTCGTGCCACCGCCGCCGGAGTCCCTGGCCGCCCTCCCCTACCACGCCTTCCACCCCCTGGGGCTGGAGCGGCGGCGGGCCGAGACGATCATCCGCCTGGCCGCTCGCGCCACGGCGCTCGAGGCGCTCGTGGCCCGGCCGCCGGACGAGGCCCGCACCCGGCTGGAGACGCTGCCGGGCATCGGGCCATGGACCGCCGCCGAGACGGCCCGCATCGCGCTCGGCGACCCGGATGCCGTCAGCGTTGGCGACTTCCACCTGCCCAACCTGGTCTGCTGGGCCCTGGCCGGAGAGCCGCGCGGCGACGACCGGCGCATGCTCGAGCTGCTCGAGCCCTACGTGGGTCAGCGCGGCCGCGTGCAGCGCCTCCTCGAGGCCTCGGGGATCTCCGCGCCGCGCTTCGGGCCACGCATGGCGGCGCGCTCCATCGAGGGGATCTGACCCGGTCCTGCGAGTGCCGGCGCTCCCCGGGCGATGTGCCATTCGGCCCTGTCCAACCCTTAGCGCAGCGGTTCAGATTGGCGACGGCCCGCGCGCGGCCCCCGACCACGCGCGTCCCCCGCGTCCGCAGCGGGCCGTGTCGTACGTCGACCCAGCGCCGGAGACCGCCGACCGTGCCACGCCTGACCCGTCGGGAGTTCCTCGCCGCCGCGGCCGCCGGCAGCGCCACCCTCGCCGTGGTGCTCGCCGCGCAGCGCCGCTCGCCCTTCGCCCTCCTCCAACCCGTCGACGTGGCCGACCCGCTGGCCGCTTACCCGGAGCGGGGCTGGGAGGACGTCTACCGCGACCAGTACCGCTACGACGGCTCGTACACCTTCGTCTGCTCGCCCAACGACACCCATTCCTGCCGGCTGCGGGCGATGGTGCGCAACGGGGTGGTGATGCGCACCGAGCAGAACTACGACGTGGGGCGCTACGCCGACCTGTACGGGAACACCGCCACGGCGGCCTGGCACCCGCGCGGCTGCGCCAAGGGCTACCAGGTCCATCGGCGCGTCTACGGCCCGTTCCGCCTCAGGTACCCGCTCCTCCGCAAGGGCTGGAAGGCGTGGGCCGACGACGGCTTCCCCTACCTGACCCCGGAGCTGCGCTCGAAGTACCTGTTCGACGCACGCGGCTCCGACGAGCTGGTGCGCGCCTCCTGGGAGGACGCCCAGCGATACTTCGCGAAGGGCCTGGTGGCGATCGCGCGGACGTACAGCGGCGACGAGGGCCGCCGGCGCCTGGAAGTCGAGGGCTACCCGCCCGAGATGCTCGACGCCATGGGCGGGGCGGGCACGCGCACGCTGAAGTTCCGCGGCGGCATGGGCCTCCTGGGTGTCATCGGCAAGTACGGCATGTACCGCTTCGGCAACATGATGGCCCTGCTCGACGCCGACATCCGGGGCGTCGGGTCGGAGGAGGCGAAGGGCGGCCGGCTCTGGTCCAACTACACCTGGCACGGCGACCAGGCGCCGGGCTTCCCCTACGTCCACGGCCTCCAGTCGGCCGACGTCGACTTCAACGACCTGCGCTTCTCGAAGCTCTCCATCCAGATCGGCAAGAACCTCGTCGAGAACAAGATGGCCGAGTCGCACTTCTTCATCGAGACGATGGAGCGTGGCGGCAAGATCGTGACCATCACGCCCGAGTACAGCCCGCCGGCGACCAAGGCCGACTACTGGATCCCCATCCGCCCCGCCACCGACGCGGCGCTCTTCCTGGGCATCACCAAGCTGCTCATGGACAGCGGCCGCTACGACGCCGACTTCGTACGCCGCTTCACCGACCTGCCCATGCTCATCCGGACCGACACCGGGCGTCGCGTCCGCGCGGCGGAGCTCTTCCCCGGCTACCAGCCCGGCCTGACCAGGGAGGGCGCGTCCTTCAGGCGCCAGGGGCTCATGCCCGAGCAATACGAGAAGCTCGGCGACTTCGTCGTCTGGGATGAGGGGCGGCGCGCCCCGGCGGCGGTGACACGTGACGACGTCGGCGAGCGCCTCGACGAAAAGGGCATCCGTCCAGCCCTCGAGTGGAGCGGCGCGCTCAAGCTGGCCGACGGGACCGTAGTCGAGGCCACGACCACCTGGACGGCCTACCGCGCGCACCTCGAGGACTACGACCTCGACACGGTGGTCGAGATCACCGGCTCACCGCGCGAGCTGATCGAGCGCCTCGCGACCGACATCGCGACGATCAAGCCCGCTTCGGCGCACGTCGGCGAGGGCGTCAACCACTGGTTCCATGCGACGCTCGCCAATCGGGCGACCTACCTGCCCTTCATGCTCACGGGCAACATCGGCCGGCCAGGCGCAGGTGTCTACACCTGGGCCGGCAACTACAAGAGCGCCCTCTTCCAGGGCCACCCGACGACGGGCCCCGGCTTCAAGGGCTGGATCGCCGAGGACCCCTTCGCGCCCAACCTCGACCCCGGCGTCTCCGGCTCGGAGATCAAGGCCCACCTCTACGGCTACGGCGAGGAGCCGGCCTACTGGAACCACGGCGATCGGCCGCTGGTGGTCGAGACGCCCCGCTTCGGGCGCAAGGTCTTCACCGGCAAGAGCCACATGCCCACGCCCACGAAGGCGATCTGGACCACCAACGTCAACCTGCTCAACAACGCCAAGCACCACTACGAGATGATCCGCAACGTCAACCCGCGGATCGACCTCATCGCCACCACCGACATCGAGATGACCTCCTCGGTCGAGTACGCCGACTTCGCCTTCCCGGCCACCTCCTGGATGGAGTCGGGCACGCACGAGGTGACCGCCTCCTGCTCCAACCCGTTCCTGCAGGTCTGGGGTCGCGCCGAGGGGGGCATCGCGCCGCTCTACGAGTCGAAGGACGACGCGCGCATCCTGGCCGAGCAGGCCCGTGCCCTGGGCGAGGAGCTGGGCGACGGGCGCTTCGCCGACTACTGGAAGTTCCTCCTCGAGGGCAAGGAGGACGTCTACATCCAGCGCCTCCTCGACGCCTCGGTGACCACCAGCGGCTACCGGCTCGACGACATCATGGCCGGCAAGTACGGCGAGCCGGGTGCCGCGCTGATGCTCTTCCGGACCTACCCGCGCATCCCCTTCCACGAGCAGATCGGCGAGAGCCTGCCCTTCTTCACCGACACGGGCCGGCTCAACAGCTACTGCGACATCCCCGAGGCGCTCGAGTACGGCGAGAACTTCGTGGTCCACCGCGAGAGCCCCGAGGCGACGCCGTACCTGCCCAACGTCATCGTCTCCTCCAACCCGCTGGTCCGACCGGAGGACTACGGCATCCCCTGGGACGCGCTCGACGCGGACCAGCGCACCGTGCGCAACGTGCGCCTGCCCTGGGAGGCCGTGAAGCGGACCAAGAACCCGCTCTGGGAGCAGGGCTACTCGTTCTTCTGCCTCACGCCCAAGACCCGCCACCGGGTGCACTCGAGCTGGAGCACCAGCGACTGGACGCTCCTCTGGGACTCCAACTTCGCCGACCCCTACCGGGCCGATCCGCGCAGCCCGTGGGTCGGCGAGCACCAGCTCCACATCAACCCCGAGACGGCGCGGGAGCTGGGCATCGCGGACGGCGACTACGTCTACGTCGACGCCAACCCGCTCGACCGGCCCTACATCGGCTGGAAGCCGGACGACCCGTTCTACCGGGTGGCGCGGCTGATGCTGCGTGCCAAGTACAACCCGGCCTATCCGCGCGGCGTGGTGATGACCAAGCACGGGGCCTTCCAGGCCACCGAGCGGTCCGTGCGCGCGCACGAGACACGGCCCGACGGCCGAGCGCTCTCTGAAGGCACGGGCTACCAGGCCAACCTGCGCTACGGCAGCCAGCAGTCGGTCACGCGCGACTGGTCGATGCCCATGCACCAGACGGACAGCCTCTTCCACAAGGCGAAGGACGCCACCGCCTTCCTGTTCGGCTACGAGAACGACAACCACGCCCTGAACACGGTCCCCAAGGAAACCCTGGTCAAGGTCACCAAGGCCGAGGACGGCGGGCTGGGCGGGCGCGGTCCGTGGCTACCGGGTACCGAGGGCAGGTCGCCCGGTGGCGAGGATGCGGCGATGAAACGCTACCTGGCCGGGACGCTCGGCCCCAGGAAGCGCCCATGACCCGCCGTCCGCTGCCCATGCTCGGTCCTGCCGGGGCGAAGGGCGCGGAGGCCGACGATCCGCTCGAGCTGGTCGGCGTGCCGGTGGCCGTGGACGAGGCGACCTTCGACGAGATGGCGCGCTGCCTGGTCGAGGAGTACGTCCGCGACGGCTGGGACGACGCCCACCTGCTGGCCCTCTTCCGCTCGCCGTTCTACGCCGGCCTGCACGTCATCTGGCGGCGCCGCGGCGAGGCCTGGGTGCGCCGGCTGATGGCCACGACTCGCGTGCGCTGGGGCCGCCCCGACCCCGGGACCTCCGACCCGCCGGCCCAGGGAGCGCCACGGGGAGCGCCACGCTGATGGCCGACGTCCGCAACTGGCAGCTGGGCCGGACGATGAGCTACCCCTACCCGGAGAGCCATCCGGATCGGCAGTTCGCCTTCGTCTTCAACATCAACCGCTGCATCGCCTGCCAGACGTGTTCGATGGCGTGCAAGTCCACCTGGACCTTCTCCAAGGGCCAGGAGCTGATGTGGTGGAACAACGTCGAGACGAAGCCGTACGGCGGCTATCCGCGCCACTGGGACGTCAAGGTGCTGGAGTTGCTCGACGAGGCGAACAGCACGGCCGGCGTCGAGCCGAGCTGGCAGCCCACGACCGCGGCCGACCGCGAGGCGCCCTACGGGTCATACGACGGGATGACCATCTTCGAGGCCGCCGCGGCCGAGACGCCGCCGGTCCGGCAGGCCGTCGGCTACCAGCCCGCGCCGGACGAGTGGTCGGCCCCGAACATCTTCGAGGACGTGCCGCACCCCGGGCGGCCGGCGCCCGGCTCGCTGGGCCTGGAGCAGGACGGCGCGCAACTGCCCGAGCACGTGGCCTGGTTCTTCTACCTCCAGCGGCTGTGCAACCACTGCACCTACCCCGCCTGTCTGGCTGCCTGTCCACGCAAGGCGATCTACAAGCGTCCCGAGGACGGCATCGTGCTCATCGACCAGGCGCGCTGCCGCGGCTACCGCAAGTGCGTCGAGGCCTGCCCGTACAAGAAGTCGATGTACCGGCCGACCACCCGCGTGAGCGAGAAATGCGTGGCCTGCTACCCGCGCATCGAGGGCCGCGATCCGCTCAGCGACGGCATGCCCATGGAGACGCGCTGCATGTCCGCCTGCCCGGGCAAGATCCGCCTGCAGGGACTCGTGGCGCTGGACGCCGATGGCAGCTGGGCGGACGACCCGCAGAACCCGATCGTCTTCATGGTCCGCCACGAGAAGGTGGCCCTGCCCCTCTATCCGCAATTCGGGACCGAGCCGAACGGCTTCTACATCCCGCCCCGCTGGGCGCCCCGCGACTACCTCGTGCAGATGTTCGGGCCCGGCGTGGACGAGGCGCTGGCGCGCTACCGCGCTCCCTCGCGCGAGCTGCTGGCAGTGCTGCAGCTCTTCCGTGCGACGCAGAAGATCATCTTCCGCTTCGAGATCGAGGAGGGCCCGAAGGTCTTCGAGACCGAGATCGACGGCAAGCCCTGGAGCATGTACGACGACACGGTCATCGGCTTCGACCAGCAGGGCCGCGAGGCCGTGCGCGTGCGGGTCGAGGAGCCCATCTACCAGCGGCCGGCGCCGCGCGTGAACTCGATCTGATGGACGCCGCCGTCCTCACCCGCTCCGGCGATGCCCTCGACCGGGCGCTGGCCCGGGCCGACCTGTACCGCGAGCTGGCGGCCGGCCTGCGCGACCCCGACGGCCCCCAGGCGGCCGGGATCGAGCCCGAGGTCGTGGTCGAGGCGGCCGAAGCCCTCGGCCTGGCGCTCTCGCTCACCACGGGGTCGGCCATCCGCGGCGCCGCGGACCCGGCCGTCCGCGCCCACCAGCATCGCGAGCTGTTCGGGCATGTCGTGGCCCAGGGCTGTCCGCCCTACGAGACCGAGTACGGCCGCCGCCACGTCTTCGGCCAGGCCCAGGAGTTGGCCGACATCGCGGCCTTCTACAACGCCTTCGGCCTGACGACCTCGGCCGGCGGGGAGCGCGTCGACCACGTGTCCGCCGAGCTCGAGTTCCTGGCCGTCCTCGCCCTCAAGGAGGCGCTGGCACTGGCGCGCGAGGAGGCGGACCCGGCAGAGCGGGCGCGGTCGGGCGCCGCCGGCTTCCTCCGGGATCACGCCGGGCGCTGGATCCCGGCGCTCGCCGCGCTGATCGAGCAGCGCGCCCCGGAGGGCGCCTACGCGGCTTTCACGGGGCTCGCCGCCGCGCTCGTCGAGGTACACGGCCGCGAGCTGGGCGTCGAGCCGGAGGCGCTCGGCCCGGGGGACCTGCGCCCGATCCTCGAGGAGCCCGACGGCTTCGCGTTCGAGTGCGGAGTGGATGCCGATGACGACATTCCGCGTTGAACCCGCCTTCGCCGAGTCGCTCGCCTGGCGCACCCTGCGGCGCCGCGCCGACGGCGGCCGGCCCGAGGCACTGACCGTCCACCACGAGCGCGCCGCCGAGCTGTATGCGCAGCCGGCGGTCCCGTCGCGCGAGCGGGCCTTCGAGCGGCTGGCGGCGCAGGAGCTGGGCGAGCTCGAGGTCATGGCCCCCCTCGCCGCCGCGCTCGACGAGCGGCCCGGCGTCGCCGCGGCCGTGGACCTGGTGCTGGTGGGAGAGGCGCCCGCCGCGGTCGTCGAGGGAATCACCTGCGACCCCGCGCGGCGACGCATCGGGGTGAGCGTCCAGGCTCGTCGCTTCGACGACCCGGCCGGGCTGCGCGCCTGGGCTCGCCACGCCCTCGGCCACACGGAGGACGCCATCGACCCCGACTTCGGCTTCGAGCCGGGCTGGGACGGCCTCCCCGGCCGGGGCCGCTTCGCGGAGCGCCTGCACGCGCTGTGGGACGTCTCGATCGACACGCGCGCCGAAGCGCTGCACGAGTCCGCGGGTTCCGAGGGCCGGATGGCGCGACGTCGCACGGCTCACGCGGGCGCAATCGCCGGCCTCTGGCCGGAGCTCGCAGGGGACGCGGCGGCCGTCGTCGAGCGCCTCTGGAGCGGTCCGCGGCCATCGTTCCCGGAGCTGCGGCGTTGGGCGGAGGAGCCCACCGCGCTGGCCGCGGCCACGGGCGCGACCCTCTCGTCCGAGCCGCGCCAGGGAGCGGTGGCGGGCATCTGTCCCCTGTGCCGCTTCCCGAGCGCGACGCTCGACCTGCCGTCGCCCGCCATCGCCGCGCTGGTCGCCGCGGAGTTCCCCGACCGGCGACCGGACGACCGCCTGTGCGATCGCTGCGCCGACCGCTACCGGTTCGCACAGCTCGGAGGTGTCGCCTGATGATCCCGCGCGAACGCCGGCTGCGAGCACTCGGCCTCCTCCTGGTGATCCTGACCGCCCTGCTGACGGCCTTCGGCGTCCCGGTCACGAGCGCACAGGGCACCACCCTGCGCGTCGTCCGCTCGGAAGGGACGCTGCCCACTGACGACCCCTGGTCGTCGGCCTGGAACGCCATCCGCCCGGTGGACGTCACGCTCTCCGGCCAGGCCGTCGCGCCACCGCGGCTGTTGCTGCCCAACGTGCCCACCGTACGGGCACGGGCGATGATCGACGGCGAGCGCTTCGCCGTGCTCCTCGAATGGACGGATACGACCATCGACGAGGACGTCATCGATGTCAGCCGGTTCGCCGACCAGGCCGCCGTGCAGTTCGCACTCGGCAGCGGGACCTCGGTGTGCATGGGCCAGCAGGCCGGCGCGCTCAACATCTGGCACTGGAAGGCCGACTGGGCCGCGGACCTCGCGGCGCGGAAGGACATCGAGCAGCGCTTCCCCAACGCCCCGCAGGACGAGCACCTGCCGCCCGACCTGGCCGAAGGGGCCGGCCTCGGCCCGGACGGCTTCCTGACCGGGCGGGCGGCGGGCAATCCCCGCTCGGCCCTCGTGCGGCCGAGCTCGGTCGAGGACCTCGTCGCCGCCGGCTTCGGCACGCTCACCTCGGAGCCGCTGGAGCGACAGGACGTCGCGGGCGCCTCGGCCTACCGGGACGGGATATGGCGCGTGGTGATGTCGCGACGACTCGACAACGCCGATCCCAACGATGCGCCCCTCGCCGTCGGAAGCGCCATCGTGGTCGCCTTCGCGGTCTGGGACGGGGCGAAGGGCGACCGGAACGGCACGAAGTCGGTCTCCGCCTGGCTGTCGCTGGTGATCCCGGGCCGCGAGATGAGCCTGCTCGACCACTGGCCGTTCCTGGCCATGATGCTGGTGGTGTTGGCGCTCGGCGCCTGGCTGCTGTGGATCGGGTCCCGGCAGCCCGCGGTCGGGCTGGGAGGGCCACCATCGTGACCGCGGACGCACCTGCGCTGCCGGCGCTCCGGACCGTCGCCGCGGCGCCGGTCATCGCGGGCTGGCTGCTGGCGGCGACCGCCATCGATCTCTTCGTCACGCGGCTCGCCTCGCGCATGACCATCTTCATGCCCAAGGATCCGGCGCTGGCCGGGGCGGCCTCCGCGGTGGGACGGCTGGCGGCCTTCGCCGACGCGCTCGTGCCCGTGCTCGCCGTCGCGCTGCTCGTCGCGCTGATCGCCGGGGCCGGGAGCGGCGGTCTGGCCTACCGGATCGGGCTGGCCGCGACCGCGGGCGTGGCCGCGGCCGGCGTGATGGCCGTCGCCGTCCCGCCGTCTCCCTGGGTCGGGCTGGCCACGGACGTCCTGGTCATGGCCGCGCTGGCCGTCTTCGCCGGTCCGCTCCTGCCCGGAGCGCGGCGCCTCGGACCGGGCGGCGCTGCCGTCCTGGCGCTGGCTGGGGCGGCCGGGCTGGCTGCGCTGGCCCGGCTCGTCGAGAGCCTCGGCGCCCTGCCGGGCGGTGGCGGCCTGCCCTTCGTCGAGACCGGCCTGCGAGGGGCCGGCGAGGTCCTCTTCGTCCTCGGCGCCGCGACGGCGGGCTGGGCCGGCCTGCGCCTGGCGCGTCGGGCCGGGATCATGCCGCGCTGGGTGGTCGGGGCCGGTGTGGTCGTCGCGGCGCTCCTGCTCGCCGCAACCGCCCTCGCCCCCTCGATGACGGGCATGATCCTCACCTGGAGCCTCGGCTTGAGCGGGGGCCTGCCCGCGGTCGTCTACGCCGCCGGCGGCGGGCTGGCCGTGGCGGGGCTTCTCTCGCTGGCCGGCCCACGGCGCGAGGCGGCCGTCGGCCTGGGGACCGTGCTCCTCGCCGGGAACGCCCTCTCCGCATCGGGGCTGCTGCTGGCCGGCCTGCTCGGGATCGCCGTCGCAGCGCGAGGCGTCCGCGACTGACGGGTCCCGCCGGGCTAGACTTCGCCGATGACGAGACCGAGGAGGATCCTGCGGCCCGCTTCGGCCGACCCCGGACCCGTCGACCCGGCGGCGTTCCCCGGCGTCGACGCACGCCGGCGGGCCGCTGGTGGCAAGGCGAGCGCGCGGTGGCGGGCGCTCCTCGAGGACGGCTCGACGGTCCTCGCCGACGGCGCCATGGGCACGATGCTCTTCGCGGCCGGCCTCCAGTTCGGCGACCCGCCCGAGGTCTGGAATCTCACCCAACCGGACGTCGTGCGGCGTATCCACCGCGGCTACCTCGAGGCGGGCTCCCTGATCCTCATGACGAACACGTTCGGCGGCAACCGGCTCCGGCTCGGCCTCCACGGCCTCGATGGCCGGGTCGCCGAGCTGAACCAGACGGCGGCGATCCTCCTCCGGGCCGAGGTCGAGGCTGCCGGTGGTCACGCGCTCCTGGCCGGCGACATCGGCCCCAGCGGGGCGATCATGGCCCCGACGGGAACGCTCGACTACGGGGAGGCGGTGGATGTCTTCGCGGAGCAGGCTTCGGCACTCGTGGCCGGCGGGGTCGACCTCATCTGGGTCGAGACGATGTCCGATCTCACCGAGGTCCGGGCGGCGATCGAGGGCGTCCGGCGGGTCTCGCCCGGTATCCCGCTCATCGCGACGATGACCTTCGACACACGCGGTCACACGATGATGGGCGTCTCCCCCGAGCAGGCGGTCGTGGCGCTCACCGCGTGGGGCGCGGACGCCGTCGGCGGCAACTGCGGCAACGGTCCGGATGAGCTCCTCCCCGTGATCGAGCGGATGCGGGCGGCCGCCCCCGACGCGATGCTCGTCGCGAAGTCGAATGCCGGGATGCCCGAGCTGGTCGACATGCGAGCCGTCTACCGCGCCGATCCGGCCATGATGGCGGCCAAGGCGCTGGCGATGCGGGATGCCGGCGCGAGGATCGTCGGCGGCTGCTGCGGAAGCACGCCCGAGCACCTGCGGGCGATGGAGGAGGCGCTCACCCGCCGGGTCTGATCCGAGCGTCGTCATCAGCGCGTCACGGGCTGCGGGTAGAGTACGGGCATGTGGTCCCCCTCCCGTTCCCCGTCCATGCCCTCCCCCGATCGTGCCCTCCCCGGCCGCGCCGAGCCGATGCCCATCCCCGCGCGCCACTTCGTCAATGGCGCTCCGCTCGCCCCACCCTGGCCCGAGGGCACGATGACCGCGATCTTCGCGCTCGGCTGCTTCTGGGGGGCCGAGAAGGCCTTCTGGACGCTGCCCGGCGTGGTGAGCACGGCCGTCGGCTACGCCGGCGGCTACACGCCCAACCCGACGTACCGAGAAGCGTGCAGCGGCATGACCGGCCACGCCGAGGTCGTCCTCGTGGCCTACGACCCGTCGCGCATCGCCTACGACGAGCTGCTGCGCGTCTTCTGGGAGCACCACGATCCGACCCAGGGCATGCGCCAGGGCAATGACGTGGGCACCCAGTACCGCTCGGCCATCTACACCACGGGCGCCAACCAGCTTCGGGCGGCCGAGGCGTCGCGCGGCGCCTACCAGGCCCGCCTCCACGACGCCGGCTACGGCCCGATCACGACGGAGATCCGCGAGGCGCCGGCCTTCTACTACGCCGAGGACTACCACCAGCAGTACCTGGCCAAGAACCCCGACGGCTACTGCCCCGACCACGGGACCGGTGTCGCCTGCCCGTTGGGGCTCGGCGTCACGGCCACGGACTGACCCCGAACAGGGCTTCGAGCGACTGTGACCCCTTGATGGGGTTGTAGGTCGAACAGCATCGGGCCACGTCTTCCACGCACCAGCGCCGTCGTGGCCGCCATCCGCGGCTGACCACATCAGCCGGGATGGCCTCCGGCAACCCCGAGTGCGAGTTGGCCGACGACCTGCGGACCTAGCCCGACAACCTCTCGGTCAGAGCCGCCTTACGGGCGGCGCGGACGCTCAGCGCTCGCTACTACAAGGACGGGTCGGAAATCCTCATCCAGACGGACAAGGCCCAGCCTCGCCGCCTGACACCGCGCGAGTGCGCTCGTCTGATGGGCTACCCGGACGACTTCGTCATCCCGGTGTCCGCTACGCGTCGGGCGACGCGAGCCGCGAGGCTCAGCTCGCCGCACGCAGCCGGTTCTTCACCGTCTTCGGCTCGGGACCTCGAGCAGGCACAGCGATGGGAACGTCTCGTCGGGGTGGTAGAGCGAGACGCTCCTTCAGCCCACCCGGCCTCTGCGCAGCCGAGGGCGACCTTCCAGAAGTCCGCCTGCGCCCGCGCGTCCGCACAGTCGAGCGTCAGCTCGACCTTGGTCTCACGTCGGGCTCCCTCAGAGCGCGGAGAGGAAGTCCAGCACCCGCCGGGTCAGCAGTGCCGCCGCCTCCTCGTCGTACGACGGCAGCGAGCGGTCGGCGAAGTAGTGCTGGTCGCCCGGGTAGAGGAACAGCTCGACGGAGGAGGTCTGCTCGACGAGTGCCCGGGCCGCCTCGAGGTCGCCCTCCCCGGCGAAGATCGGGTCGCTGTCCATGCCGTGCACCTGACCGGGCAGGCCGTCGGGCCAGGGGCCGACGTACTCAAGCGGCAGGCAGGAGTAGAACAGCAATGCGCCCCGCGCGCCCGGCCGGGTCTGGGCGAGCTTCTGGGCCGGGATCACCCCGAACGAGAAGCCGGCGTAGACCAGCTCGGCCGGCAGCCCCTCGGCGGCCCGGATGCCACGTTCGGCCACCGCCTCGAAGCCCTCCTCCTCGACGTGGGCCAGCCCGGCCTCGATCGACTCGAACGTGCGGCCGTCGAACAGGTCGGGGGTGTGCACCGTGTGGCCGGCCTGGCGCAGCTCGTCGGCGAACGCGATCACCCCTTCGGTGAGCCCCTGCACGTGATGGAACAGCAACACCTCAGCCATGCTCGAACCGCCTCCCATGTGCTTGCATGTCGTCACTCGGGACCTCGGGCTAGGCGTGACGCCGGAGCGGGCCTAGGGTAAGGCACCGAGCACGAGCAGGCTGCAGCCCTGGCCCAGGTCACGACCGAGCAGTTTCGGAGAAGCCGCCGCCGCGGCGGCTCCCTAGCATGAGGGTCGTCCCCATCAAGACTCGCAGAGGAGGAAACCTGCAATGAAGGACACGCAGAAGTCCGCCAAGAGCACCACCGCGATCGGCAAGACGTCCAAGGGATTCACGGACGAGGAAAAAGCCGCGATGAAGGAGCGCGCCCAAGAGCTGAAGGCGGAAGCGCGCCGCGGCCCGCGCGCGGACAAGGCGGACGGGGAAAGCGCCGTGCTCGCGAAGATCGCCGAGATGCAAGAACCGGATCGCGCCATGGCCAAGCGGCTCCATGCTATCATCAAAGCCAGCGCGCCAGCCCTCTCGCCGAAAACCTGGTACGGGATGCCCGCGTATGCCAAGGACGGCAGGTCGTCTGCTTCTTCCAGAGCGCGCAGAAGTTCAAGTCGAGGTACGCGACGTTAGGCTTCAGCGACGAGGCGACCTCGACGAAGGCGCCATGTGGCCGACCGCCTTCGCTCTGAAGGAGTTGACCGCCGCCGAAGAGGCAAAGATCGGCGCGCTCGTGAAGAAAGCGGTGAGCTGAGGACTGATCTCGCCACTGGGCCCCGCCCTAGGCGGGACGGCCTGAGCGGTCCGGCCTGGCTTCTGGTACGACCAAGTGGACGTCAAACCCAGGTCCAGACGTGGTCGTACCCGAGCTTCCCTGCGCGCCGTGCGGCGCCGCAGGTGTCGACCGTGGAGGGGCGCAACGGTAGTGTTGTGACGCTCGTACACCCGATCGGAGGTACCCGATGACCAGGTTCGTCGTCGACGCCAGCGCCGTCCTCCACCTGGCGAGCGCGGGGGTCGAGGTCCCAGGCGCGCACAAGCTCCTCGCACCGACGCTCCTTCGTTCCCAAACGCTGTCGGCCCTGCACGAGGCCGTCCAGCGGGGCGAGATCCCGGCCGACGTCGCGCGCGGCCGCCTCACCCGCATCGGGCGGATGCCGATCAGGCTCCTCGGCGACGCCGTGCTCCGGCGTCGGGCCTGGGACCTGGCGGATCAGTTGGGATGGGCCTCGACCTACGACGCCGAGTACGTTGCACTCACTCAGCTGCAGGCAGACGCGTTCGTAACCCTGGACGCGGAACTGGCGCGCAGCGTCGAAGGGATCGTCGCGACCGCGTCGATCGACACGCTGCGCTAGGAAGGCAGGTCAGGCCGTCGAGCTACGCCGTACAAGTCTCCTCGTCGGCCTTGTCGGGATGAATTCGCTCGTGGGCCACGCACGAGGTCGGTCCGTCGGCAATAGGCTGACTCGCCAAGAAATCCGGACGGCTACTGCCCCGACCACGGGACTGGAGTCGCCTCTCCTGTCGGCGTTGGAGTCAGCGCCGCTGCAGACTGAGCCCCCGCTGGGCTGTTCGCTCCCATACGGCGCACAGACGTGGCGCAGGCTCCGCGAGGAACAGTCGAGGAAGGGGGAAGGTGAAGAACACCGAATGCACGATCTACATCACGACCAAGCGCGGCTTCGAGCAGCGCTACCGCCGAGCGAAGGACGGCTGGACACAGACCGGCCCGAACGGCGTCGTCCGCCCGATGACGGCCGAGCAACTGCTGTCGCACCTCCTGCCACCGCTCGCGTTCGGCCACGTCATCGTCAGGGTGGAACCCGACGTCATCGAGCAGGAGACGTAGTGGGTTTGAACCGACTGGTGGGCCGCGAGTCGGACATTCGCCCACCACACCCGCGGCGCCATGGCCGCCGGCAGAGGACGATGCCGCTCGACTACGCTCCGGGCGGCCGGTAGGCGACCGCCCGCGCACGGCCAAGGGCGTCCAGGGTCTCCTCGACGGTGAGCAGCGGCGTCGTCTCGAATTTCGACAAAGCGCCACCGCCGCCGATCGCGATCGCGACGGCGGCCATCGAGACGTTGTCAGGCGCTTCCCAGAGCGTGTAGCCGTCGTACGCGCCGAAGGCGTACCAAAAGCCGTGCAGCTTCCCGCCGACTGACTCGATGTACTTGCGTGCAGCGTCGCGGCGGTCTTCGGGGTTCTTCGTCAATCGAGCCCAGGTTTCCGGCGTATAGCTGAAGCGCGTCAAGTAGAACGCCATAGCCAGGAACGCTCCTTCCCGTGTCCCGTGCCACTCGCAATTCGCGGGCGGAGAGATTGTAGCCCGGCGTACTCGGTGCTCTCGACGGGACGGCTACTGCCCCGACCACGGACGCGCCCAGGGCTAACGCACCCGAGAAGCGAAGAGCGGCGGGCCTGGGGACCCGCCGCTCCATGATGGGCTAGGTGGCGATCAGCTCGGGGCCGACGGGGCCTGTCCACGCCGAAAGAGCGCTCCCGGGCTCCACGGCGCCCCGAGACGCGGCAGGAGATACCGATCGACGCCGTAGTAGCCGGCCACCCTCCAGGCCAGGATCAGCCCGATGCCGAGGGTGAACAGGACCGGGTTGGTCGACGCGGAACCGGCCAGCAGGAACGACATGTTCATCAGGGCGCCGAAGAAGGCGGCGATGCCCGTGAGCACGCCGAGGAGAAGGCCGACGCCGACGGCGATCTCGCCGAGCGTGATCACCCAGGCGAACCACGTCTCGTGGTTGCCCGCGATCAGGGTGTTGATGAAGTCCCGATACCACTCGAAGGAGATGGGCGGACGCCCCTGCTCGGGGATCGCGGCCACCCGTTCCCAGTAGGCGCGCAGCGACGCACCACCCCCTGTCCAGCCGGGTTCCGTGAGCTTCTCCAGGCCGGCTTCGAGCCACGAGAACCCGACGAAGAGCCGGATGGGCAGCCACAGCAGGCCGGCGCGCGAGTTGTTGAAGAGGAAGCGCGTGAAGGCCGGTCCCTCGATCTCGACCTCCTGGCTCCCAGCGGCCTTGCGGTCCTCGAAGAGTGCGAGGGCCAGAACGATCGACGCGATCCAGAACGCGACCGTCACGACCGGGCGCAGGGTCTCGTCGGGCTCCACCCACGGATTGACGAGGTAGATGAGCAGCACCGCTGCGATGACACCGATCGGGATGGCCCATCGGCGAAGCATGGACATGACAGCCCTCCCAGAACTCCAGGAATGGGTCAGGGTATCGAGGGTATCGGCCCTCGCAACCGACCCGTGAACGTTGGGCCACACTGTGACGCCCGGGGGCTCAGTCGGGTAAGGTCGAAAGTCACGAGGGCCCGGTCCACTGGTCGTCACGGTGGGGGGCCACTGCGGCCAGCGCGGCGACGAGCCGGTCCGCCTCGCGCTCGCCGAAGACGAGCGGGGGCTTGATCTTCAGGACGTTATGGTGCGGTCCCTCCGTGCTCAACAGGACGCCGCGCTCCTTCGCGGCCTCCACGATGGCGCTCGCCGCCGCGGTCGCCGGCTCCCGTGAGTCGCCATCGCGCACCAGCTCGACGCCGAGGAAGAGCCCCGCGCCGCGCACGTCGCCGATGAGCGGGGTCGTGCCGGCCAGCTCGCGCAGCCGCTCCGCCAGGTAGCCGCCCACCCGCAGCGCCCGCTCCTGCAGCCCCTCGTCGCGGATCACGTCGAGGACCGCCAGCCCCACGGCCGCCGAGACCGGGTTTCCGCCGAAGGTGCTGAAGTACTCCATGCCGTTGGCGAAGGCGTCGGCGATCTCGCGCGTCGTGACCACGGCGCCGATCGGGTGTCCGTTGCCGATCGGCTTGCCCATGGTCACGATGTCGGGCACGGCGCCCTCGTCGAGTTCGAAGCCCCAGAAGCGCTCGCCTACCCGCCCGAAACCGACCTGGACCTCGTCGGCCACGACGACCGCCCCGGCCTCCCGGGCGTGCGCATAGGCCGCCCGCAGGAAGCCAGGCGGCGGCAGGATCTGGCCGGCCGAACCGGGCAGCGACTCGGCGAAGAAGGCCGCGATCTCGCGTCCCCGGGCCCGGGCGGCGGCGATCGTCTGGCGCAGGCGCTCGGCGTACCAGGCGCCGGGATCGGTGCCGTCGCGCGGGTGAGGACCCCGGAACGTGTCGGGAAGCGGGGCCACGTGGACGTGCTCCGGCTTGCCCTGACCGCCGGGGCCGTCGAACTTGTAGGGACTGATCTCCACGAGCGAGCCGGTGTTCCCGTGATAGGCCGCGTCGAGGACGAGGATGTCGCGGCGGCCCGTGACTGTGCGCGCCAGGCGGAGCGCCAGCTCGTTCGCCTCGCTGCCGGAGTTGACGAAGTAGCAGACGCGCAGCGGCTCCGGAAGGGTGGCCGTGAGCCGCTCGGCGTACTCGACGACGGTGTCATGGAGGTAGCGCGTGTTCGTGTTCAGGCGGGCCATCTGCCGCGCGGCCGCCCCCACCACGCGGGGATGCGCGTGGCCCACGTGAGCCACGTTGTTGACGCAATCGAGGAAGCGCCGGCCCTCGTCGTCGTAGAGGTACGTGCCGCGCCCCAGGACGATCTTCAGCGGGTGGCGGTAGGCGACGCTCAGCGACGGGCCCAGCACCCGGCGACGCGCGGCGAGGAGATCGGCCGTCGCGCTCGTCGTGGCGACGGTGCCGGGGGCCGGCATGCCACAGGCCGCGGCGAGGCGGCGGTGGACGGCCGGGAGGCTCACGGCGTCCAGCCGCTCGAGCGCCTCCCAGGCGTCGGGCTCGGAGGCCGTGAGGTAGGGGTTGTCCGGGTGGAGCCGCTGCTGGTGCGCGGCGAGCGCCACGCTCAGGCAGAGTCGGGCCATCGCGAGCGGGAAGAGCGCCGCAAGCTCCGCATCGGAGAGCGGGCGCCGGGCATGGAACCCGGCAACGACACGCTCCGCGACCGCGAGCGGATCGCGCGTATCGAGCAGCGCATAGGCGACGGCCACGGCAGCCTCGGCGACCCGGACCGTCTCGACCATGTCGCCGAAGTCGATGAGTCCGCTGATCCGCCCGTGCTCGACGAGGACGTTGCGGTCGTTCGCGTCGTCGTGGACGACGCCGCGCGGGAGCGCAGGGAGCATCGCGAAGGTGGTCGACAGGCGGCCCAGCCAGCGGTCGAGCAGCTCGCGGCGATGGGTCTCCGGCACCTCGTCGCGGTAGCGCGCGACGACCGCAGGCGCGCCGGCCACGTCCCAGCGGAAGTCGCGCGCGAAGGCGGCGTGGTGGAAGTCCGCCAGCGCCCGCGACACCTTTCCCGCGGCCTCGCCGAGCGAGCGCGCGAGGGCCGGATCGTCGCGGTCGTGGCCGGTTCCCGCGAGCGGGGTACCGGGCAGCCAGGTCAGAAGCCGCACCAACCGCCGCTCCCCGGCGCTGTCCTCCGCCTCGGCGATGAAGCCCCCGTCGCGGGACGGCCGGGGCACCGGAACGGCAAGGTCCTTCAGCCGGTGAGCGAGGTGGAGCATCGCCGCGTCCTGCGCCTCGAGGAGGCTGCGGCTCTCTTCCGGGCCGGCGACCTTCAGCACGTAGCGCGGCGCGTCCTGCACCGACAGGCGGAAGTTCCGGTCGCGCTCGCTCGACAGCTCCACGACTTCGTCGGCGCGGACGCCGAAGCAGGCCTCGGCGATGCGGGCGGCGCGGTCGGCGTCGAGGACCGGGCGGGGCGCCAGGTCGGTCGGGGCGTCGCTCATCGGCGCCATGGTGCCACGGCTCCGCTGCCGGCGAGAGCGCGGTCTCCGACCCGGAGCCGGCCGGAGAGGCGCGGCCGCTGCGTCGGCCCCTACGCCGAGACGTCCCTACGGCGCATCCCCCAGGGTGGCCAGGGCGACCCCCCCGGCGGCGGCCCGGCCGAGGATGGGACCGAGTCCGAACGCAAGCGCGCCGCCCACGAGGCCGAACAGCGCGACGCCCGCGAAATGCGCGAGGGCGTCGCCGATGGCGATGGCGTCGGCGGGGATGGTCGCGAAGGCCTGGCCGGAGAGCCATGCGCCGAGCGCGATGACAGTGACTGCGCCCGCGAGGGCCACGACGTGGACGGCGATCTTCTCGAGCGCGATCCGTCGCCGCGAGACCGGCGCTCCGGCGAGGACCTCGAGGCTGCCTCCGCGGGCCTCACCCGCGAGCGTGCCCGAGAGGGCCAGGACGGACCAGATCCCGAACATGATCGGCATGAAGTTGCCGTAGCGCCAGCTCATGAAGCCGCCCAGGCGATCGATGTTGATGGGCTCCCCGAGCAGCCCGCTGATCGCCGCCGGAAGCATCCGCATCTCGGCCACGATCTGCTGCCGGTCCGCGGCGGTGGGGAACTGGAGGGACAGGATCATCCCGAGGAGCAGGGTCAAGAAGCCCATCCCGAGGCCGGCGAGGAGGATCGACCGCCGGCTGTCGCGCAGCCCCTTGGTGAAGATGCTCCGCGGCCCATGCAGCGGCCAGGCGGTCTGCCGTCGAGCCGCGCGGCGCGGCAGCGGGAGGAGCCTACTGGACATCGATGGTCCCCTTGCCGTACTGGGCGAGGAAGACCTCCTCGAGGGTCGGCTCGCGGCTGACGAAGTCGACCAGGTCGAACGCGGCGGCGGCCTTCACGACCGGGGCTATCGGGCCCTTGACGTGCATCCGCAGGATGTGGTCCTCGGACACCAGCTGGCTGACTCCCGGGATCGCGGCGAACGTCGCGGCCGGCACCGGTCCGCTGAAGCGAAGCTCGACCTGGTGGACCGAGAGGTCGTGGAGTGCCTCGACCCGGTCGACCTGGACCAGCCGGCCCTCACGGAGGATGGCCACCCGGTCGCAGCTCTTCTCGACCTCGCCGATCAGGTGGCTCGACAGGAAGACCGTCCGGCCGTCCCGTTTCGCGGCCGCCATCCAGGTGAAGAACTCGAGCTGGACGAGGGGGTCGAGCCCGGCCGTCGGCTCATCGAGGACCAGCAGGTCCGGCCGGTGCTGGAAGGCGATCACCAGGGCGACTTTCTGCTTGTTGCCCTTGGAGTACTCGCGGTAGCGGCGCGACGGATCCAGGTCCAGCCGTTCGATCAGCGAGCGCTGGTAGGCGGCATCGACGCCGCCCCTGAGGTTCGCGAAGTACTCGATCGTCTCGCCGCCGGTCAGTCGGTCATAGAGGCTGAACTCGCCGGGCAGGTAGCCGGTCCGCCGGTGGATCGCGACCGGGTCGGCCGTCGTCTCGATGTCGAACACGAGCGCCCGGCCACTGGTCGGCCGGATCAGGTCGAGCAGCACCCGGATCGTCGTCGTCTTCCCGGCGCCGTTCGGCCCGAGGTAACCGAAGATCTCGCCCTGCTCGACCTCCAGGTCGAGCTCCACGACGCCGCGCTGGCGACCGTAGGACTTGGTCAGGCGTTCCGTCCGGATGGCCGTGTCCATCGGGCACCTCCTGCTTCACGAGCTTCGTCGATCGTCGCTCGCCGCGAGCTCTCACGACAGCGACAAACGTCCCGAAGCTGGCACACGGGCGGAGGACGTGCGAGTTGGTCGGTCCGCGTCGTCATCTTCGCTTGAAGTGAACAGGGAGGCCCTTCACGGCCGCTCGCGAGGTGAGGTGGGTCGGATGAGGGTCCGCCAGAGGGGTCCGTCCGAGCGTGGCAGCCCGTCGTCCGTGCGGTCGGCGGGGTGGCTCCGGCGGCCAGGGCGCGGGGCCGACGAGCCGTAGAAGCCGATCCTGTTCGCTTGAAGTGAGTACCTTCGGGGCGGGCCGCTCGGGGCCTTGGATGCTCAGGGCGAGGATGCCCCGGGGCTGGGATCCGGCGCCCGGGACACGGTGGCGGCGCCCCGACGGCCCCGCCCTGCGGGCTTGACGCGGCCTCGCCGTCAGCCGCACTGGCAAAGCCGGCCTCGGCCTCGGGGCACCAGGGCCTTGGGCTCAGCGGAGCGCCTGGGCGGCGGCGGCGTAGTCGCGGTAGCGCGGCGCGGCGCGCATGGCCTCGGCCAGGCCGATGAAGCGGCGCCGTCGCGCGGCCGGTCCGCCGGGATCGGGGTCGAGGACAACCAGGCAGCTCGCCCGGCTCTGCGCCGGGGGCTCGCCCGACCACCAGGCCGCGAACGCGTTCGGCGGATCGGGGCAGACCGCCTCGAAGCTCGCGGTGCGGAGTCGCAGCGAATGCAGGACCTCGGAGGACCAGAGGGCGGCGATGACGTGCGTCTCGCTCCGCCATCCGCCGCCCAGGCCGATGCGTTCGGCGACATCTGTGGCGAGGTACGCGCGCTTGGCGTTGTAGCTGCCGAATGCCTCCTGGAGGTTCGGAAAGCGCGTGCGGTTCTCCACGTGCAGCAAGCTGCGGCGCTCGCGATCCCAGGCCAGCAGGTCCGCTCGCCCCGCGAACTGGTAGTGCTGGTAGGGCACGTCGAGCCCCACGTCGAAGCCGAGCGATCGCAGATGGCGGGCCTCCGCATCGCCCATCGCTGCATGGACCAGGTCCGCCTCGCGTGACGGGCCGGTCCGCCGCCGTGGGTCGACGAGCCCCAGCTCGAGTCGCATCTCGAGGGCCGTGGCCAGTCGCGCGTACGTCTCCAGGCTGGCGGGGTGCCCCGCTTCGACGTGGGCGATGGCGGCCGCCGACACGCCCGCGCGTGCCGCCAGCTCGCGCAGGGTGAGCTTCCGGCGCGACCGTTCGGCCCTGATCAGGTCCCCGGCGGCCACGCTGACGCGCGCGAGGGCCTGGACGGCGGCCGGAGACGGACGTGCGCGGTGAGGGCTTGGCGACATTCCGCATCAAGTGAACAGAGAGCGCCTTCACGGCCGCTTATCGGGTCCTCAGGCGGCCCGGCCCGGCGGCGGGAAGGCCGGCTCGAGCGTGGGCACCTCGATCTCCGACGGCAGGGTCGGACCTCGACTCGCCGCGGGGCACCCGAGGACCGGTTCGAGGCCGATCCTGTTCACGTGATGTGAAGAGCCCGGTTCGGAGAGGCGGCGGGAGCCGCCCCAGGCGAGCGGGTCCCAGTCTGGGGTCCCCGGCCACGGCCCGGGTCAGCCCGCCGGCAGGACGGGTTGCGAGTGCACCACGGGAACGAGGTCCAGCGTCTCGACCCACGCTGCAACGTCGGCGCAGGTGGCGATCCACAGCCCCTCGATGGCCTTGGCCCGCTCGATGAGCCGCTCCAGGGCCGCCGCGCGCGAGGCGCGCCCGGAGACGAAGGGATGGTTCGTGAGCATGAAGAGGCCGCCTTCCTCGACGAGGGCCTCGAGCTCCAGGGTCCAGCGTGCGACCACGTCGGCCGGGCTGGCGATGACCCCCGAGCCGGTGAGTCCCGGCAGGTAGTTGTACGGTTCCCAGTCGTCGAGGCCCCAGTGCGCCGGCAGCTCGACGATCGAGGGCGCGCCAGGCGCCGGGTCCACCGCCAGCCGATACGGGTGATCCGCGTCCATCAGCCCCGAGTCATAGCGGAAGCCGTGCTTCGCCAGCAGCGCGGGCAGCGCGTAGGAGAGCTCCCAGTTCGGCGCTCGGTAGCCCACCGGCCGCACGCCCGCGACCGCCTCGAGCGCCTCGAGCCCACGCAGCAGCCGTGCCTCCTCCTCCGCGACGTCGGCACCACGTGACCCTTCGTGCATGTAGCCGTGATGGGCGATCTCGTGCCCCGCGTCGCGGATGGCGCGCACGGCATCCGGCCAGCGCTCGGCGGTGTAGCCGGGCACGAAGAAAGTCGCGCGGCTGCCGGCGCGATCCAGGCGGCGCAGCAGGCGGGGCACCCCCGTGCGCGGCCCGTATGCCTGGTGGCTCATGACGTCGAGGTGCTGTGACGCCTCGGGGTGGTCCCAGAGGATGGGGCTCTCGGCGTCGACGTCGAACGTGAAACAGGCAGCCGCCCGGACCCCGTCGGGCCAGCGGAAGCCGGGCGGCAGGATCGAGCGCCAGGGTTCGCTCATCGGCCCAGTCGCCGCAGCGCGACCAGCGAGAGCATCTCGTAGGCCAGGTTCGCGGCCAGGAACGAGGTCAGGTCGGATGGGTCGTAGGCGGGGATGACCTCGACCACGTCGAAGCCCACGAAGTCGATGCCCCGCAGCGCCCGCACGATGGCCAGCGCGTCATGGGCCGAGAGGCCCCCGGGCTCGGGCGTGCCGGTGCCCGGCGCGAAGGCCGGGTCGACCACGTCGATGTCGAAGCTGATGAAGGCCGGCCGATCGCCCACCCGGGCGCGGATGGCCGTCGCCGTCGCCTCGGGGCCGGCGCGCAGGACCTCCTCGGTGGTCAGGTACTCGAGTCCCAGCTCCGTGCGCAGGCCCGTCCAGTCCTCGGCGCCGTAGATCGAGCCGCGCAGGCCGACCTCGATCGAGTGGGCCACATCCACGAGGCCCTCCTCAATGGCGCGGCGCATCCACGTGCCGTGGTTGTACTTCTCGCCGAAGTAGCTGTCCCAGGCGTCGGTGTGGGAGTCGAAGTCGATCACCGCGACCGGGCCGCGCGAGCGCGTGGCCCGCAGGTGGGGCAGCGTGCAGGCGTGATCGCCGCCGATCAGCAGCGGGACGACGCCGGCCTCGACGATGGGCGCGACGTCCGCCTCGATGTTGGCGTACGAGCGCTCGGTGTAGCCAGGTACGATCGAGACGTCGCCGTAGTCCACGCAACTGAGCACCTCGAACGGCGCGACCTCGAGGTTCGTGTTGTAGGGGCGCAGCATGACGCTCGCGGCGCGCACGGCGTTGGGCCCGAAGCGCCCGCCGGCGCGGTAGGTGACGCCGGTGTCGAAGGGGACGCCGACGACGGCCAGGTCCACCTCGGCCAGCGTGCGCACGTGGGGCAGGCGGGCGAACGTGGACGGCCCCGTGAAGCGGGGCGACTTCAGCGAGTCCTCCGGCACGTAGCGCGGCATCGAGCCCTCCTGCAACCGACCGGGCGAGTGTAGCCGGTGGGGCAGGCACGAGAACGCTCAGGCAGTACTTCCTGGTCTTGTGGCGCTACTGCGCGGTCCAGCCTCCGTCCACCGTGAGCACGCTGCCGGTGACGAGTCCCGCGCTCGGCGAGGCGAGGTAGAGGACGGCGCCGGCCACGTCGGTAGTGGAGCCCACGCGCCCCACGGGGATGCGCTGCAGCACATCCGCCAGGAACTCGGGCTGGTCGAGCCGCTCGGCGGTGCCGGGGGTGCGGATGAAGGTCGGCGCGACGCAGTTGACGGTCACGCCGTACGGCCCCCACTCGAGCGCCAGCACCTTCGTCAGGCCGATCACCGCGGCCTTGCTGGAGGTGTACGCGGCGTGGCGCCGGATGCCCACGAGGCCCGCTTGCGAGCTCATGTTCACGATGCGGCCGTAGCGCTGCCCGACCATCCGCCGCCCCGCCGACTGGCAGGCGAAGAAGAGGCCGCGCACGTTGACCGCGAACAGGTCGTCCCACTCCGCCTCCGTGGCATCCAGGGCATCGTGGTTCGTGCCCAGCCCGGCGTTGTTGACGAGCACATCCAGCCGGCCGAAGCGCTCCACCGTGGCCGCCACGGCCGCCTCGATGGAGCCCCGGTCGCGCAGGTCCATCTCGACCGCCGCCGCCTCACCGCCCTCGGCGGCGATCTCCGCGCAGAGCCGCTCAAGCAGCCCGACCTGGCGCGCCGCAACGGCAACGCGCGCCCCGGCGTGGGCGAGGGCGAGCGCGAGGTCGTGGCCGATGCCCTGGCTGGCGCCGGTGACCAGCGCCACCTGCCCCGAGAGCGAGAAATCCGGATAGTCCATGGTCGCGCCCTCCTCCCGATCAGCGCCAGAGCGACCCGTAGGGGTGTTCGCCCACCAGCGTCCGCCCCTCGGCGAAGCGGCGGTGCGTGTAGGCAGAGATGTCCACGGTCGTGGCACGACCGTCGAGGATCAGCTCCGCGACGCACGCCCCGACCGCCGGCGACGTCTTGAACCCGGTGCCCGAGAAGCCGCAGGCGAGGTAGAAGCCATCCGGGCCGGCGGCCTCGATGATCGCCCGCTGGTCGGGCGTGATCCCGTCCTGACCGCCATGCGCGGTGCGGAAGGTCCCTCCCGCCATCCACGGCACCCTGGCGCAGACCCGCGCCACCATCGCCTCCTGGATCTCCGGCCGGAGCGGCGCCAGCGGGCGGTCGGGCGAGCCGCCGACCACGTTGCCGGCCTCCAGGCCGACCAGCATCAGCTCCCGTCCCTCCGGGCGGAAATAGGACTGGTTGACGTCGTCGATGACGATGGGGAAGTCGGTCGTCCGGCCCGCCGGCAGGCCGAAGTAGGCGGTGTCGTGGCGCCAGGCCCGGACCGGGACCTCGAGGCCGACCGTGGCTGCGAGCTCGGCCGCCCAGGCGCCGGCCACGTCCACGACGATCGGCGCGCCGAAGTGCCCTCGCTCCGTATCCACTCCCGTCACGCGGTCGCCTTCGACGGTCACCGCGAGGACCCGGCACCCCTGCACCAGGCGAGCGCCAAGTGCCCGAGCCGCGGCGAGGAAACCGGCCGCGGTGCCCGTCGGGTCGGCGTAGCCCGACTCCGGCTCGTAGGCGGCGGCCACGATGTCGTCCGCGACCATGCCCGGCACGAGGCCGGCCACCTCGTCCGGCCCGACAACCCGGCTGCGGACACCGATCCGCTGGTGCATGGCCACGTTCGCCCGCAGGTGGTCGGCCAGCGCCTCCGTGACGAGCATCACGAAACCCGTCCGGACAAAGCCGCAGTCGCCGGCGCCCACGCGCTCCGCCCAGTCGCGGAAGTACGGGTACGAGGCCCAGGCCAGGCGCGACTCGCTCTCTAGGTCGTAGTGCATGCGGACGAAGCCCGACGATCGACCCGTCGCGCCGGCCGCCACCGTCCCGCGCTCGAGGACCAGCACGTTCACCCCCCGCCGCGCGAGGTGGAAGGCGATGCTGGCGCCCTGCACCCCGGCGCCCACGACGATGACATCTGCCGTTTCGTTCACGGCGTCCATGATGACCGCTCGACGACCAGCCGCGCAGGCCCGGCCGGGAACGACCGCCGGCGGTACGGCGTGTGGATCCTGACGGGGGCAGAGCCGACGTGACCGCGATCAGGCAGGAGCGCGCCACCACGTCGCGGCAACGAGCTCGACCACGAGCGTCTCGGTCAAGAGCGCGACCATCGGGTCATCGTCGCCGCGATACCGCACGGATAGCGCCGCGCCGGGCACGTCGGCGCCTACCGCGACCACGACTGAGCCACGACTGCGCAGCCAGCCCATCGCCTGGTCGTCGTACCTTGAGCCGGCGAAGAGCACAGCACGGTAGTCGATGGAACGCGTGAGGTAGACGTCCACGTGCGCCCAGTCGCCCGTTTCGCACGCGTCGGCGCGACGGCGCGGCCCCTCTCGCAACATCAGCGCCGCCTGCTCGGCGGACGACGATCGCTCGACGGGAGCGATGGTGTAGACGCCATCCGGCCCGTCGAGGAGATGGGCGCTGGCCGGAAGCCAGAGGGGCCGGCGATCGAGCAGGTCGGCCGTGGCCGCGGCCACCCGGCGGCACATGCCGGCGACGTCCGTCGGCCGGCCGGTGAGGCGCGCCTCGAGCGCGAGGAGCAGCAGCCCCGTGTGCTGGAAGGTCCGACAGGCGACGCCGCCGGCCTCCTCGCCGGCCAGCATGGGGATGACGCTGTCCGCCAGGCCGGCAGCGCGCGAACCCGTCCGATTGGTGATGACCACGATCGGCGATCGGCCCGCGTGGCGCGACAGGGCGTCGACGGTCTCGACGCTGTTTCCGCCGGCCGAGATGGCAACGATCAGCGTATCCGGCCCAGCCGGGTGGCCAATCGCCGCGGAGGCGTACTCGGCCACGGCGTCGATCCCCGCCGAGCGCAAGCGCAGCGCGGCGACCGCGGCTGCATAGCGCGAGCTGCCCATGCCAAGGAAGACGACGCGCCGCACGCTGCGGGGCAGCGAGGCGAACGGGTTCCCCCTCGACTCGAGCGCCGCCGCGAGGCCGGCCAGGGCCGCCGTCTTGCCCTCGAGGTCGGTCAGGAAGAGCTCGGCGTTCACGGCGGCAACATCGCGCGCAGGGCGGCCATCGGGGCGTAGCGCCAGCGGGGCAGGAAGCGCGCCGCGTAGACGAGCTCCCGACACTCCTGCTCCAGCTCGAACGCCGGCAGGAGTCGCTCGTCGAGGAGGTCCGTACGCCCCGCATCCGCCAGTCCAGCCCGATAGGCGGACAGGAAGCGATGGCGGCTGCTCGCGATCCAGCGCTCCACATCCGCGTGGTGAAGCCGACCCGTCTGTTCGTCCACGATGCGACCCACATGGTCGAGGCTGCAAAGCATGCCCGCCACGTCGCGGGCGGCGGGCTGCGGCAGTGCCGCCGCGGCAGGGTCCGCGGCCGGATTGCCGTCGAAGTCGATTACCGCGAGACCCTCGCGCCAGCGCAGCACCTGTCCCACGTGCAGATCGCCATGGACGCGCTGGACGGGCGTGCCGACCACATCGGAGAGCGCGGCGAGCGCGGCCCCAATCCGCGGCAGCCGTGCCCTCACCTCCTCGCCGTCGGATCCTCCGGTCAGCGCGGCGGCCTCGCGCATCGTCAGTTCCGCCGCGCTCCGCCAACGGACCACGTCCGATGCGCCAGCTCGCGTGACGGCCACGGGAAGCACCGGCGACGGGGTGGCCAGGGCGAGGTGCAGGCTGGCCGTGAGCGCCCCCAGCTCAGCAGCGAGATCGGCGCCACAGCTTCCGGCGCAGCCATCTGCGACGTGACCGAGGTGTTCGAGCAGCGCCGCCACGCACCAGTCCCAACCGTCTCGCGCGCCCGGCAGATATCCGTCCACGAGGGCCAGCAGGATCTCGACGCCGTCGGGGGCCGTCCACGTCAGGCTGCCGAGCGGGCGCGGTACGTTGGGGAAGCCCAATGCGGCGAGATGGGCCAAGATGGCCGGGGCCGGGTGCACCGCCGGCGACGGTCGTAGGAGCCACTTGACCACGACCGCCTCGCCGACCACGACCGAATCATTCGTCTGGTCAACGCCCATCGCGCGCTCGCCGCGGGCCTCCGGCGGACGCCCCAGCGGACGCAACCTGAAATCATTCGAAACCGGCTCCATCCGGGCCAGCGCCTCGACGAGCGATTCAGACGCGCCGTCGCCGACCCGCGCGAGATGCCATGCCCCACCTGAGCGGACGAGCAGGATCAGGCATAAGCGCTCATCGGGGCCCGAGGCGACGGCGACTGCGTGCCGCTCGATCGCGGTGGACGGCAGGGCGCACGCGTCGAGCAGCCGGGTACCGGCTGCGGATGGTCGGACGTGGTCGCTCGAGGGGGCCGGGTCGCCGGGCGGCCAGGACGCACGCAGCTCGTCGATCAAGGACACGCGCGTGATCCCCCCGGGGCGGGGCGGCTCCAGCAGGAGGAACGGTCAGATGACTCCACTCAGGCGAGTCTACGTTCGACGACGCGGCGTGGGGACGACGGCTGCGCGGGCATCACCGCCCGAAGGCATGACCCGGGCGGTCGGTGTCGGAAGTTCGGTCGATGGTCGAGGCGCGAGTCCGGTCCGCATGCGTCAGGCGAGATCGAACCGTTCGATCGCCCGCTCGGCGATCTCCCGACCGATCGCGAGCGAGGCCGTCGCGGCCGGCGACGGCGCGTTCCGGACGTGGAGAACGTGGCCCGAACCGCCAAGCCGGAAATCGTCCACGAGCCTCCCGTCACGGTCCAGCGCCTGGGCTCGGACGCCGGACGGCCCGAAGGTGATCTGCTCAGCACCGAGCTCTGGCACGTATCGCCGGAGCGCCCGCAGGAACGCCTTCTTCGACCAGTCCCGCCAGAACTCGGCGGCGCCGGTCCGCCAGTATCGGGCGGCCAGGCGGAGGAAGCCACGGCTCCCCAGCACTGCAGCGAGGTCGCGCAGGTCGATGTCTCGGCGGCGGTAGCCTGCCCGTGCGAAGGCGAGGACGGCGTTCGGGCCGGCCCACACCTCGCCGTCGATCCGCCGCGTGAAGTGGACGCCGAGAAACGGGAAGCGCGGGTCGGGGACTGGGTAGATGAGTCCGCGCACCAGATGCCGGGCATCCGGGGTCAAGCGGTAGTAATCGCCCCGGAATGGGACGATCGTCTCCGTGCCCCGGTCCCCCGACATCGCCGCAACCCGGTCGGCCCACAGGCCGGCGCAAGCGACGGCGTCCCGGACGACCAGGTCTCCGCGGGTCGTGGCGAGGACCTGCTCACGGCCGCGCTCGGCGATCCCGGTCACGGCTCGCGACGTCTCGATGGTCCCGCCGGCAGATCGGATCTCGGCGGCGATCGC
>LDXM01000026.1 GCA_001443375.1 Chloroflexi bacterium CSP1-4
GAGCAGCCCGGCCAGCGGGGCGGTCTGCTCGTCGAGTGTCAGGCTGGCGAAGGGCAGGGCGGCCGTGGCGTGTCCGACGGCGACGATGCCGCCGAGGGTGATGCGGCCGGCGACCGCGACCGGCACGCCCAGCGCCGCGGGCGCGCCGGCCGCCACCAGGCCGCCCACGGCGACGGCGGCCGCCCCGACGGCCATGGCCGGTGCAACGAGCGGCGCCACGAGGAGATTCGCCAGCGGGGCCACGAACGAGACGCGCCCGAAGGCGAAGAGAACGATCGGCAGTGTCGCGGCCTGCGCCGCGAGCGAGACGCCCAGCGACTCGCACAGCCAGGCCGGCACCCGGGCCGGGAGACGCTGCCGGAGGGCCTCGGTCAGCGGTCCGCCCCAGGCCAGCAGCCCCGCCGTGGCCGTGACCGATAGCGCGAATCCCGGGTCCGTGACCGTCTCGGGATCGACCAGCAGGAGCGCCCAGATGGCCACGCCGAGCGCGGCCGCAGCGCGGCCCGGACGCCCGGTCTCCCGGGTGGCGAGAACGACGGCGGCCATCAGCGCCGCCCGCAGGACGCTGGCGCCGCCACCCGCCAGGACCGTGTACGCGGCGATGACGGCGATCGTGGCCAGCGTTCGTCGCCGGCGCGACCAGCGCCGCAGCGCGGCGCCCACGAGGGCGCCGACGAGGGCGATGTTCCAGCCGCTGATGGCGACCACGTGGCTGAGGCCGGCCGTGGTCAGGTCGTCGGCCACGGACCGGTCCACGCGGTCGCGAAGTCCGATCACGATGCCGGCCGCCAGCCCGGCCTCGGGCTCAGGGAGGACTGTGGCGGCGGCGTCACCGGCGGCGCGCCGGGATCGCTCGACGGCCGAGCCGGTCTCGGTGCCCGACGACACCTCGAGGGCGCGAACCTCGACCGTGGCGGCGACGCCGATCCGTGCCAGGTATGCCGCGAACCCCCCGTCGACGGGGAGCGGCTCGAGCGCGGCGCGGAAGCGGATCCGGTCGCCAGGGATGACGGCGGGGTAGCGTGGCAGGCGCGCCCAGGCGCGGCCCTGGAACGGCGACAGCAACTCGAGGACCGCCCGCTGCTCCCCCTCGGCCGGCGCTCCGATCGAGACGACGCTCGCGGTCCAGTCGGCCGCGGCGCCGAGAGGTGGTCGGGGCGCCTCGCCACCGCCCAAGGTGCCGAGTACAACCCGGACCAGGACGAGCAACGCGCCTGCGGCCAGGCCCATCGCGCGGCGCCGCCGCAGCGTGGCCGCCCCGACGAGGACCCCGGCGACGACCACGGACGCTGCGACCGCGGGGCGTGCCTCGCCCCCCGCCGCGATGAGGGCCGCGAGGATGCCGCCGAGTGCGACCCAGCCCACGCGGGGCATCGCCTATCCCCCGACGCGCACGAGGTCGCGGATCCGCTCGTAGGTGGTCGGGCCGACGAGTTTGCGCGTGCGGAGGTCGTCCACGCTCGTGAAGGCCGCCTCGCCGCGTGCGGCCACGATCTTCGCGGCCGTGACGGGACCGATGCCGGGCAACGTTTCGAGCTCTGCTTCGGACGCCGTGTTGAGGTCGAGCGGCCGGCTGCCGCGAGTCTGCGAGTCCACGGTGGCGGTACCCGCGCCCGATGTCGCGCCCGCGCCTCGCTCCGGCACGACGACCTGGGCGCCGTCCGCGAGGAGCGCCGCGAGGTTCAGCGAGGTGGCCGCTCGGACGTCGACGCCCGGCCCGAAGCCGCCAGCCGCGGCGATCGCGTCACCGACGCGGCTGCCGGCGGGCAGCGTGACGAGCCCCGGCCGCCCCACGGCACCGCTGACGTCCACGACCACCTGCCCTCCGGTCGGCCCGTCGACGGGGTCGCCCGTGGACATCGCGGCCGCATCGATGACGACCGATGGGTCCGGCGCCGTGGCCGCGAGGTAGGCGCCCGCGGCGAGGACCGCGAGCGCGACGCCGATCGCCGCGCCGGCCAGGGCGCGCCGCGAGGGGACCGTTGGCGTCGGGCCGGCGGCCGGGGATGGCTGCGGCGGCGCGTCGAGCCGCCGCCAGTCGAAGGTCGTCTCGGGCATGCTGGCCTCGTTGCGGCGGGCCGATCCGGCGGCCGCGCGCGGGCGGCACGAAGCGGAGGTTCGGCGGGCCGTTCGGCGGCCGGCGAGGGCGGGTGGCGGGCGACTCGGCGGGCGGTCTTCGAACGGGAGAGCGGACGTCCGACGGCACCCAGGGCACTCGGGTGTCGGCGGACGTCTGGCCGGAATCTAGGCCCCGGTGCTTATCGGCCGCTTAGCTGCGACGGCGCCCGACGACGGTCCCCTCAGGCGTCTCGCTCGAGCAGCGCGCGCACGTCGATCTGGAAGCGTGTCATCGACTCCTCGTCGTACGGCGCGGGAAAGCCAGCGATGAGGTGGTGGTAGCCCAGATCGCGGTAGGGGGCCAGCTTCTCGGCCACCTGCTCCGGCGTGCCGACCGGCTGGTCGTGCCACAGGCGAGCCCGCCCGTTGCGCTCGAAGATGGCCTCGAAGACGCGCCGGGCCTCCGCCTCCGAGTCGCGGATGATGACCACGCCGACGTTCGTGGTGCGCTCGATCTCACGGTCGTCCCGTCCGACGGCATCGCAATGCCGACGCAGGATCGCCTCCTTGCGGGTCACGGCGGCCAGGCCACCCCCGATATTGCACGCGTCGGCGTAGCGCGCAACGAGCTTGAGCGTGACCTTCTCGCCGCCCCCGCCGACGACGATGGGCAGGCGCTCCTGGATCGGCGGCGGGTCATTGCGCACGTTCTTCATGGCGTAGTGCGGCCCGGTCGCGCTGGGTGTCTCACCCCGGAGCATGCCGCGCAGGACCGGCAACGCCTCGGCCAGCCAGCGCAGCCGCTCCGGGGCGCCCTCGCCGAAGGGCAGCCCGAAGGCCACGTGCTCGGTCTCGAACCAGGCCGCGCCGATGCCGAGGATGGCTCGCCCACCGCTCTGGTGGTCGAGGGTGGTGACCATCTTGGCCACGACGGCCGGGTTGCGGAAGGTGTTGGCCCCGACCATCAGGCCGATGCGGATGCGTTCCGAGCGTTGGGCCCAGGCCGCGAGGGTGAGCCAGGCCTCGAACATCGGGCCCTCGTGCGAGCCGACGATGGGATAGAGGTGGTCCCACGTCCAGAGCGTGTCGTAGCCCAGCCGGTCGGCACGCATGCCGGCCCCGAGGAGCTGCTCCCAGGTCGCGTACTGGTTCCAGTTCAGCGCGCCCAGGCGCAGCGGGGCAGACGGCAACGGAACTCCTCCGGGAATCGAAACGGCGGGCCCTCAGGATACCCGAGAGCCCGCCGGGGAGCGGCCCGGTCAGCGGTCGGCGCGGTCGCCGGTCGGTCGGCGGGTCGTGCGCTGCGGACCTTGGGAGAGTGCACGCCGCAGCTCGCGCAGCCGGCTCTCGCGCTCGGCCTCGCGCACCCGCTCGGCCGCGATGTCCCTGGCCCGCAGGAGGTACGTCTGCCACATCTTCAGATCCCTCCCGGTAGTCGTCGCTGATGGTCGTCCTGCATCTGATCGCGGGAGTCGGCGCCGAAGGCCACGACCGCGATGTTCATCAGGAGCAGGATCCCGAGCGAGGCGATGAGGACCAGTCCGTCCATCTCGCCACCTCCCTTCTGATAACCGCTTAACTTGGTGTCAACGGTTACTGCGAGTCTAGCCGCTTGCGGATAACCTGTCAACACCTTTAGAATGGTTAGTGATGCTCCACACGGCCCACCACGAGACCCCGATCGACCCGCACGCCGTGCCCCACGGTCACCACGTGAGCCTCGACACGGGCCTCGACTTCATCAACACGTTGGAGCTCGAGAAGGGTTCATGGCAGGACCACCTCGCCACGCCGGAGGCGGCGCTGGAGTGGCTCATCGGGCACAACCTGCTGCATCCCGACGCGAGGCGGGCCGAGCTGGCCCGGATCGCCCCCGACGCCGCGTACGGCGAGAAGCTGCTGGCGAAGGTCCGTCGCGTGCGGGGAGCCATGCGCGAACTCGTGGACGCGAGCGTGGACCGTCGCCCCCCCGCCCGCGGCGAGCTGGCCGAGGTGAACCGGGCACTGCGCACGCACTACGTGACCGTCCTCGTGCCCGCGCCCGACGGCGTCACGATGGGCCACCGCCACGAGGGCGACCCGATCGAGGGCGCCATGGCCCGCCTCACCGAGTCGATCGCGCGCTACCTCGGCGAGGGCAAGATCGACCGGCTGCGCGTCTGCGCCAACGAGAGCTGCAGCTGGACCTTCTTCGACTCCTCGCGCACCGGCCGCCGCAAGTGGTGCGACATGACGACCTGCGGCAACCGCGCCAAGGCCGCCCGACACCGAGAGCGCCGCAAGGTCGCGGCCGTCGCGCTGGCGCCAGGCGAGGCGTCCGCCCCGACCATCTGAGTCGCACCCTGATGTCAGTAGTACTGGCACGAAGCGCCCGAATCGGGGCGACGGGGGCCGGGCCGGCCCTGCACCCCACCTTCAGAGACGTTTTGCCAGTAGTACTGGCATCTCGCTCGTCAGCGTCGCCCGATAGCCGTCGCCACCGCCCGGGATCCTCCGAATCGCGACCGCGCGACAGTAGTACTGACATCCGGGCCGGTTGGCGCCCGCGGCACCGGCAGGGTGCGCCCAGCCCGGGGCGGCAGGTACCCGCCCCGCATTACCCCCGGATGACGAGGTTGACCAGGCGCCCGCCGACGTGGATGACCTTGTCGGGCGCCTTCCCGCCGAGCGCTGCCTGCACCTTCTCGCGCGCCAGGACGATGCGCTCGATCTCGTCCTGGGAGAGGCCGGCCGGCAGTTCCACCTTGTCGCGCAGCTTGCCGTTGACCTGGATGGGCAGCTCGACCGTGCGCGCCGCGACGAGCGCGGCGTCCCACTCGGGCCAGCGCTCGGCGTGGATGGAGCGCCACGGCTCGCCGGCCGCGGCCACGCGACGCGACCAGAGTTCCTCGGCGATGTGCGGGGCGGACGGCGCGAGCATCAGCAGCAGCAGCCGCACCGCCTCGTCCCAGTCGGCGCTGCCGGCCACGGCCGTGCCGCGGTAGCGCATCAGCAGGTTCGTCAGCTCCATGAGCTTCGCGACCATGGTGTTGAAGCGCAGCCCTTCGTAGTCGGCGCTCACCGCCTGCAGCGTGCGGTGGGCCGCGATACGCAGCTCGCGCCCGGCGGCGCCCACGTCCCCGACCACCTCGGCCGGGTCGCCGGCGGCCCGCCCATGCGGCTCCAGCGTCACGGTCCAGACGCGGTTCAGGAAGCGGTGCACGCCGCCGATGCCGGTCGGGTTCCAGGGGCCGCCCTGGTCCCAGGGGCCCATGAACATCAGGAAGAGACGGACCGTGTCGGCGCCGTAGCGGGCGACGAGCTCGTCAGGATCCTGCACGTTGCCGCGCGACTTGCTCATGCGCTCGCCGTCGATGCCCAGGACCTGGCCCTGGTTGAACAGCCGCTTGAAGGGCTCCCGCTCGCCGATGATGCCGACGTCGGCCATGGCCTTGGTGAAGAAACGCGAGTAGAGCAGGTGCATCACGGCATGCTCGGCGCCGCCGGTGTACTGGTCGACCGGGTTCCAGCGATCGACCATCGCGCGGTCCACCGGCCCCCCGTCGAAGTGCGGCGAGAGGTAGCGATACCAGTACCAGGACGAGTCCATGAAGGTGTCCATCGTGTCCGTCTCGCGCCGGGCCGCCCCGCCGCAGCGTGGACACGCGACATCCACGAAGGCGCGGTCGCGCTGCAGCGGATTCTCGCCGCTGCCGCGGTAGTCGACGGTCTCGGGCAGCAGCACCGGCAGGTCGGCATCCGGGACGGGCACGATGCCGCAGACGTCGCAGTGGATGACCGGGATGGGCGTGCCCCAGTAGCGCTGCCGGCTGATCAGCCAGTCGCGCAGGCGGTACGTCACGGCGGGTTTCGCGCGACCGTCGGCCGCCAGCGTCTCGACGATGGCCCGACCGCCCTCGTCGGCCGGCAGGCCGGTGAAGCGGCCGGAGTTCACCATGCGCTCGCCGGCGGCGTGGGCCACGTAGGCGCTCTCGAGCGCGGCGTCGTCGGCCGTGTCGGGCGCGGCCACGACCCGCCGGATGGGCAGCCCGAACTTCCGCGCGAAGGCGAAGTCGCGTTCGTCGTGGGCCGGCACGGCCATGATGGCGCCCGTGCCGTAGCCGGAGAGCACGTAGTCCGCGATCCAGATCGGGATGCGCTCGCCGTTGACCGGGTTGATCGCCTCGGCGCCCAGGGCCACGCCGGTCTTCTCGCGCTCGGTCGAGAGCCGCTCGATCTCCGTCTCCGTCCCCGCCCGCGCGACGTAGGCCTCGACCTCCGCCCGGCGCGCAGGGTGGGTCAGCTTCTCGACCAGCGCGTGCTCGGGCGCCAGGACCATGAAGGTGGCGCCGAAGAGCGTGTCCGGGCGCGTGGTGAAGACGCGCAGCTCGTCGCCTCCGGCCTGCTGCTCGTCCGGTGCCGTGCTGAAGATGATCTCCGCGCCCTCGGAGCGCCCGATCCAGTTCGTCTGCATGATGCGGATCGGCTCGGGCCAGTCGATGCCGCTGAAGTCGAGCAGCTCGTCGGCGTACTTCGTCGTGCGCAGGAACCACTGCTCGAGGTCGCGCTTCTCCACCCGGGCGCCGCAGCGCCAGCAGCGCCGGTCGGTGCCCTCGACCTGCTCCCGGGCGAGGGTCCCGTCGTTGGGGCACCAGTCCACGGCCGCCGTGGTGCGGTAGGCCAGCCCGGCCTCGAGGAAGCGCAGGAACAGCCACTGGTTCCAGCGGTAGTAGTCGGGGTCGGAGGTGACGACCTCGCTGTCCCAGTCGAACGTGGCGCCCATCAGCCGCAGCTGGCGGCGCATGTTGTCGATGTTGGCCATGGTCCACTCGCGGGGGTGGATGTCCCGCGCGATGGCGGCGTTCTCGGCGGGCAGCCCGAAGGCGTCGAAGCCGATGGGGAAGAAGACGTTGTACCCATGCATGCGCCGGAAGCGGGCCAGCGCGTCGGTCGGCGTCTTGACGTACCAATGGCCGATGTGGATATCGCCCGATGGGTAGGGGTACATCGTGAGCAGGTAGAACTTCGGCCGCGACGCGTCGTGCAGGTTGGTGCGATGGAGGCCGAGCTCCGCCCAGCGCGCCTGCCAGCGCGGCTCGATGGCCGTCGGCTCGTAGCGCTCGATGCGCGTGCGGTCTGCGGTTCCGGACTCGGTCACGGGCGGGCCTCGAAACGGCGCACCCCCCGCCGACCGGCGAGGGGTGGTGGGTCAGGCGCCTGAGGCCCCGAGTGTAGCAGTCCGGCTACCCGATGAGCACGGCCGCCAGCTCCCGGAACTGGGCCAGGCACAGGTCTGCCGGGGTTGCTCCCCGCAGCTGGATGCAGACATGGTCGGCGCCGGCATCGAGGTGGGCGCGGGCGCGCAAGGCGATGGCGGCCGCGTCACCCCAGACCACGACGGCGTCGATGACCCGGTCCGACCCTCCGCCCGCCAGCTCCTCATCCGGATAGCCGAGCCGGCGCAGGTTGTTGGCGTAGTTCGGGAGCGCCAGGTAGTGGACCGCGAACGCGCGGGCGACCCGCCGAGCCTCGCTTGGGTCGGTCTCCAGGACAGCCGTCATCTCCACCGCCAGGCAGGGCTCGGGCCCCAGGATGCGCCTTGCCTCGGTGGTGTGCTCGAGGGGCACGAAGTAGGAGTGGGCGCCGGCCGTCCGCTCCGCCGAGAGTGCCAACATCCGCGGACCGAGCGCGGCCAGCATGCGCGGCGCCGGGACGGTTGGCGCAGGCCCGGAATAGCCTGCCGCGTCCATGGCGTCGAGGTAGGCGCGCATGCGCTCGATGGGCCGCTCGTACGAGCCGCCACGGGCCGCGACCGAGGGCGCGTGGCTCACACCGAGGCCGAAGACGAAGCGACCCGGGTAGGCGTCGGCAAGCGCCCTGGCGCCGTTCGCCGCGGCCATCGGGTCACGGGCGTAGATGTTGGCCACTCCCGTCGCGACCACGATGCGCTGCGCCCCGCCGAGCAGGATGGCCGCGTGGCTCAAGGCCTCTTTGCTGCCCACGCTCTCGGGGATCCAGACCGTGCCGTAGCCCATCGCCTCGAGGGCGGCGACCGCCGCGCGTGCCTCGTGCGCGGTGTGGACCTGGAGCGCGAAGCTCCAGGCGCCGAACGGGCCAAGTGTCTGTGCCAGCGTCCGACCGCCCTCGCCGTCGGTCATCCGCCTACCCTCCGCATCGGCCGCCGGAAATGTCGCACCCCCCGCCGACCGGCGAGGGGTGGGGGGACAGGATCCACGGTTCTGGTGGAGCTACGGGGGCTCGAACCCCGGACCTTCTGCATGCCATGCAGACGCTCTCCCAGCTGAGCTATAGCCCCGTGTCGGAGCGGGAGTATATCGCAGCCGATGCCCGACAACGACTGTCGGGGATGTCGCGGTCGCCAGGGCCACCCTGGGCGGCGGCCCCTGTGGCACCATCCGGGCGTGACGCGTCCCGTACCCGACTACACGCTGCGCCGTTCGGCCCGCGCGAGGAACGCCCGCCTGAACATCCGGCCCGACGGCGAGCTGGTCGTGACGCTCCCCGCCCGCGCCCCGGAGCGCTGGGCGACGGAGCTCCTCGAAGCGCGGCGCGACTGGGTCGACCGCCACCGCTCACGGATCCTGGCCGAGGCCGCCCGCCTGGCTTCACGGCCCGCGCTCGGGGAGGGGCGTCCGGTCCCACTCGGTGGCCTGGCCCACGCACTCACCGTGGCGCCGCTCCCCGGGGAGTGGCGGCGGACGCGGGTCGTCCACGACGACACCGCCGAGCCGACGTTGCGGGTCGAGGTCGCCCGCGACGACGGGCGGACGCTCCCCGGCATCCTCGAGCCCTGGCTGCGCGCCGAGGCCCGCGACGCGCTCGAGCGGCGCGTCGCCGTCCGTGCCCGCGATCTGGGCGTCGAGCCACGGGGCCTGGCCGTGCGCGACCAGCGCAGCCGCTGGGGCAGCGCTTCGCGCCGGGGCACGGTTTCGTTCAACTGGCGGCTCGTCCTGACACCGGCCGCGGTCCTCGACTACGTCGTGGTGCACGAGCTGGCGCACCTGCGCGAGTTCGGGCATGGCCGCGGCTTCTGGCGCCTCGTGCGCGACCACGTGCCCGAGGCCGATGCCGCACGGCGCTGGCTGCGCGCCCACGAGCCGGAGCTGCGTGCCGCGCTCGATCGATGACGGCGCAGCGGTTCATCCTGCAGACCGGCTAGCATGTCCGCGGTCCCAGGTCGCAGCGAGGCGGTGATCATGTCGAGGATGGACGAGTACCGGGCGCGGACGCCGCGCTCGGCGGCGCTCTTCGAGCGCGCCTCGCGGTCGCTGCCCGGCGGCTCCACGCGCACGACCGTCTTCTTCCCGCCCTACGCGCCGTACATCGCGAGCGGGGAGGGGATCCGCATGCGCGACGTCGACGGCAACGTCTACCGCGACTTCCTGGGCAACTACACCTCGCTCATCCTCGGCCATGCCCATCCCGCGGTCGTGGCCGCCGTCGAGGAGCAGGTGCGCCTGGGCTCCGCCTTCGCCGCGCCCACCGTGGTGGAGATCGAGCTGGCCGAGGAGATCCGGCGCCGGCTGCCCTCGGTCGACCTGCTGCGCTTCACGAACTCGGGCACCGAGGCCACCATGTTCGCCCTGCGCGCCGCGCGGGCCTTCACCGGCCGCCCGCTCATGGCGCGCTTCGAGCGCTTCTACCACGGCACCCACGACATCGCCATGGCCGGCACGCCCGGCGTCCCGGCGGCGATCGACGACCTGATGGTCACGCTGCCCTGGGGCGACGCCGAGGGCGTAGAGCGCGCGCTGCGTGGCCGGGAAGGTGAGCGGGCGGCCATCATCATCGAGCCGGTGCAGGGCTCCGGCGGCATCCGCGCGGCCGAGCCCGACTTCCTGGCCTTCCTGCGCTCGTACTGCGACCGCGTCGGGGCGCTGCTGATCTTCGATGAGATCATCGCCTTCCGGATCGGGCCCAACGGCGCGCAGGGCGTCTTCGGTGTGCGCCCGGACCTGACCACGCTGGGCAAGATCATCGGGGGCGGTTACGCCCTCGCGGCGTTCGGCGGCCGGGCAGACGTGATGGGCATCTTCGACGCGCGCCGGAGGGGCGCGCTTACCCACGGTGGCACGTTCAACGGCAGCCCCGTCGCTGCGGCGGCCGGCCTGGCCACGCTGCGCGAGATGACACCGGACCGCTACGCCTGGCTGGACGCGCTGGGCGACCGCCTGCGGTCGCGTGTCGCGGACGGCTTCCGGGCGGCCGGACTGGAGGCGCGGATCGAGGGCGTGGCCTCGCTGTTCCAGGTCTTCGCCGGCGCATCGGAGTCGGCTGTCGCGACCGGCCATGACGCGGCGTCGGAGCTGTTCCTCGGGCTCCTGCTCGAAGGCTTCTACCTCGCCCCGCGCGGCATGGGCGCCATCGCGGTCCCGGCCACGGAGTCCGACATCGACGAGCTGGCCGACGCGATCCTCCGCGTCGTGGGAAGCCTGGCGCCCGTCGCGGCCTGAATCGCGACGCCCCGCCGACGTCGGCGGCGCGACCAGGTGTCGAAGAGGGATGGTGGAGATGAGGGGACTCGAACCCCTGACCCCCGCGATGCGAACGCGGTGCTCTCCCAGCTGAGCTACATCCCCACGGGTGCCGGAGTATAGCAAGGCACGTCCGCGGCCCCGTCGGCGCGGGCCACCGTGGCGTTGTTTCGGGGACACCAAACGGCGTCTTTCCGCGCCTGCCGAGGCGTGTTGCCCGGTCCAGGGGCCCATCCGGGCGCGCGATCCGCAGCGCGGCGTGCTCAGCCACACGGCGCGCCGGAGCGAACGATTGGGGCGGGCGCTTTGCGCGATGCTCGAGGGCTCGTTTGGTGTTTCCTGAACAACAGCGCTGCGACTACCGCTCAAGGACCCTGCGCCGCTACCCCGGCAGGCTGAACCAGAAGCGCGTGCCGGTCGCCGACGACTCCACGCCCACCCGGCCACCGCTCGCCTCGACGAGCTGCTTGACGATGGCCAGCCCGATGCCTGCGCCCCCGCGCGCCCGGTCGCGCGACTTCTCCACGCGGTAGAAGCGCTCGAAGACCCGGGCCAGGTCGACCTCGGGGATGGGCTCCCCGCTGTTGACCACGCCGACCAGCACGCTCCCCGGCCGCGCCTCGCCGCTCACGACGACACGCCCGCCGTCGGGCGTGTAGCGGACGGCGTTCTGCAGGAGGTTGGCGAGGACCTGTGCGAGGTGGTCCGGGTCACCGCGGGCGGGCAGCGGCGAAGGCCAGCGGCGCTCCACCACGACGCCGCGCGCCTCGAGCACCGGCCGCACCAGCTCCACGGAGGCCTCCAAGATCCCGGCCAGGTCGAGGTCGATCCGCCGCGCGGGGCGATCGCCACCTTCACCTTCCGCCAGATCGTCGAGGGAGCGGGCCAGCCGGACCAGTCGGTCGGCCTCCTCCCAGAGCGAGTCGTAAGTGGCCCGATCGGCCTGGATCACGTCGTCGCGCAGCGCCTCGAGGTAGCCCTGCAGGTTCGTCAGCGGCGTGCGCAGCTCGTGGGCGGCGTTGGCGATGAAGTCGCGCCGCATGCGCTCCTGCTCCTCGAGCGACGCGGCCATCTGGTTGAACGAGTCGGCCAGTGAGACCAGCTCCTCCGGTCCCTCGCGCGGCACGCGCGCGCCGTAGTCGCCGTCGGCGATGCGCCGCGCCGCCGCGCCAACGTCCTCCAGCGGCCGGGCCAGCCGCCGGGCCAGGATCATCGCGAGCACCACGGCCAGCACCGCGGCGATGACCACCGCCGCGATGAGGACCCCGCGCACCGACTGGTCGAACATCGTCTGGGCCGCCTCGGCCGACTCGCCGTGGGCCATCATCAGCGCCCTGAAGGCGTCGGCGCCCACCACGGCCACGCCCGCGGCCAGGAGGACGACGGCCAGCCCCGCCGGCGCGAGTGCCGCGAGGGCGATGCGCGCCGCCAGGCCGCGGGCGGATCGCCGCTTCACGGGACCGGCGCCGCGCGGTAGCCGACGCCGCGCACCGTGGCCACGTAGCGCGGCGCGTCGGCGCGGTCGCCGAGCTTGTCGCGCAGCCGCCCGATGTGGACGTCCACCGTGCGGTCGAGCACCTCCGCCTCGTCATGGCCGTAGACCGCGTCGAGCAGCTGGTCGCGGGTAAGCACCCGGCCCTCGGCGGCGACGAGGGTGGCCAGGAGCCGGAACTCGACGCTGGTGAGCGGCACGATCGCGGCGCCCCGGCGCACCTCGAAGCGCTCGGGGTCGATCGTCAGGTCGGCCTGGCGGAGCGGCCCGCGGCCCATGGCCAGTTCGGGCCCGGGGGTCGGCCTCACCGTGGTCGCTCGGGTCCGGCGCAGGATGGCCCGTACGCGGGCAGCCAACTCGGCCGGGCTGAAGGGCTTGGGCAGGTAGTCGTCGGCGCCCGCCAGCAGGCCGTGGATGCGGTCGGGCACCGAGCTGCGCGCGGTGAGCATGAGGATCGGCGTGTCGCCCTCGGCGCGGATGCGGCGGCAGACCTCGTAGCCGTCCAGCTCGGGCAGCATGAGGTCGAGCACGACGAGGTCGGGGCGCTCGGCCTCGAAGGTGGCCAGCGCCGCGCGGCCATCGTGGGCGGCCACGACCCGGTGCCCGTCGCGCTCGAGGTAGGCGCGCACGAGCTGCACGATCTTGCGATCGTCGTCCACGACGAGGACGGTGCTGGAGGTGCGGGCCACGAGGCTCATGCTAGCCGGGGAGTCTAGGTACGATCGATGACGGGGCCGTGACGGCCCGGCTGGCTCTACGACGGGCCCCCGGCTACCTGCTAGCCCGACGAGAGTGCTGCGACCAATTCAGCACGTGTACCGGTGCCGTAAGCGGCATGCAGCGCGCCGACGTGGTCGTGCACCGTCGCGACCGAGATGCCGAGATCGGTGGCGACGGTGCGGTCGGTAAGGCCCCGGGCGACGGCGAGCCCGACCTCGCGCTGCCGGCCGGTGAGCGACCCGGCCGCGAGCCGGCTGGCAACCGGGTCAGCCCGAATCGTCACGTGGACCCAATCCCGGACCTGCCCATCCGCACCGCCCACCGGTCCGGCGCGCGTGGCGCGCGCCAGCACCCCGAATCCGTGCCGATCGACGAGTCGTGACGAGGCCTCAGATGTCGGGTCCGAGACGAGGTGGTTGACGAGGCTCTGGGCGGCGACCGGGACGTTCATGCCGTGCGCGCGGAGACCGTCCTCGGGCAACCGGTCGATCCAACGCTCACCCGGCGAGTCGACGTAGGCCAGGCGCCGGTCGGGCCCGAACAGGAGGTGGCCGGCGTCGGGCGGCCGGTCGACGTTGTTCGTCGTCGTCCGCTCGGACGGCTCGAGGCGCACGCGGAGCGCCCGTCCCAGGCCGGGAGCGGCCCGCCGAAGCAGGTCGACGTGGTGCGGCCGAAAGCCATCTCCCGGTCGCCAGCTGCCCGCCTGGATCGCGGCGATCCACCGACCTCGATCGGGCAGGCCGACGCGGAAGCCGCCGCCGGGCGGGCTGCCGGCCGACCGCCACATGTGCGCCCACACCTCTTCGCTGGCCGGTCGAGGCACGTTCCCGATCCATCGGTCGACCCGTTCGTGGAGCACGATAATGCCGCCGAAGTCGCGCAGGAGTGCGGGGAAGGCGATGTCTGGGAAGGCGGCGCGCTCCAGGAGGTATCCGTCTCGGAGCCAGTAGGCGAACCGCGCGAAGCGCTCGCCGCGGTAGGCCAGGAGCCGGGTGAACAGCAGCGAGTCGGGGTCGACCGCGAGGATGTAGCCCTCGTCGAACCCGATTGCTTCCTGGAGGATCAGCAAGGCTCGGGATGCAAGGGCGGGGCCCGACGAAGCGTCCTCCTCCGCGGCGCGCAGGCTCTCCAGCGCGCGACGCTCTACCACCGACATCCGAGTCATCGAGTCCCCACCAATCTCCCCCGTGCAGAGGGTAGACCAGGGGCCGTCCCAGGACAATGGTCGCTCCTGCAGATGATCGGAGGATGAGATGGCTGCTCGTGGTGCGCACGACCTGTGGCTCCCGTTCCTTGCCCGCTGGGGAGTGCTGCTCGCCGTCGTGATCGTCGGGCTGTTCACGACCTTCTTCGCGGCATTTGGGATGGTCGCGTCGCAGCCGGGTATCGGCGGCGACCACGACGAGCTGCTCATGGCCGCCTACGCGCCCGGCATGTACCGGCTGGCGATGCTGTTCGACGCCCTCGGTTGGTTTGGGATGGGTGGCCTGCTCGTTATCGCCGGGCTCGCGCTGTCCGGGGACTCGCCCGTCCGCGGGCGGCTCGGTGCAGCGCTGGGTGTGACAGCGATCGCTGGGGTCATCGGCGCCTTCGTCCGGATGATCGTTGTAGGCGATCTGGGCGAGCAGTTCGTGGCGGCAGGCGCGGACCAGGCGGCGATCCTGGCCACGACACGGACTGTCGCCGGGATCATCAGCGCCCATTTCGCCGCCGGCCAGCTCACGATTGGTTTGGCCTTCCTCGCCGTGGGGTCGGCCGCTCTGGCGACGTCGTGGGTGCCGCGCTCGATCGGCTGGCTCCTGACGCTGCCCGCCCTGACGACGTTCGTCCTGCTGGCCGCTACGGTCGTCCTCGATGTTTTCCTCTTCCCGATCCTTCTGCTCCATGTCGCCCTACTCGTAGCCACCGGCCTGATGATTGCGCGCCAGTGGTGGAGCGCGCCGGCTACGTCTGCCCGGGAAGGGGCCACGGGCGCCTGACGGCGTACCGAAGACATAGGAGCGCGCGGCGTCGGGGGTCCGCTACCGGCCGGCACGCACCTCGTCGATTGCCTGGTTCACCCCTGGATGCGGACGACGGTCGTCGCGGGATAGGCGGGCGTCGGCACTTGACTATTAGAACGTTTGTTCTATCATGGACCGGGCCATGACGACGATCCCGGTCCGGCCCGAGCCCCTCGGCAGCGCCCTCGCCCGCCTCGAAGCGCGCTGGGGGAGCGCCGCGATCCGGCTGGGCAGCGGACGGCGCATGGATGCCCGACCGACCGACGACGGGGCCTCGACCTCCGGCGCCCTCGCCCTCCTCCCGGCGCCCCGGCTCGAGCCGACGCCGGCCCCGAGCAGCACCCCGAACGCCGAGGCCATCTCGACCGGCTTCCCGGCGCTCGACGCGATCCTCGGCATGGGCGGCCTGCCGCGCCGTGCCGCCGCGTCCTTCCGCGGCGATGCCTCCTCGGGCAAGACGACGCTCGCGCTGCGCTGCGTCGCGACCGCCCAGGCGGCCGGCGGCATCGTCGCCTGGTTGGACCTCGGTCGTGCCTTCGACCCGCTGGAGGCGGCGGCGCGCGGCGTGGACCTGCGCTGGCTCGTCGTGCTCCGACCGAGCGACCCGGAAGAGGGGCTGCGCCTCGCCGGCGCGCTCGTCTCGGGGCGTGCGGTCGACCTGCTCGTGCTCGACCTGCCGCCGCGCCTCCCGGCGACCCACGAGGCGCTCATCCGCCGCCTGGCCGCCCACGCCCGGCGGATCGGCGTGCAGATGCTCGTCCTGGAGCCGGTCAGCCTCGCCACGCCGCTCCACGGCGCGCTGGCGGAGGCGGCCGGCCTGCGCCTGGAGCTGGTGCGCTCGGGCTGGATCCGGCTCGGGCGGGACGTGGTCGGGCAGCGCACGGCGGTGACCGTGGCCAAGAACCGTTTCGGGCCGCCGGGCCGGCGCGCGGAGCTGGAGATCCGCTACCTCGACGACGGGGAGCGGATGGCCGCCGTGGCCCGCCTCCTCGACGCCGCGGGGGAGGCGGGCGGGGAGGACACCGGCCCACCGCGCGCCCGTGCGCCGGCCGTCCCACCGGGTGCCGCGCCGCGCTCCGTCCAGAAGCCCCCGACCCCGCTCGTGACCGTCGACCATGCGCCTCCTCCACCTCGTCTGGCCCCATCTCCCGCTCCGCCTCGAGCTCGCCCGGCAGGGGCTGCCCTGGACGCCGGAGACGCCGCTCGTCCTCGGTGGGCAGCCCTGGGACTCGGGCACGGTCCTCGACCGGAGCCCGGCCGCGGCGCGCCTCGGCGTGCGGCCCGGCCAGCCGCTGGGAGCCGCCCATAAGCTCGCCCCGGAGGCGACTTTCCTGACGGCCGACCCGTCGGCCTATCGGGCGGCCTTCGAGGCCGCGCTCGAGGCGCTGGCCGCCTTTACGCCGGCTCTCGAGGGCGAGGCCGACCCGGCCGCGCCGGCCTTCGGGCGGGCGATCCTGGGCATCGAGGGCCTCGATCGGCTGTGGGGCGACGAGGCGACACTCACCGCGCGGGCCCGGGCGGCCGTGGCGTCGCTCCTGCCCACGGAGCCACGGGCGGGGATCGGCGATACGCGCTTCGGGGCGGCCGTGGCGGCCGCGCTGGCGACGAGGGACGCGCCGCTCGTCGCCATCCTGCCGGGCGGCGCGGCGGAGGAGGCGGCCTTCCTGGCGCCGCTGCCCATCGGCCTCCTGCCCGCGCCCGAGCTGGAGCAGCGCTTCGCGCTCTTCGGGCTGCGCCGCATGGGGGAGCTGGCCGCGCTGCCGCGCTCGGCGGTCGTGGCCCGCTTCGGCTCGCTCGGCGGAGAGCTCCACGACCTCGCCCGCGGCCTGGACGGCCGGCCGCTCCGCCCTCGTCGCCCGATCGAGCGGCTGCGCGCCGACGCGGAGCTGAACCCGCCGGTGGAGAGCCGCGACGCGCTGCGCTTCGTCCTCCACCATCTCGCCGGCGCGCTCTGCGCGCAGCTCGCGGCGCGTGGCGCGGGCGCCGCGAAGGCGATCCTGGAGCTGGAACTGGAGCGCGGCGCGCCGCTGCGCATCGAGCAGGTCCTGCCCGAGCCGGTGGCGCTGCCGGAGCTCGTGGAGCGCCTCCTCGTGGCCCGCCTGGAGGCGACGGTCCTGCCTGCCCCGGCCACGCGCCTGGCCCTCGAGCTGGACGGGACGGCGCCGCAGGCGGGCACGCAGCTCGGCCTCTTCACGCCGCAGTCGGCGGGGGCCGATCGTCTGGCCTGGCAGCTGGCCGGCCTCGCCATCCGCTTCGGACCCGGGCGCATCTGGCGGGTCGAGCTGCGCGACCCGGAAGCGCCGCTGACCGAAGGGCGCGTGGCCTGGACGGCCGCGGGGGAGGGGACGACGTGACCCGCCTGCTCGGCCGCCTGCCGCGCATCGAGGTCGACTGCGACGCTCTCGGTCGCCCGTCACGCCTGCGCTGGGAGGGCTGGAGCGAGCCGGTCGAGGTCTGCAACCAGTGGCGCGTCGAGGAGGCCTGGTGGCGTCACCCCATCCAGCGCGACTACTACAAGGTCGCCGGGCCGCGCCTCCTCGCGCTCGTCTATCGCGACGGAGTGGACGGAACCTGGCACCTCGAACGCGTCTACGACTGACCGGGGAGGACGACTCGACCCCGGGGGAGACCGGGGTCGAGTCAAAGGAGGGGGGACATCCGACCGACCTGGCTCGAAGAGGAGGAGAGCCCGAGCCAGGACGATCGGATGGCCATCAGCACGAGGCTGCGACCAGAAAGACGACCGGACCCTGGGAGGTGTGACGTGCGCCGGCGACGATGCGTCAGGCGCACGGTCAGGCGGGGATGGCGCCGACGACCAGGACGATCACGAAGATGGCGAGGACGAGGGCGAGGAGGCCCGCGCCGAGGACGTCGCGCCAGGTGAGCTTCATGCGATGCTGAGGATAGGCCTTCGCGAGCGTCTCAGTCCGGGGTGGGCTGCTCGGCCTCGTGGCGCCGGCGCTGCGATTCGAGGAGCGGCGCCAGCGGCCCGTAGCCAGGCGAGATCTCGGGCGGCGGCTGGCCCGGCACCTCTCGCGGCGCCCCGTTCTCGAACAGCGACAGGACGCGCAGCGGATCGATCCGCTCGCGGCCGCTGACCGGGTAGCGCCAGCGCTCGACGAGGTCGGGGGCGACGGGCAGCCAGGCTCCGTCCATGCGGATCAGGCCGTAATGGAGGTGGCAGCCGGTGGCGTTGCCGGTGGCACCCTCGCGGCCGATGCGCTGGCCGGCCTCGACGTGATCACCCTTCGTCACCAGCGCGCGGCTGAGGTGGACGTAGATGCTGCGATAGCCGTTGCCGTCGTCGACGACGACGACGATCGGATAGGCGGCCGTGGACAGCTTGCGTTTCGCAGCCAGGTCGTAGAAGGCATCGGGCGGCCCGTCGAAGCCGAGGTAGCCCTCGGACCGGCGACCCGCGTAGAGGACCGTCCCGGCGTGCGCGGCACTGACCGTGTCGCCGCAGTACGTGGCGATGTCGATGCCGTCGTGGACGCGCTGACCGTCGATGACGACGAAGCCGCTGTCAGTGGGGGCGAACCAGGTCGTGACACGGCCGCCGAGGACCGGCCAGCGGTAGCCGCTCAGTCGCTCGGGGGGCAGGCTCGTGGGACCGGGTGAGGCGGGCACCGTGTCGCCGCCGTCGGCGGAGAGGCGTGGGGCCATCGAGGCGGCGACGGGGCCCGTCAGGGGCAGGCTCGGCGGGGCTCCGTCCGGGGCTGGCGGCGCCGCGGCCAGGCTCGGCAGGGCGAGGGCGACGGCAAGGGCGGCAAGGACGCCTCCGAGGAGGCGGCCGAGCGAGCGGCGGCGGGCGCGCCGCGGCCGGGCGCCGATGCGGCCGGGGTCGGATCGTCGGATGGGCAGCATCGCGCCGGACTATAGCCGAGCGGGATAAGCGCGGGACGCCGGGCGCGGGAGGATTGCCGAGATAGAACGGATGTTCTATCATCGATGGGGCCCCCAAGCCAACGGAGCGGCCCCATGTCCCGACCCGCGGCACCCTTCGCCGAGCTCCATGCGCACACGAACTTCTCGTTCCTCGACGGGGCCTCGAGCCCCGACGACCTCGTCGCCCGGGCGCTCGAGCTGGGCCTCGACGCCCTCGCGGTGACCGACCACGGGGGCCTCTACGGCGCCGTCCGTTTCGTCGGCGTGGCACAGGAGGCGGGCCTGCGGCCGATCGTCGGACTGGAGGTCGAGCTGCTCGACGCCGCGGCGGCGGATCCCTCGGGCGTCGTCGTGCCGCGACGGAGGGCACGGCGCACGGTGGCCGCGCCCGGGTCGGCCCCGCCCGTCGAGGGGCGGCCGGTGCGCCCGGCCGTCGAGCGGCAGCGGCCGCCGGGGCATCGGGACCCGAGACGGGAAGAGTTGCGGCGGGTGCGCGACCGCGAGCGGGGGCCGCACCTCATCCTGCTGGCCCGCGACCTGACCGGCTACCGCAGCCTGTGCCGGATGATCAGCGCGGCGCACCTGGCGGGCACGAAGAGCGTGCCACGCTTCACGCAGGCGCTCCTGGAGCGCCACGCAGAGGGGCTCGTGGCGCTCTCCGGCTGCCGCCACGGCGAGATCGCCCGGCGGCTGCTGGCCGGCGATCGGGCCGGGGCCGCCGCGGTGGCCCGCCGGTACGCGGCGCTCTATGCGACGGTGGAGGGGATCGGCGGCGGCTTCTTCCTCGAGCTCCAGCACCATCTCCTGCCCGACGACGACTTCCTCGCCGGGCAGACGGCCGCCCTGGCCGCCGAGCTGGGGCTGCCGGTCGTGGTCACCAACGACGCCCACTACGCGCGCCCGGAGGACCGCGAGCTGCAGGACGTCCTGGTCGCCATCCGCCACGGCCTGACGCTCGAGGAGAGCGGCCATCTGCGCCGTCCCAACGGGGAGTTCCACCTGAAGTCCGCGGCGCAGCTGGCCGCGCTGCCGCCGGGGGAGCCGGGTGCCGCGCCGGTCGTGTGTCGGGCCTGGTCGGAGGGGCTGCGGACGGCCGGAGAGCTCGGCGCCCGCTGCGGCATCGACCTCGGCTTCGAGCGCTACCGCTTCCCCGGCTTCCCCGTGCCCAGGGGGGAGACGCCCTTCAGCGTCCTCGAGCGGCTCTGCCACGAGGGAGCGCGGAAGCGCTATCAGCCCATGACGCCCGCCGTCGTCAAGCAGCTCGCCCACGAGCTCGACGTCATCGAGCGCACCGGCCTGGCCGAGTTCTTCCTCATCTGCTGGGACCTCATGCGCTTCGCCCGCGAGCGGGGCATCCCTGCCCAGGGGCGCGGCAGCGCGGGCGACTCGATCCTCGCCTACGTGCTCGGCATCACCCGCGTCGACCCCATCCGCCACCGCCTCCTCTTCGAGCGCTTCATCAACGAGGGGCGGACGGCCTACCCGGACGTGGACATCGACTTCGCCTCGTCGCGCCGCGAGGAGGTGATCCAGTACGTCTACCAGCGCTATGGCGAGGCCCACACGGGCATGGTCTGCAACGTCGTCACCTACCGGGCGCGGTCGGCCGTGCGCGAGGTGGGGTACGCGCTGGGCTTCCCGCGCCCGCTCGTGGACCGCGTGGCCAAGGCGCTCGAAACGTACGACTCGGTCATGGTGCGCCGGGACCTGGAGGCGGACGGCGGCTTCGCCGAGTTCTTCCGCGCCCCGGCGCCGGCGCCGGTGGCCGCGGTCCTGCCGCGCGCCCTGCCCGACCGCCTGGCGCCGCGGATGTCGCTGCGCCCCGGTCCCTCCGACGACGAGGGCGGCCCCGGCGACACCCCCGCCAGCGTGCGCTGGCTGCGGGGCGGCGGGCCGGTGGCTCCGCTGTCCGTCGGGATGTCCGAGCCCGGTTCACCGTCGCTGCCCGCCGGGATGTCAGTTGTACTGTCACGAGGCACACAAGTCGGGCGCGCGCGGCCGGAACGGGCCCTCGGTGGAGGCTCAATCGAGCCGGGGCAGGGGGTCGGCGAGCGTGGATCGGCTGCCGGGGAGCATCCTGGCGGGCGAGACGAGTCGATCGGCGGGTCGTTGGACGCCGAGATGCTGTCTGGTGACAGTAGTACTGACATCGAGGCCGACAAGCTCGTCGCCGGCCCTGGCCGCGTCGCCGGCCCTGGCCACGCGGCCGACGCCCCGCCGGGCACGATCGGTGGACGGGCCATCGATCCCGAGACGGGCGTGCTGCGGCCCCCGGAGCGGCGCACCGACCGGCTAGGGCGGCCGAGCCACTGGGATCCGCCGGAGCCGCCATCGCCGCCACAGCCACGAGGTGGCAGCACCGTCGGCCTCTCGCCCTGGGAGCGCTGGCTGGAGCTGTGCGCCCGCATCGACGGCTTCCCGCGCCACCTCGGCATCCACGTCGGGGGCATGCTCGTGACGCGGGCGCCGCTGGTGGACATCGCGCCGCTGGAGCGGGCCTCGATGCCCGGCCGGGTCGTCGTCCAGTACGACAAGCGCGACATCGAGTCGATGAAGCTCATCAAGCTCGACCTGCGGGCTGCGCATGCTGTCGGCCATCGACGACGCCCTCCGGGACATCCAGGCCGATTGCGGCGTCCACGTCGACCTCGACCGCCTGCCCGAGGACCTGCCCGAGGTCTTCGCCATGATCGGGGCGGCCGACACGGTGGGCGTCTTCCAGATCGAGTCGCGGGCGCAGATGCAGACGCTGCCGCGCTCGCGGCCGGAGACGCTCGACGACCTCGTGGTGGAGGTGGCGATCATCCGTCCCGGCCCCATCCAGGGCAACGCCGTCCACCCCTACCTGCGCCGCCGCCAGGGGCTCGAGCCGGTGGCCTACCTCCATCCCAGCCTCGAGCCGGTCCTGGCCGAGACGCTGGGGGTGATCCTCTACCAGGAGCAGGTCATGAAGATCGCCATCGAGGTGGCCGGCTTCAGCGCCGCCGCCTCGGACGGCTTCCGCCGGGCGATGGGCACCTGGCGCTCCAGCCGGGAGATGGAGAAGCTCCATCGCGGCTTCGTCGAGGGCTGCGTCGCCACGAGCGGCCTGACCGAGGCCGAGGCGGAGGAGCTCTACCGCCAGGTGGCCGGCTTCGCCAGCTTCGGCTTCAACAAGAGCCATGCGGCGGCCTTCGCGCGCACGGCCTACGAGTCGGCCTTCCTGAAGCTGGCCTACCCGGCGCAGTTCACGGTCGGGCTCATCAACGCCCAGCCGATGGGCTTCTACCCGGTGGAGGTGCTGATCAACGACGCGAAGCGCCATGGCGTGGCGGTCCTGCCCGTGGACCTCGACCGCAGCCGCTACCGCACCACGACCGAGTGGACCGGCATGTCCGGCGAGCCACTCCCCGCCGGTGCCGGGATCGCGCGCCGGCCGGAGCCCGTCCGGAGCCCGGCCTGCGTCGTGCTGGAGGGGGAGGCGCGGCGCCGGCTGGCGGCGGAGAACGCTGTGGGCTATGGCATCCGCCTCGGACTGCACCTCGTCAACGGCATCGGCGAGGAGCTCGGGGAGCGGCTGGAGGCGGAACGCGAGCGTGGCCGGTACCGCTCGCTGGCCGACGTCGTCGCCCGCACCGGGCTCTCCGAGGAGCTGCTGGAGCGGCTCATCCGGGCCGGCGCGCTCGACTCGCTCGGCCGCCCGCGGCGCGAGCTGCTCTGGCAGCTGCGCGAGGTCGCCGGGGCGACGAAGGGGCGCCCGATCGCCGGGCCCGCCGCCTCCCGACCCCTCGACCTCCGCCTGCCGGCCACCGCGGCGCCGGATCTCCCGCCGCCCTCGGAACTGGAGCGCCTCGGCGACAGCTACGCGATCCTCTCGCTCGACGCCCGGCGCCAGGTCATCGAGCTCTTCCGCCCGGCGCTCGACCGCCTGGGCGCGGTCAGCGCGGCCCGGCTCGCCGAGCATCCGCCGGGCAGGGTGGCCATCGGCGGGCTTGTCGTCACGCGCCAGCACCCCATGACCGCGAAGGGCACCGTGTTCCTGGCCGTGGAGGACGAGACGGGCATGGTCAACGTCACGCTCTGGCCGGACGCCTGGGCGCGGCTGCGCGGTGTCGTGCGGCGCCACGCGCTGCTCTACATCGAGGGCACGCTCCAGCGCGAGACGAACGTGGTCAACCTCGTGGCGCGGCGGATCCTGCCGCTGCCCGAGCTGGCGCGCGGCGTGGGCGGGCCGTCACGGCCGGAGGGTGTGCGACAGCTCGGCCACGCCGCGATGCGGCGGCTGGCCTGATGCCATCCGAGCGCCGGGTCCCGCGAAGGTCAGCCGCGGAGTCAGCGGCCGGTCCGGCCCGGGCGGGCCTCCTGCTTCGCCTTGCGGCGCTGCTCCTGGGCCCGGGCATCGCGGGCGGCCCGCTGTCGGCGGCTGTTCTCGCCGAGGAACTTGCGGTACCAGCCGGCGAGGCCGCCGAAGAGCGCGCCCATCGCCGACGCGTACACGAAGTACGTGACCGACACCGACAGGAGGTCCCCCGTCTCGACCGTGCCCGGCTGGAGCGAGGAGGTGCCGATGCTCACGACGATCGCGGCGTTGACGACGCCCAGCAGCAGCCCGACGAGGTACGTCCCGCGATGGGCCACGAACCCGCCCACGAGCACCGGGATCGCCGGCGGCGTGACCATCAGCCCGTAGTAGAAGCGCAGGGCGCCGGCGGCGTCCGCGCTCATGTAGGTCGCGACGGCGTACGCCAGCGGCGCGGACAGCATCAGCGCGAAGGCGAGCCACAGCCAGCGATTCGCCCGCAACTCGGCCGGGAGGGCCCGCAGGTCGGCACGGACGTCCGGCATGCGGAAGCCGAGGATGCCACGGCGGGCCGGCTCGGCGGACGCGGCAGCGGACATCGCGGCGCTCGACGACGCGGTCGGCGTCACGACGTCCCCGCTCAGCACATTCGGCTGGATCGACTGGGCGGCGCGGTGGTGGCGGCGCGCCTCGGCGCGAGCGGTGCTCTTGGAGCGGGGCAAAGGAGGGATCTCCTTGTCGTTGTCGGGCGGTGACGGAGCGGGGGCATGGTACCCCAGCGGCCGCCGGACGGCGTCCGGCGAAGGCTGTGTGAAGCCGCGGTGGAGCCGCCGGTGAGCGCCTCGGAGTAGAACGACGGGACGCCATGCCGCCGGTCACCCGCCCGGAGGTCAACCATGTCGCGCCGCGTCCGCGTCGCCCTTCCGGCCCTCGTGCCGGCGCTCATCGCCCTCGTCCTCGTGGTCGGAGGTGCGGCCGCCTCGCCGGGAGTCGAGGCACCAGCCGGGGTCACGGCAGCCGCGGCCGTCGCCTGGCCGCCCTCCACGGGCCTCTTGGTCGGCGAGGTGATGACCGGTGGCGGGAGCGCGTCGGACGAGTTCGTCGAGCTCTACAACGCGGGCCCGACGACGGCCGATCTGGCCGGTCTCGAGGTGGTCTACGTCACCTCGACCGGTGGGACCATCACGCGCAAGGCGACCTGGGCGGCATCCACGCCCGTCGAGCCGGGCCGCCACGCGCTGCTCGCCAACGTCTCGGGCACGTTCGCCTCCGGCGCGGACGCGACCTACAGCGGCGGCCTGAGCGCGACGGGAGGGACGATCGTCCTGCGGGCCGTGGGCGGTGCGCCGATCGACGCGCTCGGCTGGGGCGATGCGACGAACGCATTCGTGGAGGGCACGGCGGCCCTCCCACCGCCGGCCGGTTCGAGTGTCGAGCGGCTGCCCGGTGGTCTGCTCGGGAACGCGAGCGACACGAACGACAACCGCACCGACACGCACCTGGAAGCGGCCCCGAGCCCTCAGGGGCTGGCCGCCGGCCCGGTACCCGTGCCGAGCCCCACGCCCGAGCCGACGATGACCCCGACCGTGGGGCCGGAGCCGACAGCGGAGCCGACCCCGAGCCCGACTCCCGACCCCACCGCGAATCCCACCTCGTCACCGAGCCCCGAGCCGACCATCCGGCCCACGCCAGAGCCGACCTTCGCGCCGACGCCAGAGCCGACGCCGGAGCCGACCACCGCGCCCACGCCAGACCCGACCCCGGCGCCGGACCCGGTCGTGTCCATCGCCGACGCGCGCCTTGCTCCGGATGGCACGGTCGTGACCGTGTCGGGCACCCTGACCACGCCGCTCGGTGCCCTCGAAGCAGGTCGCGGCGCGTTCGTGCAGGACGCGGCGGCGGGCATCGCGCTGTACCTCTCGACCGCCGACTGGCCGGCGCTGCCGGTGGGCCAGGCCGTCGTCGTCACCGGCACGACGGATGATCGCTACGGCCAGCGCACGCTCCGCCTGGCCGACGCGGCGGCGATCGCCGATGCCGGTGCCGGGTCACCCGTGTTGCCGCTCGACATGTCCACGGGCGGCGCCGGTGAGCCCCTCGAGAGCCGCCTGGTGGGGGTCGCCGGGGTCATCGTCGGCGGTCCCGACACGCTCACCGACGGTTTCGCGGTGGACCTCGACGACGGAAGCGGCGCTCTTCGCGTGATCGCGGGCGTGACCAGTGGGATCGTTCCCGCGGACCTGCCGCGTGGCGCCACGGTGACCCTGATCGGCGTCCTGGGCCAGCGCGACGCCTCGGGAACGGGCTCGGACGGGTATCGACTGATCCTGCGCGACCCGTCGGACCTCGTCCGGCGGCCCGATCCGACCCCGACCCCGACGGTCGAACCGACCGCCACCCCCTCGCCGGCTCCGACCGGCACGCCCGAGCCGACGATCACCCCGACCCCGACCCCGAGCCCGACCGCGACACCGACACTCACACCCTCGGCCGAGATCTCCATCGCCGCCGCGAGGAGCCTGCCGACGGACACGCACGTCCGCGTGCGGGGCGTCGTGACCGTGGAACCGGGTCGCGTCGTGGACGACCGGACGCTGGCGATCCAGGACGCCGGCGGCGGCATCTTCGTCCGCCTCGATGGGGGTCGGCGGGGGCTTGCCCTGACGCGGGGCGAGACGATCGTCGTGGAGGGCCGCATCGGTGCGCGCTACGGTGCGCTCGAGATCCGCCTCGATGACACCGACCCGCTGGATCGTCTCGGCCCGGCGGCGCTGCCCGCCCCACTGCTCGTGCCCCTCGCCGGGCTCGGCGAATCGACCGAAGGGCTCCTGGTCCGAGTGAGCGGTTCCGTCATCGACGTCGACGTCAGCGGCGCCGGCACCACGACCATCGTGCTCGAGGACGCGAGCGGTCGCGGCAGGGCCTTCGCCCTCGCCGGGGCCGGTCGTCTGCCGGATGACATCCGGCGCGGCGTCAGCCTCGAGGCGACGGGCGTCGCGGGCCAGCGTGCGACCGGGCGCGACCGCCTTGACGGGTACCGCGTGTGGATCCGCGACGCCGCCGACGTGCGGCGCGCCGGTCCATCCGCAACGGCCGCGGTGACCGCATCCCCGACGCCGGAGCCAACGGGCGCGCCGGGGACCGCGGCGATCATGTCCATCCGGGACGCACTGGCGAGCCCGGGTACGCCCGTGACGATCGCGGGCACCGTCATCGTGCCGGCCGGCTTGCTCGATGCCGACGGTCGTCGCGTCGTGATCGCCGACGCCGGTGGCGGCGTCCTCGCTCGCCTCGTGGAAGGCGATCCGGCGCCGGCTGTGGGCGACCAGGTGCGTGTCACGGGCGTCGTGGGCGCGTACTACGGCGCGCCCCAGCTGGCGGCCGATGCGCCGGTCGAGCTCCTCGGACGTGTCGGCGACCCGGTCCCGTACCGCGTGACGCGCGCCCCGCTCGCCGAGGGGCTGGAGTGGCGGTTGGTCGTGGCATCGGGGCGGATCGTCGAGCTCCACCGTTACGGCGAGAGCTGGCGCGCCGAGCTCGAGCTGCCGGGCGGCGAACGCCTGCCGATCGTGGGGCTGTCCCGGGCCGGGATCCCCGCGACGACCCTCGCCGAGGGTCGCACTTCGACCGTGATCGGCATCGTCCGCCGCCCATATCCGACTGCCTCCGACCGACGCTTCGCGCTCGTGCCGCGGGGAACGCGTGACCTTGCCGTCGGCCCGGCGGTTGGCGGCAAGGCCTCTCCCGGCACCGGGAGCGGGGCGGCGGTGAGCGGTGGCAGAGGTGGCTCCCCGGCGACGGGGGCCGATGCTGGCACGCTGCCCATCGATGTCGAGCTCGGGGACCTGGCCGGGAACGCCGGCCGAGTCGTGCGGGTCGGCGGGCTCGTGGTGGCCGTGGACGGCCTCATGCTCACGCTCGACGACGGGTCAGTCAGCGCGGTCGTCCGGCTGCCTGAGGCAGCGGACACGCTCGCGGCGGACCTCAGACGCGGTGAGGCGGTGAACGCCGTGGGGCGCGTCGTCCCGCTGGGCGACGGCTGGCAGGTCGTCGTCGCCAGCCCTGCCGATGTCTGGCGCGCGGCATCGCTCGCCGCGGTCCCCGGTGTCTCGTCGACGCTGACCCCTTCGGCCTCGAGTGCCCTGGCGACCCCTGCCCCGGGTGCGGGCGGAGGCCCCGGATCGGGCGACGGCCCGCTCATGGCCGGCCTTGCGGCGATGGCCGTGGCCGGTGGGATCGCCGCCACGGCGGGCGCCGTGACGACCGCCAGGCGTCGACGAATCGAACGCCTGTTCTCGGGGCGGGTCGCGGAACGTCTCGCCGAGCTCACGCCGTCGACGCACGAACCACGCTCAACGGCTTGACGCTGACGTGAAGCCGAGACTATCCTCGCCGCAGCTCCGCACAGCACGGGGCAAGCGAGCACCGAGGGACAGCCTTGCCGATCGCGGACTACCGCGTCGCGCTACCGGATAGCGAACGGCAATATCACATCGCACTCGGACCAGGCGAACTGGCCGAGTACATCCTCCTCCCCGGTGATCCCGACCGCACCGAGCGCATCGCCACGCGCTTCGAGAGCGTCGAGCTGCGGCAGCGGCACCGCGAGTTCGCCTCGGTCACCGGCACCTACCGCGGCCGGCGCATCTCGGTCGTCTCGACCGGCATCGGCACGGACAATGTCGAGATCGCCATGGCCGAGATCCTGGCCATCACGACGCGGCCGACGTTCATCCGCATCGGCTCCTGCGGCGTGCTGCAGGACGGTATCGAGCTGGGCGAGCTGGTCGTCACCACGGGCGCCGTGCGCCTCGAGGCGACGACGAGCTACTACGTGCACGAGGGCTACCCCGCGGTGGCCGACTACGTGGCCGTGGCCGCGCTCGTGGAGGCCGCCCACCGGCTGGGCCACACGGCGCATCTCGGCATCACCGCGACCGCGCCGGGGTTCTTCGGCGCGCAGGGCCGGCCGATCGCACAGCTGCCCATCCGGTTCCCGGACCTGGCCGCCGAGATGCGGCGCCAGAAGGTCGTGAACTTCGAGATGGAGGCCTCGGCCGTGCTCGTGCTGGCCGGGCTTGCGGGCTGTCGGGCCGGCGTCGTCTGCACCGCCTACGCGCAGCGGCCGACGGGCCGCTTCGTGACCGGCGAGCAGAAGGATCGGGCGGATGCCGCCTGCATCGATACGGGGCTGGAGGCGCTGTGCCTGCTGGCCGAGATGGAAGAGGCTGTCCATGCCGCGGGGGCGGCGCACTGGCGGCCATCCCTCTGGGCGCCGCTGGCGTCCTGACGGAGCGAACCCACCGACGGACGGCGGGCCTTTCGCCCGGCGCCGTCACCAGTACCCGGGGATCCGGGAGGAGGATCGGACACCATGACCATGGGCTATTGCGTCAAGGACAAGGAGAAGGTCGAGATCAAGGACGCCAAGTCGATCACGATGAAGAACGGCAAGCCGGCCACGGCGGGCGTCTGCCCGAAGTGCGGCACGAAGGTCTTCCGCATCGGCGGCTGATCCCGACCGCGATCATCTCCGAGAGCCCCGGCGACGGCCGGGGCTCTCGGCATCCCGGGCTCGCCGCGTTCGGTACAATCGGGGGGAGATGACGGGCAGAGCGGCGATGCCGCGGGTCGAGATGCGACCGCGCCCCGCGTTACCCGTTGCCCCGGGACCCGTCCTCGCCCTCGACCTCGGTGCCAGTCGGATCCGCGCCGCCCTGGTGTCCCCGGATGGGCGCCTCCACGCCCGCACGGAGGGGCGTACGCCGGGCGAGCTGGGGCCGGACGCGGTCGTCGATGCCTGCATCGACCATCTGCGGGCGACTCTCGAGGCGGTCGCTCCGGCAGACCGCGGCGCGATCGTCGCGGTGGGCATGGCCGCCCCGGGTCCCGTGGATCCCCGGACCGGCACGATCGTCGATCCGCCCAACATGGGCCCCGACATCCACGACGTGGCCCTCGCCCCGGCCGTCGCGGACGCCCTCGGCCTGCCCGTCGTGCTCGATCGCGACACCCAGGTGGCCGTGCTGGCCGAGATGGCCTTCGGGGCCGCGCGCGAAGCCCGCGACGTCGTCTACCTGACCGTCTCCACGGGCATCGGCGGCGCCGTCGTCAGCGGCGGCCGGCTCCTCACGGGCCCCGACGGCACGGCCGGGGAGCTGGGCCACCTGCCCGTCGACCTCGACGGCCCGCCCTGCGCCTGCGGCGCGACGGGCCACCTCGAGGGCATCGCCTCCGGTTCCGCCATCGCGCGCCTGGCCGCCGCGGCCGCGGCCTCTGGTGAGGCCCCGGGACTCGCGTCCCTGGTCCGGACCCTCGCCCCGACGCGCCTCGAGGCGCGCCACGTGGCCGAGGCCGAGGAGCGCGGCGATCCCCACGCCGCGGCCATCATGGAGCGCGCCCGCCGCGCCTTCGCCGCCGTCTGTGTCGGCCTCGTGGACGTCTTCGACCCCGAGCTCATCGTCGTCGGGGGCAGCGTGGCGCGCAACCAGGGCGAGCGCTGGCTCGCCCCCGCCCGTCGGGAGGTCGAGCGCTTCGGCTTCCGCGTCCCCGCCCGGCGCGTGCGCATCGTGGCGGCCGGCCTGGGCGACGACGTCGGCCTCTTCGGGTCGCAGCCCCTCGTGGCCCTCAGGCTCGCCGAAGGCGGGCTCATCCATCCGTCGACCATCGGCGCCCCCGTCGGCGCAGCAGGAGGGAAGCTTTCATGACCACCCGTGTCGGCATCAACGGCTTCGGTCGCATCGGTCGGCAGTCGCTCAAGGCGCTCCTCGAGCGGACCCCCGCGGTCGAGGTCGTCGCGGTCAACGATCTCGTGGACACGAAGATGAACGCCCTGCTCTTCAAGCACGACTCGACCTACGGCGCCTATCCCGGGACCGTCACCCACACCGACGACGCGATCGTCGTGGATGGCCGCCAGATCAGGGTGCTGCAGGTCAAGGACCCGGCGCAGCTGCCCTGGCGCGATCTGGGGGTGGACATCGTGATCGAGTCCACCGGCCTCTTCACCGACGCGGAGAAGGCCCAGGCGCACCGCGACGCCGGCGCGAAGAAGGTCATCATCAGCGCACCGGCGAAGAAGGAGGACGTGACCATCGTCCTCGGCGTCAACGAGGACGCCTACGATCCGGAGCGCCACCACGTCATCAGCAACGCCAGCTGCACCACCAACTGCCTGGCGCCGGCGGCGAAGGTCGTGCACGACGGCTGGACCATCAGGCGCGGCCTGATGAACACGATCCACTCCTATACGAACGACCAGCGCATCCTCGACGTGGCCCACAAGGACCCGCGCCGGGCGCGCTCGGCCGGCCAGAACATCATCCCCACCACGACCGGTGCGGCCAAGGCGCTGGCGCTCGTCATCCCCGACCTCAAGGGCAAGTTCGACGGCTTCAGCCTGCGCGTCCCGACGCCCACCGTGAGCGTGGTTGACTTCACCGCGGAGCTGGAGCGTCCGGCCACCGTCGAGGAGCTCAACGCGGCCTTCCGCGCCGCCGCGGACGGGCCCATGGCGGGCATCCTCGGCGTCAGTGACGAGCCGCTCGTCTCGAGCGACTTCCGCGGCGACAGTCGCTCCTCGATCATCGACTCCGCCTCGACGATGTCCCTCGGCGGCGACTTCGTGAAGGTCATCGCCTGGTACGACAACGAGTGGGGCTACAGCTGCCGCGTGGCCGACCTGGTCGGCTTCGTGGCCGCCCGCCTCTAACCCGCCGGGGAGCCCAAGGCCATGGACAAGCTCACCGTCCGCGACTTCGATCCCGCCGGCAAGCGGGTCTTCGTGCGGGTCGACTTCAACGTCCCGCTCGCCGACGGCAAGGTCGTCGACGACTCGCGCATCCGCGCCTCGATCCCGACCATCGCCTACCTGCTCGATCGGGGCGCCATCGTGATCCTGGCCAGCCACCTCGGCCGGCCGGGCGGCAAGGTCAACGACACGTACCGGCTGCGCCCGGTGGGCCTGCGCCTCTCCGAGCTGCTGCGGCGCCCCGTCCGCGTCACCGGCGACGCCCTCGGCGCGGGCACCCTGGATGCCCTCGCCCGGCTCAAGCCGGGCCAGGCGATCCTGCTCGAGAACCTGCGCTTCCACGCCGCCGAGGAGGCCAACGACCCGGCCTTCGCGAAGGCCCTGGCGAGCTACGCCGACGTCTATGTCAACGACGCCTTCGGCACGGCCCATCGGGCGCACGCCTCGACGGTCGGCATCGCCAAGCTCCTGCCGGCCTACGCCGGCCTGCTCATGGAGCGCGAGATCGCCGCGCTCTCGCAGCTCCTGGAGTCGCCGGCCAAGCCGTTCGCCGCGGTCATCGGCGGAGCCAAGGTCTCGGACAAGCTGCGCGTGCTCGAGAACCTGATGAGCCGCGTCGACACCTTCGTGGTCGGCGGCGGCATGGCCAATACGTTCTTCGTGGCTATGGGCTACACCGTCGGCAAGAGCCTGCTCGAACGCGACCGGGTCGAGGACGCCGCCCGCATCCTGGCCCTGGCCGAGGAGAAGGGTGTGCGCTTCCTGCTGCCGACCGACGTGGTGGTGGCCAAGGAGGTGACGCGCGGCGCCGAGCACAAGCTCGTGCCGGCCTCGAAGATCCCCAACTCGTGGTCGGTGGTGGACGCCGGCCCGGCCAGCATGGCCGCCTTCACCGAGGCGCTCCAGGATGCCCGCACGGTCCTCTGGAATGGACCCCTGGGCGTCTTCGAGGTCCCGACCTTCGGCGACGGCACCCGCGTGATGGCCCGCTTCCTGGCCAGGCGCGCCGACGAGGGCGTCACGGTGGTCGTCGGCGGAGGCGACTCGGTGGCCGCCATCGAACAGCTGAAGCTCGGCTCGAAGATGACCCACATCTCCACCGGCGGTGGCGCCTCGCTCGAGTTCCTCGAGGGCATCGAGCTGCCGGGCATCGCCGCCCTCATGGACCGCCCGGCATGACCACCGCCATCGAGTTCATCGACGCCCGCGAGATCCTCGATTCGCGCGGCAACCCGACCATCGAGGTCGACGTCGTCCTCTCGGGCGGGGCGGCCGGTCGGGCGGCCGTGCCCTCCGGCGCCTCCACCGGCGCCCACGAGGCGGTCGAGCTGCGCGACGGGGACAGGGACCGCTACGGGGGCAAGGGCGTCCTGAAGGCGGTCACGAACGTGCTGGAGACGATCGGGCCGGCGCTGCTCGGTGCCGACGCGGCCGATCAGGCGGCCATCGACGAAACGCTCATCGACCTCGACGGCACACCGAACAAGGGCAACCTGGGCGCGAACGCGATCCTGGGCGTCTCGCTCGCCTGCGCCCACGCGGCGGCCGAGGCGCACGGCCTGCCGCTCTACCGCTACCTCGGCGGGGCGCGGGCCCACACGCTGCCCGTGCCGATGTTCAACATATTGAATGGCGGCAGGCACGCGGCCGACTCGACCGACTTCCAGGAGTTCATGGTCATGCCCGTCGGGACGCCGACCTTCTCCGAGGCGCTGCGTGCGGGGTCGGAGATCTTCCACGCCCTGCGGGCCGTCCTGCACGAGGGCGGCCAGGCCGTCGGCCAGGGCGACGAGGGCGGCTTCGCGCCGTCCCTGCCGTCGAACGAGGCGGCCGTGGAGATCGTCCTGCGCGCCGTGGAGCGCGCCGGCTACCGTCCCGGCGAGGACGTCGCTATCGCCCTCGATCCCGCCGTCACGGAGCTGCTCGACCACGACGCCGCGGTCACCGCCGAGGGCGAGCTGACCTACCGCCTGGCGAAGGAGGGGCGTAGCCTGCGCACAGCCGAGCTGGTCGACTTCTGGGTCGACTGGGTCGCCCGCTACCCGATCGTCTCGCTCGAAGACGGCCTCGCCGAGGACGACTGGCTCGGTTGGCGGATGCTGACCGAGCGCCTCGGCGGGCGCTGCCAGCTCGTCGGGGACGATCTCTTCGTGACCAACCCGGAGCGCCTGGCGCGGGGCATCGAGGAGGGCTCCGCCAACGCCATCCTCATCAAGCTCAACCAGATCGGCACGCTCTCCGAGACGCTGGCGGCGATCGAGATGGCCCGCGAGGCGGGCTGGGGCGCGGTCGTCAGCCACCGCTCGGGTGAGACGGAGGACACGACCATCGCCGACCTGGCAGTCGCTGCGGGCACCGGTCAGATCAAGACCGGGGCGCCGTCGCGCTCCGAGCGGGTGGCGAAGTACAACCGGCTGCTGCGCATCGAGGAGGAGCTCGGCGTCGCCGCGCGCTACCCGGGCGCGGCCGCCCTGGCGCGGTCCCAAGGGTGACGCGCGTCTTCGATCGCGGAGCGATCTTCGCCGGCTGGGTCGGCCTGGGCATGGCCGTGGTCATGGCCATCGGCCTGGAGTTGATCGTCGCCGTCCAGTCGCTCGTCTTCCTCATCGCGCCGGTGGCCGGCCTGCTCATCGGCTACTACGCCAACGCCCGCTCGGCACGGCGCCGGCCGTGGGGCCGCGTCCTGGCCAATGCGGCCTGGGCGGGCCTCGTCACCGCCCTCTCGCTGGCCATCCTCTACGGCGGCGTTCGCCTGATCTTCGTCTACGCCGATTCCGGTTACCGCGACGGTCCGCAGGGCGGCCCACTCGTGTGTCGCACCGGCCCGGAGTGCTCGTACCTGCGTTACCTGGGGGCCGGAAAGGGCCCGGAGCTGGAACGCGCCGGCGTGGTCGACGCGGCCGCGTTCGAACGGCTCGTGCTCCAGGAGCAGCTCAACGGGGCGCTGACGATCGTGGCCGTGGTCATCGGTGGGGCGATCGCCGGTGGACTGCTGTACGGCGCGGCCGGCCCGCGCGTCGGGGAGGGAGCGGCGAGGGACCCGGCGTCGGTCGCCTGAGCGCGACCGTGCGGGGCGTCAGCTCTTCTTGGCGGGGGCCTTCTTCGCGCCGGCCGCCTTGGGGGCGGCGGCCTTCGCCGTCGTCGCCTTCGCGGGCGCCTTCTTCGTGATCGGCTTCTCGGCCGCGGCCTTCACCCTGGGCGTGGCGGCCTTGGTGGCCTTCGCCGCGGTCGCCTTCGCTGCGGTCGCCTTCGCCGGTGCCCTTTCGGCGGGTTTGACGGCCGGGGCGGCCTCGGCCTTCGCGGCACCCTCGGCGCGAGTCGACTTGTGCAGCGCGGCGCGGGCCTTGCCGGCGGCGGTCTGCTCGCCCTTGGCCTTGGTCGCCTTCGAAGCGGCGATGCGCGCCTTGGCCTCCTTGACCGCGGCGGCCTTGCCGGTCGTGCGCACGACCTTCGCGGCGGTCACGACCGCCTGGCCAGCCAGTGAGGCGTCCACCTTGCGCATGAGCCGGCTCTTGCGGCGGTTCGCGGCATTGGCATGGATCACCCCGGCCTTGGCGGCCCGGTCGAGCGCCGACACGGCGGCCACGACCGCCGCCTGAGCCTCGGTCGCCTCACCGCTCGCCGCGACGGCGACGGCCTTTGCGACGAGGGTCTTGGCCTTCGTCTTGCGCGGCTGGTTGACGGCGTGCTTGCGCTGGTCCTGCCGGACGCGCTTCATGGCCTGCGGCGTGCGTGCGCCTCGCCAGGTTCGAGATGAGTGAGCCAACTCGGGGTGACCTCGATGGTGCGGGCGGTGGAGTCTGACGCGTCGACGCGGCGTGCGAGCCGGCGCGACGCGTGATGGTAGCAGACACGCTCACGTCAGGGGTCGAGGCGGTAGAACCGCCAGGTATCGTGCTCGATGGGCAGGATCTCGAAGTTGTCGAATCCGGCCGCCTGGGCGTAGCCGCGCAGGGTCGCCGGGCGCATCACGGCACCGGTCTCGGCTGACGGCGGATCGGCCATCCCGTTGGTGAGGCAGACGAGCAGGCTGAAGCCGTACATCAAGCGCTCGACCTCGTCCCCCGGAGCGCCGAACGTCTCGGCCACCCTCTCGTCCATGACGATCATCGACCCGCCCGGCGCCAGGAGCCCACGTGCCGCGCGGAGCACCGCGATCGGTTGGGCCATGTCGTGGACGGCCTCGAAGATGGTCACGAGGTCGAACGCACCCTGGAGCGCGGGGTCCGCGGCGTCACGGGCGTGGAACGTCACGCGGTCGCCGACCTCGGTCGCGGCCAGGTTGCGGCGAGCCTGGGCGATCGCCGGCTCGTCGAGATCGATGCCGTCCACGTGTGCCTTGGGATAGGCGCGCGCAAGCGCGATCGTGGACCAGCCCTCGCCGCAGGCGAGATCCGCGACGCGCGCCGGTGGCTCGGCGGAGAGCCGAGCGTGGACGTCCGGGACCGAGGGCAGCCAGGTCGAGCCGAGGAGGTGGTGGTAAGAGGGCCGGTTCGCGGCGCCCTGGCCGTCGCGGATGTCGGCGCCGTACCATGACCAGGGCACGCCGCCGCCCCGCTGGAAGACCGCCGCGAGCTCTGGCAGCCCCCGCAGCGCGACGATCGTCTGGCGGATGATGGGCGCGAGGTAGGCAAGGTCCAGCTCATCGACGAGCACGGCGTCGTGACCGGCCGGCAGGGCGTATCGGCGGACGTCAGCGGCCGCAGTCGCGTCCTCCACCGTGAGGAGGTCGCTCACGGCACCGTGCTCGAGCCACTCGCGGACGTAGCGCTCGACAAGGCCCGAGCGCGCGGCAAGGTCGCCCGACGTCATCGGCCCTCCATCGGCCAGGGCTCGATAGAGGCCAAGCCGGTCGCCGAGATAGATGGCCGCGAGGTCCATCGTCGCGACGAGGGAGCCGAAGAGGCGCGCGGCGAGGGCGTCGCGGTGCTCGTCGGAGGAGAGGGTGGGGCGCGGCTCGTCCATCGGCGTGGAGTTGTCCATTGGCGCGGAGGATGCCCCTCTCCGTCGCGGCCGTAAAGCCCCTGTCCTCGTCCGACAGCCCCTGTCCTCGTTCGGTTCCGGAGCCCTCGGGCGGATCCGGTCGCGGCGGTTGGTTCCTGGCCGTCGCTCCGCTCCGATCGAGCCCGGGTGCCTCAGAGGCATCTGGACGAGGTCTGACCCGGCGGCCGCGCCGCATGCCCGCCGGTCATGCGAGCGGCGGGACCCACGCTCAGCTGCTGCTCGATGAGGCTTCATCGCGAGGCAGTTGCGCACGGGATCACGGCCCCGGATGCCCGGGGGGCATATGGCTCGTCGGCCACGGCCCCGGTCCCGGCCCCGCCCTGTCACCTACGGATGAAAGTGTCAAGCCCCAGGTACGGGTGTATCGTCGAGTTGGACGCGGTCGATCGCGTGGCGAAGAGCGGGGTGATGGGGATCGTCCCCGCCGCGCAGCCTTGCCCGGCCCTGGTCGTGGCTTGAACCAGTCGCTCCCCGGTGCGACGGCCGCGTCCGCGCTGTCGCCCGCCCGGCGAGCCGGCCGAGCGCCCGTTGCTTGGCCCGGACCAGGTCGGGTCGGGCATCGCGGTAGTCCTCGTCCTTCGTGAGCAGGTGCCAGACCAGCACCGCGAGCTTGCGTGCCACCGCGACGATGGCGATGCCCCCGCCGCGTCGCGCCCGCAGGCGGAGGAAGGACGTGGCCAGCGGCCCCGGTGCCCGGACGGCAGCGTGAGCGGCCTCGGTGACGAGGCCCCGGGCATGCGCCTGACCGGCTCGGCTGATGTGGCCGGGATGCGCCGGACGGTCGCCCGACTGGCGCACCTGGGGATCGAGCCCGAGGTAGCTCACCAGCTTGGCCGGACGCGGGAACCGCCCGATGTCGCCGACGACCGCGAGGATGCCGGCGGCGGTCACGAGGCCGATGCCGGGGATGGTCAGCAGGTGGCGCACCCGGGGATCATCGATGAGGGCCGTCGCGATGGCCCGATCGGCGAGGTCGACCTCGGCATCGAGGACGGCGTTGAGCCGGAGCGCGGAGTCGAGGGCGAGACGCTCGTCGGGCGGCAGCTCGAGCGCTGCCAGCCAGGCCCGGCCGCGCGACCCGAAGGGATCGCTCAGTGGGGATCGCACGAGGCGGCGGCCGAGGATGGCGCTCACCCGGTTACGGGTGGCGGTGCGGTCGCGGACCAGCCCGGCGCGGTGGGCGACGATGCGGCGCAGCCGGCGGGTCGCCTCGTCGGGGATCCAGACCGCCGGCAGGTAGTCGGCGGCCAGCAGCTCCGCGAGGGTGGCCGCGTCGATGTCGTCGGTCTTGCGCTTGGCATCCGCGATGGCCCGGGTGCGGAGCGGGTTCGAGACGACCACACGACCGGCGTGTCGCCCCAGCAGCTCGACCAGGGCCCAGGTGTTCCCGGAGGCCTCGAGCGCCACGGCGTCGTCCGGTCCGAGCGTCGCGGCGAAGGCCGCGAGCTCCTCGCCCATCCGCAGGCGGCCCAGCTTCCTCGCGCTGCCCGTGC
>LDXM01000027.1 GCA_001443375.1 Chloroflexi bacterium CSP1-4
AGATGGACGACGAGGATCGCGCCGTCCATCTGGGCGGCGCCGGTGATCATGTTCTTGATGTAGTCCGCGTGCCCGGGGCAGTCGACGTGGGCGTAGTGGCGCGCCGTCGTCTCGTACTCGACGTGGGCGATGGCGATGGTGATGCCCCGCTCGCGCTCCTCGGGCGCGTTGTCGATCGACTCGAAGGCGCGGTACTCCGCCGCGCCCCGCAGGGCGAGGTACTTCGTGATCGCCGCGGTCAGGCTCGTCTTGCCGTGGTCGATGTGGCCGATCGTGCCCACGTTGACGTGGGGCTTGGTGCGCTCGAACTTCTTCTTCGCCATCGCGTGCGCTTCTCCTCTCTCCCGGTACCCGGTGCGTTCCCGCCGCGGGGCGGCTAGACCTTCGACTTCTGCGCCAGCTCGCTGGCGATGGTGATGGGCACTTCCGCGTAGTGGCTGAACTCCATCGAGGAAGTCGCCCGGCCCTGGGTCATGCTGCGGAGATCCGTCACGTAGCCGAACATCTGGGCCAGCGGCACGAAGGCCCGCACGACCTGCGTGCTGCCCCGGGACTCCATGCCCTCGATATGCCCGCGGCGGCTGTTCAGGTCGCCGATGACGTCGCCCATGAACTCCTCGGGCATGAGCACCTCGACCCTCATGATCGGCTCGAGGATCGCGGGGTCCGCCTTGCCGAAGGCGTCCTTGACGGCCATCGAACCGGCGATCTTGAAGGCCATCTCGGACGAGTCGACGTCGTGGTAGGAGCCGTCGAAGAGCGTCACCTTGACGTCCACCACCGGGAACCCGGCGAAGATCCCCGTCTGGAGCGCCTCGCGGATGCCCGCGTCAACCGGCTTGATGTACTCGCGCGGGATGGTGCCGCCGACGATCCTGTCCACGAACTGGTAGCCGGCGCCCTTCTCGTTGGGCTCCAGCTTGATCACGGCGTGGCCGTACTGGCCCTTGCCACCCGTCTGCCGGACGAAGCGGCCGTTGCCTTCCGCCGCACGGCGGACGGTCTCGCGGTAGGAGACCTGCGGCTTGCCGATGTTGGCGGCGACCCTGAACTCCCGGACCATGCGGTCCACGAGCACGTCGAGGTGGAGCTCGCCCATGCCCGCGATGAGCGTCTCGGCCGTCTCCGGGTCGGTCTTGACGCGGAAGGTGGGGTCCTCCTCGGCGAGCCGCTGGAGGGCGATCGCGAGCTTGTCCTGGTCGGCCTTCGTCTTCGGCTCGATCTTCACCTCGATGACCGGCTCGGGGAAGGTCATCGACTCGAGGATGACGGGATGGTCGGGGTCGCTCAGCGTGTCGCCGGTGTAGGTGTCCTTGAGCCCGACGGCCGCGGCGATGTCCCCCGCATAGACCTCGTCGATCTCCTCGCGGTGGTTGGCGTGCATCTGCAGGATGCGCCCGATGCGCTCCTTGCGGTCCTTGGTCGGGTTGTAGACGTACGAGCCGGCCTTCAGCGTGCCCGAGTAGACGCGGAAGAAGGCGAGCTTGCCCACGAACGGGTCGGCCGCGATCTTGAAGGCAAGGGCGGCGAACGGCTCCTTGTCGTCGACGGTGCGCAGGATCTCCGCGCCCGTGGACGGGTGCAGGCCGATGACTGGAGGCACGTCGAGCGGCGAGGGCAGGTAGTCGATGACCGCGTCGAGCATGGGCTGGATGCCCTTGTTGCGCAATGCCGAGCCGGTCAGGACCGGGATGATCCGATTCTGCAGCGTCCCCAGGCGGAGGCCGCGCTTGATCTCCTCGATGCTGAGGTCGTGGCCCTCAAGGTACTTGTGCGTCAGGTCGTCGTCCATCTCGGCGACGGCGTCGATCATCGCCGCGCGGTGCTTCTCGGCCTCTGCGCGCAGCTCGGCCGGGATGTCCACGACCTCGACCTGGTTGCCCAAGTCGTCGCGGAAGTAGACGGCCTGCATCCTGACGAGGTCGATGACGCCCTGGAAGGTGTCCTCGCGCCCGATCGGGATCTGCACCGGCACCGCGTTGGCGCCGAGGCGCTCGCGGATCGAGTCGACACAGCGCCAGAAGTCGGCCCCCGTGCGGTCGAGCTTGTTGATGAAGCAGAAGCGCGGCACGCCGTAGCGATCCGCCTGGCGCCAGACCGTCTCCGACTGCGGCTCCACGCCGGCCACGCCGTCGAAGACGACCACCGCGCCGTCGAGCACGCGGAGGCTGCGCTCGACCTCGACGGTGAAGTCCACGTGCCCGGGCGTATCGATGATGTTGATGCGATGCTCGCCCCAGAACGCGGTCGTTGCGGCGGCCGTGATGGTGATCCCCCGCTCCTGCTCCTGCGGCATCCAGTCCATCGTGGCCGCGCCCTCGTGCACCTCGCCGAGCTTGTAGATCTTCTTCGTGTAGAAGAGGATGCGCTCGGTGACGGTCGTCTTCCCGGCGTCGATATGCGCGATGATGCCGATGTTCCGCGTCTTGGCCAGCGGAACGCTGCGTGCCACGGTCTTCTATCGTCCTTGCTGGTCGCTTACCACTTGAAATGGCTGAAGGCCTTGTTGGCCTCGGCCATCTTGTGGGTGTCCTCGCGTCGCTTGACGGCCGCGCCCAGCCCGTTCATGGCGTCCACCAGCTCGGCGGCGAGCTTCTCGCTCATCGACTTGCCTGAACGCTTGCGGGCCGACTGCACCAACCAACGCACGCCGAGCGACATGCGCCGGTCCCCGCGGATCTCCACCGGGACCTGGTAGGTGGCACCGCCGACGCGGCGCGGCTTGACTTCGATGATCGGCGTCGCGTTGCGCAGCGCCGCATCGAGCACCTCGAGACCCGGTCGCCGCGCCGAAGCCTCGGCGCGGGCGAGCGCCTGGCGCAGGATGCTCTCGGCGAGGCCCTTCTTGCCGTCCCTCATGATCTTGACCACGAAACGGTCCGTGGTGCGCGTGAGGGTCGGCGCGTACTTCGCCTTGCGCGGGGTCTGGGCTCGTCGCGGCACGGCGCTACTTCTTCCCGACCTGCGCGGTGGCCTTGGCGCCGTACTTGGAGCGGCCCTGCTTGCGGTCGCGCACGCCGGCCGCGTCAAGCGCGCCGCGGATGACGTGGTACTTGACCGAGGGGAGGTCCTTCACCCGGCCGCCGCGCACGAGCACGACGGAGTGCTCCTGCAGGTTGTGGCCGATGCCCGGGATGTAGGCCGTGACCTCCATCTGATTGGTGAGCCGCACGCGCGCGATCTTGCGCAGCGCCGAGTTCGGTTTCTTGGGCGTCATCGTGCGCACCTGGAGGCAGACGCCACGCTTCTGCGGGGCGCCCGGGATCGGCTCCTGGCGTTGCCGGAGGCTGTTCCAGTTCTTGCGCATGGCCGGCGCCTTGACCTTGGCGATCTTGCGGCTGCGGCCCTTGCGCACAAGCTGGCTGATCGTGGGCACGGAGGACGCGGTCTCCTTCCTGGTCCGATGGACGGGCGGGTGTCGTGCGCACCTGGGCGCGCAACGAGATGAGGCTCTTCGATTCGTCGGGCGTGGCGCCGATCGTCCGGGCGCCGTGGCGCTTCCGCGATCGACTCCTGACCACCGTCACGCCTGTCTCGCAGGCGGCGACGCGCGGCCATCAGGCCACGAAAGCGGAGTGTATCAGGCCCCTCGAAGGGGTGTCAACGAAGGGTCGTGCTCGCTCAGGCCTCCGCGTCGAGGGCGGGCAGGTCCTCCTCGTCCTCGTCCTCGTCGGGCTCGAGGAAGGGGTTGGCCTCCCCATCGCCCTCTGCGGCGTTCGGGACCAGCGCTTCCGCGAGGAGCGGGTTGAAGCTCTCCTCCCCGGCCGTGGCGGACTCGAGGGACTCCTCGAGCAGCGGGTTGTACTCGGCCCCGAAGTCCTCCGGCAGCTCGCCCCCGGCGAGTGCCTCGGCCGCTGCCCGCCGCTCCGCCTCGCGCCGGGCGGCCACGGCCGCCGGGGCGCCGGTCCCGGCCGGGATGAGCTTGCCGATGATGACGTTCTCCTTGAGCCCCAGCAGGCGGTCCTTGGCGCCGTTGATGGCGGCCTCGGTGAGGACGCGCGTCGTCTCCTGGAAGGAGGCGGCGGCGAGGAAGCTGCTGGTGTTCAGGGAGGCCTTGGTGACGCCGAGCAGGACCACCTCCGCGGTGGCCGGCTCGCCGCCCTCGGCGAGGACCTGGTCGTTGACCTCTTCGAAGTCGAAGCGGTCGATCAGCTCGAACGGCAGCTGCTCGCTGTCGCCCGGCTGGTCCACGCGGACCTTGCGCAGCATCTGGCGGACGATGATCTCGATGTGCTTGTCGTTGATCGTGACGCCCTGGCTCCGATAGACCTTCTGGACCTCCTTGACGAGGTAGCGCTGGACGGCGTCCTTGCCTCGCGTCTCGAGGTACTCCTGCGGGTTGATCGGCCCATCGGTGATGGCGTCGCCCGCGCGGACCTCCTGGCCGTTCTCGACCCTGAGCTTCGCGTTGTGCGGGATCGCGTACTCCCGCTCCACCACGTCCTCGCTGCGGACCAGGAGGTCCTTGCCGGACTTGACCAGGATGCCCTTCGTCGGGCTGCGCAGTTCGTCGACCTGGCCGGCACGCTCGGCGCGAGCGACGATCTGGTCGACCTCGACGTTGTCGCCCGGCGCCACGAGCAGCTCCTGCCCCTTGGCCACCGGCAGCGGCGTCTCGTACGCCTCGCGGCTGGTGACCTTCACCCGGCGCGCCCCCGTCTCGGTGGTGATGGTCTCGACGATGCCGTCGATATGGCTCATCTCGGCCTTGCCCTTGGGCACGCGGGCCTCGAAGAGCTCCTCGACGCGCGGCAGGCCGGCGGTGATGTCGAGGCCGGCCACGCCGCCGGTGTGGAAGGTGCGCATGGTCAGCTGTGTGCCCGGCTCACCGATCGACTGTGCGGCGATGATGCCCACCGCCTCACCCGTCCCGACGAGGTGGCCGGTGGCCAGGTTGCGGCCGTAGCAGTAGCGGCAGACGCCGTAGCGCGCCTGGCAGGTGAGCGGTGAGCGGACGAGCACCTCGGCCAGGGCCGGTGCGCCGTCCTTCGTGCGCAGGCTGGCGATGCGGGCCGCCTTCTCCTCGTCGATCTCCTCGTTGCGTTCGGCGATCGGCCCGCCCTTCTTGACGGTCGGGTCGCTGATCGGCGCCGCAGCCATGCGGCCGACGAGACGCCTGGCGAAGGCGTCGTCCTGGGTTCCCGCGAACTCCTCGGTCTCGCTGCGGGTGATCCAGGTCCCCTCCTCCGTGCCGCAGTCCTCCTCGCGGGTGATGACGTCCTGCGCCACGTCCACGAGACGCCGGGTCAGGTACCCCGAGTCGGCGGTGCGCAGCGCGGTGTCGGCGAGGCCCTTGCGCGCCCCGTGCGTGGAGATGAAGTACTCCAGCACGGTCATGCCCTCGCGGAAGTTGCTGCGCACGGGGACGTCGATGATGCGGCCCGAGGGGTCGGCCATCAGGCCGCGCATGCCGCCCAGCTGGCCGATGTTGCCCTTATTGCCGCGGGCCCCGGAGCTGGTCATCATCCACAGCGCGCCTGCTCGGTCGGGACCCTCGAGGTTCGTGTCGTCCGGGTCCATCTCCTTCATCATCGCGTCGGAGATGGCGGCGGTGGTGCTCTGCCAGATCTCGACGACCTTGTCGTAACGCTCGTCGTCGGTGATGAGGCCGCGCTGGAACTGGCGGTCGATGTCGACGACGGCGGCGTCGGCCTCGCGCAGCCGGGGCGCCTTCTCCTCCGGCGTCTTGATGTCGGAGATGGAGATGGTCATGCCGCCGCGCGTGGCGAATTCGAAGCCGACCGCCTTGATGCCGTCGGCGAAGTGGGCCGTCTCCACCGGGCCGAGCAGGCGGTAGCACTCGGACACGAGCGTGCGCAGCTCCGTCCGGGTCATGGGCCGGTTCACGAAGCGCAGCCGCGGCGGCACGACCTCGTTGAAGATGATGCGGCCGACCGTCGTGAAGACGCGCCGCTCGACGACCGATCCGCTCTCCTCGTCCCAGGTGCGCACCTGCGCATCCACGGGCTCGTGGAGGCCGATCGTGCCCAGGCGATAGGCGAGGATCGCCTCGTCCTCATCGGGGAAGACGCGCTTGGGGCGCGGCGCTGCGTCCCAGTCCCAGGCGCCCGGCGCGTGCGGATCCCTGCCCGCGGCGCGCAGCTCGCGCTCGCGCCGCTCCAGCATGCCGTGGCTGGCGCGGGTCAGGTAGAAGCAGCCCAGAACCATGTCCTGCGTGGGCGCCACGACGGGGCTGCCGTCGGCGGGCGAAAGCAGGTTCGCCGTCGAGAGCATGATCGTGCGCGCCTCCTCCTGCCCGGCGGACGAGAGGGGCACGTGGACGGCCATCTGGTCGCCGTCGAAGTCGGCGTTGAAGGCCGTGCAGACGAGCGGGTGGATCTGGATCGCCGAGCCTTCGACGAGCACCGGCATGAAGGCCTGGATGCCCAGGCGATGCAGGGTCGGGGCGCGGTTGAGGAGGACAGGGTGATCCTTGATGACCTCCTCGAGGACGTCCCAGACCTCGGGTCGCACGCGCTCGACGATGCGCTTGGCGCTCTTGATGTTGTGGGCGAAGCCCTTCTCCACGAGCTGGCGCATGACGAACGGCTTGAAGAGCTCGAGCGCCATCTTCTTGGGCAGGCCGCACTGGTGCAGCTTGAGGTCCGGGCCGACCACGATGACCGAGCGGCCGGAATAGTCGACGCGCTTGCCCAGCAGGTTCTGCCGGAAGCGGCCCTGCTTGCCCTTCAGCATGTCGCTGAGCGACTTCAGCCGGTGGTTGCCCGTGCCCGCGATGGCCCGACCGCGGCGGCCGTTGTCGATCAGGGCGTCACACGCCTCCTGGAGCATCCGCTTCTCGTTGCGAATGATGATCTCCGGCGCGCCGAGCTCGAGCAGCCTCTTGAGGCGGTTGTTGCGGTTGATGACGCGGCGGTAGAGGTCGTTCAGGTCCGACGTGGCGAACCGGCCACCGTCGAGCTGGACCATCGGGCGCAGGTCGGGCGGGATCACCGGCAACACGGAGAGGATCATCCATTCGGGGCGCGTCCCGCTGCGACGGAAGGCCTCGATCAGGCGCAGTCGCTTGATGGCCTTCTTGCGGCGGAGGCCGGAGCTGGTGCGCACCTCGCTGTGGAGCCTCTGAGCGAGTGCCTCGAGCTCCATGCGCTGGATCAGCTCGCGGATCGCCTCGGCGCCCATGCCGGCGCCGAAGATGCGCGAGCCCCCACGCACGCCGGAACCGTACTTCCGGTCGAGCTCGCGGTAGTTCCAGCCGTCCAGCGACGACTCCATGAGCATCTGGCCCGGTTGGAGCTTCTCGATCTCGTCGCGCGCACGGCGGATCTCGTCGCGCGTGGACTCGGCCTCGCCGCGCAGGCGCTCCTTCTCCGTCTCGAGGGTGGCGTCACGCTGCAACTCCAGGTCCTCGACCTGCCGGCGGACGGACTCATGCTCGGCCGCCTCGATGGCCTGGATCTCGGTGTTGACGCGCTCGACCTCTTCGGCTGTTGCTTTCTTGAGCGCCTCGAGGGCCGGCTTGCCGCCCTTGTCGCCGGCGGCCACGATGACCTCGCCCGTCGGCTCGAAGACGATCGGCTCCTGGGCGGCTCCCTTGAGGGCGGCGATCGCCGCCTCCGTGCGCTGCTTGGCGTCGACCAGCTCGGCCGTCCGCTGGGCACGCTGCGCCTCGAGCTCCTCGCGACGGGCGGCGAGCGCCACGTTCAGCTCGTCCTTGCGGCGATTGTTTTCGGCGCGCAGCTGGTCCTCGAGCTCGACGAGGCCCCGACCGGCGCGGCCGCCACGGCCCTCGGCCTCCTCCTCGAGCTGTTGCAGGGCACGCTTGCGCGCGTCCTCATCCACCCAGGTGACGATGTACAGCGCGAAGTAGAGGATCCGCTCGAGGTTGCGGGGGCTGATGTCGAGCAGGATGCCCAGGCGGCTGGGCGTGCCCTTGAAATACCAGATGTGGCTCACGGGCTGGCCAGCTGGATGTGGCCCATCCGCTCGCGGCGCACCTTCGCCCGGGTCACCTCGACGCCGCACTTGTCGCAGATGATGCCCTTGTAGCGGATCCGCTTGTACTTCCCGCAGTAGCACTCCCAGTCCCGGGTGGGGCCGAAGATGCGCTCGCAGAACAGGCCGTCCTTCTCCGGCTTGAGCGTGCGGTAGTTGATCGTCTCGGGCTTCGTGACCTCGCCCTTCGACCAGTCACGGATCTGCTCGGGGGACGCGAGCGAGATCCGGATCGCGTTGAAGTTATTGACCTCGAGCATCGTTCTCCTTGGCCACGCTGCGGGCGTCAGCGGCACGATCTTCGGGCAAGCGACGACGTCCCCGGCCGGTGGGCGTGGTCGCGATGGGGCGGTCCGCGGTCAGTCCTCGAACCCGGCGAGGTTGATGCCGCCGAGGTCGGGGAGCGGATAGGCCGAGACGTCCTCGGCGAAGTGGATCTCCTCTTCGTTCTCGTTGAGGATCTCCACGTTGAGGCCGAGGCTCTGCAGCTCCTTGATGAGGACCTTGAAGGACTCGGGCACGCCGGGCGGCTGGATCTCTTCGCCCTTGACGATCGCCTCGTAGGTCTGGACGCGGCCCATGACGTCGTCGGACTTCACGGTCAGCAGCTCCTGCAGGATGTTCGCCGCGCCGTAGGCTTCGAGCGCCCAGACCTCCATCTCACCGAAGCGCTGGCCGCCGAACTGGGCCTTGCCGCCCAGCGGCTGCTGGGTGATGAGGCTGTAGGGGCCGGTCGACCGAGCGTGGATCTTGTCCTCGACGAGGTGGTGCAGCTTCAGCATGTAGATGTAGCCCACCGTGATCTCGTGGTCGAAGGGCTGCCCCGTGCGCCCGTCGCGCAGCTCCGTCTTGCCCGTCTCGGGCAGGCCGGCGGCGACGAGCTCGCCCCGGATCTGGTCCTCGGTGGCGCCATCGAAGACGGCCGTGGCGGCCATCATCGGCCGGCCGGTAGCGAGGCTCTTCTCGTGGAGCGCCCAGCCCAGGTGCGTCTCGAGGATCTGGCCGATGTTCATGCGGCTGGGCACGCCCAGCGGGTTGAGGATGATGTCGACGGGCGTGCCGTCGGGCAGGAAGGGCATGTCCTCCTGGGGCAGGATCTTGGCCACGACGCCCTTGTTGCCATGGCGACCGGCCATCTTGTCGCCCACGGAGATCTTGCGCTTTGCGGCGACGCTGACGCGGATCAGCTTGTTGACGCCGGGCAGCAGTTCGTCCCCGGCCTCACGGCTGAAGACACGCACATCGACGATCTTGCCCCGCTCGCCGTGTGGCAGCCGCAGGCTGGAGTCCTTCACCTCGCGGGCCTTCTCGCCGAAGATGGCTCGCAGGAGGCGCTCCTCCGCCGTCAACTCGGTCTCGCCCTTGGGCGTGATCTTGCCCACCAGGATGTCACCCGGCTGGACCTCTGCGCCGATGTACACGATGCCGTCCTCGTCGAGGTCCTTGAGGGACTCCTCCCCGACGTTCGGGATGTCTCGCGTGATCTCCTCGGGGCCGAGCTTCGTGTCGCGCGACTCGACCTCGTGCTTCTCGATGTGGATGCTCGTGAAGAGATCCTCGCGCACCAGCCGTTCGCTGATGACGATGGCGTCCTCGTAGTTACCGCCCTCCCAGCTCATGAAGGCGACCAGGATGTTGCGGCCGAGGGCCAGCTCGCCGCGATCGGTCGAGCTCGAGTCGGCGAGCGGATCGCCCCCCTCGACGCGCATGCCGACGTCGACGACCGGGCGCTGATTGATGCAGGTGCCCTGGTTGGAGCGGACGAACTTCTCCAGGCGATACTCGTCGAGGTCGCCGGCGTCCGTCTCGACCTGGATGCGATTGGCGGTGACGCTGGTGACGACGCCCGGGCGGCGGGCGGTGACGACCTGGCCTGAGTCGCGTGCGGCGCGCGCCTCCATGCCCGTGCCCACGATGGGCGCCTCGGGCTCCAGGAGCGGACGGCCTGGCGCTGCATGTTCGAGCCCATGAGGGCACGGTTGGCGTCGTCATGCTCGAGGAAGGGGATGAGCGCGGTGGCCACCGAGACGACCTGCTTCGGGCTGACGTCCATGAACTCGATCTGGGTCGGACGCGCCTCGGGGAACTGGTCGAGGTGGCGCGCCGGCACGCGCTCGTCGGCGAAGTGACCCTCGTCATCCAGCCGGGAGTTGGCCTGGGCGACGTAGCGCTCCTCTTCGTCGGAGGCGTCGAGGTAGACGATCTCGTCGGTGACGCGCGGCCGGATGGGGAAGGCATCGGCCTTCTGCTTCTTCAGCTCGGCCACGGCCTCCTTCGTGAAGCGCTCGCCCTTCTTGAGGACGACCGTGCCGGACCTGGCGACGAGGTCGGCGTCGGCGATCTCGCGCTCGATCTCCAGACCGTCCCAGCTCGTGCTGCGCTTCACCTTGCGGTAGGGGGTCTCGATGAAGCCGTACTCGTTGATGCGGCCGTAGGTGGCGAGCGAGCCGATCAGGCCGATGTTCGGGCCCTCCGGCGTCTCGATGGGGCAGATCCGGCCGTAGTGGCTGTGGTGGACGTCGCGGACGTCGAAGCCGGCGCGCTCGCGCGAGAGGCCGCCGGGGCCGAGGGCCGAGAGGCGCCGCTTGCTCGTCAGCTCGGCCAGCGGGTTCGTCTGGTCCATGAACTGGCTCAGCTGGCTGCCGCCGAAGAACTCCTTCATCGCGGCGACCACGGGTCGGATGTTGATGAGCGCGTTGGGCGTCGCCTTCTCGATCTCCTGGATCGTCATACGCTCCTTGACCACGCGCTCCATCCGGAGGAGGCCGATGCGGAAGGCGTTCTGGATCAGCTCGCCGTTGGCGCGGATGCGGCGGTTGCCCAGGTGGTCGATGTCATCCGGCTGTCCGAGGTCGTTGTTGAGCTCGATGAGATGGCCGACGATGGCGGCGATGTCCTCGCGCGTGATCGTGCGCTCCGTGCGGGGCAGCTCGATGCCCATGCGGGCCGCCACCGCGTCGAGCTTCTTGTTGACCTTGTAGCGGCCGACGCGGCCGAGGTCGTAGCGCCGGAAGTTGAAGAAGAGGCTCTCGACGAGCTTCTCGGCGTTGTCGCCGGTGGGCGGATCGCCGGGGCGCAGCTTCTTGTAGACCTCGATGAGCGCCTCGTGGCGGGTCGAGGTGGTGTCCTTCTCGAGCGTCGCGGCGATCTGGCCGGGGTCTGTCGTATCGACGCGACGGAACAGCTCGAGCATCGCCTCGTTCTGCTCGTAGCCGACGGCACGCAGGAGCTTGGTGGCCTCGAGCTTGCGCTTGCGGTCGACCTTGACCCAGAGCTGCAGCGCATTCTGCTTGGCGGTCGTCTCGAATTCCAGCCAGGCGCCGCGGTTGGGGATGACCTTCGCGCTGAAGAGCTTGCGGCCGGTCGCGGGATCCTCCGTGGCGGTGTAGTAGACGCCCGGCGAGCGGACCAGCTGACTGACCACCACGCGCTCGGCGCCGTTGATGATGAACGTGCCCTGACCGGTCATGGTCGGGAAGTCGCCCATGTAGACGCGCTGGCCCTGGATGTCGCCGGTCTCCTTGATGTGGAGCTCGACGTCGACGTACAGCGGCTTGGCGTAGGTCAGGTCGCGGGAGCGGCACTCCAGCTCGGTGTACTTCGGCTCACCGAACTCGTGCTTGCCGAAGCGGAGCTCCATGACTCGCCCGGTGAAGTCCTGGATCGGGCTGATCTCCTCGAAGAGCTCGCGCAGGCCCTGTTCGATGAACCAGCGAAACGAATCGAGCTGCAGCTCGATCAGGTTCGGGATCGGATGGACCTCGGGGATGCGCGCGTACCGCTTGCGCTCGGGGGCCAGCGGCGCCCTCAGGGACGAGTCAGCGACAGACAGCATGAACCGCTCCTTGGCGGAGGGAGAAGAGGGAGGGGCCGCGCTCACAGAACGAGCAGGATACCACACTTCCTTGCGTCGTCACCCCCGTGGTGCGTCAGGGCACCACGAGACGCGGCCGGACCCGGCCCGAACCGGGTCCCGAACGGGCAGGGCGACCGGACCGTCCGGCCGCCCCGGTGGCCCGCTACTTGATCTCGACCTTGGCGCCCTGCTCCTCGAGAGCGGCCTTGATCTTCTCCGCCTCTTCCTTCGTCACGCCCTCCTTGACCGCCTTGGGCGTGGCGTCGACGAGGTCCTTGGCCTCCTTCAGGCCGAGACCGGTCAGCTCACGAACGACCTTGATGACCGGGATCTTGTTCGGGCCGATCTCGGCGAGGAGGGCGGTGAACTCGGTCTGCTCCTCGACGACCGCCACCGGGGCGGCGACCGGGGCGGCCGCGGCGGCCGCGGCCGGCGCGGCGGCGGTGACGCCGTAACGTTCCTCGAACTTCTTGATGAACCCCGAGAGCTCGAGGACGGTCATGCCGTCGATCGCCTCGAGGATCTGCTCCTGCGTGAGCGTAGCCATGTGACGGACCTCCTGTGATCGTGATCGGATGGGGGCGCCGCCGAGGCGCCCGGGCGAAGGTGTCTGGGTAGCGGGTTGCCGGTTAGGCCTGCGCCCGCTGCTCGGCGAGCTGGGAGAGCCCGTTGCCGAGGTTGCGCAGCGGAGCCGAGAGGAGTCCGGCCATCGTGCCCAGCGGGGCGGCGATGGCGCCGGCCAGCTGGGCGAGGAGAACCTCGCGGCTGGGCAGCTCAGCGAGCCTGGTCACTGCGTCGGCGTCGATGCGCCGGCCGCGGATGACTCCGCCCCGGACGACGACGCTCTTATAGGGCCGGATGGCGTCCAGGAAGACCCGTGCCAGCCGGGCCTCGTCGTCCGTGCCGAGCGCCAGGGCCGTCGGGCCCTGGAGGAGCGGCGACAGCTCGGCGATCCCGGCCTGCTCGGCGGCGATCCTCGCCAGTCGGTTCTTCACGACGTGATAGCCGATGCCCTTCTCGCGCAGCGAGCGGCGGACCGCGCTGATCTCGGACACCTTGAGGCCGCGGTAGTCCGCGACGATCGACGACGTGCTGGCCTCGAGGATCGTGGTCAGCTCGGCGACGGTCGCGCGCTTGGCCTCGGTAGGCATGTGACCTCCTTCCCTGGCGGCGCCTGGCGGACCGGGCGCCCCTGCTGCGTTGTTCCGCGCAGGGACGCCGGACGGCTGCGGCTGCAGCGCCACGGGCGGGGGGCCCGCGTCGTCCGATCCTGCCTCGGCGTGCCCGCCGGCGTCACCCGACCGTTGGGTCGGGCCCGACCGGTGCATCGAGTCCCCGTCGGGGACGCACGCTGTCTTTGGCGGAACGTTTCTGGATGATCGGCGGTCGCGTCTCCGCGCCGCCGCGGCCCGGGCTCTCCGGGCCGGCGTTCAGGCGGCCCTGGCGAGGAGCGCCGGGACATCCACGCGGATGCCCGGGCCCATCGTCGCGGCCACCGTCAGGCTCTTGAAATACTGCCCCTTCGTGGCGCTCGGGCGGGCGCGATTGATCGCGTCGACGAGCGTGGCCAGGTTCTCCACGAGCTGCTGCTCTTCGAAGCTGGCCTTGCCGAAGGGAACGTGGATGATGCCACCCTTGTCGACCTTGAACTCGACGCGACCGGCCTTCACCTCGCGGATGGCGCGCTCGATGTCGAACGTGATCGTGCCCGACTTGGGGTTCGGCATCAGGCCGCGGCGACCGAGGATCTTGCCCAGCCGCCCGACCATGCCCATCGTGTCGGGCGTGGCGAGCGCGACGTCGAACTCGAGCCAGCCCGCCTCGATCTTCTTCACGAGGTCCTCGCCGCCGACCTCGTCGGCCCCGGCGCGCAGCGCTTCCTGCGCCTTCTCGCCCTGGGCGAAGACGATGGCGCGGACGCGCTTGCCGGTGCCGTGGGGCAGGACGACGGTGCCGCGCACCATCTGATCGGCGTGGCGCGGGTCGACGCCGAGGCGGATGTGCGCCTCGACCGAGGCGTCGAAGGCGACCACGCTGGTCTGGCGCAGCAGCGCGGCGGCCTCGTCCGGCCCGTAGGCGCGATCGCGCTCGACGAGCTTCGCGGCTTCGATGTATTTCTTGCCGTGGGTGCCCATGGTGGGTGAACCTCCCTGGCGGCCGGCGCGTCGCCGGCCTCCCCTCTTCGACGCGGGGTGGACGTCCCGGGCGCCGGTGCGATCCGGCGGTCATGGCGCGCGCCCCGGGTGGCGCGCGCCGGCTGCGCGGGCTAGCTGACGACCTCGATGCCCATCGAGCGCGCGGTGCCCTCGATGATGCGGGCCGCGGCATCGAGGTCGACCGCGTTGAGGTCGACCATCTTGGTCTGGGCGATCTCCCGGACCTGGTCGCGCGTGACGCGCCCGACCGTCGTGCGGCCGGCCGTGTCCGAGCCCTTCTCGACGCCGGCGGCCTTGCGCAGCAAGTCCGCCGCGGGAGGCGTCTTGAGCACGAAGCTGAAGCTGCGGTCCTCGAAGACGGTGATCTGCGCGGGGATGACCTGGCCCGACTGGGCCGCGGTCTTCTCGTTATAGGTCTTGCAGAACTCGACGATGTTGATGCCGTGCGGGCCGAGCGCCGTGCCCACGGGCGGGGCGGGCGTGGCCTTGCCGGCCGGCAGCTGCAGGGTCAGGACGATGCGGATCTTCTTGGCCACGGGATGGGCTGTCCTCTCCGGGGGTTAGAGTTTCTCGACCTGCAGGAAGTCGAGCTCGACGGGCGTCTCGCGGCCGAAGATGCTGACGAGCACCTTGACCTTGTTCCGCTCGGGGTTGACCTCGTCGACGGTGCCGATGAACTCGGCGAAGGGACCGTCGGTGACGCGCACCGACTGTCCCTTGGTGAAGGCGACGCGGTATTTCGGGGTCTCGACGCCCATCTGGCGCAGGATCTGCTTGACCTCGGTCTCGTCGAGGGGGATGGGCTCGTTGCGCACGCCGGGGATGTTGGCGCCGCCCACGAAGCTGGTCACGCCCGGCGTGTTGCGCACGACGAACCAGGAGTCGGGGTCGAGGATCATCTCCACCAGCACGTAGCCCGGGTAGACCTTCTTCTGGACGGTCACGCGCTGGCCGCCGCGGATCTCGATCTCATCCTCCTCCGGCACCAGGACCTGGAAGATCTTGTCGTCCATGCCCATGGACTCGATGCGGTGCTCGAGGTTGGTCTTGACCTTCTTCTCGTAGCCCGAGTAGGTGTGGATGACGTACCAGTGCTTCTGGGCCGACGCCTGGCTCGTCTCTGACATGTCCATCAGGCGGTACCGGTGAGGAAGCGCACGACCTCGAAGAAGACGTAGTCCCAGGCGGCGATGAAGACGCCGATGACCGCGCTGATGACGAAGACGAGCACGGTCAGGTTGCGTGTCTGCTCACGCGTCGGCCAGGTCACCTTCTTCAGCTCGGACCAGGACTCCGCGATGTAGCGGCGGATGCGGGTCACGGGGGACTCATCTTCCTCGTTGCGGTCGTCGGGGATTGGCAGGCGCGGCCGGACTCGAACCGACAACCACTGGTTTTGGAGACCAGAGCTCTGCCAATTGAGCTACGCGCCTGTGGGTCGCCTCGGCTACTTCGCCTCACGGTGAGACGTATGTCGCCGACACCGTGGACAGTACTTCTTCAGCTCGATCCGCGAGGGATCGTTCCTCTTGCTCTTCTCGGTCGTGTAGGTCCGCTCCTTGCACTCGGTGCAGGCGAGCTGGATGATCGGCCGATTCTCGACCTTCGCCACCGGCTACTCCTGGATGCTCGTGACGGCGCCCGCGCCGACGGTGTGGCCGCCCTCGCGGATGGCGAAGCGCTGGCCGGTCTCGAGGGCGATCGGGGTGATCAGCTCGACGGTCATCTCGACGTTGTCGCCGGGCATGACCATCTCGGTCCCGGCGGGCAGGCCGATGGAGCCGGTGACGTCGGTCGTGCGCAGGTAGAACTGCGGGCGGTAGCCGTTGTAGAAGGGGGTGTGGCGCCCGCCCTCCTCCTTGCTGAGGACGTAGACCTGGGCGCTGAAGCGCGTGTGCGGCTTGATCGAGCCGGGCTTGGCCATGACCTGGCCGCGCTCGATCTCCTCGCGCTCGATGCCCCGCAGCAGGCAGCCGATGTTGTCCCCGGCGCGGCCCTCGTCGAGGAGCTTCTTGAACATCTCGACGCCGGTCACGACGACCTTGCGCGTGGCCTTGACGCCGATGATCTCGGCCTCCTCGCCGACGCGGATGACGCCGCGCTCGACGCGCCCGGTGGCGACGGTGCCGCGGCCCTTGATGCCGAAGACGTCCTCGACCGGCATGAGGAAGGGCTTGTCGACGGCGCGCTCGGGGGTCGGGATGTAGCTGTCGACCGCGTCGAGGAGCTCCTGGATGCAGCCGTAGGCCGGGTCGGCCGGGTCGTTGCCGGCGGCGAGGGCCTGGAGCGCGCTGCCGCGCACGACGGGGATGTCGTCGCCGGGGAAGTTGTACTTCGTGAGCAGCTCGCGCACCTCGAGCTCGACGAGCTCGAGCAGCTCCGGGTCGTCGACCATGTCGACCTTGTTGAGGAAGACGACGATGTAGGGCACCTCGACCTGGCGGGCGAGGAGGATGTGCTCGCGCGTCTGGGGCATCGGCCCGTCGGTGGCGGCCACGACGAGGATCGCGCCGTCCATCTGGGCGGCGCCGGTGATCATGTTCTTGATGTAGTCCGCGTGCCCGGGGCAGTCGACGTGGGCGTAGTGGCGCGCCGTCGTCTCGTACTCGACGTGGGCGATGGCGATGGTGATGCCCCGCTCGCGCTCCTCGGGCGCGTTGTCGATCGACTCGAAGGCGCGGTACTCCGCCGCGCCCCGCAGGGCGAGGTACTTCGTGATCGCCGCGGTCAGGCTCGTCTTGCCGTGGTCGATGTGGCCGATCGTGCCCACGTTGACGTGGGGCTTGGTGCGCTCGAACTTCTTCTTCGCCATCGCGTGCGCTATCGACTCCTCAAGTGCGGCGTGGCCGCGGGTCGGGGACTGGAGCCCACAATGGGACTTGAACCCATGACCTCTTCCTTACCAAGGAAGTGCTCTGCCAGCTGAGCTATGTGGGCCCGGTGCGGGGCTAGGGTCTCACACCAGGGTGGATATTGGTGGGCAGGGAGGGAATCGAACCCCCACAGTCGAAGACGGCTGATCTACAGTCAGCGGAGCTCACCACCTGCTCAACCTACCCACGGGGGTCACCGCGTTCCCCGGGAACGAGCCCGGATGGTGAAGAGGGGACGAAACGCGGCGAGCTCTTCACTTGGAGCCGACGACGGGACTCGAACCCGGAACCGGCGGTTTACAAAACCGCTGCTCTACCAATTGAGCTACGTCGGCGCGACTGGGGAGTTTACAGCACGCGGCCGCGGACGCGCAATCCGGCGTGCCGGACGGGGGCTCAGGGCAGGGTATCGTCGCTCCCGACGGGGGCCTCGCCGGTCTTCCTGCGACGCACGGGGCGCCTCGGCTTCTCCGGGCCGGCGGCGTCGGCGGCCGCTGCCTCCGTCGGCGGCGCGTCCCGGGCTGCCCCGAGCTCGACCTCGGCGGTGCCGTCCGGCGGCTCCGGCGCGCGCTGGCCGGCGGCCTCCAGGAGCATGACGGAACCGGCTACAGCAGCGTTGAGCGAGGCGATTCGGCCGCGCATCGGGATCCGCACGGCCAGGTCGAGGCGTCGGCGCACGGGACCCGACAGTCCGCGTCCCTCGCTGCCGACGACGAGCGCCAGCGGTCCGCGCAGGTCGGCCTCCCGGTAGGTCAGCGTCGCGTCGGCGTCGGCGCCGACGAGCCTGAGACCGCGCACGTGCAGATCGGCCAGGGCGGCCGGCAGGTCGTCCACGGGCACCATAAGCAGGTGCTCCACGGCGCCCGCGGAGGCCTTCACGGCAGACGGCGTCAGCGGTGCCGCGTGGCGCGTGGGGAACATGACGCCGTGAACGCCGGCAGCCTCGGCCGTGCGCAGCAGGCTGCCCACGTTGTGGGGATCCTCGAGCGAGTCGAGGACCAGGATCAGGGGCCGCTCACCGCGCTCGAGCGCGCGAACGAGCACCTCGTCGAGGGTGGCCCAGCGCCGGGGTGCGACGACAAGCGCCACGCCCTGGTGTCCGTCGAAACCGGCCACGGCGGTGAGGGTCCCGCCCTCGACCTCGACGACCGGGATGCGCAGGGTCGTGGCATGGAGGACCAACGCCTCGAGCGCGGCCCTGCGGTTGGGCACCACGAGCAGGCGGTGCGCCGTGCGACGGGCGGCGAACGCCTCCTCGACCGGGCGCCGCCCGGCGACGAGCTCCTCGTCAGGGCCCAGGAGTCCCTCCAGCGGAACCTCCGGCTCCGGCGCCACGGCCCCGGCCTCGGGCCGGTACCCCGGGCGAAACGGCGGCCCGTAGGGAGGCCGGTAGGCAGGTCGCGCCGGCGGCCGGTCCGGGCGCTGGTCGGCCGACGGAGGTCCGCCGTGCCCCCGATCCGGTCGCGGGCCGCGACCGCCCGGCCCCTGACCGGCCGCCGGTTCGTGGCGCTGGGGCGGGCGAGGTGCCGGTCCGGCGCCGAAGCCGGTGCCGCTGCCCGGACGACGCCAGGGCGCCTGGCCCGGCCGACCGCCCTCGGGCGGTCGCGTGGGACGCTCCCACGGTGGGCGCCGCTCATGATCGGCGGGGAGCCGGTCCGGGCCGCGGTGAGGCCGGCCCCCGGTCGGTCGCGCCCCGTACGGACGCTCCTCCCCGTGACGTGCGTCCCGCGGCCGGTCGCCCGGCGGTCGGTCGTCGGGCGGTCGGTCGCCGGCTGGACGGGCCCGGAAGGATCCGGGCCGGCCCCCGGCCGGACGTCCCTGACCCGCGCGCGGCCCCGGGGCTCCCCCGCGCCGTGGGCCGGCCCCGCCGGGGGGATGGCGCCGCCGCTCATCGGGGCGATCGGGCCGCGGCTTACCGCCCGGCATGCTCGACCTCCGCCGCGCGCCGCCAGCGCTGACCGTCACGGGTGTCCTCGACGGCGATACCGCGTGCCGCCAGCTCGTCGCGGAGCCGGTCCGCGGTCGCCCAGTCGCGGGCCGCACGAGCCGCCGCGCGCTCCTCGAGGAGTGTCGACAGGTCGGTGGGCAGCTCCGCGGCATCCTCCTCGGCGACCGCGAGGACCCGGTCCAGGTCGCGCACGAAGGCCGCCACCCGGACCGCATCGGCGGTCGAGAGTGCCCGCGCGTCCAACCGCCGGTTCACCTCGCGGGCGAAGTCGAACAGGGCCGCCAGGGCCGGCGAGATGCTGAGATCGTCGTCGAGCGCGGCACTGAAGGCGGCGCGTGTCGCATCGAGCAGCGCGGGCATGGTGGGGTCGTCGGGGCGGCCCTCGCGGTAGGCGTCGAGGGCGGCGAGGAAGGTGGAGAGCCGCTCGACCGCCGCCGCGGCCGCCACGAGCGTCTCGTCGCTGAACTCGAGCGGGGCGCGGTAGTGAGCGGCAAGGAGCGCGTAGCGCAGCGCCCGGGGAGAGAAGCCGCGCTCATAGACCTCGGCGGGTCGTTCGATGTTGCCCTCGCGCTTGGCCATCTTCTGGCCACCCATCTGCAGGTGGGCGCAGTGCAGCCAGGTGCGCACGAAGGGCCGGCCGGTGGCCGCCTCCGACTGGGCCATCTCGTCCTCATGGTGGGGGAAGACTAGGTCGATGCCGCCGGTGTGCAGGTCGAACGAGGGACCGAGCTCCTTCATGCTCATGGCCGAGCACTCGATGTGCCAGCCCGGCCTGCCCTCGCCGATGCGGGTGCGCCAGCTCGGCTCGCCGGGCTTCGGCCCCTTCCAGAGAGCGAAGTCGCGCACGTCGTCCTTGCCGTAGTCGTCGGCCTCGACCCGCTCGCCCACGCGCAGCTGGCTCGGGTCGAGGCGCGCCAGCCTGCCATAGGCGGGCCAGCTCGCGATGCGGAAGAAGATCGAGCCGTCGTCGGTACGATAGGCGTGGCCCTTCTCGAGCAGCGTCTCGATCAGGGCGACCATCTCCTCGATGTGCGCGGTGGCTCGCGGCAGGACGTCCGGTGTCATCATGCGCAGCCGGCGCAGGTCCTCGAGGAAGGCGGCCTCGTGGCTAGCCGTCAGCTCGCCGATGGGCATGCCCTGCCTGACCGCGTCCCGGATGATCTTGTCGTCCACGTCGGTGATGTTCATGACCCACTTCACCGGGTAGCCGTGCCAGGCCAGGTAGCGGCGCAGCAGGTCGGCGAAGAGGAAGCTGCGGAAGTTGCCGACGTGCGCGGGCGCGTACACGGTGGGGCCGCAGCTGTAGATGCGCACGAGTGCCGGGTCGAGCGGCACGAACTCCTCGAGCGCGCCGCCGAGCGTGTTGCGGAAACGGAGCGTCATCGCCGCATCACCGTGGCGAGTGCCTGCGCGGCGATCGATCGTCCAGCACCCTCTGGCCCATCGAGGTTGCCGGACGAGGCGCGCACGGAGACGGCCTCCGGCGCCAGGTCGAGCAGGCGGGCGATGACGTCGCGCATGGCATCGAGGCGCTCCGCGCCGAGGCGGGGCCGGGCGCCGACGATCAGCAGGTCGAGCCCGGCCGGCCGCCAACCCAGCGCGCCGATCCGGCGCACGATCTCGGCCAGCAGCTCGCGCGAGTCGACACCGCGCGTGGACGGGTCGCCCGCCGGGAAGATCCGGCCCAAGTCGCCCTGACCGGTCGCTCCGAGCAGCGCGTCGGCCACCGCGTGCAGCGCGACGTCTCCGTCGGAATGGCCGTGCAGCCGTGGGGCGGCGGGGATGACGATGCCGCCGAGGGCGAGCCCGTCCTGCGGCCCGAACGGGTGGCTGTCCCTGCCCTGCCCCACGCGGGGTGGCCCGAGGCGGTGCGCGAGGATCGCGCCGGCTCGCTCGAGGTCCTCGGGTGTCGTCACCTTCAGGTTGTCCGCGTCGCCGAGAACCGTCACGACGCGAGCGCCGCTCGCCTCGAGCAGCGCGGCCTCGTCGGTGAACTCCTCCGGGCCGTCCGGTGCGTGAGCGGCGAAAGCGGCGACAAGCAGCTCGCGGCGGGCGCCCTGGGGAGTCTGCGCGGTCACGAGATCGGCTCGATCCACGGTGCCCGCGACGACGCCGGCCTCGAGGCGCTTGAGGGTCTCGGCCAGCGGACGGACCGGGATGGCCGCGCCGTGCTCCGCGGTGGCGGCGGCGACCCGGTCCACGAGCCCGGGGCTGACCAGGGGGCGGGCGCCGTCGTGGACCAGCACGACCGGCGCGTCGGTCGCGGCCAGGCCCGCGGCCACCGACGCCTGGCGGCGCGACCCCCCGGCGACGACCACCACCCCGTGGGCCCGGAGCCAGGGCTCGGCGCCCAACGTTTCCACGCCATCGCGTGGTGCGACGACCACCACCCGCCGCACCGACCGGGCCGCCGCCACCGCGTCGATGGTCCAGGCCAGCAGCGCTCGCCCGAGGAGCGGAGCGTGCAGCTTGTCGATGCCGCCCATGCGACGGCTGGCGCCGGCGGCGACGATGATGGCGTCGGCGACGCCCGCGAGCTCCGTCATCGATCGGGGCGCGGGTGCGCGAAGACCATTCGGCCGGCCACGGTCTGCAGCACGCGGGTGACGGTGACGTCGAGCTCGCGATCGAGGTAGCGCCCGCCGCCCTCGACCACGATCATCGTGCCGTCGTCGAGGAAGGCGACGCCCTGACCGGCTTCCTTGCCCTCCTGGATGACCTTCACGTGGAGCTCCTCGCCGGGCAGGAAGGCGGGCTTCACCGCGTTCGCGAGATGGTTCACATTGAGGACCCGCAGGCCTTGCAGGTCGGCCACCCGGTTGAGGTTGAAGTCGTTGGTGAGGATCGCCGCGCCGCGCGCTTTGGCCAGCGCCACGAGCTTGAGGTCCACTTCGGCGATCTCCGGGAAGTCCTGCTCGACGATCTCGACCGGGACGCGTTCCTCCTTCTGGAGCGAGGAGAGGATCTCCAGGCCGCGCCGTCCGCGGTTGCGCTTGTGGGCGTCGGGGTGATCGGCGATGTGTTGCAGTTCGGCCAGCACGAAGCGCGGGACGACCAGCGTCCCGAAGAGGAAGCCCGACGCGGCGATGTCGGCGATGCGGCCGTCGATGATGGCGCTGGTGTCGGCAACGATGACCGGGCCCGAAGAGGGCGGGGGCTCGTCGGAACGGTGCGCCGGCAGCAGCCCCAGGGCTTCGATCGCCTCCAGCAGATCGTGACGCTTCACGACCGTCACGCCCAGCATGCCCAGCCCGAGCACCGCGGAGACGCCGAGCGGCAGGAAATCGCCGTACGGCGAGGGCAGGCTCGACAGCGGCAGGCCCATGAGGAGACCCATCAGCAGGCCCACGAGCAGGCCGGCGACGGCCGTCACGAACTCGCCGGTGGAGAGCCGCTGCACCGCCCGGATGACGGCGCCGGCGGGCACTACGGTCAGGTAGGGCAGGATCATGAAGCCCACCACGCCCCAGGCGATGACCCAGGCGGCAAGCATGAAGCCACCGTATGGGGAGTCGGCGAAGAGGCCGCCCGCCGGTCCGCCGGCTGCTGCGATCTGCAGCGCGACGAGCGTGCCGATGAGCGCCCCGAGGACCCGAACCAACCTAGACATGCGGCCGCGGAGCGTAGCATACGAACCGCTCGCGACGGCCGGGCGGCCCTCCGGCGATCCGCTCAGCTGCCGCTCCGTCGGCGTCCGTCGCCGCTGCCGTCCGTGCCGAGCCCGACGGCCAGCGCCTCGCGCAGCGTCGACACTCCGACGACCTCGAATCCCGGCACCACGGGGCGAGTCGCGCCGTCGCCGGCGGGCACGATGGCCCGCGCGAAACCGAGGCGGGCCGCTTCTCGCAGGCGGCGTTCGAGCCCGACGACCGGCCGCAGCTCGCCCAGCAGTCCCACCTCGCCGCAGACCACCGTCGCCGGATCGAGGGCGCGGTCCCGATGCGACGAGGCCAGCGCGAGGGCGAGCGGCAGGTCGAGCGCCGGTTCCGCCACGGAGAGGCCGCCGGCGAGGCTGGCGTAGAGATCCTGACCACCGATCGCGATCCCCGCTCGCCGGCCGAGCACGGCGACGAGGAGTGCCAGACGGTTGGGGTCGCAGCCGCTCACCGTACGCCGTGGCATGCCGGCCGTCGCGGGCGCCACCAGCGCCTGCACCTCGACGAGGAGCGGCCGGCTGCCCTCGAGCGTGGCCGCCACCACGCTGCCGGCGGCCCCGGACGGGCGCTCGGTGAGGAAGGCGCGCGCCGGATCGGAGACCTCGACCAGCCCGGAGCCGACCATCTCGAAGACGCCGATCTCCTCGGTCGAGCCGAAGCGGTTCTTGGCCGCGCGAAGAAGCCGGAAGGCGCCGTAGCGGTCGCCCTCGAGGGCCAGCACGGCGTCGACGAGGTGCTCGAGCGTCTTCGGACCGGCCAGGCTGCCGTCCTTCGTGACGTGGCCCACGAGGATGACCGCGGTGGTGCTCGTCTTGGCGAACTCGGCCAACCGGGCCGCGGACTCGCGCACCTGGCCCACCGACCCCGCCGGGCCTTCCATGGCCTCGACGGTCACGGTCTGGATGGAGTCCACGACGAGGAGCCGTGGCGCCTCTCGGCGCGCGGCCTCGACGATGCGCTCGACATCCGTCTCGGCGACGACCCGCACCGCGTCGCCAGCCGGTCCGTCCAGGAGGCCGAGACGCTGGGCCCGCAGGCGCAGCTGTCCTGCCGACTCCTCCCCGGAGGCATACAGCACGCTCGCCGTCGCCTCGCCGGAAGCGGCCGCGATGCCGGCCGCGGCCTCGAGGACGAGCGTCGACTTGCCGATGCCGGGCTCGCCGCCCAGCAGGACGATGGACCCGGGGACGAGCCCGCCGCCGAGCACGCGGTCGAGTTCGCCGATGCCGGTCGGCCGTCGCTCCACGTCGAGAGCGGCCAGGGCACGAAGGGGCTGGACGACGCCCGGCTCACGTGGCACTGCCGGCCGTCGGGCGCTGCGCGCGGGCGCATCGCGCACGAGCGTCTCGACCAGCGTGTCCCAGGCACCGCAGCCGCGGCACTGGCCCTCCCAGCGGAGGTGAGCGGTGCCGCAGGCCTGGCAGACGTAGCGGCTCTGCGGCCGCGCCACGCCTAGCGCGCCTCGACGGCGGTCTTCTCGGCGAGCGGCTCGATCGTCAGACCGGCCTCCTCGGAGCGGTCCACGACGATCGTCTGTCCGATGGCGAAGCGGCCCACGAGAAGCGCTTCGGCGAGCGGGTCCTCGACCATGTTCTGGATCACCCGCCGCAGGGGACGTGCGCCGTAGTCGGCGTCGTACCCGATCTTGATGATGTGGTCCTTCGCCGCCTGGGAGACCTCGAGCCCGATGCCCTGGGCCTTGAGCTGCTCGCGCACGCGCGCGAGCATGAGGTCCACGATCTGCCGGATCTCTTCGACGGTCAGCGAGCGGAAGACGACGAGCGAATCGACGCGGTTGAGGAACTCGGGACGGAACTGCGACTTCAGCTGGTCGAGGACCTTCTCGCGCATCCGGTCGTACTGCTGGTCGGCCCGCTGCGCCTCGGTCACGCTGACGGCATGGAAGCCGAGGCTGGTGTCCTTCAGCAGCGACTTCGCGCCGACGTTGCTGGTCATGATGATGACCGTGTTGCGGAAGTCCACCCGGCGGCCCTTGGCATCCGAGAGATGCCCGTCCTCGAGGATCTGCAGGAGGATGTTGAAGACCTCGGGGTGGGCCTTTTCGATCTCATCGAGCAGCACGACCGAGTAGCTCTTGCGGCGCACGGCCTCGGTCAGCTGACCGCCCTCCTCGAAGCCCACGTAGCCGGGGGGCGCACCCACCAGGCGGCTGACGTTGTGGCGCTCCATGAACTCGCTCATGTCGATCTTGATGAGCGCGTCCTCGGACCCGAACATGAACTCGGCGAGGCTCTTGGCCAACTCCGTCTTCCCGACGCCGGTGGGGCCGAGGAAGATGAACGATCCGATCGGCCGCTTGGGATCCTTGAGGCCGGCCCGGGCGCGGCGGACGGCCTTGCTGATCGTCTCGATGGCCTCCTGCTGGCCGATCACGCGTGCGTGGAGGGCCTCCTCCATGTGCAGCAGCCGGTCCGACTCCTCCTGCGCGATCCGCGTCACGGGGATGCCGGTCCACATCGCCACGACCTGGGCGATGTCCTCGTCGGTCACCACCGGCTGGTCCGCGGACTGGCGCTCTCGCCAGTCGCTGCGCAACTGGTCGAGCGCCGACTTGGCCACCGCCTCCGCGTCGCGCAGGGCGGCCGCGCCCTCGTAGTCCTGGCTGTTGATGGCCGCGTCCTTCTCCTTCGTGACGCGCTCCAGCTCCTTCTGCGCCGCCTTGAGCTCGGTCGGCGTGGTGCTGGAGCGAAGGCGCACGCGGCTGGCCGCCTCGTCGATGAGGTCGATGGCCTTGTCGGGCAGGTGGCGGTCCGTGATGTAGCGGACCGAGAGGTCCGCCGCCGCCTTCACCGCCTCGTCGCTGATGCGGACCTTGTGGTGTTCCTCGTAGCGCGAGCGAATACCGAGGAGGATGTCGATCGTCTGCTCGAGCGTGGGCTCCTCGACCATCACCGGCTGGAAACGACGCTCGAGCGCGGCATCTCGCTCGATGTACTTGCGGTACTCGTCGAGCGTGGTGGCCCCGATGCACTGGAGCTCGCCGCGGGCGAGCGGCGGCTTCAGGATGTTGGCGGCGTCGATCGCGCCCTCCGCAGCGCCGGCGCCCACGAGCGTGTGCAGCTCGTCGATGAAGAGGACGGCGTCGTTCGTGCTGCGCAGCTCCTCGATGATCTTCTTGAGGCGCTCCTCGAACTCGCCGCGGTACTTCGTGCCGGCCACGAGGGATCCGATGTCGAGCGTCAGCACGCGCTTGTTGAGGAGGGTTTCGGGCACGTCGCCGGAGACGATCCGCTGTGCCAGCCCCTCGGCGATGGCCGTCTTGCCGACGCCGGGTTCACCGATCAGGGCAGGGTTGTTCTTGGTGCGCCGGGACAGGATCTGGATGACCCGCTCGATCTCCTTCTCGCGCCCGATGACGGGGTCGATCTTGCCGGCCCGGACCGCGTCGGTGAGGTTGATGCCGAGCTGGTCCACCGTGGGCGTCTTGCTGGCCCGCTTCGTCTCGGCCGCGGGACCGACGCTGCTCGACTGGGACAGGACGCGGATGACCTCGTGGCGGACCTTGTCGAGGTTCACGCCGAGCGATTCCAGGACGCCGGCGGCGATGCCTTCGCCCTCGCGCACGAGTCCCAGCAGCAGGTGCTCCGTACCGATGTAGTTGTGACCCAGACGCCGGGCCTCGTCGATGGCCAGCTCGATGACGCGCTTGGCACGGGGCGTGAGGCCCACCTCGCCCACGACCGGCCGATCGCCGCGCCCGATGATGAACTCGACGGCGGTGCGCACCTTGGGCAGCTCGACGTTCATGTTCTCGAGGACCCGCGCCGCGACGCCTTCGCCCTCGCGCACGAGCCCGAGGAGCAGGTGCTCCGTCCCGATGTAGTTGTGGTTGAACCGCTGCGCTTCGTCCTGGGCGAGGGTCAGGACCTTGCGCGCGCGATCCGTGAACTTGTCGAAACGGTCCATCCGGTCGAACGCCTGTTCTGCTTGGAGACGGGAGTCCGCCGCCTGCGGGCTATCCTAGCATGCGCTACCGGGCGATCCGCCGCCCGGAAAGGGGGGACGCCCCGCCCCATCCAGCGCGGGAGGGATGCGACGAGACCAGCCGGCGGGCCGACGGGTCTCGGGCGCGTCCGGTCAGAGAGCGAAGGTCAGGCCTCGACGGCCGGCTCCTGCTCGGCGACGACGGGAGCCTCGGGCACCTCGGCGACGATCGGGGCCTCGGCGACCGCCTCGACGGCCACCTCGGCGACAAGCGGGGCCTCGGCCTCCGCGGCGGGGGTCCCGGCGACGGCCTCGACGGCCGGCTCCGGCTCGGCGACGACCGACGTCTCGGCGACCGGCTCGGCCTCGGTGACGAGCGGGGTCTCGGCGACCTCGGCGATGATCGGGGCCTCGGTCTCCGCGGCAGGGGTCTCGGCGACCGCCTCGGCGGCCGGTTCCTCCTCCGCGACGCCCGGCGTCTCGGCGACCGGCTCGGCCGCGGCGACGACCAGAGCCTCGGCCACCTCGGCGACAACCTCGGCCGGCTCGTCCTCGGCCGCGGCCATCTGCTGGCGGACCTGGGCGAACGCGGCGGCGAGCGTGTTGTCGATGCCGCCTTCGGGCTCCTGGACCGCCTGCGACGAGTCATACGACCGTTCGGGTCGTGCCCGACGCGGCTCCCGCGGCTCGGGCGCGGCAGGGCGCGCCGGCGGCTCCTCGGCCTGCTTGAGGCTGAGGCCCAGGCGGTGCCGCTCGGAGTCGAGCGAGATGATCTTCAGCTTCAGGCTCTGCCCCTCGTGGACGACGTCGCCCGGGTGAGCCACGCGCTGGTGGGAGAGCTCGCTGATGTGGATGAGCCCCTCGAGCCCCTCGCGGACGCGCACAAAGGCGCCGAAGTTGACGATCTTCGTGACCGTGCCGTCGATGATGTCCCCGACCTTGAAGTCGGCCACGGTGGAATGCCACGGATCGGGCTGGAGACGGCGGATCGAGAGGCTGATCCGGCCACGCTCATGGTTGATGTCGATGACCTCGGCCTCGACCTCCTCACCGACCTTGTAGCCGGCCTCGGGGTTGTTGACCTTGTTCCACGACAGCTCGCTCTTGTGGACGAGACCGTCGATGCCGCCGAGGTCGATGAAGACGCCGAACGGCGCGATCGAGCGGACCGTGCCGGTGACCTTCTGGCCGACCTGGAGACTGCTGAAGAGCTCGTCCCGCTTCTCGCGGCGCTCCTCATACAGGGCGACCTTCTCGGAGAGGATCAGCCGGTTCGCCTTGCGGTTGACCTCGAGGATCTTGAGGCGGAGCTTGCGGCCGACGAACGGCATCAGCTTCTCGGCGATCTCCTGGGCCGCGTCGCGCGGCTGGTCGTTCTGGGGTCGCCGCGGGAAGTCGACGATCTGGCTGATCGGGATGAAGCCGCGGATGCCGCAGTCGACGATGAGGCCGCCCTTGTTGTGGTCGATGACCGGGGCCTCGATGACCACGCCCGCATCGAACTGCTCCTGCATCGAGCGCCACTTGCGCTCCAGGCCGGCGCGACGGAGCGACAGGACCGCGTGGCCCTCGTTGGACTCCGGCTGCAGCACGTAGACCAGGACCGTGTCGCCGATGTGGAGCTGGGGCTGGGACTCGGTGCTCCGACCGAAGAGCTCGCGGTTGCTGACCACGCCTTCCGACTTGGCGCCGATGTCGACGAGGATCTCGTCCTTGTCGATGCGGACCACCGTGCCCTCGACGACATCACCGTGCTTGAAGCTGCGGATATCGCCGCTCTGCTCGCTGAGCAGCTCCTCCATCGTCGTCGGCTCGGGGCCGAGGTCGCGGGGCGCGGGCGGGGGCTCGGCGGCGGGAGCTGCAGCGATCTCCTCAGCGGCGACCACCTCCGCGACGGCCTCGACGGCTTCCACGGCCTCGACGGCCTCCACGTCGGAGACGGCGGGGGGGGCCTCGGCGGGGGCGTCGTCGACGACGGGCTGCACGACGGCCTCGACGGCCTCGACGGCCTCGATTGCCTCCTCGGCGCCGGTGGACGCAACCTCGGCGGTCGGGTCTTCGAGAAGCGCCTCCACGACGGCGGTGTCGATGATCTCGGTGGTGGTGGCGGGCTCGTCGGCGACGGCAGTCGCGACGCTCTCATCGCCAGCTGGCATCTCGGCGGCGTTCACCTCCGGCTCCGGCTGGGGCCCGTCCTGCTGCTCTACGGTCAAGCTCATGGTCTCCTTCGGTCGAACTCCATCCGGGAAACGATCAAGGCCCGAGCGGACGCCCGGGCCTTCGCACGTCGAGGGGTGGTCGTCCGTGTCCCGTCGGGCTCGTCAGACTCCTTCGTCGCGGTCGGCACGCGCATGCGCCGTGGCGCTCGTCCCCGGAAGGGCCCGCGCATACTACCATGTGCCCGCATCCGCAAACAACGGAAGCGAGGGACGCGCCCCTGCCCGAGTTGCCCGACCTCGCCGTCCTGGCCGACGCCTTCCAGGCCGCTCTCGCCGGGCGCCCCGTCACGTCGGCCACCGTACCCGAGGGCCTCGTCGTCCGGGGCACGCCGGCAGAGCTTGACGCGATCGTCGGCCAGCAGCTCCGTGCAGTCGGCCGCCGCGGCAAGTTCCTCATCCTCGAGCTCGATCGGGATCGGATCGTGGTGAACCCGATGCTGACGGGACGCCTGGGGATGGCCCAACCGGGCGCCAAGGCCTTCGCCTCGACGGCGTTCGTGCTCGGCCTGGGCCCACGGGAGGAGCGGGTCGGGGACGCCCCCGCCTGGACCCGCGACGCGGCGTGGCTGCCCGCGCACCGTGACGCCGTCGAGCTACGTTATCGCGATCCGACGCGGATGGGCAAGGTCTACGTGCTGCCGGCCGGCACGGCGCGGCCGGTCGCCGGTTGGTCCGAGCAGGGCCCCGACGCCGACGACCCGGCACTCGACCTTGCCACCTGGCGAGGGAGGATCGCACGGCATCGCGGTGAGCTGAAGAACCTGCTTCGCGACCAGACCTTCGTCGCGGGCATCGGCAACGGCTACAGCGACGAGATCCTGTGGGCCGCCCGCCTGGCGCCCTTCCGCAAGCGCACCACCCTCGCCGCCGAGGAGGTGGACGGGCTCTTCGCCGCCACGCGCGAGACGCTGGCCTGGGCGATCGAGGAGCTGCGGCAGCGCGTGCCGCCAACGTTCGAGGTCGAGGTGCGGGACTTCCTGCGCGTTCATCGCCGCGGCGGCGATCCCTGCCCGCGCTGCGGGACCAGGATCACCGAGATCGCGCCGGGCGGTTTCGTCACCAGCTACTGCCGGAGCTGCCAGCGCTGACTGTCGGTGGGACGGCCGGTTTCAGGGGATCTTCAGGACCTGCCCGGTGCGGATGAACCGCGCATCGTCGATCCCGTTGAGCGCCTGCAGGATGGCCACGGTCGTGTCGAACCTCGCCGCGATGCCGATGAGCGTGTCACCCGCCTGCACGGTGTAGGTGCGGGTCGGGGCGGGCAGGCTCGGCGAGGGCGAGGCGCTCGGCTTCGTCGCGGGGCTCGGGCTCGGGCTCGGGCTCGGGATGGGACTGGAGCTCGGTGACGGGCTCGGTGACGGGCTGGCCGTCGGCGAGGGGGAGGGGCTGGGTGATGCCACAGCGGTCGCGCTCGGCACCGGGCTCGACGCCGCGGGCGACGCCGTCGGCGTAGCCCCCACAGATCCGGCGGGGCCGCCACCCACGAAACGAGCCGCCAGGAGCACGCCCCCGGCCGCGAGCATGACCGCGGCCAGCCCGATGCGCGTGGCCTGTCTCGTCCCGCCGACGATGGCCAGGGGTCCGGTGATCGCACTGGGCCGATCCAGTGCGACCGGCACGCTGCGTGGAACGCGCGACGCCAGGCGCTCCTCGAACGCTTCAAGGTCCTCCACGGAGACGCCGCGGTCCCGCGCCAGCGCCTCGCGCGCGCTCAGATAAGCAGGGCAACGGACGTGATCATCGATGAGGCACAGGCGGCGCTGCTTCTCCAGGCTGGGCGCGACGACCGGCGAGGCCGCTGTGCAGCGATGCTCGCGCAGCGGACGGGCGGCACGCCAGGCGCCGTCCTCGGCAAGCAGGTACATGCAGATCGCGGCCACGGTCCGCGGCGCGTCGGAGGCGGCAAGCTCGGCGCCGTCCGCGTCGGCCCCGTGAGGCGTGGTCACACGGGAATCATACGGGCCCGGCTCCAGGATGCGAAAAACCCCGGCGACGACCTATTTTCCCGAAAGGCTGCCCTCTCAGTATCTTCGGCGCTGGAGAGCTTAACTGCCGTGTTCGGGATGGGAACGGGTGTGGCCTCTCCGCTGGAGTCACCGGGGTTCTTCTGCTGTGACGATGTGACCGGCTGCGACGCCACGGGGACCATTCGTCCGCGTGCGGCGCTCGAGTCGATGGGAATCTTCGCGTTCTGTCCACGCCGGCCCGTGCCGGCGACAAGGTGGGATCCGAGATCCCTGGCAGCTGCCCATTGGTCAGCTGCTGAAGTGGTCAAGCCCTCGACCATTAGTACGGCTCAGCTTCGCCGGTCACCCGACTTCCACATGCCGCCTATCAAACAGGTGGTCTACCTGCGGTCTTACCCGGTTGACCCGGTGGGGAACCTCATCTTGAGGCGAGCTTCGCACTTAGATGCTTTCAGTGCTTATCCCGACCGCACATAGCTACCCAGCGATGCCCTTGGCAGGACAACTGGCACACCAGCGGTTCGTCCACTCCGTCCTCTCGTACTAGGAGCAGCCCCTCTCAAATCTCCAACGCCCATGGCAGATAGGGACCGAACTGTCTCACGACGTTCTGAACCCAGCTCGCGTACCGCTTTAATTGGCGAACAGCCAAACCCTTGGGACCTACTTCAGCCCCAGGATGCGACGAGCCGACATCGAGGTGCCAAACGGTGCCGTCGATGTGAACTCTTGGGCACCATCAGCCTGTTATCCCCGGGGTAGCTTTTATCCGTTGAGTGATACCCCTTCCACTCGGAGGTACCAGATCACTAAGCCCGACTTTCGTCTCTGCTCGACTTGTGGGTCTCGCAGTCAAGCTCCCTTATGCCTTTGCACTCTACGGCTGGTTTCCATTCAGCCTGAGGGAACCTTTGGGCGCCTCCGTTACACTTTAGGAGGCGACCGCCCCAGTCAAACTGCCCGCCTGACACTGTCCCGCGCCCGGATCACGGGTCGCGGTTAGAACCGAAATCCAACAAGGGTGGTATTTCAACGTCGGCTCCACCGAGGCTAGCGCCCCAGTTTCACAGCCTCCCACCTATCCTACACATGCTGAACCCCAATCCAATATCAGGGTGCAGTAAAGCTCCACGGGGTCTTTTTGCCCTAGCGCGGGTAACCTGCATCTTCACAGGTACTTCAATTTCGCCGGATCCCTCGTTGAGACAGCGCCCAGATCGTTACGCCATTCGTGCGGGTCGGAACTTACCCGACAAGGAATTTCGCTACCTTAGGACCGTTATAGTTACGGCCGCCGTTTACCGGGGCTTCGATTCAGAGCTTGCACCCCTCCTCTTAACCTTCCGGCACTGGGCAGGCGTCAGCCCGTATACGTCAGCTTTCGCTTTCGCACAGACCTGTGTTTTTGCTAAACAGTCGCCTGGGCCATTTCACTGTGGCCTCGATCGACCCATAGCAAGCTACGAGTCGCGAGGCGCCCCTTCTCCCGAAGTTACGGGGCCATTTTGCCGAGTTCCTTAACGAGGGTTCTCCCGATCGCCTTGGTATTCTCTACCCGCCTACCTGTGTCGGATTACGGTACGGACACCTTTGATCTCGCTAGACACTTTTCTTGCCAGCTTGGCTCACTCGAATTGCAGCAGATGCCGCTCTCATTCGCTTCTCGGGGTTGATGAGCGGACGGATTTGCCTGTCCACTCCCCCTACCGGCTTAGACGCGTATAGCCAAAACGCGCTCGAACTACCATGCTGGGTCATGCCCTTGCTCTCACCTGGGGTCGGCTCACCGCTTCGATCGGACTTGCGCCCGACCAGCCACGGATCGCCTCTGCCAGGCGACACCTTGCGGTGCAAACGATCTCTGGTGGTTCCGGAATATCAACCGGATGTCCATCGCCTACGACTTTCGTCCTCGGCTTAGGCCCGACTAACCCTGAGCGGACAAGCCTTCCTCAGGAAACCTTAGGCTTACGGCGTGTGGGTTTCTCACCCACATCTCGCTACTCATGCCGACATTCGCACTCCCGTCCGCTCCAGCCGTCCTCACGGTCGACCTTCGCAGCGAACAGGACGCTCCCCTACCACTCACCAGCCGGCGAACCGGCTGGCAAATCCGTAGCTTCGGTACCAAGCTTGAGCCCCGCTGAATTTTCGGCGCAGGATCACTTGACCAGTGAGCTGTTACGCACTCTTTCAATGATGGCTGCTTCTGAGCCAACATCCTGGTTGTCTATGCGACTCCACAACCTTTACCACTTAGCTTGGATTTAGGGACCTTAGCTGACGGTCCGGACTGTTTTCCTTTTGACCACGAAGCTTAGCCCTCGCAGTCTCACTCCCGGGCTCTGGAATCACGAGATTCGGAGTTTGATTGGGGTTGGTAAGCGGGAAGCCCCCTAGCCCATTCAGTGCTCTACCCTCGTGATTGAACGCCCGAGGCTGCCCCTAAAGGCATTTCGGGGAGAACCAGCTATCTCCGAGTTCGATTGGCATTTCACCGCTATCCACAGCTCATCCCCTAGCTTTTCAACGCTAGTGAGTTCGGTCCTCCACGAGACATTACT
>LDXM01000028.1 GCA_001443375.1 Chloroflexi bacterium CSP1-4
CGGGCGCCGGCCACAGTCCTCAGCGCACCGACTTCGGGCGCTTCTGGACGCTCTTGCGCGGGATCCTCGGCTAGGAGCGGCGCAGCCCCACGGCCCGCACGTAGGCGGCCTCGTACTCCGCTGCCGGGCGATCCCAGGAGTGGTCGGTGGCCATGCCCCGCGCCATGATCCGCCGCCAGCGCTTCCGGTCCGCCCAGGCCGACATGGCGCGACCGCACGCCTCGAGGAGCGCGTCCGGTTCGGCCGCGCCGAAGGCAAAGCCGTTCCCCGCCGTCGGGTCCGCGTCGGCGTCGAAGACCGTATCCGCAAGCCCACCCGTGGCGCGCACGATGGGCACGGTCCCATAGCGCAGGGCGATCATCTGGCCCTGCCCGCAGGGCTCGAAGCGCGAGGGCATGAGGAACGCGTCGGCGCCGGCGTAGATGCGGCGCGCCTCGGCGCGGTCGAAGCGATCGAGCACGGCGATGCGGTCGGGCACGCCGGCGGCCAGCGCCTGCAGGCCTCGCACGAGAGATCGGTCGCCGGTGCCGAGCACGACGATGCGCGCCCCGCTCGCCACGAGCCGTTCCGCCGCGTCGGTCAGCAGGTCGAAGCCCTTCTGGGGATCGAGGCGCCCGACGAGCCCGAGGATCGGCCCGCCGGGATCGAGGCCGAGGCGCTCAGCCAGGTCCGCCCGGCAGGCGGCCTTGCCGGCCATGCCCGCGGCCGAGTAGCGCGCCCGGAGGGCGGCGTCGGTGGCAGGGTCCCACAGCCCGGTGTCGATCCCGTTGAGGATGCCGAGGTAGCGGTCGCCCTTCGCGCGCAGCAGGTCGTCCACGCCGCCACCGTACGCGGGCTCCAGCGACTCGCGGGCGAAGGTCGGGCTCACGGTGTTCACGATGGCCGCGGCACTGATCCCCTCGCGCAACAGGTCCACCCCGGCCACGTCGCCGACCGAGCGGCCCACGTCGCCGAGCTGCCAGGCCCGCTCGCGCGGCGTCCAGCCATGGTAGGCGAGGTTGTGGCAAGTCAGGACGGTCGCGACGTCCCGCAGCACCGGGTCGGCCGCCGCCTCTGTCGCGCGCAGCGCCAGCAGGGCCGGCGCCGCCTCCCAGTCGTGACCGTGGAGGACGTCCACCGGCTCGCCGTCGAGGCGGATCCCCTCAAGCGCCGCGCGTCCCAGGAGCGTGAACCGGGCGGCGTTGTCCACGTAATCGACGCCCTGGGCCACGTAGTAGTCGGGCCGGTCGAAGCTGAAGGGATGGTCCACCAGGCGCAGCCGGTACCCGTCCGCCCGGATGTCCACGAGGTCCACCGTGGCCACGTCACCCGCGTCGGCACGGGACCCCGGCGGAAGCCCCACGGGCACCGTGATCGTGCGGCGGTCGAGCGGTCCGTCGGGCGGGCGCAGCCCGCGGTAGAAGGGCAGCACGACGTCCACCTCGTGCCCCCGGCGGCCCAGACCTCGCGCCAGGGCATCCACGACGTCGGCCAGGCCGCCGGTCTTGGCGAAGGGCTCGCACTCGGAGGCGACCATGACGATGCGCATGGTGGGAATGCTAGCCGCTCGGGCTCCGCGGAACGTGTAGCATCCCCGTCCACATGCAGCCCATCGAGATCCCCGCCGCGGCCCCCGCGCCGCTGCGCCTCCCCCGCCCCCTCGAGGGCCTGCGGCGCCTCGCCTACAACCTCTACTGGACCTGGCACCCGGAGATCCGCGTCCTCTTCAGCCGCATCGACCCCGACGGCTGGGCGCGCTATCGCAACCCGATCCCGGTGCTGGAGGGCGTCCGGGACTGGTCCGGTCTCCTCGAGGACACGAACTTCCTGGCCGACTACCAGACGTACCTGGCCGGGTTCGACGGCTACATCGCCAACGGCGCCGGCCACTGGTTCGCCAAGCGGCACGGCGGCGAGCTCGGCGGCCCGATCGCCTACTTCTGCGCCGAGTACGGCCTGCACGAGTCGGTCGGCGTCTACTCCGGCGGCCTGGGCGTGCTGGCCGGCGATCATTGCAAGACCGCGTCGGACATGGCCCTGCCCTTCGTCGCCGTCGGTCTGCTCTACCGTCACGGCTACTTCCGCCAGACCATCGACGCCGACGGCCACCAGGAACACGCCTATCCCGACCACGACCCGGCGCGGCTACCGCTCCTGCGCGTCGTGAACGGAGACGGCCAGCCGCTCGTCGTCCCGGTGGAGCTGCCCGGCCGCAGCGTCGTGGCAGCCGTCTGGCTGGCCCAGGTCGGCCGCGTGCCGCTGCTGCTCCTGGACACCGACGTCGGCGAGAACGAGCCGCCCGACCGGCCCATCACGCACCAGCTCTACGTGCGCGGCCGGGAGATGCGCCTGCACCAGGAGATCGTGCTCGGCGTGGGCGGCGTGCGCGCCCTGCGCGCCCTGGGCATCCGGCCCTCGGCCTGGCACCTCAACGAGGGCCACTCCGCCTTCATGCTCGTCGAGCGGGCGCGCGAACTGACGAGCATGGGCGTCCCGCAGGAGGCGGCCCTCGAGCAGGTGCGCCGGGACGCCATCTTCACCATCCACACGCCGGTCTCGGCCGGCAACGAGCGCTTCGACGCCTCGCTCACGCGGCGGCTCGCGGCGCCCCTGGTGGCGGGCTCCGGCCTCGACCTCGAGCGCGTCCTGGAGCTGGGCTGCGGCATCGAGGGCGACACGGACGTCTTCGACATGACGGCGTTCAGCCTGCGCCTGACGCAGGGGGTCAACGCGGTCAGCCAGCTCCACGCGACCACCGCCAACTCCACCTGGCAGGGCGTGCCCCGCTCGGCCATCCTGGGCATCACCAACGGCGTCCACACGCCGACCTGGCTGGGACGGCCGATCCGCGCGCTCTTTGCGGGGCTCGGCGCCAGGCTCGATGCGATGAGCGACGAGGCCGCCGGCGTGCGCTTCTGGGAGCGCCTCGATGAGCTGCCCGATCGCGTCCTCTGGGAGGCCCACCAGCGCCAGAAGCTCGAGCTGGCGATCTTCGCCCGTGGGCGCCTGCTGCGCCAGCTCGCCCGTCACGGGGAGGCGCCCGAGACGCTGGAGGCGCTTTCACGGGTCCTCGACCCGGACGTCCTGACGATCGGCTTCGCGCGCCGCTTCGCCACCTACAAGCGCGCCGCGCTGCTCTTCAGCGACGAGGAGCGCCTGGCACGGCTGCTGTGGGACACCGACCGGCCCATGCAGGTCGTGTTCGCGGGCAAGGCGCACCCGGCCGACCGCCCCGGCCAGCGGGTGATCCAGGACATCTTCGAGCGCAGCCGCTCGCCTCGCCTTCTAGGGCGCGTCTTCATCCTCGAGGACTACGACATGCGCGTGGCGCGTCACCTCGTGCAGGGCGTGGACGTCTGGCTGAACAACCCGCGCCGGCCGCTCGAGGCATCGGGTACGAGCGGCATGAAGGCGGCCGCCAACGGGGCCGTCAACTGCTCGGTGCTCGACGGCTGGTGGGACGAGGGCTGGACGGGCACGAACGGCTGGGCCATCGGAGGGCGGGAGACGAACCCGGACGAGGCGGCACAGGACTGGGCCGACGCACAGGATCTGTACCGCATCCTGGAGCAGGAGCTCGTGCCGCGCTACTACGAGCGCGACGCCGACGGCCTGCCCCGGGCCTGGATCGAGATGATGAAGGCCTCGATGAGCACGACCATGTGGCGCTTCTCGACGACGCGCATGCTCGAGGAGTACGTGGAGCAGCTCTACCTTCCGGCCGCGCTGGCGGGCGACGCGGCGGCCGCTCCACCGGCCCCGAAGCGCGCGGTGGCCCGAGCGGGCTGAGGCCGACCGAGGTCAGTCCTCGACGAGGACGACCGCTTGCTGGGGCGCGAGGATCAGCTCCAGGACCTCGTCACGAACGAGCTCCGCGCTCCCGGTGAGCCCTGGCAGCGCGACCGTGGAGAGCGGGCGCCACGATGGCCCGGGCAGCTCCACGGTGAGCCGCTCGGCCCCGCGGCCCGGGTTGAGGGCCACGATCGCCCGCGCCCCATCCGCCTCGCGGGCGATGGCGACGGCCTGGCGCCCGGCGGCCACGACGCTCGCGGTGCCCCGTCGCAGGGCGACGTGACCATGGCGGGCCGCGGCCGCCGCCCGCACGAACGCCCGGAGCTCCTGGTCGCCGGCGCCGGCTCCGGCCGGGAAGGAGCGTCGGCAGTCAGGGTCGTGGCCGCCCTCCATGCCGATCTCGTCGCCGTAGTAGATGCACGGCGGGCCGGGCAGCGTCAGCTGCAGGAGCATGGCCAGGCGCAGCGCCGCCCGGTCACGGCCGAGGACCGTCAGCGCGCGCGGGGCGTCATGACTGCCGATGAGGTTGAGCTGGACGGCGACGACGGCCGGGTCGTAGTTCGTCATCAGCCGCTCCAGCTCCGCGCCGAAGGATCGGGCGTCGAGCGGGCGGATCGTGTCCCGGTACACGTGGTGGGTCGCGATGACCGCCCGGTCCAGGCAGTGGGCGCCGGTGAAGCCGAGGATCGCCGCGCCCAGCGGGTAGTTCATGAGGGCATCGAAACGGTCGCCGCGCAGCCACTCGGGCGCCTCGCCCCAGATCTCGCCCACGAGGTAGGCATCGGACCTGACGGCCCGGCAGCGGCGCCGGAACTCGGGCCAGAAGATGGGGTCCTCGATCTCGTCCGGCACGTCCAGCCGCCAGCCGTCGATACCGAAGCGAAGCCAGTGCTCGGCGACGCCGAGGAGGTACTCGCGCACATGCGGATCGGCAACGTTCAGCTTGGGCAGCGCGGGCAGCCCCCACCAGGCGCGGTAGCCGTACATCGCGGTGGATTCCCGGTGCCCCTCGACGCCGCCGACCGGGTATGCGTCGAGTGCGCGGCGCCCGGCCAGCACGGTCCGGTCGAGCTGGAACCAGTCCCGGTAGGGCGAGGCGGCGCCGTTCTCCAGGACGTGGTGGAACGGCCAGAAGCCCCGCCCGGAGTGGTTGAAGACCCCGTCGAGGACGACCCGCATGCCGCGCCCATGGGCGGCGTCGAGCAGCTCGCGCAGGGCATCGTTCCCGCCCAGCAGCGGATCGACGTTGAAGTAGTCGTAGGTGTGGTAGCGATGGTTCGAGGCGGAGGCGAAGATCGGCGTCAGGTAGATGGCCGTGACGCCGAGGTCGGCCAGGTCCCCGAGGCGTTCGGCGATGCCGTACAGGTCGCCACCCTTGAAGCCATGGCTGGTCGGCGGGGCGTCCCAGGGCTCGAACGGGCCAGGCGCCGGCACCCGTCCACTGCGCGCGAAGCGGTCGGGGAAGATCTGGTAGAAGACCGCGTCGCGGACCCAGTCGGGCGTCTCGATCGACACGGGGCCTCCGGGCGCAGCGGTCATGGTCGCAGCCTGACGACGACGATGCTGCGGGCCGGGATCATCGCCAGCGGCACGTAACCGGCGAAGCCGCCCGCTGGCGAAATGGTCGGCGCGGTCGGCGTGCCCTCGCCCGTGACCACCTCGGCCACCGGCGAGCCGCACAGCGGCCCGGCCACGAGGTCGAGCGCCACGCCGCTCACCGGCGCGTCCGACACGTTGGCCAGGACGAGCAGCTGCTCGCCGGCGGTCGAACGCAAGACCGCGTCCACCGCGTCCGAGGAACTCCCGACCGGGACGAGGTCGCCCCGGCGGAGCGCGGGGTGACCGTCACGGAAGCGGATGAGCGACCGATAGAGCGAGAGCAGGGAGGTCGGATCGCCGGCCTGGGCGGCCACGTTCACGGTCCTCCAATCCGCCTCCAGAGGCTCCCACGGCTGGGCCGTGCTGAAGCCGGCGGCGGGCTGCGTGGCATCCCACGGCATGGGCGTGCGGATGCGCTCGTCCGGTTTGCCGCCCTGCAGGCCGATCTCCTCGCCGTAGTAGAGGAAGGGCGTCCCCGGCCCGGTCAGCAGGAGGCTCGCCACCAGCCGTAGCCGTTCCGGGATGCCGTTGAGCTGCGTGGCGATGCGATCCATGTCGTGGTTGGTGAGGAACGCTCCAAGGCCTCCACGGGGATACGACGCGGCGACATCCTGCTGCACGACCGCGAGGCCGCCGGCCCGCTCGTCCCGGACGGCGTCACGCATGGCCGCGGCCAGTCCGAACTCGAAGACCATGTCCACGTCCTCCGGGACGTAGCCCGCCGCGACCGACGTGGCGTCCCAGACCTCACCGACCAGGAGCGCGTCGGGTGCGATCGCGTGGACGGCGGCATGGAAGGCGCGCAGCCACTCGTGGGTGGCGGGCGTGTTCCCCTGCCGTTCGCCCTGCTCGACGAGGTGCTTCGCCCCATCGAGCCGGAAGCCGTCCACGCCGAGGTCCGTCAGCCAGTAGCGGGCGATCCCCTCGAGCTCCGTGGTCACCGCGGGGTTCTCGAGGTTCAGGTCGGGCATGCCCTCCCAGAAGAGGCCGTAGTACCAGCGGTCGCCGTCTTGGTGCCAGACGCGTTGCCCGCTCGGGCCTCCGTACCGCGGATTCGCGTCGGCCCAGACGTACCAGTCGCCGTGCGTGGAGCCACGTGTCCGCGAGTCCTGGAACCAGGGATGCTCTCGAGAGGTGTGGTTGATGGGGAAGTCGACGATGACGGCGATGCCGCGCGCATGAGCCTCGCGGACGAGCGCACGCATGTCCTCGACGGTGCCGTAGTCCCGCTCCACGGCGCGGTAGTCGATCACGTCGTAGCCGTGGTAGCTGGGCGACTCCATGACCGGCATCAGCCAGAGCCCGGTCACGCCCAGGTCGTCACCCGCCGCGGGGTCGCCGTCGTTCAGGTAGTCGAGCCGCGACGTCAGGCCGCGCAGGTCGCCGATGCCGTCGCCGTCCGAGTCGGCGAAGCTCCGCACGAAAACCTCGTAGAAGGACCGATCGGCCCACCAGCCGTGGGCGGTCGGATCGGGGGGCGTTTCTGCCGCGATGGGTGGGCATCGGGGCGGTGCGGCCGGTGAGGCGGTCGCCCGGGCGCCGTCGGGTGATGCGCTGGCAGGGGCGCCGCTCGGCGATGAGCCCGGGGCCGCGGTGCAGGCTGCGGCCGCCAGCGCGAGCCCGACGACGAGCGCCCGGCCGGCTCCCCTCACCTGATGTGCGGCCGCAGCCGCTCCAGCGGCTCCGGCCCGGCCGGCGTCCCTCGCTCGATGGCCGCGTCCGGATCGGTGGCCCCGACGCCGGGCTCCTGAGAGGCCCGCGGGGAGGGTCGCGCGGCGGCGGAGCCGCGCCCGTCGGCCCACTCGCGCAGGCCGCGGACCAGGCCGGTCAGGATGGAGCCGGTCACCTCACCGGTCACCCGGCCGATAGCGTGCATCGCCCCGATGAAGATGCCGAGCGCCGCCCCGAGCACGGCGGCCGCGAGGATCAGCCCCTCCGGGAACCACGGGAGGCGCATGGTCGGACTCCTGACGCCGTGCGCACCGCTCAACCCTTGACCGCGCCGATCGCGAGGCCCGAGATGATGTAGCGCTGGGCGAAGAAATACACCACGGCGGGCGGGAACGCGAAGAGGATGGCGAAGGCCGAGAAGAGCGACCAGGGCGTGCTCGAGAACTGGCCCTGCATGGCGTAGATCGCCATGGCCAGCGTCTGGTCCGAGGGGTTCTCCAGGAACATCCAGGAGAAGTAGAACTCGGTCCAGCCCGCGACGAAACCGAGGAACGCGGTCACCGCCAGCGCAGGCATGGCCAGCGGCAGGATGATCCGGAGGAAGGTCTGGTTCGTCGACGCCCCATCCACGGCCGCCGCCTCCTCGAGGTCGTGCGGGATCGTATCGAGGTAACCCTTCAGGTTCCAGATGGCGAACGGCAACAGGCCGGAGATAATGGCCAGGGACACGCCCATGAGCGAGTTGCGCAGGTTGAACTCCCCCAGGAAGGGCAGCGACACCTGGATCTTGTTGAGCATGACGAAGAGCGGCGCGAGCGTCGCCACCGACGGCAGCATGAGCACGCCGAGGATGGCCAGCATGAGCACCTCGCGTCCGGTGAAGCGCAGCCGCGAGAAGGCGTAGGCGGCCGACACCCCGATAAGGACGCTGAAGATCGAGCTGCTGAAGGCGATCTTCAGGCTGTTGGCGGTCAGCTCCAGGAAACTGATCGGGTTGTTCGTGGGCTGGCTGAGGACCTGCGCGTACGCCTCCAGCGTCGCGTTCGCGGGGATCAGGCTCAGGCCCTCCGGACGGGACCGGTTCAGGGGGTCGAGCGACAGCGCGAAGACCCACAGGATCGGGAACAGGACCGTGAACAGCAGGAACAGCGCGGTCGCCTGCGCGAGGGCCTGCTTGGGCAGCGATAGCCGGCCGCGGCCGCCCCGGCCGGCGGCGGCGACGGCTCGACCGAGACGGCCCCGGATGGAGAGGGTGCCGGCTTCGATGGCGCTCATCGCCCCGCTCCCCTAGAGTTCCGCGCTCGAGGTCGCCCTCGCCAGCCGGTTGGTGACGAGGGTGATGACCAGCAGGATGAAGAACATGATCACCGCGAACGAGGCGCCCACGCCGTAGAGGCGCTGCTCGTTCACGAGGCGATAGGCCTGCGTCACCAGCAGCTCCGTCCGCCCGAACGGACCGCCGTTCGACATGAAGAACGACAGGTGAAACAGGTTGAAGGTGACAACGAAGCCGTAGATGGCGTAGGGGATCATGGCCGGCCGCAGGTAGACCAGGGTCACGTTCCTGAACTTCTGCCAGGAACCGGCACCGTCCATCTCGGCCGCCTCGTAGAGCTCCTGCGGGATGCTCTGCAGCGCCCCGGTGGCCACGACCGAGTTGAGCGGCCACCCCAGCCAGGTGTTCGTCACGAGCATGGCGAAGAAGGCCAGCGGCAGCAGCGGCAGGAAGGGGATGGGATCCTCGACCTGGCGCAGCCAGTCGATGCGGATCGCGTCGATGGGCAGGCCGATGAACTTGCCGGCCCCGGCCAGCATGAGGTTGACCGCCCCGTAGTCCGCGTCGTACATGTTGCGCCAGACGGTGGCCACGATGATCGCCGGGATGACCACGGGCAGGATGAACAGGGCCCGGTAGAAGCGCCTGAACCAGAGGCCCTTGGCGTTCATCAGCAGGGCGATGCCCACGCCCAGCACGACGTGGATGGCCACGTTGCTGAAGGCCCACGCGAGGTTGTAGAGGATCAGCCGCAGGAACCAGTAGTTGGGAATGGAGAGCTGGCTGGTGAGGACGTCGATGTAGTTCTTCAGGCCGACCACGTCGGGTGGGGCTGCGTCGGCCCGGAGGTTCTGGATGCCGTAGTTCGTGAACGACATCCAGACCTGGTAGAGCAGCGGGTAGAGGGTGACGACGCTCATCACCATGAGGGCCGGCAGGAGATAGACATAGGCGATGCGGCCGCCGCGGCCGCCGCGGCCGTGCCAGCGCCCGAGGAAGCTGCGCGCTGCCGCCACCGATGCCGCTGTCGCCGTCATCGCGCTCCCTGCCTTGGGTCGAGTTTCGTGGATGGGTGCGGGGGCGCCGACAATGATTGCCGACGCCCCCGCTGCCGCGCAAGACCCCCGCGCGGGGTCAGGACGTGGCGCTACGTGACCGATCAGTGGCCGTTGGCCACGTCCATGTCGGTGCAGCCCTTGGCCACGGCGGCCGTCGCGTCGCCACCCTTGAGGAGGACCTCATCCCAGGCGTTGCCGAAGTTGCCCCAGTAGTTGCCGAACTCCTTGCTCTGCGGGCGCGCGACGCCCAGGTTGATCGCGTCGGAGAACGACTTCACCAGGGGATCGACGATGGAGATGCCCGTGTTCGACGGCACGTGGCCCGCGACGTCGACGTAGATCTCCTGCGAGGCCTGGCTGACCAGCTCCGTGGCGACCGCGATCGCCAGGTCCTGGTTCTTGGATGACGCGTTGATGTACCAGCCGTCCACGCCGACCATGGTCGACGAAGGGCCGCCCGGGCCGGCCGGGACCGGCGCCACTGCGGCAGCCGGGCGTGCGGTGCGGTAGTCGCCGAGCGTCCAGTTGCCGTTGAGGATGATGTCGATCTTGCCACTCTTGAAGGCGTCGTTGACCTTGTTGTAGTCGGCATCCACGAGGGCGCCGGCGGCCTTCAGGTCGGCGACGAACTTGATGCCGTCGGCCACGCCGCTGTTGGCGGTCGCGGCGCACGAGCCGTCGTCGTTGAAGATCTTGCCGCCGAAGCCGAAGTAGAAGCCCCAGCCGAAGTAGGCGCCGGAGAGGATGCCGACCTTGCCGCCGCCTTGCACGAAGGCGAGCAGCTCAGCGGTCGTCTTGGGCGGCGTCGGCACCTTGGCGGTGTCGTAGTACATGGCCACGGCCTTGAGGGACTCAGGGACCATGTAGACCTTGCCGTCCACCTGGCTTCCGGAGACGGAGACCTCATTGGTGTTGGCCAGGACGTCGTCGATCTTGCCGGTCAGGTCGACCAGGAAGTTGCCGCGCACCTCGTTGCCGAGGTTGTCGTTGGGGGCGATGAACATGTCGGGTCCGCCGCCGGCCGCCGACGCGGTCTCGAACTTCGTGAAGATGTCGCTGAAGGGTTGCTCGACGGCGGTGATGGTCAGGCCCGGGTTGGCGGCCTGGACCTTCTCGAGGATGCGCGAGAACGCGTTGAACTCGGCGCGGCCGCCGGACGAGCCATAGGCGTGCCAGATGGTGAGCGCCCCGCTCAGCGTGGCCGGCTCCGTGGGACCGGCCGGCGGCGCGGCCGTCGGCGCGACCGTCGGCGCGGCCGGCTCGGGGGTGGGGCTCGCGCCGGCGGCACAGGCGCTCGCCACGATGGCGAGGCCCGCGACCAGCGCGGCGAGTCGAAGCTTGGGATTCATCGGATCGGTTCCTCCTCCAATGGACTGATGCCGGCCCCCGAAGGCGGGTGGCACGGTGGCGACCGTCGGGACGAACCGTCGGTCGACGGGTGAGTCGGGTGGGTCAAGCGGACCGCGCCACGCGCGGTCGCTCGTTCGCATGTCCCTCGGTCAGGCCCCACTCACCTCCTGGCAGGGACGGGCGGTGGTCCGGTCGACGCCCGTACGATGAGCCGGGTCTCGAGCCGCATGTGCTCGGGGCGCTCGGCGGAGCGGCCCGAGATCGCGGACAGGAGGAGCCGGACGGCTTCCTCGCCCTTTCGGCGCACCGGCTGGTGCACCGTCGTGAGAGGCGGATCGATGAGCTGGGCGAGGTCGAGGTCGTCGAAGCCGACGACGCTCAGATCGCCCGGCACGGACATGCGCTGGTCGCGGATGGCGCGCATCGCGCCGACCGCCATGGCGTCGCTCATGGCCAGGATGCCCGTGGGGCGCAGGCCGTCCCCCCAGGCCCCCTCGAAGGCGGCCATGCCGCCGGCGATGCTGGCCGGCCCGACCACGACATGATCGTCCGACAGCTCCAGCCCGGCGGCTTCGATCGCCGCCCGGTACCCGCGCAGGCGACGGTTCATGACCCCCTCGGGGTCCTCGCGCCCGGCAGGATGGGGCGGCTCGACGCCGATGACCAGGATGTCCCGGTGGCCCAGCGCCAGGAGGTGCTCCGCGGCGGCCCGTGCCCCGGCCTCGTCGTCCACCTCCACCGAGGGGAAGTCGGGCAGGGCGCTGGAGTCAACCAGCACCATGGGCAGGCCGGCGCGCCGCACCTGGTCCACCTCGGGGTGGTCGGCCGAGAGGCCGATGGCCACGCAGCCGTCCACCGTGGTGCGGCTCACGGCGTTGGCCAGCGAGCCGTGCAGGGGCGAGATGAAGTGGAGACCGTAGCCCGATTCCTCGGCCACCAGCGCGACGCCCTCGCTGAAGGCGCCGAAGAAGGGGTTGGAGAAGATGATCGAGAGGGCCTGGGGCGTCAGCACGCCGATGGTGGCCGTGCGACGCTGGGTCAGCGCGCGGGCCACGGGATGCGGCCGATAGCCCAGCGAGCCGGCCACTTCGAGGATGCGCGAGGCGGTCGCCGTGCCCAGCCGGTCGGGGCTGTTGAAGGCGAACGAGACGGCCGTCTTGGAGACGCCCGCCGCCTCCGCCACGTCCGCGATGGTGGCTCGCCGGGTTGCCTGCTCCACGCTCTTCCTTCCCAGCATCGGGCCCGCTATGATGGCGCTGGAAACCGGTTTAGCAAACCGGTTTAGTGAAGCTAGCAGGAGAGGGCCCGGCCGTCAATGGCCAGACGCCACTTTTCGGCCCCGGAGGGAGCAGGAGGCGGTTCGGGTGACGCGGCGGATCGCGCTATCGCTGGTGATCCACAACCACCAGCCGGTGGGCAACTTCGGCTGGGTCCTCGACGAGGTCCACGCCACGGCCTACGAGCCGATGATCGGCGCCCTCGAAGGACACCCAGGCGTGCGCGTCGGCCTGCACTACAGCGGCCCCCTCCTCGAGTGGCTGCTGGCCGAGCGCCCGCGGACGATCGAACGCCTCCAGGCGCTCGTGGCGCGGGGGCAGGTGGAGATCCTCGGCGGCGGCTGGACCGAGCCGGTCCTGGTGGCGTTGCCCGAGCGCGACCGGATCGCCCAGCTGCGCCGCATGAGCGAGGAGGTGGAGCGCATCTTCGGGCGGCGGCCGCGCGGGGCGTGGCTGGCCGAGCGCGTCTGGGAGCCCTCGCTGCCGGCCGACCTGGCGCACGGCGGCTACGAGTGGACGATCCTCGACGACAACCACCTGCGGGCCGCCTCGGTCGGCGAGGACGACATGTGGAGCGCCTTCAGCACCGACGACCAGGGGGAGCGCCTGACGATCTTCGGCACCGAGCAGGGCCTGCGCTACCGCATCCCCTTCGGCGCCGTGGACGACCTCATCGGCTACCTGCGCGACCATGCCACCGAGGACGGGCGCCGCGTGGGGATGATGGGCGACGATGGCGAGAAGTTCGGCTCGTGGCCCACCACCTGGGAGCACTGCTGGGGCTCGGGAGCGTGGGTGGATCGGTGCTTCGCCGCGCTCGAGGCCAACGCGGGCTGGCTGACCACGACCACGCCCTCGGGCTGGCTCGACCACGAGCCTCCGGCCGGGCGGATCTACGTGCCCACCGGCTCCTACGTGGAGATGACCGAGTGGGCCCTGCCGGCCGGGGAGGCGGTAGCCTTCCACACCGCGCTGGCGGCCGCTCGGGCCGAAGGCCGTCCCGAGGCGCGCTTCCTGCGCGGCGGCTTCTGGCGCAACTTCCAGGCGCGCTACCGCGAGATCGACGACCTCCACAAGCAGATGCTGCGCACCTCGTCGAAGGTGGCCGACATGGCCGATGGTCCCACCAAGGCGCGGGCCATCGACCACCTCCAGCGCGGCCAGTCGAACGACTGCTACTGGCATGGGCTCTTCGGCGGCATCTACCTCGTGCACATGCGCCTGGCCACGCTGTCCCACCTCATCGCGGCCGAGGATCTCGCGGACGCCGACGCGCGGGCCCGGATGCCCACCGGCGGCGCCACGCCGGACGGCGCCCGGCTCACGGACTGGGATCTCGACGGCATCGACGAGGCACTCCTGGCCGGCCCGGCACAGGTGCTGGCGGTGGACCTGGCCGAGGGCGCGGGCATCTCGAGCTGGGACCTTCGCGCCAGCCGGATCCCGCTGCTCGCGGTGATGCGGCGGCGGCCCGAGTCCTACCACGAACGCCTCGCGGCGCACGAGCGGGCGGGCGGCTCCACGCCGGACGCAGACGGCGGCATCGTGTCCATCCACGAGATCGTGAAGGTGAAGGAGCCCGGCCTCTCCGCGCTGCTGCACTACGACGACCACGAGCGGCGCAGCGCGCTGGTGCGCATCCTCGCTCCGGGGGCCCGGCTCGACGATTTGCGTCGCGGCGAGGAGGTCGACCTGGTGCCGGTCGAGGCACCGTGGGGCCTGGATCACCTCGCCGACGGCGAACTCACCGTGAGCCGACAGGCGGGGCCGCTTGCCCTGACGCGACGGCTGCGCTGCGGCGGCGATCGGGGGCGCCCCTGGCTCGAGGTCGAGGTCGAGGTCGTGAATCGCGGACCGCAGCCGCTGGTCGCCGACCTCGGGCTCGAGTGGAACTTCTGCCTCAGCGGCGGCGGCGGCAACCCCGCCGCGTGGTACGAGGCGGCGGCGGAGCCGGGCGGCGCGGCGGAGCGGACGCGCCACGACGCCTCGGCGGATCTGCCGCAGGCGGAGCGCATCGCCTGTGGCAACGACCACGACGGCGTGCGCGTGGACATCACGCTGGCGCCGTCGGGGCGGGCCACCTGGTTCCCCATCGAGACGGTCTCGAACTCCGAGGCCGGGTTCGAGCGCGTCTACCAGGGCAGCGCGTTGCTCCTGCGCTGGCCCCTCGCGCTCGCGGCGGGCGGGACGGCGAGTGCGGCGCTGCGCCTCGACGTGACCGAGATGCGGGACCGCGCCGCGGAGGAGGCGGGGGCCGCGGCCGGAGCCGCGCCCGTCTCGTGACGCGCGGCCGCCTGGCCCTCCACGGCCACTTCTACCAGCCGTCCCGCGAGGACCCTTTCAGCGGCCTCGTCCCGCCCGATTCGGGCGCCGCGCCGTACCCGGACTGGAACAGCCGCATCGCCGCCGAGTGCTACGGCCCCAACGCGGCGGCCGGCAACTTCGGTCGCATCGGCTTCGACCTGGGACCGACGCTGGCCACGTGGCTGCGTCGCGAGCGGCCGGAGACGCACGCCGGCATCGTCGCCCAGGGGCAGGGCCACAATGCGCTGGCCCAGCCCTTCAACCACGCCATCCTGCCGCTCGCCTCGGTGCGCGACCGCCGGACCGAGATCCGCTGGGGACTGCGCGACTTCGAGCTGCGCTTCGGCCATCGCGCCGAGGGACTGTGGCTGCCCGAGGCGGCGGTAGACCTGCTCACGTTGCGCATCGCCGCGGAGGAGGGCGTGCACTACACGATCCTTGCCCCCTGGCAGGCGGCGACGAGGGACCTTGACACGCGTCGCCCGTACCGCGTGGAGGTGGGCGGCGGACGCAACATCCTCGTCGTCTTCTACGACGGCCCGCTCTCGGCGGCCGTCAGCTTCGAGCCCGGGATGACGACCGACGCGACCCGTTTCGCCCGCGAACACGTCGCGCCTCGCGTCTCGGCGTCCCTGCCCGACGGGGCGCCGCCGCTCGCGCTCGTCGCCACCGACGGGGAGCTGTACGGCCACCACCACCCCTTCCGCGAACTCTTCCTGGAGTCGCTCACCAACATCCCGGCCGAGGACCGCGACTTCGACGTGGTCAGCGTGGGCGAGCTGCTGGCCGACCCGCATCGCTCCCACCTTCCGCTCATGGCGATCCGCGACCAGACCAGCTGGTCCTGCCACCACGGCGTGCTGCGCTGGAGCGGCGAGTGCCGCGACGCGGCCGACGGCCGCTGGAAGCGCCCCCTGCGCGCCGCCCTGGATCGGCTCGCTGCGGCGGTCGACGCCGTCACCGAGCGCGAGGCGGGCGAGATCGGCGTGGACCTCTGGGCGGCGCGCGACGCGTGGGTGGACGTGGCCGCCGAGTTCGCCACGGCCGAGGAGGTCGTGGCCCGCATCCTCGCCGCGGGCCTGGGTCTGCCACCTTCCCGCGCCGCGCGGATGGCCGCCGATCCCGCCTCCTCGAAGAGGCTCGTGACGCTCATGCGGGCCCAGCGCTCGCGTCTGGCCATGTTCGCCTCCGACGCCTGGTTCTGGGACGACCCCGCCCGAGCTGAGGCGGCACAGGCGTTGCGCTTCGCCGCGCACGCCGCCCGCCTCGTGGATGAGCTGGCGGGCACGCATCTCGAGGCGACGCTGGTGGCCGACCTCGGCGCGCTGCGATCACCGGGCACGGGCCTCGATGGCGCGGCGCTCTACGCCCGCGCGCTGCGTGCCGTGGATCAACCGGTCCCGAGCCCGCTCTGAGCGGAGCTACCGCGGCCCGAGAAGGCGTCTCCAGCGGAAGGCGGGCCGGTAGTCGAGGCCGCCGTAGAGAGCGACCGCGGCGGTGTTGGCGGGATCCACCGAGAGCCACACGAGCGACGCACCCATGGCCAGCCCGGCCCGCGTGACGATCGTGGTCAGGTAGCGCCCCAACCCCTCGCGTCGGCGCGCCTCCACGACGCCGAGGCCGTGGAGGACGGCCAGCCCGTCCTCGACGAGCAGGCGCGCGGTCGCGACGGGCCGGCCCCCCGAGCGGACCAGGTAGAAGCGCACGGCGCCGGACGCCAGGGCAGCCCGGATCGCCGTCCGGCGGTCGTCGGCCTCGCTCGAGGAGACGCCGAAGATGGTCCGCTCGACCGCCTCGTACTCGTCGGCGCTCGCCTTCGTCACCGCCTCGAGGCGCAGCTCGGCGTCGAGGTGCGGCACGGCCGCGGCACGTCGCGTCCACATGGTCACCTCGCCGCCGATCTCCAGCCAGCCGGCGTCGCGCAGGCGCTCGACGAGGTCCGCCGGCTGGGCCGGCCCCTCGGCCACGATGAGGACCGGCGACCCGCCGAGGCCGCGCAGCCGCTCCGCGATGGCCCCGGCCCGCTCCTGCCAACCGTCCACGCTCCAGCGCACGCGCGTGGCGTGGTTGAAGGCGGGGCCGCGACCAGGCCAGGTCAGCAGCGTCGCCCCGAGCGCCGGCTCGTCGGTGCTCATCGCGCCGGCCAGCTCGACCAGGCGCACCAGTCCGCGCTCCATGCCCGCCAGCTCCGTCCCGTCCGGGCCCGGCGGGACATCGTCGTCGGCGTGGCTCCGGGGCCGGGCGGTCGGGGGTCGCTGGACCGGCGGCGGCTCGCTCACGCGGGACTCAGTCGTAGACGATGACGCGGCGCGCGCCGTCGCCGCGTCGCATCGCGTCGAGCGCGGCATCGACGTCCTCGAGGCGGATGCGCTCGCTGACCAGGCGGTCCACCGGCAGCCGGCCCTCGACATGCAGTCGGGCCAGGCGGGGGAAGGCGATGGCCGGCACGGACGAGCCGTAATTGGAGCCCAGCAGCCGCTTGCCATCCTCCACGAAGCGGTACACGTCGATCGAGGCGCGCTCGCCCTGCGGTGTCATGCCCACCAGCGTGGTCGCGCCGCCGGGGCGGGTCATCTCGACGGCCAGCTCGGCCGTGGCCGGCAGGCCGATGCACTCGAGGACGTGGTCGGCGCCGCCCTCCGGCCCCACGCCGAGCCGTTCGAGCGTCGAGCGCACGAGGGTGGCCGTACCGGCCGGGTCGCCGGGCAGCACCCGGATGGCCGCCGTGGCGCCCAGCGAGCGGGCGAGGTCCACCTTCTCACGTCGGGTGTCGAGGGCCACGATGGGGCTCGCCCCGACCAGAACGGCCCCCAGGAGCGCCGAGAGCCCCACGCCGCCGAGGCCGACGATGACGACCGATTCGCCAGGCCGCACGCGCGCCGTCTCGAGGACGGCGCCCACGCCCGTGCTGACCGCGCAGCCGATGAGCGCTGCCACCTCCACCGGGGTGCGCGGGTCGATGGGGATGGCGGCCTCGGCGGCCACCACCTGCGCCGACCCGAACGTGCCGATGCCGCTGTACGTGCCGATCGGCGTGCCGTCGGCGCGATGGACGCGCACGAGATCGTCGCGCAGCCGATGGTCGGGGGCGACCGGACGCGCGCACTGCCAGCCCTCGCCACGACGGCAGGATCCGCAGGCGCCGCAGGGCGCCGTCCAGGCGAGGACGACGAGCACGCCGGGACGCAGCTCCGGGAAACGTTCCGCGACGTCCTCCCCGAGCGACTCGACGACCGCCGCGCCCTCGTGGCCGAGGACGACGCCCTCGGGCCGCGCCCACTCGCCGTCCACGACGTGCAGGTCCGAGTGGCAGACGCCGCTGGCGGCCATGCGCACGGAGACCTCGCCGGGCCCCGGCGGGTCGAGCCGCAGGCGCTCGATCGCGAGCGGCCGGCGCGGCCCGTGGAAGACGGCGCCCCGCAGCTCGGCGATCACGGCGCCGATGCCGTATCGAAGAGGATCCGGCGGACCCAGCGGATGGGCGGCGTGCCGTGCGAGATGACCGCCTCCAGGTGGGTGCGCCGGTCGAAGCCCGGGGTCTCGCCGAAGCCGCCCACGAGACGCGGCTCGGGGACCGATCCCGCTCCCGCCCCTGCCGCGACGGCCGCGCGGCGGCGAGCCGCCGTCTCCAGGTCCCACATCTCCAGCGACCCGACGTAGTACGTGGAGAGCTGGGTGGAGGAGAGCCGCGCGCGCAGGTACTTCGCCCGCGCCTCCTGCTCCTCCTGGAAGGCGCCCCCGATCATCAGACGCATGGCCTCGTCCTCGCCCATGCCTTCCACGTGGACGCCGATGTCGAGCAGCGTGTTGACGATCGCTCGCAAGTAGTACTTCCAGTGGCAGAACAGGAGGGCCGGGTCGTCGGCGCCGTATCCCTCGTCCATCATCACCTGGGTCACGTAGACGGCCCAGCCCTCGGCGAACGTGCCGCTCTGGAAGACGGACCGCGCCAGCGACGACGAGCGGTTCGAGGCGGCCAGCTGGAGATAGTGGCCCGGGATCGCCTCGTGGATGCAGAGGATGCGCAGCATCCGGTCGTTCTCCTCGCGGAGGTACGACTCGAGTCGCTCGGCCGACCACTCGGGGTCCGGCGGGGTCACCCAGAACTCGCTCAGCTGCCCCTGGTCGAGCGGACCCGGCGGGCTGAGGAACGCGCCGCCGTACGGGCGCAGGAATAGCGGCGTCCAGGCGATGCGCAGCGGGTCCTCGGGCAGGGTGATGATCCCGCGCTGGCGCACGAAGCCCTCGATGGCCGTCGTCTCCGTGCGACAGAGATCGAGCAGGTCCTCCGATCGCGGATGGTCGCGGGCGATGGCGTCCCAGACGCCATCCACGACCGCGTCGTCCGCCCCGGGGAGTGGCTCGCCGGGCCGCGCGGTCGGCCAGAGGCCACGGGCGAGGCGCACGAGCTCCCCGCGCACGGCGGTGTAGTCGCGCCGCGCCCGCTCCCGCAGCCTCTCGTGCGGCTGGTCACTCGAGAGCGTGTGGCGCAGCTTCGCCGCGAAGAGCTCGGTGCCCAGCCGCCCCTCCCCCTCCGCCCGCGGCCGCACGTCCTCCTCGAGGAAGCGCCCGAAGGCGGCGAGCGCCTCCCGCGCGCCGGCGGCCGATCCGCGCAGCGCGGCGGCGATCGCCGACTCGGGGTCGCCCTCGTGGCGCGAGCCCTCGGCGATGCCCTCGTCGATGAGCTCCGCGATGCCCGGGAGCTGCGCGATGGCCGTCTCCACATGGAGCAGCGAGACCGGCCGCCCGGGCAGGCCGACGAGGTTCGCGCGCGCCGCCTCGAGCACGTCCGCCAGGCGCTGCACGCGCGCCAGGAAGGCCGACCCCCGGTGCCGCCACGGCGCATAGTCCCGGGCCAGCAGCTCGTGCAGGCCGTTGCCCAGGAGGGCCACGTAGCCGAGGGCGTCCCAGGCGCCTTCGCGCAGGATGCCGTCATCGAACGTGAAGCCCTCGAGCGCCTCCACGACGATGCCCCGATCGATCCGCTCATCCGGCGTCAGCGCCGCCGCGTCGAGCCCCTCGAGCGCGGCGCGGTGGCGCGCGTAGAGGTCAAGCCGGGCGCGCCGTCCGGCCTCCGACACGTCCGGCCAGCGGTCGTCGTAGCCGTGGAAACCCATCTGCGTGGCCCACGTCGGCAGGGCCGCGAACAGGTCGTCGAGCAGGGCACGCAGCGCCTGGTCGAAGGCCGTCCGGGGTGCCGGCAGCGGGTCTCCGGTGAGGGGCACGAAGGGCAGCAGGCTGGCGGGCACGCGGACTCCTCCGAAGGCGCAGCGAGAGATGCGCCCATCGTACCCGTGGACGCGGCCTGTAGGATGGGCCCATGAGCCAGCTGGCGCGCCTCGTCGTCAACGCCATCGCCCTGTGGGTCACGGTGGCCGTGGTCCCCGACCTCGACTGGAAGGACGAGTCGAACTTCGTCAACATCCTCGTCCTGGCCCTCGTCTTCGGCGCCATCAACTCGTACCTGAAGCCGGTCCTCAAGCTCCTCAGCCTGCCCGTCCGGCTGGTCACCTTCGGCCTCTTCGGACTCGTCCTCAACGCCGCCCTCTTCCTGCTCCTGGCCTGGGTCGGGGACCAGTTCGACCTCGGCTTCTCGATCGCCGGCTGGCCCGCGGAGGGGTTCACCCTCGACGTCCTCGTCGCGGCCGTCATCGGCGCCATCGTGCTGAGCGTCGTGTCGACCGTCCTCTCGTTCCTCGTCGGGCGCGACTAGGGAGCGGCCCCTGGACGCCGCTGCCCCGGGACTGGCAGCTGCCGCGCGGTACGCGGCCGGGCGCTGGGGGACGCCCGCCTATCTCTACGACCTGCGGCGCCTGCGAGACGACGCGCAGGCCGTGGGGTCGGCGTTCCCGGACCCATGGCTCCGCCTCTACGCCCTGAAAGCGAACGGCCTTCCGCCGCTCATTAGCGAGCTGCCCGGGCTGGGCTACGGCGCCGGTGCCGTCTCCGGCGGCGAGCTGACCCTGGCCGGGCGGGCCGGGTTCCCGGTCGCACAGACCGCCCTGGAGGGGATCGGCAAGACGCCCGCCGACCTCCGCCGTGCGGTGGCCCTGGCGGCGGCAGGCACGCCGCTCCTCTGGATCTCGCTCGAATCGGCGCACGAGGCCGCAGCCCTGGCAGGCCTGGTGCGCGCCGCGCGAGGACGGCGGGGCGTGGATCCGACGCTGCGCCTCGACTGCCTCGTGCGCCTGAATCCCGCCGTCCGCCCCGAGACGCAGCACGGCCTGGCCGTGGGGGCGGGCGGCTCGAAGTTCGGCGTTCTCGCCGCCGAGCTGGAAGGGGTGATCGCTGCCGGCGGCGGCCCCGACGGCCCACTCCGCTGGCGGGGAATCCACGTCCACGTCGGGTCACAGCTGGGGGCTGTGGACGCCTGGCGGGCCGGCTTCCGAGCGGGGTTGTCGGCGCTGCGGCTGCGTCGGGCGGCACTGCCCGACTTCGACACGCTCGATGCGGGTTCGGGCTTCCCGGTGACGACCAACGACTCGCCCACGCCCGCGCACTTCGCCCGCGCGGCGGCGGAGGCGCTGGCAGAGCCCGGCGCCGATCGCCCGCTGCGACTGGCCGTCGAGCCCGGCCGTGCCGTGGTCGCACGCTCCGGATGGCTGCTGGCGCGCGTGCTCCATGTACGGGAGCGCGAGCCCCGGCAGGTGGTCCTCGACGCGGGCATGGGCGAGCTGATCCGGCCCGCGCTCTACGGCGCGGTCCACCCGATGGCGGCACTGACCGTGCGCGGTCGACCCGTCACCGACCCCCGGCCCGGTGCCGCCGCCGTCCGCGTCGATGGGCCGATCTGCGAGTCCACCGACACGTTCGGCGAGGCCCGCCTGCCACCGGTGAGGCGCGGTGATCTCGTGGTCATCGGCCATGCCGGCGCCTACGCCTCGGCCATGGCCAGCACGTACAACGGGCGGCCGCGGCCGCCGGAGATCGCGTGGGACGGGGAGCGGGTCGTGCTCCTGCGCCGCCGCGGGTCGGCGGAGGCCCTTCCCTGACGCGGGCCGGGCGGCACGCCGATTCCGGGCGATGAGGCCCTGACCGACCGGCATGGCGCGGACGACGATAGGGCCATGATCAAGCAGGTCACGCTGCGCAACCTGGGCGGGTCGCGGTTCGTCGTGCGCACCGGATCGGGCCACGAGGTGCTGCTCGACGACGCCGCGAGCGACGCGGGCGCCCGGCCCGCGGAGCTGTTCATCGCCGCGCTGGGCGGCTGCACGGCCCTGGACGTGGCCTCGATCCTGGCCAAGAAGCGCCAGTCGGTGACCGCCTACACGGTGCACGTCACCGGCGAGCAGCGCGACGATCCGCACCCCCACGTCTTCGTGGACATCGACATCGTGCACGAGGTGGAGGGGCCCGAGATCGACGTCGAGGCCGTGCGCCGGGCGATCGAGCTGTCCGCGACGCGCTACTGCCAGGCGACCGCGATGCTCTCCGCCGGCGTGGCCGCGATCCATCATCGCTACCTCGTCCGCAGCGGCGGCGAGGAGCACGCGGGCGAGGTCGTCGTCACCGGCCCGCATCGGGACCCGGACGCGGCCGGCGACACCGCCAACGCTTCGGTGGCGACCGCCTGACGACCGTCCCGAACGGAGGGTGACACGACGATGACGATGGGTCAGGGCATGGCCGGGGCCGGCTGGTGGCTGGGCTGGCTGCCCCTGGCGCTGCTCGCCCTGGGGATCGCGGCGCTCGTCGCCTGGCTGGTGCGGCGTCCGCATGACGCCGATGCGGCCGCGACCGTCCTGCGCGAGCGCTTCGCGCGCGGCGAGGTCGAGGAGGCGACTCTCACGGCGGGCCTGGCCGTCCTGGAGCGGACCCGGCCGACCCGTCGTAACGACTGGCTGGTCGGCCTCCTCGTGGCGCTCGCGCTCGGCGCGGCACTCCTGTGGTGGTTCGGCGGGACAGCGTGGCATGGGCCCGCAGGGTCGATGATGGGACCCGGCTGGGTGATGGACCCGGCCGCCTGCCCCGGCCACGGAGCACTGCCGCGACCCTAGGCGGGGCCGACCCCGGCCTTCGTGCCGGGCCTCCCGCCCGCTTCGGCTAGACTTCGGCCGTGGGTGCCGTCGAGACCATGGAGCTGTTCTTCGAGCGCCTGAACGCGGATGACCGCCAGGGCGCGATCGCGCTCATGGACGAGAAGACGGAGATGATCATCCACGTCGGCGACAGCGCGCAGAAGCTGCGCGGCGTGGAGCGCGTGGGCGGCTGGTTCCTGCGTGCCGACCGCGGCCTGAAGATGATCCCCGGCGACGTGCGCGACACCGGCAACACCTACGAGGCGGATGTCCTGGTGATCCGCCCGGGCGTCCAGAGCCAGCACCTCGACGCAACCTTCCGGGTCGAGGCCGGCAAGATCACCGCCATCAACTTCGCACCCCGGCGCTGACGGCGATGGCCGGGATCCCCGCGCCAACGGGCAGCGGAGACTCGGCCGAGGACGCCTTCGAGACCTCGCTCCCCGACTACGCCGCCCGGAACCGGGCCCATTGGAATGCCGCCAGCGCCCGTTACCAGGCCGAGCAGGGCCGCCAGCTGCGCGACTCCGGCGGGCTCGCCTGGGGCGTCTGGCAGATCCCCGAGGCGGAGCTGCGCATCCTCGGCGACGTGGCCGGCAGGACCACCCTCGAGCTCGGCTGCGGCGCGGCGCAGTGGTCGATCGGGCTCGCGAGGGTGGGCGCAGTGGCCATCGGCGTGGACCTCTCCGAGGAGCAGCTGAAGGCGGCCTGGGTCGCCTCACGCGAGGCGGGTGTCACGGTCCGCCTGCTCCACGCCTCGGGCGAGGCCGTGCCGCTCCCCGACGCGTGTGTCGACATCGTCTTCAGCGACTGGGGCGCCTTCCGCTTCGCCGACCCGGATCTTGTGGTCCCGGAGGCGGCGCGCCTGCTCCGACCCGGAGGCCTGCTCGCGTTCTCGACCGCGACCCCGCTGCTCGACCTGTGCTGGGCGGATGACGCCGTATCGCCGGGCGACCGTCTCCTCCGTGACTACTTCGGCCTGGGCCGCCTCGACTTCGCGACGACGATCGAGTTCCAGCGCACGACGGGCGATTGGATCCGCCTCTTCCGCCGGCACGGGCTGGCCATCGAGGACCTCATCGAGCTGCGCCCGCCGGAGGGAGCCACGACCACGTACTGGGAGCCCGAGGCGTACGACTGGGCGCGGCGCTGGCCGGCCGAGCAGATCTGGCGCGTGCGACGCGAGGGCGCTTGACGCCTACGGGCTGGGCGACGCCTCCGACGGGCTCGACTGGGGCGTGGCCGGGACGGGGATGGCGATCTCGTCCCCGACTTCGATCTTGTCCGGGTTCTTGATCTGCGGGTTGGCCGCCAGCAGCGCCTCCTGCGTGAGGCCGAACTTCTTGGCGATCTTGATGACCGTGTCGTTCGCGACGACGACGTAGACCTGGCCCGTCGGGGAGGGCACTGCCGTCGGCACGTTCGAGGTGGCTGTCGCCGTCGCCGTCACAGTCGCCGAGGGGGCCGGCGTCGAGCCCGGAGCGGTCAGCAGGCTGGGCAGGAAGAAGAGCAGCAGCGCGGCCGCACCGAGCGCGACGAGCGCGATGGCGATGCCGGGGATGCGCGGGATCGAAGCTCGCGACCGCAGCGTCGGGTAGGCCTCGAAGCGGCGCGGCCGCTCCCAGGGCGGTGCGTCGGGGTCGCCGTGGTCGGGGCGTCGCAACTTCGGCGAGACCGGGTGCGCCTGGCTCACCGGACGGCCAGCCGGGGGGCGGCTGGAGCGCGGTGTGGCCGAGCGGCTGCGGCCGGCGAGGAAGGCCGGCACCTCGCCCTCGTCCTCGTCCGGTCCCGGTTCGTCGCCCGGCCGGAGGAGCGAGGCCAGCTCGGGGTCGAAGCGCGCACGAGGCGTCGAGCGGATGGCCGGCTCCTGCGGGCGGGCGGGCGGCTCATCGAGCGCATCGAAGACGCCGAGCTGCTCGCCTGCCGGACCCGGCGACCGATCGGCCATCCACGGAGGCGGCGCCGTCCAGTCCCGCGGCCGGCGTGGCGGCCGGGGCTCATCATGGGGCGGCGCCTCGCCCTGCGTCGGCGCCTCGCTCAGCGAAAGGGCCTCGCCGGGCATCGGTCCCGCCGTCTCCACCTCCCGAGCGCCGCCGGCGACCCCCCGTGCCGCCTGCCGGCGAGCCCAGTCCAGGAAGGTCGGGCACGTGGCGAAGCTCGCGGTCAGGCAGTACGCCTCCTGGTGGGCCAGCGCTCGGGGCGCGGGCCGCAGCTCGGCGAAGCAGCGGTGGCGGTGGTCGGGCGCGACGGAGCGCCGGCCGCGGTCGTCGTCGAAGGCGACGAAGGGGCAGGCCAGCGGGCCGGCGTCGGCGGTCGGGCGATCGCTCATCGGCCGGATGATACCCGTGGGGTCGCCAGCAGCGACCGTCCCCGCTTCGTGGCACGATTGCGGCCACGTACCGCCACGCCGTCCACGAAGAGGTGTCCCATGCTCCGCGAACGCATCCTCGCCGCGCTGGCTCCCAGGCGCACCGTCCACGCGCACTGTGACATCCCCTGCGGCATCTACGACCCGCACGGCGCCGAGATCGCGGCGAAGACCGTGTCGAAGATGGTCGCCCTCATCCAGGACGGTTGGGCCGAGGGAGGCCGCGTGGAACCGGGAAGTCAGGCGGACCTCGAAGTCCGCAACAAGGTCATCCGCTGCGTGAAGGTCAAGGAGGAGCACGCCGAGCTGTGCAAGCGCGAGCTGCAGGTCCTCTGGAGCGACTACTTCAAGCCCGAGCACCTCGAGAAGCACCCGGACCTCCACGACCGCTTCTGGAAGGCGCTCAAGCAGGCCGGCAAGTGCAAGCAGTCGGTGGACGCGGCGGCGGCGGCGGAGCTCGAAGCCCAGGTCGCCCGCATCGCCGACGTCTTCTGGGAGACGAAGGGCGGCCGACCCTCCTGAGCGGCTTTCGGGCCGGCCTCCGGGCCGGTCTCGCCCTCGGCGCCGTCATCGTCGCCCTGATCCCGGGTGCGCGACGTGTCGGCCGTTCGTGGCAGGCGCGCGTGATCGTGGTCGGTGAGAGCATGCGCCCCACGCTCGAGCCGGGCGACTGGCTCCTGGTGGACCCCGACGCGTACCAGCGCCGCGCACCACGGGCGCGCGAGCTCATCGTCGCCCCCGACCCCCGTGACCCTGCGCGCGTCCTCGTCAAGCGGGTCGCGGCGGTGGACCTCGACGGCCGGCTGCTGCTGGCTGGCGACGACCGGGAGGCCTCCACCGACTCGCGGACTTTCGGGGCGGTCGAGGCGGGCGCCGTACAGGGCCGGGCGTGGTTCCGCGTGCGGCCGCTGGGGAGGTTCGGGCCCGTCCGCTGACCCGGGCCAGGGGCGGTCGGCGGGGGGATCCTCATTCGCACGTCCGCGGAGCACTAGGAGCGGTCGGGCGAGCGGGAGGGGCTCCTGGACCCTCATGCGACCGCGGGGCGTGCGGTTGAGCGGAGACATGGCGGCCCGAGCTTCTTGTGCTCCAGCGGCGTTCGTATGAGGAAGCCAAGGACGTATGAGGCAGGGGAGGAGGGCCTCCCGGCCAGGGGCCGAAGCGGCAGCCCGAACCCGCCTTTCGGCACTTGCCACGCGACGACGCCACGGCAGACGCTGCCCGTGATGCATGACACGCCGATCCTCCCGGACGCGCCGTCCGCCCGATTGCTCCTCTGGCTCTTCAGCCGCGACCGCCTCCGCGACATCACCCGCTGGTTCATGGTGCCGACGTTCCGGCTCGGGCTGGGCAGCCTGATCGGCGGCCCGCTGGGTGGCTGGGTGATGATCCTGCGCACTCGTGGGCGTCGAACCGGCCGACCCCGATTCGCCGGGCTCGACTACGTCATCGAGGGCGGCAGCATCTACTGCCTGGCTGGCTTCGGGCGCGACACGCACTGGTTCCGCAACCTGCTGGCCGACCCGAACGTGGAGCTGATGCTGCCGGGCCGGACCCTGACCGGCACGGCCGAGGAAGTGACGGACGCCGACGAGCGCGCCCGGGTCGTGCCGCGCATCATCCGCGCCTCCGGTGTGCCCGGCTTCATGATCGGCTGCAACCCGTGGACCGCCGGCGACGAGCGGATCCTGGAGTTGCTCACTGGGATCCCGCTGGTGCGCATCCGCCCGACCGGGATCGCCTCGGGCCCGGCCGACCCCGGTGGCCTGCTCTGGGTGGTGAAGCTCCTGCTGGCCGTGCTCCTCGTGCGCCGCCTTCTGGGGCGACGTCGCGAAACTTAGAGCGCCGCCCCCTGCGGCAGCACCCGCCCCGCGATCAGGCGGATCATCGCCAGGTCGCGCGGCAGGAAGTCCTGCAGCGCGAGGCGCTCGACACCAGCCCGAGCGAAGGCCTCGATGCGCTCCAGCGCCTGCTCCGGCGTGCCCATGATCCACCGTTCGCGTCGCGCCGCGAGCCACGCCTCCGCCCCGGCCGCGTCGAGGCCGATGAACGCCGTCTGAGCGCGCACCAGGTCGCGCACGTCGCCCTCCGACTCCCCCACGAGCACGCCGGCCATGGCCGAGCGCACGACCTGCCCCGGATCGCGACCGGCCGCGACGCACGCCGCCTCGAGCCGCCCGAAGACGTCATGCGCCGCCTCCGGCCGCGCCGATGTGAGGTTGTACTCGTCGGCGTACGTGGCCGCAAGGCGCAGCCCGCGCGGCTTCCCATGCCCGCCCACGATGAGGTGCGGGTGCCGCCGCTGCCCGAAGATCGGCCGCGGCCGGAACCGAGCGCCGCGCACCTGCCAGAACCGCCCCTCGTGGGCCCAGCCGTCGGGCTCGGTCCACAGGCCGTGGACGATCGCCAGCGCCTCCTCGAGCCGGTCGAACCGCTCCCGCAGGGGCGGGAAGGGGATGCCCAGCTCGGCATGCTCGAGCTCGTTCCAGCCGGCGCCCAGGCCCACCTCGACCCGACCCCCGCTCATCTCGTCCGCCGTCGCCACGACCTTGGCCAAGGCGCCGGGGACGCGGAACGTCACCGGCGAGACGAGTGCCCCGAGGCGGATACGGGACGTCTCCCGAGCTAGGCCGGCGATGACCGTCCAGGCATCGGTGGTGGGCAGGCCGCCTTCGCCCGGGAAGCTCGCGTAGTGGTCCGAACGCAGGAGCGCCTCGAACCCGCCGTCCTCGGCCGTCCGGGCGACGGCCAGCTGCTCGTCGTAGCTGAGCCCCTGCTGCGGCTCGATCATGAGCGCGAAGCGCATCCGTTCCTCCCGTTTGACAGGACGATCGCCCTGCCGATAATAGTCAACGCTCTACGAACCATTCACTCGATACGAAGGAGATCGTCGGCCGCATGGCGACCGCCACCTCGCTCGCACCCGAGATCGCCGCCGAGCTGCAGCCGCTCGTCGCGCGAGCGCGTCACCTCAAGGCGCACCGGACCCGACACCAGTCGGCGAGCACGGCGCACCTGCACGTCATCATGATGCTCGAAGCGGAGGGTCCGCTGACGATGACCCTCCTCGCCGAGGCCATCGACGTCTCACTCTCCAGCGCCACCGGCCTGGTGTCGCGGATGGAGGAGCGCGGGCTCGTCGAACGCCTCCACGACAGCGCCGACCGGCGCGTCGTCCGCGTTCGCCTGACCGATGCCGGGCGCGCCGTCACCGAGGAGCACGAGCTCCTCCACCAGCGGCAGATGGCACGCCTCCTCGACGCCATGACTCCCGACGAGCAACGCACCTGCCTGGCTGCCGTGCGCATCGTCCGCACGACGATCGAGCGAGTCGGCTTCGACCCCGAGTCCGAGCCCGCCTGTCCCTTCCACCCCGACACCAGGGAGATCAGCGCCCGATGACGGAGAGCAGCCCCGCCGCGGCCGAGGCCGGCTTCAGCGGCGCCCTCAGGCCCGCCGTCGAGGTCTCGACACGCGCCCGCAACGAGATCCTCTTCGCGATCCTGCTCGGCCTCTTCCTGAGCGCACTCGACCAGACCATCGTGGGCACGGCCCTGCCCCGGATCGTGAGCGACCTCAGGGGCAACGACCTCTACACGTGGGTCGTGACCATCTACCTCATCACGAGCACCGTCACGGGGCCCATCTACGGCAAGCTGTCCGACCTCTTCGGGCGTCGGCCGATGCTGATGATCGGCGTCTCGCTCTTCCTCATCGGTTCGGCCCTCTCGGGCCTCAGCCAGGAGATGTGGCAGCTCATCCTCTTCCGAGGCATCCAGGGCCTCGGCGCCGGGGCCATCTTCCCCATCTCGCTGGCCGTCATCGGCGACCTCTTCACGCCCGCCGAGCGGGGCAAGTACCAGGGCCTCTTCGGCGCCGTGTTCGGCGTCTCCGCCCTCATCGGTCCCGCGCTGGGCGGCTTCCTGACCGACCGGATCAGCTGGCACTGGGTCTTCTACGTCAACCTGCCCATCGGCGCCATCACGCTCTACATCATCTGGCGGCTGCTGCCCACGCTGAAGCGCGAAGGGGCGCGCCCGAGCATCGACTACCTCGGCGCCGCCGCCTTCACGGCCGGCATCGTGCCCGTCCTCATCGGCCTGACCAACGCCCAGAATGGCGACTGGTCCGACCCCGGCGTGTGGGGCTGGATCGGGGCGGGACTTGCGCTCCTCGCCGTGTTCGTCCGGATCGAGGCGCGGGCGAAGGAGCCCATCGTCCCGCTGGACCTGTTCCGCAACCGGACGTTCTCACTCTCGATGGTGGCCGTCTTCATGGCCAGCTTCGGCTTCTTCGCGGCGATCATCTTCCTGCCCATCTGGTTCCAGGTCGTGCAGGGCTCGAGCGCCACCGAATCGGGCTACAACCTGCTGCCCTTCCTGGCTGGGCTGATCGCCAGCTCGGTCGCCTCGGGCCAGATCGTCAGCCGCACGGGCCGCTACAGATGGATCACCGTGGGCGCCCTGGTGTTCGTCACGGCAGGGCTCGTGCTCATGACGAACCTCCGCGCCGACACGCCGTTCCCGGCGCTCTGGGCCTGGATGTTCATCACCGGCCTGGGCGTCGGGCCGTCGCTCGCCGTCTTCACGATCATCGTCCAGAACGCCGTGCCGATGAAGAAGCTGGGGGCTGCGACGAGCGACCTGACGCTCTTCCGGCAGGTCGGCGGCACGGTCGGCCTGACGCTCGGCTTCACGATCTTCCGCAGCGGGCTCACGGAGCAGATCCCGAGCCAACTGGTCGCGGCCGGCGTGCCCCGGCAGGTCGTCTCCAACATCCCGCCGGGATCCTTCGACGCGAGCCAGCTGACCAGCGTGGGTGGCGATCCGATGGCCTGGCTGCAGCAGGTCCCGCAGCAGTTCCGGCCGGCCATCGAACAGCTCATCCCGAACTTCGTGCAGGGCTTCCACCAGGCCATCTCGCTGGCCATCGCCGGCAGCTTCTGGCTCGGTGTGGGCGCGGCGATCGTGGCCGCCCTGGCGACGGCGCTGCTGGTCGAGGTCCCGCTGCGCACGACCTTCGGCCACGAGGGCGAGGCCCAGGGGGCCCCGGCGTCGATCCCGGTCCCCACGCTCGACTGACCTACGCCTGGACGGTGCCCCCGGCCTGGGGCTCGACCGGCGGGCGCCGCCCGAAGCCCAGTCGTCGCGCAGCGACCAGGGCGATGCCCAGCAGCACGAGTCCGACGATCAAGAGCGGCAGGCCGACGATGGCGAACCAGATGGCGATCGAGAAGAGGCCCTGTCCCAGCTGAACGAGCTGGGCGACCGCCTCGTCCACGGTCTTCGCCGGGTCCCAGCCCTGCTGGGCCTGCGTCACGGCCACGAGCGGGATGGTCCAGCCGACCGTCATCGTGCCGTAGGCGGCCTGATCCTTCAGGTGGTCGCGCTCGGCAACCAGCTGCTCGATCTGGCCGCGCACGTTGCTGAGCTGCGACTGGACCTCGAGGATGTCGGGGATCTTGGTGGCCTTGGCCATGATCGCCTGCAGTGAGCGCTCGGTGGCGCGCAGGTTGTCGATGCGGGCATCGAGATCGATCACCGCCGAGGTCACCTCGACGGCCTGGGTCTGCTCGCCCACGACCTTCGTGGCCAGGCCCTTCAGGGCGACCAGGGCGTCGTCCCAGCGCGCGGCCGGGATGCGGTAGGTGATCGAGGCGTACGGCCGGTCCCCGTCGAAGGCCATCTGCGAGCCGCTGATGTAGCCGCCCAGGCCGATGATGGCCGTGCGCGCCCTGGCCAGCGAGGCGTCGAAGTCCTTCACCTCGAGGTCGAGCGTGCCGGTCTTGACGACGAGGGTCTCGTCGCGGGCCGCCGAGTCGTCGCCGCTGCCGTCGGCGGGGCCCGCCGTCGCCACCGGGCCCTCGGCCGGAGGCTGGAAACCACCGAGCGTGTCGTCGCCTGCCGACTGCCGGTCGAGCGGCACGGATGCCCCGCCGGATGCGCAGGCGGCAGCGAGGGCGGCGACGGCCAGCAGTGTCAGGAGGATGAGTGTCGGCCGCCGCGTCGGCCGGGGCGTGAGATGCCACATGGTGAGCGCCTCTCTGGCGGGCGGTCCGCGCCTTCATTCGGTCAGGCCGCGTCCGCGTTCCGCACGACGCTGACGTCGGCCGAGGGGACTGGGTTCCCGCGCTACCATCTGTCCATGGTCGAGCCTCGCGTGCTGCCCATCCCCACCGGCCTCCAGGCGCCGGGCACGGCGGCGTCGCCGTTCGAGGCCGTCGCGTCCTTCGACGAGCTCCCGCCGGGCACCCTGCTGCGCATCACGCGCGGCGATCTCGACGTCCTCCTCGCGCATACCGAGGCCGGCCTCCTCGCCACCGACGACCGCTGCCCGCACATGTCCGCGCCGCTGTCACAGGGGGTGCTCGAGGGGTGCGTCGTGGGCTGTCCGCTGCACGCAGGACGCTTCGACCTCTGCACGGGCGAGACGGTGCGGTTCCCGACGACCGGCGGCCTCGACCCGGAGGGTGGCTATCACTCCACCTGGCAACCGCCCGACCGCCCGGCGAAACCGGAGACCGCCGACGCCAAGGCGCAGGCCCGCGCCGCCACCCGCGTCCGGCGGTTGCGCTACTACCCGCTGCGGATCCGCGCCGGCCGGATCGAGGTGGCGTTCCCGCGTCCGTAGCGGGCGGCGTGCTTGGCCCGGGCGCTGGCGGTCCTCCGACAGCGGTACCGACGGGTGGTTGACCGCACCGCCCTCAACGCCGACAATCTGCCGCGATGTACCGCCGCCTGGCGGTCGCGGTGATCGTGTTCGCCCTGACCGCGTCCGCGACGGTTCTTCCGTCCTCTGCACCGGTCGCCACGGCGGCCGCGTCGTGCACCGGCTGGAAGAACCGCTACGTGCCGCCCGCGACCATCAGGGTCTATCGGACCTACGGTCCGGCAGCCGGCCAGGTCCAGACGGTCGCCTTCCGCTCGTATGTCGAGAACACCGTGTCCTGGGAGTGGCCCTCGGCGTTCCCGACGGCGTCGTTGCGGGCGGGGGCCATCGCCGCGAAACAGTACGGTTGGTACTACGCGATGACCTACCGCGGCGGGACGAGCCCGGGCGGCGCCTGCTACGACGTGAAGGACAACTCCGCGGACCAGGTCTACCGACCCGAGACGCGCAATGCGTCGGCCTCCCAGAAGGCCGCCGTCGCCGCGACATGGGCGATCTCGATCCGCCGCTCGCGCAACGGCGTCCCGGGCCAGTTCATCCTGACCGGCTACTACCCAGGATCGATCTCCGGCTGTGGGGCCGAGACCAACGGTTTCCGGCTATTCCAGAAGGGCGTCTACGACTGCGGCCGGAAGGGCCTGACGCTCGAGGAGATCATGCGCATCTACTACGGTTCCACGCTCGAGATCAGCGACCCCGGCAAGCACGAGATCTCCGGCGGCGTGACCGGCGACGGCGCGGCGGTCGTGCCCACCGAGGCCGGCGTCGACGCCCACGTGTACCTCTCGACGGGTTCCCGGTTCGCCGCGCCGTCGGCTCCCGACCCGATCCCTCTCGCGGATGCCGTGACGCTCGATCGGATCGCCGCGGACATCGACGGCGATGGCGAGCACGAGCTCATCGTGCTCATGCGCGACGGAGACGCCGCGGAACGCATCGTGATCCTGAGGCCGACCGGCGCGGGGTACGGCGACCCGGAGTCATGGTGGGACTCGGCCACCGCCGGCGTCGGCTTCCCCGTCGAGCGCGACGGGAAGCGCGCCATACGGCTCGTGGCGGGGGACTTCGACGCCGACCTCGTCGACGATGTCGGGCTGCTCGTCGGCGCCGAGGATCCGATGCAGTCCACGCTCTACGTCCTGCGTGCGAACAGCACGCGGACGGCCTTCGAGGCGGCCCTGACGTGGTGGACCGGACCCCTGGCCCTCGGCGACTCGGCGGTGTTCGCGGCCGACGTGACCGGTGACGGCCGCGCCGACCTCGTGGCAGAGACCGACGGCGGCGAGGCCGGCCTCGTCTACTGGGTGGCGCAGTCGAAAGCGGGCGGCCTCGAGGACGGCGCGACGCAGTGGTACGACGGCTCGGCCCTGCGACGAGTCACGACGCAGACCGTCGTCACCGACTGGAACCGCGACGGCCGGGACGACCTTGCCCTGGCGGTCGCGACGGAAACCGGCTTCAGCTTCGTCGGGCTGCGCGCCAACGGGACGTCGTTCGTGGCCACGGACCTGCATGCATCGACCATCGCGTTCGACCGCATCAAGCTCGCCGCCGGCGACACGAACGGCGATGGCCGCGGCGACGTCGTGATGTACGCTCGCCACGAAGACGGATCGCCCGGTACCGAGCTGCGCACCTACCTCTCGAACGGAAGCGCCCTTGCCGGGAACCCGTGGCTCGACGATCCCGCGCTGGACTGGTCGACGGTCGAGCCGTACT
>LDXM01000029.1 GCA_001443375.1 Chloroflexi bacterium CSP1-4
GGTCGGTCTTGAACTCGTTGAAGGCACCGGTGATCGTCGTTGCCATGTGCTCCGCTCCCTCTCGTGCGCGCCGGAGAGGCTTTCTTCCGAGCGCCACCGGTCTGCTACTCCGGCGACCTGGGCTGGGCTGGATGCATGTCGAGCCAGCGCAGGATCCGCTCGTCTGTGAAGCCATCCCAGCCTGCGTACCGGAACGACTCGCGCTGCGCGAACTCATCAAGGCCGCGCAGCGCTGAGGCGAGGTCGTCGTCAGAGAGCGGGAAGATCGCGGCGCGCATGGCCGGGTCTGACAGCAAGCGCGCAAACGCCGGCTCCGTGCGATGGCTGTAGAACCTCGCGAAGTTCGGATAGAACCTGCTACCCGAGATTGCCCGGGTCTCGGAGATCATGGCAAGCGCAGCCAAGGCGTCGAACTGGCAGATGCTGTCGAGCAACGCCTCATCATCGGCCGGAACGTCGGGGCGAAGACACGGCTCGTTCGCCGCAACGCGGTGGGCCAAGCTCAGGATCGAGCGTTCGACGTCGCGGCCCTTCTCTGTCTCAACAAACAGCTTCGCGCGCGCGGCCATCGTCAGTGCATGGCGAAGCCAGGATCGGTCGTGACGCCAGTCGTCCGACTCACCTCGTCGCAGTGCCAGTTCTCGGACGACAGGCCATGCCTTCATACGAACCGCCAGTGCCCCGAGAACGATCACTCGTTCGATCATTCCCAGCCAGTAGCCGGCCCCGTCGATCGCCGCTCCACGCCCCTCGCGCTCGAGAGCGAACCCGACGTCATAGACTCTGCCCGCCGCCATGATCAATGCGCGGACGACCTCCTGCCGCTCAAGTCGAAGGCCTAGCCCACCGATGCATGCCAGGCGATCGAAGAGCGTTGGCAGGTCGGCGACGCGCTCCTCGTCCCTCGCAAGCGTCGCCGCCTCGGCCGGGAACCGTTCGAGCAACAGCCTCAGCGGGATGTCGTCGGCGGTGCGCAGCTGCTCGATGATTGCGCCCTCGAACGACGACGCGTCAAGGTTCCACGTCAACGTCTGTGCGGGAGCGTCGGCCAGGCGTCGTGCCTCGGATCCCGCCTCGACTCGAGCGAGATCAGCGGCGAGACCACGACGCCAATCCTCCTTTCGCGAAGCGATGAGCCGGTCGATCACCGGCCGAATGTCGGCCTGACTCCATGGCTCGCTCGCGGATCCGTGGCGCGCGAACACGTCGCCCTTCCGGAAGGCCGTCTTCTCCTTGCTGCCGACGACGTATTGGCCATCGGCCTGGAAGACCGCAAAGCCGTCGGGATTCGCGCCCACGTAGATCAGCACCACCTTGCTGCCATCGATTTCGTGGGCAGCCGCAAGGAGATCCAGGGGCTCCGGCAGCCACTTCCGTAGCTTCGCCCGGAGGGTCGCCTCGTCAAACAGGGCCACGCGCTCCGCGGCAACTCCATTCGTTGGCCGTCCGTTGTTGTCGGCCCCGATCACGATGTAGCCGCCCGCGACCTGCATGGCGCCAACGTCCTTCGCCAGCTCGACCGTGTCGGCCTTCTCGCGTAGATCGCATATGGCCTTGTAGTCGAGCGCCGCGGATTCCGCCTGTTCGTCGAGGAGCTGGCGGAGCTTCTCCTCGGAGACAAGCGGTTCGACGATCACCATGACATCACCGGTCGTCGCGACCAGATGCCGCGCCAGGGTTGTGCATCGCGCTTCGAGACCACCGGCTGCGCAAGCAGGTGTTCCCGCTTCGTCCAAGCTCGCACCGTCGTTGATGCCGAGTTAGCACTCTCACTCCGGGCCTAGCTGCGCCAGCAGTTCATTGGCTAGGGCCGACGCGGAGAGCCGGATGGTCTCAGGATCAGCGACGCCCTCGATGTATCGCCCGGCCATCACGCAGCCGAGCGCATCAGGCGCAGCGAAGAGGCCACGCAGGAACCCGATCGAGGCCTCACCGACAAGAGCAGACCGTTCGTCGGCGAGGATCGTCTTCATGCCCCGCGCCAACTCGGCCGTCGGGAGCTGGAGCAAGCGATAGACGTCGAATGCGTCCTTATCGTCGAGGCGGTCGCCACGACGCTCCTCCTGTCGCTCACCCAGCTTGTACAGCTTCGCGACGAGCAGGGCCGCGGGCGACGCGACCCGCATCCGCACGGAGCGGTGATCGTCGGGATCGAGCGCCGCAACGACCCGGAACTCGTTGTCGACGGCCGCGGCTTCTAGTCCGAGCACCTTGCGCGCGGCGCGGTTGCCGTGACCCGGCAGGCGTGCGCCTCTCCGACCGCCGGGTGGCGCGAGTCCCTCCGGGACCAGGAGGTCGACCTGACCGGTCTCGTCCAACCAGATCCCGGGCTGGTCGCCGTGATAGAAGCCAGCCTGTCGCATCGCCTTCTCGATATCGGGCTTCGCGCCCAGCGGTGGCACGAGCGCCAGGTCGGCATCCTTCGTGAACAGGGCGACGCCGAGCGTGACCTCATCCGTGTGCAGGTAGATCGCCTGCGCTCCCACGAGGACGATGTGGTCCAAGTGGCCGCTCAGGGCGTCGAGCGCGTCAAGCAGCGCCCGGCGGGCGTCAACGAGGACGCGATCCGGGGCGTCGCCAGGCATCCGGATTTCCCTCCATCCATTCGATGAGCGCCTCGGCCTCCGCTGGGCCGCGGCCGGGGCTGGTCAGCAGATCCGCTGCCACCTGCGGGAGCGCCGCGAACGTGATCCCGCCTTGGTCCCATGTCCGTTCAAATGCAACGTCGGCGACTGGTTCGAGCAGTACCGCGTTGCCGCCGCTCGGAGCTGCGCGCAACCCGAGGCGACTCGCCGCCTTCTCGATGTTCGGGACGTAGACGGCTGCCAGAGCGGCAGGAGCAACCTCCGCACGGCGTGCCGCGGCGAGGCTACCTGTCACAGCGTACGGAGCATCCAGCGCTTGAAGACGAGCCTCCAACGCTCGCGGGCCTCGTGGCTCAAGGAAGAACCTTGATCTATTGGCCTCCAAGAGCGAGTAGTCCTGTGTCCATCTGCGAAGGAGTCCCTTCCAGTCGACGCTCTCGATCGGCCCGCGTCCGCTACGCTCGACGAGCGCCTCGCTCACCAGGAAGGAGACGACCCTCGACGCACTACCGAGAGGGAGCTCAGCCAGGTCGGCCAGCAATCGGAGCGGGTACGGCGGCGCGAAGTCCAGCAGGGCTCGGACGACGCGGGCGGATGCCGGGCCTCTCAGCGATCGGAGGGGCCGATCCTCTGCCCACGGGTTCGATTCCGCTCCGCTGCGTTCGATGAAGATCGGCGGTACGCGCGTGGCGATACGCAGATTGCCGGTAGCGTCCGCATACGAGAACCCGAGGTTCTCGAGCATCGTGCGAGTCCTAGAGGTCAAGAAGCGACTCAACACGAGAACGCCGTCCACGCCCGCGATTGTCGGGATCCGTCCCTTCGGAACCGGCGGTCGGAGCCACAGCGAACCCAACTCACTCGACAGGGCGTACGTGTCCCGTGGATAGAGGCTCGCGCGAACCTCAACGGCCAGGCGCGCCCGCGCCTTATTGGGCGCCTCGACGGCCAAGAAGGCATCGGGCCGCCATTCGCCCGGGGTCTGGCCCCGCGGCTCGCGATCTATCGCGACCGACCAGCCATCTGGCATCCTGTCGACGAGCATCGTCTCGAGAGAGGCCAGGAGCTCGCGTTCGCTCGATGGTGCAGGTGCGTCCTTCAGTGTTCCAATCATCCGTGCTGTTCCACTCCTTGCGGAACAAGGCCTATTCGTGGAACACCATAGCACATCCGACGTGGCCGGCAAGCAGGTAGCCGACCCAGACTCCGGTGTGGGCTTCACGCTGACCGGGCTCGGGAAGGCCGGATTCGAGGGCTTCCGATCCGTGGGGGAGCTACTCGACCCACGGCTTCGGCGTGAGATCCCCGACGCCCCGGGGGTCTACATCGTCCTCTACATGGGCGACGAGCCCCCTGAGTTCCTGGAGACCAGCACTGGCGGTTGGTTCACACTGTCGCGAGCCTCTCTGAGGTCGCGCGAACTGAGGACCACGGTGGTGTTCTGCGTCTGGGTGTTCCGTATCGATAGGTCGAGCATCTGGCTCACGACGAACCTCTCCAGCTCCGCCGTCTTCTTCTCCTGCTCTTCGACCCTGCGCTTCAGAGATCCGATCCCGGTGACGCTGACCTCGGACACGTCGGGCCACAAGAGCAGGAAGATGACGAGAACGACGAGCGCGAGCCACAGGGCGTCACCGAGTCCGAATGGACCGCAGACCGTGATTGCCGCTGTGTCGCCCGCCTCCTGGCGGCAGATCCTGCCGGCGTCACCGACGTACGTCGCCGAAACGATTGCCAACGCCGCGACGGCAAGTAGTCCAACCAGTGCCCATCGCGCGTAGTCACGCTTCCGCGGCTTCTAGTTGTCGGTGCCGGCTCCGTTCGTCATCGACCGCACACTTGATTCCGGCCTCGTCGCTAACCCTAGAGGCATCATGCGCCTCCGCCAACCGACCCGTGGCGTGATCGCGCCGTCGCCACCAGACCCAAGGGAATGCAGTTGGACGTCCGCTGCGGATCAACCCCAGAAGATCGCCGTCGGATCCGCGTCGATCTCGGCGAGCAGCGAGTCGACGTGCGCGGCCGCGTCGATCCTGTCGTACCGATGCCAGCGCAGGTTCCGGTCACGCCAGAACAGCGTCCACGCGGCATTCGTCGGCGAGTACCGGAGTCGGGCGATCGGGAAACGGCTCCACTCAGGTCCGATGTCGGCGCGCCACGGCGCACGGCGCTCCACGATCGTGACCGCGCTGCCCTGGACCTCCACCTCGAGGCGAACCTGGTGCCTGGCGCGCGCTGGCACGCGGGCATCGACGAAGCGTCGGATCCTGGCGAGGTCAAGCTCCGGCATCTTCGCTCTGGCGGACACGCCGCCAGACTATCGAACGAACGCCTGTCTCGTGAGGTGAGACGGGGCCAATCAGGTATGCGCTCTATCGCAGTTATGTGCTCTTGGCCCGATGACCGATAGAGCCTATAAGTCACCCGATTCGTGCTTGGTTACCACTCAGGAAAGCACAGCGGATTGAAGAAGTGACTTATGAGTCCCCTGCTCTACCACTGAGCTACTCCGCCGCCGTGGGGCCGAGATTCTAGCGCAGGTCGCGGCTGCGCACGACGGCCGGTCAAAGTGCATGACGGCCTTGCACCGGATCCCCGATCGCCCCATTACCATCGCCGTATGGACTACGGACTCTGCCTCCCCAACGTCCGCGATAGTGCCTCCCCCGAGGGCATCGAAGCCGCCGCGGACGTCGCCGAGCGTCTGGGCTGGTCGACGGTCTGGACGACCGATCACGTCCTCATCGACCGGGGGGACGCCGACGAGTACGGCCGGGTCTACGAGGCGATCCTGACCCTTGCCTGGGTCGGCGCGCGACACCCGCGGATCCGCCTTGGCACGAGCGTCATCGTCGTCCCGCAGCGGAACGCCGTTCTCCTCGCCAAGGAGCTGGCGACGCTCGACTCGCTGAGCGGGGGCCGGGTCATCGCCGGTGTCGGGGTCGGCTGGAGCGAGCAGGAGTTCGCGAACCTCGGCATCGCCGAGCGGTTCCACGTCCGCGGAGCCTACCTCGAGGAAACGATCCGCCTGTGGCGGCACCTCTGGTCCGGTTCCACCGATCCCTTCCGGGGCCACTTCCACGCCATCGAGGACTTCACCTTCGGCCCGCTGCCCGCGCAGGGGGCGAACCTGCCGATCGTCGTCGGGGGTCGGGCCGAGCGCGTGCTCCGGCGCGCCGGGGAGCTCGCCGACGGCTACCACTCGAGCCAGACAGGTCCGGCAACGTACGCCGAGCGGGTCCCGGTCATCCGTTCCGCGGCCGAGGCGGCCGGCCGGCCCATGCCCTGGCTGTCGGCGCGCGTCCGCGTCCAGTTCGGCACGACGACCGACGCCGGCTATGCACTACGCGGCTCGCCGGACGAGATGGCCACCGGGGTCCGGGCCTTCGCCGCACTCGGGGTCACGCACCTCGCACTCTGGTTCGAGGCCGCCGATCCCGCCGAACTCGTCTCGCGCGCGGACCAGTTCGCCCACGAAGTGGCGCCCCTCGTCGAGGTGGCCGACACGTAGAGGACTCGCGCGACCACCAACTGATGTGGAGCAACGGCGCCCGGCGCGTGACGTCCAGGGGCAGCTCGGGTGCCTTCGACTGCCTGCCGTCTGCCGCTCGCCTTGTCAGTACTACTGTCACCAGGCGACCAGATCGCGGCCGACGTGACCTGGATCGCGGGTTCGGCCCGCCTCCTCGCACGAGATGTCAGTACTACCGGAATATCGTCGCGCAGAGGCGCCGGCGATCGAGGGTGCCGCGGATCCTGCTGCCCCGCGACAGTACTACTGACATCCCTGACGACAAACGGCTCGAACGCGAAGTCGACCAGAAGCCCGGCAGCCCGTCCCTATACTCCGCTGGTGACCGACCCGATGGCTGGCCAGCCGGCCGTGCCGCCCTCCGCGCTACCGCGGCCGATGGGCCTGGGCGACGTCGTGGACGGGATCATCGAGCTCTACCGGACGCGGGCCCGCCTCGTGCTCGGCATCAGCGCCGTGCTCCAGGGGCCAGTCGTCATCATCGACCTCATCCTCGGCGCCGGCATGGTCGACCAGCTCTCGATGATGGTCGGCTTCGACGTCCTCGACCCGCCGGTCCCCCTGCCGACGTCGCTCCCGCCCCTGGACCCCCAGGCTGTGTGGGGTTTCCTCGGCATGGCCGGCGCGATGGTGCTCATCGCGACCGTAGCCGGCGGCCTCACGACGGCGGCACTCGCGGTCGCAATCGGCGAAGCGCGCCTCGGGCGCCGTCCAACGTTGCGGGGGGTGTTCTCACGGGTGCTCCGCCGCCTGGGCGCCCTCGTGGTCACGATGCTCACGGTCGTCGGGGTGATAACGGCCGGAGTCGTGGGCGGGCTCCTCCTGGTGGCGGCGATCGTCTCGCTCGCGCCGGACCCGGCCGCGGGTGGCCTGCCCGTGTTCCTGGGCCTCGTCGCAGCGGTCGGGGTCGTGGTCCTCCTCACCTTCCTCGGCCTGCGCTGGGCGCTGTGGCCGCAGGTCGTGCTGCTCGATGGCGGTGCCGGCATCACCGCGCTCGGGCGCAGCTTCCGTCTGGTGGCCGGCTCCACGTGGCGCGTCCTCGGCTACGCGCTCGCCTTCGGGCTCGCGACGGGCATCCTCACCCAGCTGCTGGGGCAGCTGGGTGGCATCGTCGTCGGCCTGGTGACCGGTCCCGCCGATACGCCCGGCACACTGCTCCGCATCATCTGGGCGGCGGCGATCACGATCGTCATGGCACCAGTGGTGCCGGCGGCGATGACCCTGCTCTACCTCGACCTGCGCCTGCGGCGCGGAGAGCCGGCGCCGACCGACTAGGGGCCGAAGAGGAGCGCCAGCCAGTCGTCGAGCGGTGAGCGCGGGCCGCTGCCGGCCGGGTCCTCGCCCAGCGGCGTGATCGGCGCCGGCGATGGCGCGCCGGCCTGGAGGCCGAAGACCCGTTCGCCCGGCTCGCCGTACCCGTAGGCGCGCGCCTGCAACGTCACGTAGGCGGGTGTCTGGACCAGCTCCAGCTCACGGCGCTCGGCTTCGAGCTTCGCCGCCGCCGCGGCGGTCGACTCGCGCAGCTGCTCGGCGCGTCCGGTCGCAGAGGCGCTGTCGGCGACGGCGCGGGCGAAGACGACGACGATCCAGAGGATGACGAGCGCGCCCAGCAAGCCGGCCAGGCTGCGGCGTGAGAGGCCGGCCACCGGCATCCGTCCCAGGGGCGGCTCAGGTTCAAGGTCGGCCGGCGGCCCCCCGGGCGGCGGCGCGTCGGCGAACTCCACCGGGTCGAACGGGGTGCGCGGCAGGCGGCTCACGAGTGGACCCATGGCGGGATGGTAGCTACGGGCAGCTACCGTGTCAAACGAGTCGCCCGCGCGCGCGCGGCGGTTGACTGGCCGCGACGGCGTGCTAGACTCGGCGTCAGTTTCGAACGTGCGTTCGATTTCGAGGTGATCCCGATGCGTCTCTACGCCAGCGCCACCGTCGCCGAGGTGCTCGACCGCCTGCTCGCCGATCCGGCCGTGGCCGAAGCGGTCGTGGCCGACCGGACCCTCCCGGCGCGCGCCGCCGACATGCGCCCCTTCCCCGACTGGCTGGACGCGGGGCTGCGCAGCGGCCTCGAGGGCCGCGGCGTGACCGGCCTCTACTCCCACCAGGCGGAGGCCATCGAGGCGCTGCGCGGCGGGCGCGACGTCTGCATCGTCACGCCCACCGCATCGGGCAAGTCGCTCTGCTACGACCTGCCGGTGCTGCAGGCGGTGGCCGAGGACGCCTCGACGCGGGCGCTCTACCTCTTCCCCACCAAGGCCCTCGGCCAGGACCAGCTGGCGGGCTTCCACGAGCTGGCCGACGCCGCCGGGATCGAGGTCGCGGCGGCGATCTACGACGGCGACACGCCCGCCCCCGTCCGCCAGACGGTGCGCGCGGCCGGGCAGGTCGTGGTGACCAATCCGGACATGCTCCACGCGGCGATCCTGCCCCACCACACGAAGTGGTTCCAGCTCTTCGAGCAGCTGCGCTACGTCGTCGTGGACGAGGCTCACACGTACCGCGGCGTGTTCGGCAGCCACGTCGCCAACGTCCTGCGCCGGCTGCTGCGCCTGTGCGCCCACTACGGCAGCGCGCCGCGCATCATCACCTGCTCGGCGACCATCGGGAACCCGGGCCAGCTGGCCGAGACGCTGACCGGGCGGGCGCCCGTGCTGGTCGACCGCAACGGGGCGCCGGCCGGTGAGAAGCGCGTCCTGATCCTCAATCCACCCGTCGTGGACGCCCGGCTCGGCGTCCGCGCCAGCGCCTACGGGCTGGTCGAGCGGGCTGCCGTGACGTTCCTGCGCGCCGACCGCCAGACGATCGTCTTCGGCCGCTCCCGAACCAGCGTCGAGCTCCTGCTCACGCGCCTGCGCGAGGCGCTGCGCGAGGGCCGCGGCCCGGTCGGGCGCGTGCGCGGCTACCGGGGCGGCTACCTGCCCAGCGAGCGCCGGGCCATCGAGCACGGGTTGCGCAGCGGCGACGTGCTCGGGGTGGTGAGCACGAACGCCCTCGAGCTGGGCATCGACATCGGCCGGCTCGACGCCGCGGTGCTGGCCGGCTACCCCGGCTCGATCGCCGCCACCTGGCAGCAGATCGGGCGCGCCGGCCGCCGCCGCGAGCTGAGCGCGGCCGTGCTGGTGGCCACGAGCGGCCCGGTCGACCAGTACGTGGCCACGCACCCGGACGTGCTCTTCGAGGCCAGCCCGGAGGAGGCCCGCCTCGACCCCGAGAACCTCCACGTCCTGCTGGCGCACCTGCGCGCGGCCGCCTTCGAGCTGCCCTTCGAGCCGGGTGAGCGCTTCGGCGCCGCACCGGCCGACGACCTGCTCGCCTTCCTCGGCGAGGACGGCCACGTGCGCCAGGCGGCCGACGGCCGGTGGTACTGGGCGAGCGAGAACTTCCCGGCCTCGGAGATCTCGCTGCGCGTGGCGTCGCCGGGCAACGTGCTCATCATCGACACCGGCGGCGACCGGCCGCGCGTGGTGGGCGAGGTCGACCTCTTCTCCGCTCCGACGCTCGTCCACGAGGGCGCCATCTACCTCCATGAGTCGCGCCAGTACCACGTGGACCGCCTCGACTGGGACGAGCGCAAAGCGTACGTGCGCCCCGTCGACGTTGACCACTTCACCCAGGCGGAGCTGGCCGTCACGCTCAAGCCCCTCGAGGCGTTCGCGTCCGACGCCGTCCCGGGCGGGGAGCGCGTCCACGGAGAGGTCATGGTCAGCAGCCTGGCCACGATCTACAAGAAGCTGCGCCTGGAGTCGCTGGAGAACCTCGGCTGGGGGCGCATCCACCTGCCCGAGCTGGAGCTCCATACCACGGCGTACTGGGTGGCCGTGGACCCGGCCGCGGTCGCCGGCTGGCGGCGTGACGAGCTCGACGTGGCCCTCGTGGGCGCCGGTCGGGCGCTGCAGACGGTGGCCAGCGTCCTGCTCATGAGCGATCCGCGGGACCTCGGGCTCGTCTCGCAGGTGCGCTCTCCGCACGCCGAGCGACCGGTCGTCTACCTGTACGACGGCGTGCCCGGCGGGGTCGGCCTCGCGGCGCGCCTGTTCGAGCGCCATGCCGAGCTGGTGGCCGGGGCCCGCGACCTCGTCGCCGACTGCCCCTGTGACGCGGGTTGCCCGGCCTGCACGGGACCGCGCCTCGAGAGCGGCGGCGAGGGCAAGCGGCTCGCCTCTCGGCTCCTGGCGCTGCTCAGCGGTGCCCGGGCCGACATCGCCGGCGCGCCGGCGGCGTGACGCACGAGCTGGCACGCGTCTCGTCCAGCGTGCCCGGCATGGACCGGGACCCGACGCTGCTGGCACGCCGCCTCGAGCGACTGCGGGCCCTCGACCGGCGGCTCGTCACCGCGGCCGAGCTCCCGCCACCGGCGCGGCGCACCGCCGCGGGCGCAGATCCAGGGGCGCGCGCGGCGCACCTCGCGGCGGGACTGGGCGGGACCGTGGAGGAAGGCTCGGGCGGGCCGGTCGTCGTGGTTGAGCGCGCGACGCCGCTGCCGATGACCCTCGACGGGCTGGCCCGCCTCCCCTACCCGGTCGACATGGAGCGCCCGCTCGTCTACCTCGACACGGAGACGACGGGCCTGGGCAGCGCGGCCGGCACGCTCGCCTTCCTGGTGGGCATCGGCCGCTGGGACGGGGCCTCCTTCTGCGTCCGTCAGCTCGTGCTGCCCGATCACGCCGACGAACCCGCGCTCCTCGCCGCGCTCGAGGCCGAGATCCCCGCCGACGCCTGCCTCGTCACGTACAACGGCCGTGCCTTCGACTGGCCGCTGCTCGTCGCGCGCTACCGGCTCCATCGACGACCGCCACCGGTCACAGCCGGGCATCTCGACCTGCTGCCCATCGCTCGTCAGCTGTGGCGACACCGGCTGCCCGATGCCCGCCTGGCCAGCGTGGAGGCCGGCGTGGCCGGGGTGCGACGTCACGGCGACCTGCCCGGCGCCCTCATCCCGGAGCGCTACTTCGCCTGGCTGCGCACGGGGCGTGCCGCCCTGCTGGCGGACGTCCTCGCGCACAACCGAGAGGACGTCGTCTCGCTGGGCCGGCTGCTGGGCGAGATGAGCGAGCGGCTGGCGGACCCGGAGCGGCGCCGCTCGGCCCATCCGGGGGACGTGGCCTCGCTGGCCCGGGTCTTCCAGCGCGACGGCCGCCAGGACGAAGCGCTCGCCTGTTACGCGGAGGCGCTCGCCGCGTGGGACGAGCGAGAGCCCGCGCCCACCCGGCTCGATCGCGACACGCTGGCCGCCGAGGCAGCCCGCCTCCTGTCACGCACCGGGCGCCACGCCGAGGCTGAGGCCGCCTGGCGCGCGCTGGCGGACCGGGGCGGCAGCACCGCCGTCTGGGCCTGGATCGCCCTCGCCAAGCACCGCGAGCACCGCGCGCGCGACTCCGCTGGCGCCATGGAGGCGGCACTGCGCGCGCTGCGCATCGTGGAGCGACGTCGCGCGGTGGGTATCCCGCTGCGCGCGGCGGAGCGGGATCTCGCGCGGCGGCTGGCGCGGCTCCACCGTCGTGCGCGAGCGCGGCGGTTGACATGACCCACAAGCGAACGGAATATAGGCCGCAGACGAAATCGTTTACGTGTCCGACGGGCTGCGGCCTTCGTCGCCAGGAGGGAAGCATCGAGTGACGTCACCGGCGATGCGCGTCGCGCTCCTCGGCGCCGGCCGGATCGGCCGGCTGCACGCCCGTCTCCTGTCCGAGCTGCCCGGGGTCGAGCTGACGATCTCCGACACGGACCCCGCGCGTGCCGCCGACCTCGCCAACGAGGTGGGCGGGCGCGCCCTGGATCTCGAAGAGGCCATCGCCGGCGCCGAGGCACTCGTCATCGCGGCCGCCACCGACGCGCACGCGGCGCTCATCCGGCGCGGTATCGCCCGCGGCATCCCGACGTTCTGCGAGAAGCCGCTTGCCGGCGACCTTGCCAGCACGATCGCCATCGCGGCCGAGGTGGCCGCCTCCGGCATCCCCTTCCAGGTCGGCTTCCAGCGCCGCTTCGATCCCGGCTACGCCGAGGCGCGCCGCCTCCTCGCCTCGGGCGAGCTGGGCACGCTTTACGCCTTCCGCCTGGCCGGTCACGACCCGGCGCCACCGCACGAGGCGTACATCCCCGTCTCCGGCGGCCTCTTCCGCGACTTCTCCATCCACGACTTCGACGTCATCCGCTGGCTGACCGGCGACGAGGTGGCGGAGGTCTTCGCCGTGGGCGCCGTGCGCGGCTTCGAGGTCTTCGCCAAGTACGGCGACGTGGACACCGCGGTGGTCACGCTGACCATGGCCGACGGCGCCGTGGGCGCCATGACCGTGGCCCGCCACGACCCGCTGGGCTACGACATCCGCGCCGAACTCTTCGGCTCTCGTGACAGCGTCAGCGTGGGCCTGGGCCCGCACACGCCGATGCGCTCCGTGGAGCCCGGCGTCCCGCCGCCGGCCGGCCCAGCCTGGCGCGATTTCCTGGTGCGCTTCGAAGCCGCCTATCGCGACGAATTCGCGGCTTTCCTGCGCGTCGCGCGCAGGGAGCTGCCGAGCCCCTGCACAGCCGCCGACGGATTGGCCGCGCTCAGGGTTGCAGAGGCCGCTACATTGTCACTGCAGCAGCATCGTCCCGTGCGCGTCGCGGAGATCGCCGGATGATGCGCGGGCAACCGATGGAGGTCCGAAAGGAGGTGGGGTCCTCGGTTTGAGTCCCCACCAGCTATCGGCAACGAACGAGGTGACCGGCCGCCGGTCGGACACCCGAGGAGGAGAGCACATGAAGTTCCGGACCCTTATGGCGTCCCTGGCCATCGTCGGCCTGATCGCGGGCGCCTGCCAGCAGACCAGCACGGGCGGCGCCGACCCCGAGCGCGCCAAGATCGTCATCGAGGTCGTGACGCACGGCCAGGCCTCCGACCCGTTCTGGTCGGTCGCCGCGAACGGCGTGAAGCAGGCCGCCAAGGACATGGGCGTCACGGCCAACTACAGCGCCCCGGACACCTTCGACATGGTCAAGATGGCGCAGCTCATCGACGCGGCCGTGGCCAAGAAGCCCGCCGGACTCGTCGTCTCGCTGCCCGATGCGACAGCCCTCGGGCCGAGCATCAAGAAGGCCATCGAGGCCGGCATCCCGGTCATCACCATGAACTCCGGTAGCGATACCTACAAGGAGCTCGGAGCCCTCATCCACGTCGGCCAGACGGAGTACGAGGCCGGCAAGGGCGGCGGCGAGAAGATGGCCGCGGCGGGCGTCAAGAACGCCATCTGCGTCAACCAGGAGGTCGGTAACGCCGCCCTCGACCTGCGCTGCCAGGGCTTCACGGATGGCCTGACCGGCGGCAAGGTCGCCGTGCTCCAGGTGACCCTGACCGATCCGACAGGTGCCGAGCAGAAGATCGGGGCGGCCCTCGTTGCCGACCCGAGCATCGACGGCATCATGACCCTCGGACCGACGGGCGCCGCACCGGCGCTCAAGGCTCTCGAGTCGGCCGGCCAGCTGGGCAAGATCCAGCTCGCGACGTTCGACCTCTCGCCGGACGTCCTCAAGGCGCTCGGCGACGGCAACATGCTCTTCGCCATCGACCAGCAGCAGTACCTGCAGGGCTACCTGCCCATCGTCTACCTCACCCTCTACAAGCTGTATGGGCTCATGCCCGGTGGCGGCGGCGTGGTCCTCACGGGCCCCGGCTTCGTCACCAAGGACACGGCCGCCCAGGTCATCGACCTGAGCGCCAAGGGCATCCGCTAGCAGGCAGACCCGATCGCCATCGGGCCAACCATGTGATACCCGACGGGGCCGGCGCGAGTCGGCCCCGTCGAGTTACCGAGGGTCGAGCATGAGCACGGCAGACGCCCCGGCAGTCCCGGCCCGCACGCGGCGGGTCAACCCGCTGCGCCGTTTCCTCAACCGTCCCGAATTCGGCGCCGTGGCCGGGACGATCCTCGTCTTCCTTGTCTTCCTCCTGCTCACGGGCGGCAAGGGCTTCCTGGAGGCGCGCGGCATCGCGGGCCAGCTCCAGGTCGCGGCACAGATCGGCATCCTCGGCGCGACCGTCTCGCTGCTGATGATCGCGGGCGAGTTCGACCTCTCGATCGGCTCGATGATCGGCGCCGCCGGACTCGTGCTCGCGCTCTGTCTGGTCCATTTCCAGCTGCCGGTCTGGCTGGCCGTGATCATCACGTTCGCCTTCGCCATCGGCTGGGGCTTCCTGCAAGGCTGGATCGTCGTGAGGACCGGGCTTCCGTCGTTCCTCGTGACGCTCGCCTCGCTCTTCATCCTGCGCGGCGGATCGATCGGGGCGACGCGGGCCATCACGAACCTGACCGTCGTCAGCGGCGTGAACGATAAGATCGCCGGCGACCCGTTCGCCGCCCTGTTCAACGCCACCTTGCTCTCGATCACCATTCCCGGCGGCGGGAGGGCCGACTTCAGGATCGAGATCCTCTGGTGGATCATCATCGCCGGCCTGGCCACATGGGTCCTGCTGCGCACCCGCTTCGGCAACTGGATCTTCGGCACCGGCGGCTCGGCCACCGCCGCACGGAACCTCGGCGTGCCCGTGGCCCGGGTCAAGATCTCGCTTTTCATGTGCACCGCGGCGAGTGCCGCCCTGCTGGCCACCATCCAGGTCATGAGCGTCGGCAGCGCGGACGTCCTGCGCGGCCAGAACAAGGAGTTCGAGGCCATCATCACCGCCGTCATCGGCGGCACGGCGTTGTCGGGCGGCTTCGGCTCGGCGCTCGGCTCGATGTTCGGAGCGTTGACGCTGGGCATCACGCAGCTGGGCATCTTCTTCGTTCCCGGCTTCAACACCGACTGGTACCAGGTCGTGCTGGGTGGCCTGCTCCTGGCGGCCGTCATCGTCAACGACTATCTCCGGCGGCGGGCATCGGAGGCGCGCAGATGAGCGACACGGCACCTCCCGTCCTCGAGGCGCGCGGCGTCTCGAAGTACTTCGGTCGCGTGATCGCCCTGGAGGACGTCTCGCTGAGCGTGCGCGCCGGCGAGGTCAACTGCCTCCTGGGCGACAACGGCGCCGGCAAGTCCACCCTCATCAAGCTGCTCTCGGGCGTTTACCAGCCCGACTCCGGCACGCTGCTGATGGACGGCCAGCCGCTCGAGCTCGCCTCGCCACGCGATGCCCTGGACCGGGGAATCGCCACCGTCTTCCAGGACCTCGCGGTCATGCCGCTCATGAGCATCACCCGCAACTTCTTCCTCGGCTCTGAGCCGACAAGGGGCAGCGGACCGTTCCGGCGCTTCGACCTGGCGGCCTGCGACGACATCGCTCGTGCGCAGATGCGCGAGATCGGCATCGAGGTGCGCGACACCTCGCAGCTGGTCGGGACACTGTCGGGCGGGGAGCGGCAGACGGTGGCCATCGCCCGCGCCGAGTACTTCGGCGCGCGGGCGCTGATCCTCGACGAGCCGACCTCCGCGCTGGGCGTCAAGGAGGCAGCCATCGTCCTGCGCCACGTCCTGCGCGCGCGCAGCCGCGGACTGGCGGTCATCTTCATCACCCACAACGTGCAGCACGCGCTGCCGATCGGCGACACGTTCACGATCCTCAACCACGGTCGGCTGGCGGGGACGTACCGGCGCGGCGAGGTGGATCTCGAGCAGCTGCTCCGCCTCATGGGCGGCGGCGAGGAGCTGAACGAGCTGGCGCGGGAGCTGGAGGAGCTGGCGCGGGAGAACGCCGGCGCACGGGTTGCTCGCACCGTGCCGCCGCCGGCCGAGGTGCCGCCGCCCCCGGCCGGCTGACGCGAGCCTCACCGTGCCGACGACGATCGCCGAGGTCGCGGCCCGGGCGGGCGTTTCCATCGCGACCGTCAGCCGCGTGCTGGCGGGCATGCCCGGGGCGCGGCCGGAGACCCGCGAGCGGGTGCTGGCCGTGGCGCGGGAGCTGCGCTACCGGCCCTCTGGCGTGGCGCAGTCCCTGAAGCGCCGGGCGACCCGCACGTTGGGCCTGATCATCACCGACATCGCCAACCCGTTCTTCCCCGACCTCGTGCGGGCCGTCGAGGACGCCGCCCGCGAGGCCGGCTACACCGTCCTGCTCTGCAACGGCGCCGACGACCCCGAGCGGGAGGCGGCCTACCTCGAGCTGCTGGCCAGCCGCCGCGTGGACGGGATGATCGTGGCCTCCAGCGCGCTGACCGAACGCCATGGACGCTGGCTGGCGACGGCCCCACTGCCGGCGGTGCTCGTCAATTGCGCGGACGCGGAGGGGCGCCTGCCCGCCATCCTCAGCGACAGCCGCGACGGCGGACGCCAGGCGGCCGCGCACCTGCTCGGCCTGGGGCACGGGCAGCTGGGGCATATCCGCGGTCCCCGGCCACATGCGGCCGCCGCGGAACGACACGCTGGGGTCCTGGACGCCCTGGCCGACGCCGGGGTCGACCAGCAGACGCTCGTCGTCGTCGAGGGCGATGGCCACGTCGCAGGTGGGGAGCGGGCGGCGCGTGAGCTACTGCGGCTGGCCCCGAACACGACGGCCATGGCCTGCTACAACGACCTGACCGCGATCGGCGCATTGCGCGCCGTGCGGGCGCTGGGCCTGGCCGCCCCCGGCGACGTCAGCGTCGTCGGTTTCGACGACATCGACCTGGCCCGCTACGTGGACCCGCCGCTCACCACGATCGCGCAGCAGACCGAGCACATGGGGCGCTGGGCCGTGCGGGCGCTCATCGGAGGCGACGGACCGTCACCCGGAGCGGAGATGCTGCCCGTGCACCTCGTCGTGCGCGGTTCGACCGCGCCGCCGCGCGGCTGAGGCGGCCAGGGCCGCCCGCCAGCCCCCGTCCCGGTAGGAGCCCACGCGGTCGGCTGCGCTGGGCTCGACGAAGCGGCGGACGCGCTCGCGGACCATGCGCATCCGAACAGCGTCCCGGTCGGCCACCCCGGCCAGGCCCGGCGCCTCCACGACAAGCGAGCCGGCGGCGGCCGCGACCCGCAGGTCGAGACGGCGGCGCTGGTGCCCGCCGATGCCGTGGTGCACGGCCGTCGAGAGGAGCGCGGCGAGGAACGTGTCGCCGGCGCCCGTCGGGTCGACCTCCCCGTCGCTCTCCGCGGCGCGGTAGCGGAGCGTCTCGGCCGGCCCGTCTTCGCCGAGTGCGATCAGCAGGCCGCCCTCCCATCCCTGCGTGATGAGCAGGTGGGCGCCGGGCCTGAGCAACGGGAAGAGCGACTCCAGCGGCGTAGCCGGGTCCAGGTCGTGGTGGCTGGCGCCGACGATGTCCGCTCGCCACAGCAGCGGCGAGGCCTGCGGCGGCTTGCGGCTGACCAGCTCCCCTGCCACGAGGCGGCGCAGGAACCCCTGCCAGGCGACGCTGACCATGGCCTCGGCCGGGATGGCTGCCACCCAGTCGTCGCTGACCTCGCCGGCGACCGGGACCATCGACCAGGCAGTCGCCCGCTGCCAGGACTCCGGGAGGGGCGGGACCGGCAGGGGCACCCCCGGGCGGACGCACGTCTGGCGGCGCCCGGCTGGCGTCTCCTCGTTGAGGAAGACGGGGCCCTCGGGGAGCGGCACGAGCATGAGGTCCACGCCGGCCCCACGCAGGAGGTCGAGCTCGGCGGCGCTGCGGGCCTCGGCCTCCACGCCGACCACGGCCGCGGTGCGCAGGCCGAGTCGTGCCGTGGTCAGCGCCGAGTACGTCACGCCGCCACCCAGGCGCCAGCCGCGGGGGTCGTCCGGGGCCACGTCCCGGCAGGCCGAGCCGACGTGGAGGACCTCGGGCGAGCCGGCCGTCACGACGACCCCACGGACGCGCGCGGCCGGGCCGGTGTAGCCTGAGCCCGCAAGCCGACGTTCCCGGAGATGCCGTGTACTTCTACGAGCTCCACGAGGGCGACGCCGACCTCCTCAACGATGTCCTACTGGTCCACGACGAAGAATTCGACGAGGAGGAGTTCCTCGAACTCGTCCTGGAGGCGCGCTCCGCCGTCCTGCGGTCGTTCGAGGAGGATACGCTCGTCGAGGCCGTGGCGAACGAGCTGGAACGTCGTCACGGCTTCACCTTCATCCACGACGCCCGGCTGCGGGTCTCCGTCTTCGTCTCGAGCGAAGAGGGCGAAACCGCCGTCGTGGGGCTCGACGAGGGCGACGCCGGGGGCGAGGAGGACGAGGACGACGATGAGGATGGGGCGAGGACCGGCTTCCGCTCGCTCGTCGTGGACATGGAGCGCGGCCCGGATCTCAACTGAGGAGGCCGCCCGGTGACCGAGACTCAGACGTTGAAGAGAACCTCGATGACGTCCCCGTCGCGCACGCGGTACGTCTTCCCCTCCGCGCGCAGCTTCCCGTGCTTGCGCGCCTCGGCCATCGAGCCCAGCGCCAGGAGGTCCTCGCAGAGCACGACCTCGGCCCGGATGAAGCCGCGCGCGAGGTCCGAGTGGATGGCCGCGGCGGCGTCCACGGCCGTGTCGCCATCGTGGATCGTCCAGGCGCGCGTCTCGTCAGGGCCGACGGTGAAGAAGCTGATCAGCCCGAGCAGGCGGTAGCTGAGGCGGATGACGCGGTCGAGGCTTGACTCGGCCAGGCCGAGCTCTTCGCGGAAGACCGCCGCCGATTCCTCGTCCAGCTCTCCGATCTCCATCTCGATGCGCGCCGAGAGCGCGTCGACGAGGCTCTGCCGGTGATCGTAGCGCACACGGACGGCGTCGGTCAGGGTCGGCGCGCGCGCCAGGTCCGCCTCCCCGACGTTGAGCAGCACGAGCACCGGCTTCTCGGTCAGGAAGCGGAAGCCGCGCACGATCTTGGCCTCGTCGCCGTCGAGCCCGAGATCGCGGATGGGCGTGCCGGCGGCGAGGCCGGGCACGATGCGCTCGAGGACGGCCAGCTCGCGCTCGTTCGCCTCGCGCTCGGACGGCGTGCCGTGCCGGCCGGTCGTGCGCAGCTTGTCGAGCCGCTTCTCGGCCATGGCCAGGTCGGCCAGCGTGAGCTCGAGGTCGAGATGCTCGAGGTCGCGCCAGGCGTCGACGCTCCCGCTGGGATGGGGCACGGCGGGGTCCTCGAAGGCGCGCACGACGTGGAGCAGCGCGTCGGCGTTGCGCAGCCGCGCCAGCGCCTCGGCCGGCATGTCGTTGGCGCCCGCGCCCCCGTCGGCCGCCGGCGGCGGCGCCGGCAGGTCGAGGTACGTCACGTCGGCGGGCACCTCGCGCTTCGGATGAAAGAGCGCCGTGAGGCGCTCGAGCCGCTCGTCGGGGACCTTGACCACGCCGACGTTGACGGTCAGACCACCGTACCCGCCGGTCTCGGCATGGCCGCGCGTGAGCGTGTTGAAGACGGTCGTCTTGCCCGAGCCGGCCAGGCCGACGATGGCGACCTGCACGGTCAGTAACCGAGCCCGGAGTCGACCACGTTGAGCAGCGGCTGCCCGACCTGGAAGCGACGCAGGTTCTGGCAGAACAGCTCGATGCTGCGGTCGAGCACCCGGCCGCTCGACCAGCTCGTGTGCGGCGTGACGATGACGTTGTCGAGCTCGTAGAAGGGCGACTCGGGCGGCAGGGGCTCGTCACGGAAGGCGTCGAGCACGGCGCCGCCGATGCGCCCCTCACGCAGCGCCCGCAGGAGAGCCCGCTCGTCCACGAGGCGGCCGCGGGCGACGTTGATGAGCCACGCGCCCGGCTTCATCGCGGCCAGCGCGGCGTCGTCGATGAGGTCCTCGGTCTGCGGCGTGAGCGGCAGGGCGAGAACGACGAAGTCGCTCGCCGCGAGGAGCTCCAGCAGCCCTTCCGGCGGGAGGATCCGCGTCAGCGACTGATCGATCGGCGGCTGTTCCTCACGGTCCTCGACGCTCGGGTCCGGGACGGCGCCGTCGGCCGTCCGCCGGCGTGTCGCGATGACACGGCAGCCGAACGTCGTGGCCAGCGCCGCGACCGCCCGCCCGATGGAACCCAGGCCCACCACGCCGATGGTCACGTCGCGCATCTCGCGCGCCACAAGCGGTTGCCACGTCCGCTCGCGCTGGAGCTCCAGGAGCTGGGGCAGGCGGCGCGAGACGGCCAGGACCATGAGCATCACGTACTCGGCGATGGGCCGGCTGAAGACGCCGCGCGCGTTGGTGATGGCCAGACCGCGTTGCCGCGCCGCCGGGGTCAGCACCCGCTCCACGCCGGCCGTCGCCGAGTGGACCCAGCGCAGCTCCGGGCAGCGCGCCAGCAGGCGGTCAAAGACGGCGGCCGGCAGCGGGCCGCGCAGGAGCACTTCGACATCGTCGAGGGGCGCATCGGCGAGTCCCTCCAGCGAGACCGTGACGATGCGCGAGCCGGGCGCTGCCTCGCGGATGCGTTCGAGGTCGGCCGGACGGTAGCGGGCCGACAGGATGGGCGTGAGCGCGATGGCGGCGGGCACGCCCCCCGGGCCGGACCCGGGGCCGGTGCGCGCGCCGGTGGCCGTGTCGCTCACGCGCGGGCCGCAGGCACGACGCGACGCAGCCAGGCCGCCGGATCGGCCAGCTCCGCCTCGCTGGGGAGCGCCTCCGGGCCACTCCATAGCCGGTCCAAGGCGACCTCGCCACCTCCCGCAGCGACGCCGGCCACGAAGCGCTCGCCGCGCCGGTACTGCTCGAGCTTGAGATCGAGCCCCGTGAGCCGGGCAACGAGGCGCTCGAGGCCCTTCCGCGGTGCCGCCCGGCGCGCCTCGAAGCGCACACGGACCGTGGCCACATCGGCCATCAGTTCCGCGCCGACAGCGTCCATCATCCAGTCGCTGAAGCCCTCCAGGAGGCTCATCACGACCTGCACCTCGCGCATCAACCGGCGCTGCTCGGGCGAGAGGAGCGCCGAGAGGGCGTCGGCGTCATCGCGCCGCCAGCGGCGCACCAGTTCGGCCACGCCCTCCACGCGGAAGGTGTTGGCCTCCTCGAGGAAGGAGGCCAGCTGGCGCTCCAGGCGCTCGGCCAGGTAGGGGCGCAGCCAGGGATGCGCCTCGAACTCGAAGGCGTGGGTCGTCTCGTGGAGGGCGATCCACGTCCGCATCTCGGCCAGCGGCACGTCGAGCTGGCGGGCCGTCTGGCGGATGTTCTCCTCGACGAAGAGCAGCCGGCCCGGGGACGTCTCGGCCGAGAGGAGTGCGACGTCGTACTGGCCGAGCACGCGCGTGCCCAGGTAGCCGAGCAGGAAGCCGACCTGGCGGGTGGTGATGAACCGGTTGGCGAAGGCGGCGATGCTGGCGCCGAAGCCCGGGCTGGGCGGCCGCTCGCCCAGGAGCGACGCCTCGAGCCGGGCGACCAGCTCGCGGAACGTCCCCATGTTCGCCGCTGCCCAGCCGGCGCGATCGACGACCGCGTGGCGCTCCACGACCCCCGGCAGCGGCCTGCCCAAGCGCGCCTCGAGGCGGGGCACGATGCGCGCCATGATGTCCGCCCAGGCCGGCTCGACCGCGGTCAGCTCGGTCGGGTCGAGGGCGCCCTGAGCGGCACGCAGGCGCTTCGCCGCGATCGCCTCCGCCAGGGGCCAGTCGACCAGGCCGCGCCGGGCGACGGCCTCCGCGCGACGCCCGATCCATTCCGCCACGACCCCGGCGGCGAGGCCGACGACGAGACCCAGCTGCCAGGTTCGCGCGCGACGGGGGCGCAGCGCGACGGCGCGTCCGGCGCTCACGCCGCACCCCGCAGCACGACCCGCTCCACGGTCGGGAAGAGGTTGCCGAAGAGCCGCTCAGCGGTGCGGCAAAAGGCGGCCGCGTCCCCGGTCGTCAGCTGGAGGTGCCTCGCAACGGCGCCGGGGGAGGCGGCCAGGCCGTTCACCTCGAGCAGGCCGGCGAGCACGCTGGCGGTGGCCGAGGCCGAGTCGATGATGGCGATGCCGTCGCCGACGGAGCGCTCGAGCACCGGCACCAGGAGCGGGTAGTGCGTGCAGCCGAGCAGCAGCGTGTCGATGCGCTCGTGCTCCGGCAGCGGGAAGACGAACTCGCCGTCGGCGCCGCGCTCCCCGAGCAGCGGCGCCAGCGCCGCGCGGACCGCGGCCTCGACCTCGGGACCCTCCAGGCGACCGGCCTCGACCAGCGGCACGAGGGCGGGCGTGGCGTGCTCGTAGACCTCGACGAAAGGATTCTCATCCTTGATGGCGTGGAAGTAGGCACGCGAGCGGACCGTGGCCGGCGTCGCGATGACGCCCACGCGGCGGCAGCGGGTGGCCAGGGCGGCGGCAGTCGCGCCCGGCCGCACGACGCCCACGATGGGCAGGTCGTAGCGGGCACGCATCTGCGGCAGGGCCACCGCGCTCGACGTGTTGCAGGCCACGACGATGGCCTTCACCTCGCGCGCGGCGAGCTCGTCCACGCACGCCAGGCTGAAGCGGCGGACCTCGTCGTCGGAGCGCCGGCCATAGGGCGTGCGCAGGTTGTCACCGAGGTAGACCGTCGACTCGTCGGGAAGCCGCCGCAGGACCTCGCGCAGGACGGTCAGGCCGCCGACCCCCGAATCGAAGAAACCGATCGGGCGCGCGTCGACCATCGCCGTCAGCGGCGTCGCTTGACGGGCTCCGCGACGCCCGCCGAGGCCAACGCCATGAGGTCCGTGGCGATGCGCGCCATCTCCGCACTGATCTGCGCGGCCGGGTCGGCGAGGACGAAGGGGATGCCCTGGTTGTTCGACTCGACGACCAGCGCGCCACCACTCGTGAGCCGGAACTCCGGCTCACGGCCGAGGGACGCGACCAGCGAGGCCGGGTCGATGCCCCCGTTCGAATCGGCACGGTTGAGCAGGTAGCGGACCTTCGAGGGGGGATAGCCGATGGACCGGAAGAACTCGGCCATCGAGCGCGTGTTGACGATCGTCGTCGAGTCGTAGGTGACGATCTCGACGATCACGTCGCTGGCGTCGAGGAAGGCCATGGCCATCTCACCGACCGCGGCCGGCGTGTCGACGACGACGACCGAGTAGACACGCCGCAGGATCGAGAGGACCTTGTCGACGTCGCGCACCGTGAGCATCTCGTGCATCTCGACGCGCGGCGGAGCGAGCAGGATGTCGATGCCCGACGGGTCACGCCAGAGGACGTCGGAGAGGTCGCTCTCGGCGATACGGTCGGTGGGCAGATCGAGGATCGACGGCGTGTCGGCGGGCACGCGCAGGAGCGAGCGCAGGTCGCCGAACTGGAGGCTCCCGTCCACGAGGACCGTCTTCACGTCGCCCAGCTGGGCCAGGGCCACCGCGAGGTTGAACGCGATCGTCGTCTTCCCCACCCCGCCCTTGGGCGCGAAGATGGAGTAGACGAACGAGCGGCCCTCGGGCTTCGAGGCCTCCGCCTCGGCCGCCACCGTCTGCAGGAGGTTGATCAGCTCGTAGCCGCTGAAGGGCATGGTCAGGACGTAGTCCACGCCCTTCGACGGGTCGCGCTGGACCGGGTTCTGGGGCACGGTCAGGACGATCGTCGGCAGACGAAGGTCGCCCTCGCGCAGGTTCGCCGCCACCGCGAGGCCACGCACCTTGCCCTGCAGCAGCGCGTCGACGATGACGATGTCCGGGCGCAGCTCCTTCACCAGGCCCGGCACCTTGCGGCCGTCGCTGACGACGTCGAGGAGCCTGACCTGCTGTTGGGCGTTCAGCAGCCCACGAACGTACTGGGCGACCTGCGGGACGTCCTCGACGAGCAGCAGCCGGATCTGGCTTGCGGCGGTGGACACGTGGCCGACTATACCAAGCCGGCGACGAGCACCGCCCGCTCGGCGCCCGGGCCGAACGGGGTCAGCTCGTGGTCCCCGCCCAGGGTCTCGACGCGCAGGCCCGCCGCCTCGGCCATGCGCTGCAGCTCGGCGGCGCCGACGAGGCGAAGGCGGTCGGTGCGCGAGACGCGGTTCGGCATGCCGCCTTCGGGCGGCCAGGCATCGAAGATCGTGGTCAGCTCCACCATCGCCGTGGCCGGGTCATGGCGCGCCGCTGCCAGCTTGGCCACGCGCTGCCCGCTCGCCTCGTCCGCGCGCTCCCATTCGAGCAGCAGGCGGCCGTCGTACAGGGCGAGGTCGTCGGGGCCGGGCAGCCACACGTCGACGACCGCGCGCCCGTCGGGGCGAAGATGGCGGGCCATCGCCGCGAGGGCGGCCTGCTGGCGCTCGGCGGTCCCGAGCAGGAGCAGGCTGTTGAGGGCGAGCACGACGAGCCCGAAGCGCGGTCCGAGCTCGACCTCGAGCAGGTCGGCGGCGACGAGCTCCAGCGAGCCGATGCCGCGGCGCCCGCTCCGCCCCCTGGCCCGGTCCCAGGCAGCCCGGGCGCGGCCGAGCATGGCCGGGTCGAGGTCGACGCCGACGACCTCGTGGCCGGCGGTCGCCAGCGCGACGGCGATCCGGCCGCTGCCCGCGGCCAGTTCCAGGATCGGCCCGCCGTTGCGTGCGGCGAGGGCAAGGTACAGGTCGAGATCCCCCGGGTCGTCGCGCAGGTCGAGGTCGTACCAGCGCGCCAGCAGTTCGGCACGCGTCGCCGAGGGGACGGCCTCAGCCACCGCGAAACTCGCGCCAGGCGGCCTCGACGAGGCTCGGGTCAGCGAACAGCTCGTACGCGGTCTGGGCGACGATGGTGGCCGCCAGCAGCGTCGCCTCGTCCGCGCGCGGCGTGGCCGCGGCATCGCGGAACAGGATCGAGTGGCCGGGGACCCCTTCGTCGCAGATCGCGATCGAGGGATGGATCGTCGGCAGGACCCAGCTGACGTTGCCCATGTCCGAGCTGCCGAGATGCCCGAGGTCCACGCCCTCGTCGGCCACGCCGTATGCCGCGAGGTTGACGCGGAAGCGATCGGCCAGGGTGGAGTTGTCCTTCATCGTCGAGGAGCCGCCCGAGAAGACGGCCGTGCCCGTCGTGCCCGTGGCCAGCGCCGCGCCGCTCACGAGGTCGCGGAAGCGCGCGCGCATCTCCGCGAACCGGGCCTGCTCCATGGTGCGGATCATGAACCGGCCGACGGCGCGATCGGGGATGATGTTGGCGGCCGTGCCGCCCTCCACGACGATGCCGTGGACGCGCGCGTCGAGGCGCAGCTGCTGGCGCCACAGGCCGATGGCCCCGAAGAGCAGGACGAGCGCGTCGAGCGCGTTGCGGCCCATCCAGGGCTCCGAGGCGGCATGGGCCTGAAGGCCACTGAAGGTGACCTCGACGTCCTCGCTCGCGAGAAGGGCACAGCCCACGTGCGTGCGGTCCGACGGGTGGAACAGCAGCGCCGCGTCGAGCCCCTCGAAGAGCCCGTCGTCGAGCATGAACTGCTTGCCCGAGCCGCGCTCCTCGGCCGGCGTGCCCAGGAAGACGATCTCCCCCGCCAGCTCGGGCGCGACGGCGGCCAGCGCGATGGCCGCGCCGACGCCGCTGGCGGCCATCGTGTTGTGGCCGCAGCCGTGCCCCAGGCCGGGCAGCGCGTCGTACTCGGCGAGGATGCCGATGCGCGGCCCAGCGCTCCCGCGGCCGCCCGGCAGCGTGGCGCGCACCGCCGTGGCCAGCCGGCCCGCCGGATCGGTGACGGCGTAACCGTGGCGCGCCACCACCGCGGCCACGCGGGCGGCGGCGCGGTGCTCCTCGAAGGCGGGCTCCGGGTCGGCGTGGATGGCGTGGCTCAGGGCCACGATCTCGTCCCGGGCGTTCGCGACCGCGGCGGCGAGACGGGACTTCGCATCCGCGAAGGGCGCAGCGGGCGTGGCGCTGAGGTCAACGGTCACGGACGACTCCACAGGCGGTGATCGGGATGGTTGGATGGCTCGATCAGTCGGCGAGTCGGACGCGCCGGCCGTCGCGCTTCTTCACGGCCAGGGCGCTGATCGCCTCGAGTGCGGCGCGGTGGCCGAGCATGGCCGTGATCTCGGCGTGGTCATAGGGCGGCGAGACCTCGACGATGTCCATGCCGGCCAGCTCCACCCGGCCCACGATACGGCGCACGGCGCGCAGCAGCTCCCGCGACAGCAGCCCGCCCGGCTCCGGTGTGCCGGTGCCGGGGGCCATGCCGGGGTCGACGACGTCCACGTCGAGCGAGAGGTAGATCATGTCGGGGCCGTCGAGCGCCTCGGCGATGGCGTCATCGATGACCGCTTCGGCGCCGCGCTCCTCGATCTCGCGCATCTTGTGCCAGCGCATGCCTTGCGCCTGCATCCAGGCGAAGACCTCCGGGCCGGGCCAGTAGCCGCGCAGCCCGACCTGCACGAAGTTCTTGCCCAGCACCGCGCCCGACTCGATGAGCCGGCGCATGGGCGTGCCGTGGCCAGCCAGGACGCCCCAGTCGTCCGGTGCGGTGTCCGCGTGGGCGTCGAAGTGGACGATGCCGATGCGCCGCGGCGCGACCGCCTCGGCGACCGCGGTGACCGACGGCCAGGTGATCGAGTGGTCGCCGCCGAGCACGATGGGCACGGCTCCGCAGGCCGCCACGTCGCGGACCTTGCGGTAGATGACCGCGTGGGCCCGCTCGAGCCAGGCGGGCACGATGTTCGCGTCGCCGGCATCGACGACGTCGAGCTCCGCCCAGGGCTCGACGTCGAGCTGGAGCGAGTGCTCGCCGTCGGTGTACGTCGCCTGACGGATCGCCCGGGGCCCGAAGCGGGCACCCGAGCGATGACTGACCGCGTCATCGAAGGGGGCGCCGACGATGGCCACGTCCGGGTGACGCCGCATCAGCTCTTCGGCGTCGCCGACCGGGTCTCGCTTGCAGAAGGTCTGCAGCCCCACGTATGTCGGCAGGTCCCGCTCGCCGTGCATCTCGTAGGGCCGATCCCAGCCGTGCATGGCGGCGAAGTCGGGATGGGTGGGTTGGGCCACGGAAGGCTCCCAGGGGAGCGCCGCCGGTTCCGGGACAGGTCCAGCGGGGCGCGAGGCAATCCTACCCCGGGTCGCGCGACCCGCGCATCGCGGCCCGCGCGCCGTTCAGCGCTCGACCGAGAGGCTGGTCTCGACGAAGGCGACCATGACCGCGACGAAGAGCGCCAGCGGCCAGCTGAAGGCATCCTGGCTGCGCAGCACGACGAGGAACCCGACGACGAGGCCGACCCAGACGCCGCGGCGGACGGCCCGCACCCAGTCGCCCTTGTAGGCGATGCGGCGGTGGCGGCTGAAGGCGGCCAGCCAGAAGAGGGGCATCGTGGTCAGCGCGAAGGCGACGCCGACCAGCGCCGCGCCGGTCATCTGGATGGCCACGTCGCCGACCGGTGAACGGGTCGTGAAGAGCAGCGCGACGACCACCCACGCGAGCAGCGCCGCGCCGAAGAGGCCCAGGCTGGAGAAGCGGTCCCGCGGGTACATCGCGCCCGAGTCTAACGGCCCGACGAGCGCCGTCGACGCCCACGCTCCGTGCTTCATGCGACGGTGTCGGGGCAGATACGCCGGAACGGGCAGGTGCCGCAGGCCATGAGGTCCGGGCGGGCCGCGAAATCGCGTCCGCGGATACCGTTCGCGGCGACCCGGATCCGGACCCGCGCCGCCTCCAGCCGCCGGTCCTCGACGGGCACCCGTCCCACAACCCCCGAGTCGAGGAAGTGGAGCTGGACCGCGGCCGGCGCGGACCCGGTCCGAGCTTCGTGTGCGAGCGCATAGATGGAGAGCTGGAACGACTCCCGCGCCCTCTGCCGCGCCTTGACCGGGTCGCGCACGTCGCTCGACTTGTAGTCGGTGATGACGGTGCCCTCGGGTGTCTCGTCGACGCGATCGAAGCGCCCATCCACGCGGTCGCCGTCGAGCGCGAAGCTGAAGCGCTCTTCGATGCCGCTCGCCGGTGGCGCGCCGGTCATCAGCTCCGCGGCGCGGAAGCGGAGCAGCGCTTGTCGGCCCGCGGCGTAACGAGCCTCCTCGTGATCGCGCGACAGGAAGCCCTCGCTCGACCAGTGGGCCTCGAACGCGGCGAGGATGCCGGCTTCGTCGAGCGGCATCCCCTTCGTCCGGCTGATGTTGAACGCCGCGACCGCCTGGTGAAGGGCGCTGCCGTAGACCAGCGCGTGGTGCGCTGGCTCCGGCACGCGCAGGACGTGGCGCAGCTGGAACCTCCGCGGGCAGGAGAGGTACGTGTCGAGCTGCGAGTAGCTCAGCACGAGGGGCTCTCCGGCGACCGGTGTCCCCCGCGCCGCGGTCACCGCCCGCGGGCGCTCCGCCAGCGCCTCCAGCGCTCCGGGGACGGTTGCCGCGGGCGCCGGGACGACCGGCGCATCGAGGGCCTCGGCCAGGAAGGGCGACGGGCGACGGATGCGGCCGCGCTCCGGATGCGCCGCGTAGCTCAGGTGAAGCTCGTCGCGGGCGCGGGTCATGGCCACGTAGCAGAGCCGCCGCTCCTCGGCGTGCGGCGCCTCCCCTTCCGCGCCCACGGCGCTCCGGCGCAGCTCCGCCGGCAGCTGGATCGCCTCGCGCCGCCCGCGCCCGGGGAAACGCCCGTCGGCCACGCCCACGAGGAAGACCACCGGGAACTCCAGACCCTTCGCCTTGTGCACGGTGAGCACCGAGACGGCGTCCACGTCGTCGTCCACCGGCGCCGCCGGTGCGTCGCCCGCCTCCACGAGGGCCTGCAGGTGGGTCGCCAGGACGGCAACGCGGTCGTCGGGCAGGAGCGAGCCCTGGGCGCGCACGATCCCGAAGAAGCGGGCCACATCCCCCAGGGCCTCCTCACCGGCCGGCCCGGCGGCGATGAGCCGGGCCAACCGGCCGCTCCGCTTCAGGTGGTCGTAGAGGACCTCGCCGGCCGGCCGCCGGTGGGCCATCTCGCAGGCCGACCGCAGATCGGCCACGAGGCGTGCCAGGGTCGTCCGGGTGGCCGGCTCGAGACGCAGCACCCCCGGCTGCTCGACGATCTCGACGAGGGTCTCCCACAGCGACCGATGTCGCCGCCGTGCGCGGTCGAGGATGGCCGTCAGGTCCTCGCCCCCGAGGCGGTACGGTTCTGCGGTGGCGAGAGCGTAGAGCTCCACGCTCGACCCGAGGTCGGCCACGACGCGCAGGAAGGCCAGCAGCTCCCGGACCTCCGGGCGGGCATAGAGGCCGGACGCACCGCTGAAGCGCCATGGGACGCCGGTCACGTCCAGGCTGCGCAGGATGGGGTCGGCGTCGGCGTTCGTCCGCACCAGGATCGCCATCTCGCGTGGCCGGGCCCCTCTGGCCAGTCGGGCGGCGATCTCGCCGGCCACCCAGTCGGCCTCGTCGGCGACCGTGGCGAAGGCCCGCGCCGTCACCGGACGCGGGCGTGCGCGCCGCACCGGCCGGGGCCCCTTGTCGACACCGCTGCGCACCTCGAGCCGGTTCGGATCGTTGTGGCGGATGAGGCGCCGCGCGGCCTCCAGGATCGGCGCGCGCGAGCGATGGTTGCGTCGCAGCACGACCGTGCGCGCCCCCGGAAAGGCCCGGCCGAAGCCGAGCAGGTTCTCCAGCGCGGCACCGCGGAAGGCGTAGATGGCCTGGTCGTCGTCGCCCACCACGGTCACGTTGCGCCCGGGCCCGACGAGGAGACGCAGCAGGGCGAGCTGGGCCGGGTTCGTGTCCTGGAACTCGTCGACGAGCAGGTACCGATAGCGCGCCCGCAGCTCCTCGCGCACGGCGGGATGGTCGCGCAGGAGCCGCAACGCGAGTCCCAGCTGCCCGCCGTGATCGATGGCGCAGGCCTCCACGAGCAGCCGCTCGTAGGCCGCGTAGGCGCCGGCCAGCTCGAGCTGGCGCGCGGCGGCATCGACGGTCGCTTCGTCGTTCGCTGCCCCGGCGAGACCTTCGGCGTGCGCCCGATAGGCATCCGGGTCGACGTCCTCGTCCCGGGCCCGCCCGAAGAGGTCCACGAGGGCGCCGAGGAAGCGCGTCGGGTCCGCCAGCGGCCGGAAGAGGCGCAGGCCGAGCGCCTCCATGCGGCTCCCGAGCAGGACCACGGCCTCGGCGCGGCCGAGGACGCGCGGCTCACCGGGCAGCCCGAGCTCGAAGGCGTGATCCCTGATGAGACGGTCGCCGAAGGCATGGAAGGTGTGGATGGCCGTGCCGGCCTGCCCGTACGGCACGAGCCGGTCGACCCGTGCCTGCATCTCGTCGGCGGCCTTCTCCGTGAAGGTCAGGGCGAGGATCTCCTCCGGCCGCGCGCGCTTGGTGGCGATGAGCCAGGCGATGCGATGGGTGACGACGCGCGTCTTGCCGGTGCCCGGGCCGGCCAGCACGAGCAGCGGCCCGTCGCCGTGCGTGACGGCCCGGCGCTGCGCGCGGTCGAGGCCGCGCAGGAGCCCCGCCACCGCCTCCAGGGAGACCGGTGCGGTGGCCGGGATCGGCGGGGACGAAGTGGGCAAAAGGGGCAGGGGGCTGGTCACGGGCGGCATCGTCACCGCGCGGCGTGCCAGCTAGGGTGTCACGCCCGCCTGTCGGCCCCGCGCGGCACCTGCGCCGCGCGCAGCGCCTCGGCCTCCTCGGCGGAGAGGGCCGTCTCGGTCCCTCCGGCCACGACCGGCTTCACGTAGAGGCGCGTCGCGTTGCGCGAGTGGAGGCTGGAGACGACCACGCCGTCGCCATCCTCGTCGAGGAGCGCCAGCGCGAAGCTCTGGTTCGAGCCGGTGTCCTCGAACGGGTTGAAGCGGACGAGCCCCACGCGCTGCACGGCCTTGCGCGCCTGCGCCTCGAGCGCCGTCGTGCGCCGCTCCACCGTACGCAGCTCGTCGTCGACCTCGTGGACCCGTCGAAGATGGGCCTCGAGGATGGCCTCCAGCGAGCGCCCCTCGGCTCCCCGCGTGATCCCGGCCAGGCGGCGCCGCAGGTCCCGGACGCGCCGGGTGAGCAGCAGCACCCAGGCGAAGGCCGCGCAGAAGGCGAGCAGTGTGATCAGGGGGAGCGCGGGTCCGAGGTCGGGCACCCGCGGATTCTCGCACGGGCCGCCGGACGTCCGCGCGGGGCCGATGCGCTATCCTGCGGGCGGCCGAGGCCGTGACCCGGCAGCCACCCGTGACGACGAGGACGACCAGACGTGAGCAAGCGGACGCGCGGCGCGCGCCGGCCCCCGACCAACCGACCCAGCCATCGCGGCCGCGGCGACCGTCAGCCGCACCCGGCCAGCCCGCCCGAAGCCGCCGCGGTCGCGGCGGAGGCCATCGTCGAGGGACGTCCGGCGGCCGCCGCGTCCGAGCTGGAGCGCGCGGGCGGCATGAACCAGCTCCGCACTGGCCGCGTCCGCCCCAGCAGCCTGCTGGCGACGCGCGCGGCCGAGGAGTACGTCTACGTGGCCCAGGACCTGCGCCGCATCGCGCTGGTCGCCGTGCTCCTCTTCGGGCTCCTCTTCGCCCTCTGGATCGCCATCGAGGCGCTCGGGCTCTTCGGGCTGTAACCCTCCCGCGGTGCGCGTGCGGGACCACCCCGGGCGCGTTGGGCCTGCGTCGGGTATCCTTCGGCTCTCGTCTTCGACGGGCGCACCGGTCTGCGCCCCGGTCATCCCACCGTCCGATCCCGATCCACCTCACGCCCTGACCGGGCCCCGCGAGCCACGCGGGAGGGCCCAGCCAGGAGCTTCTCTCCCATGTCCTTCGATCGACTCGGGCTCGCGCCCGAGCTCCTCCGCGCCGTCGCCGACCAGGGCTACAGCGAGCCCACCCCGGTCCAGAGCGAGGCCATCCCGCTCGTCCTCGCCGGCCGCGACCTGCTCGCCGGCGCCCAGACCGGCACCGGCAAGACGGCCGCCTTCGTGCTACCCATGCTGCAGCGCCTGCACGCCTCCCGCGACCGCTACCCCGGTCGCTCGCCCATCCGCGCGCTCGTGCTCGCCCCGACGCGCGAGCTCGCGCTCCAGGTCGAGGAGAGCGTGCGCACCTACGGCGCCGCGCGTCCCGTCCGCTCCACGACCATCTATGGCGGTGTGGGCTTCGATCCCCAGGTCCGCTGGCTGCGCGCCGGCCCCGAGATCGTGGTGGCCACACCGGGTCGGCTGCTCGACCACGTCGCGCAGCGCACCATCGACCTCGGGCGGGTGGAGATCCTCGTCCTCGACGAAGCCGACCGCATGCTCGACATGGGCTTCATCCGCGACATCCGCCGCATCCTCGCGCTGCTCCCCGCGCGCCGCCAGAACCTCCTCTTCTCGGCCACCTTCTCGGACGAGATCCGGAACCTGGCAGCCGGCATCCTGGCCGATCCGGCCTACGTCCAGATCGCCCGCCGCAACACCGCCCCCGAGCTGGTCAGCCAGCTCGTCGTTCCCGTCGACCGCGAGCGCAAGCGCGAGCTGCTCAGCCACCTCGTGCGCAGCGGCCGGATCGGGCAGGCGCTCGTCTTCACCCGCACCAAGCACGGCGCCAACCGGCTCGCCGAGCAACTCGCGAAGGACGGCATCGCCGTCGCCGCGATCCACGGCAACAAGAGCCAGCCGCAGCGCGTCCGCGCCCTGGCCGACCTCAAGGCGGGCAGGGTCGCCGTGCTGGTGGCGACCGACATCGCCGCCCGGGGCATCGACATCGACGCGCTGCCGCACGTGGTGAACTTCGAGCTGCCCATGGTCACCGAGGACTACGTCCACCGCATCGGCCGCACCGGCCGCGCGGGCACCGATGGTCAGGCCATCTCCCTCGTCTGCGTGGACGAGGCCAGGCTCCTGCGGGACATCGAGCGACTCTTGGGCCGCCCCATTCCCACGGAGACCGTGGCCGGCTTCGAGCCGGACCGGACGATCCGCCCCCAGCCCATCCGTCTGCGCACCGCCCCCGGGCGACCGACGCCGGCTCACCGGGGCGCGGCGCCGCACCACCCGGCTCGCCTGC
>LDXM01000030.1 GCA_001443375.1 Chloroflexi bacterium CSP1-4
CGATCGAGGTCTCGAGCACCTGCACGCGATCCTCGTCGAGGGCAAGCCGCCCGAGCGTCTCGCGAACATTCTCCATGCGCACGCCGAGCAGGCCGCTGCCCTGGATGAAGTGGCACTGGTAGTCGTCGCCCGAGCGGCAGCCGAGCAGGGCCACGCCGTCGAAGCCGCGCTGCACGGCGTCGGCGACGACGACCGAGTTCACCGAGCCGAGGCAGCGAACCGGCACGATCCTGAACTGGGCCGGGTACCGGAGGCGGTTGATGCCGACCATGTCGAGGGCGGGGTAGGCATCGTTCTCGCAGGCGAGGACGAGGATCCGCGGCTGGCCGTCGTCCTCGGGCAGGTCGACCACCTTCTGCATCTCGGAGAGCATCTCGACCGAGTAGTCGGGGAAGGAGATCACCTGCACCGGGCAGGCACCCATGCAGATCCCGCAGCGGCGACAGCGGTTCGTGTTGATGACGGGGTGACTCAGGTCGTCGAGCTCGAGGGCGCCGAACGGGCACTCCTGCGTGCACCGGCCGCACGCCGTGCACTTCTGCATGAAGAACTGCGGGAATCCGAGGTCGCCGACCCGCGGATGCACCGCGGCGCCCTGGGCCGCCTTCTCGACCACCTGCACCGCCTTGAGCGCCGCAGCCGCGCCGTCGCGCCGGCTGGCGGCCACGTCCTGCAGGCGGTGCACACAGCCGGCCGCATAGACGCCGGTGCGGCTGGTCTCGAAGGGGAAGCACAGGAAGTTGGAGTCGACATACCCGGCGCGGTGCACCGGCAAGGCCTCGCCCTGCAGGTACTTGAGGTGGAGGCTCGCCGGGTCGGAGACCTGCGGCGCCGAGGTCGCGACCATCCCGACGTCGAGCACGGCGAGGTCCACCTCGATGGAGACGTCGCGCGCGAGGACCGAGTCACGGGCCGTGATGGTGAGGTCGCCATCCGGCCCCTCGTCCACAGCGGCCACCTGGCCCCGGAGGAAGAACACGCCCCGCCGCTCCTGCACGAACCGGTAGTACAGCTCGTCCAGGCCCGGCGTCTGCATGTCGGCGTAGACGATGAACACCTCTGCGTCCGGGTGCCGCTCGAGCACGTACACCGCCTGCTTGAGCGCCACCATGCTGGCCACGCTGCCCGTGTAGGGGAGGTTGGCGCCGTCGCCGGGTCCGTCACAGGCCAGGATCGCCACCCGCCGCACCGGCCGGCCGTCCCCCGGCCGGCGGATCTCCGCCTCCCGGGCCAAGGTCTCCATGTCGACCGACGTGATGACGTTGGGGAACTTGCCCAACCCGTAGGCGGCGAAGGACTCGGCCGAAACCGGCTCGAAACCGGTGGCGAACACGACGGCGCCGGCGACGATCTCTTCCCGGCCATCCTCGCGCTCCAGGGAGACGGTGAATCGCCCCGGCTGGCCGGCGACCTCCAGCACCGTGGTCGACGTGCGCAGCGTCACCCCGGGGTGCGAGGCGACCCGCCCGACCAGGCCCGCCACATCGAGGTCGACGAGCGAATCGAGGGGATCGGGCCGGCTCGGGTAGCCGCGGTGGATCCGGCGCAGGAAGCCGCCCGCCTGGGGAGCCTTCTCGACGAGCGTCACGGCGTAGCCGGCCTCGGCGGCCGCATACGCGGCGCTGAGCCCGGCCGGACCCGCCCCCACGACCAGGACGGAGCGCTCGTGATCCTGGGTGTACGGCTGGGGCGGCATCCCGTGGCGGGCGGCGGCGAGGCCCATGCGCAGCAGGTCGGCCGCCAGTTCCTGGGTGGCCTCCTCGCCCGGCGCGTGGCTCCACGCCACCTGCTCGCGAAGGTTGACCCGTCGCACGGTCGCCGGCGGGAAGCTGAGCACCTGGCGGTTCACCCGCGGCGAGCAGGCGCCCACGACCACCGCGTCGAGGCCCTGTTCGGCGACGTCGGTGGCGATCAGCCCCGCGTCTTCGAGGCAGAACGCCGGCGAGGTCCGGGTGACCACCACCCCCTCGCCGGCCCCGGCCATGGTGGCCAGGGCGTCGACGTCGATGCAGTCGCCGATGCTGCAGCCACGGCACATGTAGACCCCCGTCTTCCTGGCCGTGCTCATGTGCTGGCCACGGCGCGTCGCACCGTGTTGAGTGCCCGCATGGCCGCTGCGGTGCCGTCCAGCGCGGCCGTGGCCACGTCCACCGGGGCGCGGGCGCAGCCGGCCGCGAAGATGCCGGAGCCGTCGCCGCCCTCGGCGAGGAAGCCGTCCGCGTCCCGGCCCAGGGCTCCCGCGACACCTTCCCCGTCCCGGCTGGGGACCATGCCCGTCGCCAGCACGACCAGGTCCACCGAGGTCCGGCTCATGGCGCCGCCGACCATGTCGTCGGCCACCACGACCAGCCGGTCGCCGTCGGCATCGGGCAGGATGTCCGCCACCTTGCCCTTCACCGCCCGGATGTTGGGCTGTGCGAGCACCTTGGCCGCGTACGCCTCGTACGTTCCCGGCGTGCGCAGGTCGATGTAGAAGATGTGGGCCTGGGCCTGCGGGTTGCGCTCGAGCAGCAGCTGCGCCTCCTTCAGCGAGGCCAGGCAGCAGATACCCGAACAGTAGGCCAGGTGCAGGCGGTCGCGTGAGCCGGCGCACTGGACGAAGGCGACGCTGTCCACGGGTGAACCGTCGGAAGGCCGCAGGAGGCGGCCCTGCGTCGGCCCGTTGTCGGCCAGCATGCGCTCGAACATCACGTTGGTGATCACGTCCGGGTGGTGTTCGAAGGCGAGGTTGGTGATCGCCCGGGCGTCGTAGGGCTGCCATCCGGTGGCGACGATGATCGCGCCGACCTCGAGCTCGATGGTTTCCGGCTGGGCCCGCAGGTCGATCGCGTCATAGGGGCAGGCTGCGACGCACTTGCCGCACTCCTCGAAGAGGCAGGTCGCGCCGTCGATCGCATGCTTCATCGGGAAGGCCATCTCGTGGCTGAGGGAGATCGCCTTGGTCGTGCTCATCCCGTAGTCGAACGGGTCGGGTCGCTCGACCGGGCAGACCGGCACGCACTCACCGCAGGACGTGCAGCGGTCGTTGACGTACCGGGGCTGACGGCGGATCTTGACGCGGTAGCGGCCCCGACCGCCCTCCACCTGCTCGACCTCCGACATGGTGAAGAAGCGGATATCGGGGTTGTCGCGCAGGCGCTGGAAGTTGATCTCCAGCCCGCAGTTGGGCGGGCAGAGCTTGGGGAAGTACCGCGCGAGCTGCGCCACGCGCCCGCCGAGGTGGGCGTTCTTCTCCACGAGGTACACCCGGGCGCCGGCCTCGGCCGCCTCGAGGGCGGCCGTGATCCCGGCGATGCCGCCGCCCACCACGAGGATCTCCTCCGAGGCGCCGATCATCCCTTCGACCGGCACCTCGGTCGCCCGGTCCGTCACCGGCGGCTCAGGGCACGATCGAGTGGTGCGGCTCGGTCGCCAGTGCCCACTCTCCTGTCTGGGCGTCGTAGCGCGAGTTGACGAAGACCTTCCAATTCTCGTCGTCCAGCTTGGGGTAGTCCCCGCGGTAGTAGTAGCCGGGCCAGCGGGTCTCCTTGCGGAAGAGGATGTGGCGCGCGTGCGCCTCGGCGCACCAGATGCGGTCCCACAACTCCCAGCAGCGGAGCAGCTCGTGGCGGTCGCGGGCTGCAACCTGACCCATGTCTTCCTTGAACAGGCCGAGCAGCTGGAGCCCGCGCTGGAGCGTCGGCTCATTGGTGATGTACTTCGCGCTGAGGCCGGCCACGTACTCGTCCATCACCTTCTGGAGCCGCAGCAGACCCTGCTTGGGATCGAAGTAGTTCGGGTTGACGGCCGCACTGGTCGAGGCGCCCTGGTTCTCCTCGAAGACCCGGTAGGGCTGGAAGAGCTCCTGGACGATGCCCTGCACCTGCTCGTCGTCGACCCGTGGCCGGTCGGGGTTGTCCGTGATGTAGGCGATGGCGCCCTTTGCCGCCAGCCGTCCCTCGGCGTAGGAGCCCGACGAGAACTTGTGCGCCGACCCTCCCACGCCGTCTCCGGCCGCGAAGAGCCCGGGCACGGTGGTCATGCGGTTGTAGCCCCAGAAGTAGTCGGGCGGGGACAGGTCCTCGGGTCCGCTGACCCAGGCGCCCGTCGCCGAGGAGTGCGAGCCCATGAGGTACGGCTCGGTCAGCACGAGCTCCGAGGGGTCCACGGCCGGGTCGATGTTGTTCGAGGCCCACAGGAGCGCCTGCGACATGGTCATGTCGAGGAAGTCCTCCCAGGCGTCGCTCTCGATCTCGCGGATCGCCTTGGGGTCGAGCCCGGCCGTCCTGGCCTGCAGGGCCTCGTCGGTGCGCATGTAATGGGGGCCCCGTCCCTGCGCCTGGTCACGCAGCATCTGGTGATTGCGCAATGGGGTGGGGATCGGTCGGGCTGCGCCGTAGGGCGGGAATTCGTCGAGAGCGGCGGCCTGGGTCTCCTCGTACAGCTCGCCGTAGGCGTTCTTGACCTTGCCCTTGAAGAGCAGGAACCACATGCCCACCGGCCCGTAGCCGTCCTTGAAGCGCGTGACGACGAGGCGGTGCTCCATCTGCGTCATCGTCGCGCCGGCCTTGATCATCAGCGAGTAGGCCGAGCCGGTGTTCCACGGCGCGTACCAGATGCGGCCCAGCCCCTCGCCCACGGCGTGGGGGCGGAAGACGCCGGTGGCACCGCCGGCCGAGGAGATCACGGCGCGGGCCTTGAACACGAAGATCTTGTTCTCGCGCACGGAGAAGCCGATGGCGCCGGAGGCCCGTCCGGTGCCGGGATCCTTCAGCACATGGGAGACGAAGATCCGCTCGTAGACGTTCTCGGGCCCGATGGCCCCTTTGGCCGCCTCCGCCACGATCGGCTTGTACGACTCGCCGTGGATCATGATCTGCCAGCGGCCCTCGCGCTTGTAGCGACCGTCCTCGTTCTTGAAGATGGGCAGGCCCCACTCCTCGAACTGGTGGACGGACGCGTCCACGTGGCGGGCGATGTCGTAGACGAGGTCCTCGCGGCAGAGCCCCATCAGGTCCTGGCGCACGTAGCGCACGAAATCCTCGGGCTGGTTCTCGCCCCAGCGCATGCCCATGTAGCAGTTGATGGCCGAGAGGCCCATGGCCACGGCGCCGCTGCGCTCGACCGCCGCCTTCTCCACGATCGTCGTCCGCAGTCCTCGGGCGCGACCCCAGTAGCCGGCTTCGTAGGCGGCCCCGCAGCCGGCCATGCCGCCGCCGAGGATGAGCAGGTCCGTTTCGACGACTTCGACTTCGGGCGCGTTCACGAGACCATCCCCTCGGCTACCGGAAGACGATCGACACCCAGCCAGACGTCCTCGCCGGCCAGGTGTGGATCCTTGATGCGGGAGATGTCAGGCTCGGGCATGCCCGCGAACGGGTCGATGGTGCCCCATGGCGTGGTCCGGATCGGGAACTTGAACCGCTTCACCCGCTTGTCGCGGTACTGCACCGTCCACATGATCGACTCCGTGCCGCGCAGCGGGGTAAGGCTGGCGCCCAGCGGCATCACGTCCGAGTAGCCACGCATCGCGATGGCCGACTGCGGGCAGGTCTTCACGCAGGAGTAGCACTCCCAGCACTGGTCGGGCTCCTGGTTGAAGGCCTTGCCGAGGGCCGTATCCAGGACCATGAGGTCGTTCGGACAGATGTAGGCGCAGGCGGGCTTGTCGAGCGCCTTGCAGCCATCGCACTTGTCCGGGTTGACGTAGGTGGGCATGCCTAAGCTCCTCCCTTCTGCTGAAGTGTTCCGGCAAGGGCGGGTTCGGCGGCGAGGCCGCGGGCGGCCGCGGCCTGCGCGATGCCGACATAGTAGTCACGCAGGATCGCGAGCACTTCGGGGCGGCTGAAATGCTCCGGCACCGGCTCGCCCTGGGAGAGCATCCGGCGCAGGTCGGTGCCACTGATGAGCAGCCTCTGCCCGGAGTCGTGGGGGCAGGTCCGGGTCGAGGCCATGCCGTCGCAGCCGGAGCAGAAGAACGTCAGGTCGATCCGCAGCGGCCGCAGTTCCAGGGCACCGGCCGGGATCTCGTCGAAGATGTGCTGTGCGTCGAGCGGCCCATAGTAGCTACCGACTCCGGCGTGGTCGCGGCCCACGATGAGGTGGCTGCAGCCGAAGTTCTGCCGGAAGACTGCGTGCAGCAACGCTTCCCTCGGTCCGGCGTAGCGCATCTCCATGGGATACCCCGCCTGCACGCAGGTGTCGGGCACGAAGTGGTGAGAGACGAGGGCGTCGATGGCCCGCACCCGGACCTCGGCGGGGATGTCGCCCTCCTTCAGGCGCCCGAGCAGCTGGTGGATGAGCAGCCCGTCGCACACCTCGATGGCGACCTTGGCGAGGTACTCGTGTGCGCGGTGCATCGGGTTGCGCGTCTGGAAGGCGGCGACCGTGCTCCAGCCCTTGGCCTGGAACAGCTCCCGCGTCTCGGCGGGCCGGAGATAGATGCCCGGGTAGCGCTCGGGGAACGGGCCCTCGGAGAGCACTCGCACCGGCCCGGCCAGGTTGACTTCCCCCTGCCCGAGGACCTTGGCCACGCCGGGGTGGGTGGGGTCGGTGGTCCGGAAGACCTCCTGGCACTCGTGGAGCCGGTCGATCCGGTAGCGCTCCTCGACCCGCATGGTCCCCATCAGCTCGCCGCTCTCGCCGTCGACGAGGGCCACCTCCTGCCCCTGTGCCAACCGACCGGCATCCCCGACGCCGGCGGCGAGGGTGATGGGGATGGGCCAGAAGGTGCCGTCGCCGAGGGACAGCTGGTCGCAGACGCTGCGCCAGTCGGCCTCGCCCATGAACCCGGTGAGTGGCGTGAAGGCGCCGATCCCCAGCATGATGAGGTCGGAGGTCTCGCGCGACGTCATCTGGATGGCGGGCAGACGGGCCGCCCGTGTCCGTTCCTCGGCGCGTTCCCCGGCCGGCATGAGCAACGGCTGGAGGGTGCGGCTCGGCCCGTGCGGCGGTACGAGCGTCATGAGGACCTCCCGACCTCGCTCATCTGGGATCGCCACGTCGCGGTCTCGATGTAGTGCCGCACGACGTGTCGCCACGGCACCCGGCGGCGCTCGAGCTCGGCCAGCGCACGGCTGCGGTCGTAGTCCACTCGGCGCAGGGAGACCCGCCAGGGCAGCTCGTGCCCGTCGGGAGCGCGCTCCAGGACCGCGTAGCTCGGCCGAGGGTCGCCGTCCAGGGGCCAGCCCACACTCCCCGCGTTCACGATCTGTCGGCCCGGCACGTGGCGGTGGAGAGGGCGGTGAGTGTGGCCGCACAGGATGCTGCCCTGCCACGCGTGGGCCTGGATCTCCTCGTCCGGCGTGTCCGGCCCGATGCCCCGCTCATCGTCCTCGGGGGAGGCATGCACGACCAGGCAGCCGTCGAGGCTGGCCGAGGTCGGGAGCCGGCCGAGGAAGCGGAGACGCTCCTCGCCGAGCAGCTCCCGTGTCCAGCTCAGCGAGGCGGCCCGATCGGGGTCCCGTCCCCGGGGGGACGAGCCTTCGCCTTCGGCAAGGTAGCGATCGGTGTTGCCCCGGACGATCAGCGCGTCGAGCCCAGCCAGGAGGTCGACCGTCTCCACCGGCGCAGGTCCGTAGGCAGCGAGGTCTCCGGCGACGACCAGGGCGTCGCAGCCCTGGTCCCGGACATCCCGCAGCACCGCCTCGAGGGCGTGCACATTGCCGTGCACGTCCGAGAGGACGCCCACCTTCCCGTCCGTGAGGTCGCCCGTCATGGACGTCGCCCCGGCGCTGCCGACCCGCAGGTAGTCGTTCATGCCGTTGTGGCGGGCAGCGGCTGCATCGCCTGGTCGATCAGCTCGATGATGTCGCGCACGACGATGCGGCCGTCGTTGCCGGTGGACTTCACCGCGTCCTCGAAGCGCGAGGGCTCGTAGGGGCAGGCCACCGAGAGCACCCCGCTGCCGTCGGTGCCCACCGTGGCCACGGCCTCGCGCACGCGCCGCTCGGAGAGGCGCTCCGAGACGTGCTCGGCGACGAAGCCGTCGAGCCACATGCCCCCGCCACCACCGCCGCAGCAGTAGCCGTTGGCCCGGTTGTGGGGCATCTCGGCGAGGCGCACGCCGGGGATCGCCGCGAGGAGCTTGCGCGGCGCGTCGTACTCGCCGTTGTTGCGCCCGAGGTAGCACGGGTCGTGGTAGGTGACCTCGAGGTCCAGGCGGGAGCGCCAGGCGATGCGCTCGACGTGCTCGGCGAGGAACTGCGTGTAGTGCAGCACCTCGCCCGTCCAGCCCAGCCGCGGGTAGTGGTTGCGGAAGGCGTTGTAGGCGTGCGGGTCCATGACCACGAGGCGCGCGAACGCGTACTTGCCGAAGGCCTTGATGTTCTGCTCCGCGAGCAGCTCGAAGAGGCCGGTCTCGCCCGCGAGGCGGGCCGAGTCGCCGTCGCTGCGCTCCTCGGGGCCGAGGATGGCGAAGTCCACCCCGAGCGCGGTCAGCACGCGCGCCATGGCCCGCGCGGCGTCCTTGCCGCGGGGGTGGTAGCTCGTGTAGTCGCTGACGTACCAGAGCACGTCCACCGGCCGCCCCAGCTCGCCGATGAGCGGCACCGGCACGCCCGCCTCGGCGGCCCAGTCGACCCGCTTGCGCGGCGACTCGCCCTGCGGGTTGCCCTGGCGCTGGAGGTTCGCGAAGGCCTGGGCCAGCTCGTCGGGCACCTTCCCTTGGAGCACCGCCTGCTCGCGGATGGCGGGCATGATCTGCAGCGGGTTGACCTCCTTGGGGCAGACCCGGAAGCAGTTGCCGCAGGTCGTGCACAGCCAGAGGTCGGGGTCGTCGATGAGGTTGTTGCCGCGCAGCACTTTCACGTGCAGCTTGCGCGGGCCGTAGCTGCCCACGTGCTGGACGGGGCAGACCGGGACGCACTTGCCACACTGGTAGCAGTCGCGCAGCGACTCCCCGCCGTCGAGGCCGGTGATCCAGTCCATGGCCTCGGTGGGGTACTCGGTGATCGAGCGCTGGCTGAACATCCGGTTCCAGCGGCCCGAGATGTCGATGCCATCGATGACCGCGTGCTCCTTCTCCAGGATGCGGTCGACCTTGATCAGCGGCTGGTCGCTCATGGGGGCCTCACGCGTCCAGCCGGTAGACGCCCAGCAGCCGTCGCACGAGGTCGGGCAGCTGGGGGATGACGCGGTTGAACTCCTGGGTCATGCGCAGGCGGGTCACGGTGTAGAGGTAGACCCCGTAGATGGCCGCGAGGTAGACGTCGACCACGAAGGGGTTGGCGCGCATGCGCCCGAAGCCCAGCTCGTCGGCGACCTCGACCACGGCCGCGCTGGCCGCCCCGACGCGCAGGTAGATCACGCCGCCGTCGGGCCCGCCGAGGTCGAAGTCCTCGACCATCACCAGCGGCAGCGCGCCGGTGCGCGTCACGGGGTCCCACATCCAGCGCGCCCAGAGCCAGCCGCGCTCGGGCTCGAGGTGGTGGAGGCACTCCCCGGCCAGCTCGCGGCGGATAGGGGCCTCGAGTCCCGACAGCGCCTCCTCGAAGGCGCGGAAGCGGGCGTCGAGGGGGTCCGCCCCGTGGAGCAGGTCCCGTATCGCCCGCGCCAGGACGGGCGCGCCAACGGCCAGCAGGATCTCGTCGCTGCGTCGTCGCGTGGCGAAGACACGCGCGAGGATCGGTCGAACGGCGTCCGCGGTCCCCTGCGCCAGCGAGGCCTCGGCCAGGAACGGCGCCATCAGCTCGCGCTTGCGCGCCAGCAGGTCGCTGACTGCGCCGATGTCCGCCTCGTCGATCTTGATCAGCGCCTCGCGCATGAACTCGACGGCGCTGGGCGCGTCGACCGCGCTCGGATCGACCGCGTACCCCTCGCCGGACCAGGCCGCGCCGCTCATCACGAGACGGCACCCGCCGTTCGCACGCCCGCCTGCCGGGCGGCCGCCAGCGCCTTCGCCGCCGCCGAGCCGGCCATGCCCATGGTGTCCTCGAGGTCCTTCGGCCCGGCGGCGGCGCCGGCCACGAAGATGCCCGGCACGCTCGTGCCCACGGGGTCCATCGGCTCGCCCGGCGTGGCGATGAAGCCGAAGCGGTTCTGCTCGACGCCCAGCAGGGCCGCCACCTCGCGCGTGCCGCGGCTGGGCTCCATGCCCACCGAGAGGACGATGACGTCCATGAGCACCTCGAGCGGGCGGCCCATGGTGGTGTCCTCGCCCTTCATGAGCAGTCGGCCTTCCTTGGCCACGATCTCGGTGACGATGCCCCGGATGTAGTTGACGTTGTACTGCTCCTGGGCGGGCCAGTAGATCTCGTTCTCCCAGTAGCCGTACATGCGCATGTCGATGTAGAAGATGTAGACCTTCGCGTCGGGCAGCAGGCGCCGGATCTCGATGGCCTCCTTCGAGGCGACGCCGCAGCAGACCTTCGAGCAGTAGTCGTTGCCCAGGCGCCGGTCGCGCGAGCCGACGCACTGGATGAAGGCCACGTTGCGCGGCGGCTCGCCGGTCGAGGGCCGCACGAAGCGATGCTCGCTGAGCATCTTCTCCGCGTCGGGCAGCGTGATCACGTCGGCGTGCTCGTAGTAGCCGTACATCTGCGTCTCGCGGCCGGGGTCGAAGTGCTGGAATCCGGTGGCCACCACGACGGCGCCGGCCTTGACCTCGGTCGTGGCGCCGTCGGCGCCGGTCACGGACGCCGTGAAATCGCCCGCCGACCCGGCGAACGCGCTCAGGCGCGCGCCGAGGTGGACCTCGATGGCCGGGTCCCGCACGCCGGCGCGCAGGATGTCGAGCGCCTCCTGGGCGGATCCCATGTTCGGCGTCAGCGCCGCGTAGTGCGACTCGTCGGGCGTGCCGCCCAGCACGTCGCGGCGCTCCACCAGCACAGCCCGACCGCCGAGCTGGGCGACGGTGCGCGCCGCCTCCAGCCCGGCCGGGCCGCCACCCACCACGAGCACGGTCTCAGGCATCGGCGTCCTCCCAGGTCAGGAACTGCTTGTCGCCCTTGCGCAGGCGCTCGAGGTCGTCCTCGAACTCGCGCCAGCGCTCGCGCCAGTCGATGCCCATCTTCTCGAGCAGCGGCCGGTACTCGGTGTTGTGCCAGTGCAGCTGGCAGACGCGATAGGGGTGGGCGCCCATGGCGAGCGCCGCGAACTGGGCCTCGGACATGACCGGCACGCCCACCTTCACGTCGTGGGCGCGGGCCGCGAACTGGCTCTGGTCGAGCGTCGTGACGCAGCCGGTGTCGTGGGTCAGCACGACGTCCGGGTTGGCCTCCTCACGCATGACCTCGATCTTGCGCAGCGTGGCGAAGGAGCGCGTGAAGTCGCGCTGGACGAGGATGTGGCGGAAGCCGAAGCCGCAGCAGTCGAACCAGGTCGAGTAGTCCTTGACGTTCGCGCCGAGCGCCGTGACGACGGCCGAGACGACGGCCGTGCGCTGCCCGCCGTACACGTCCGGGTCGTAGATGGCATCCTCGACCACGAGCTTGTGGTAGTGGCAGGCCGGGTGGACGGTGACGTCGATGCTCGAGAGGTCCAGGACGCGGCGCTGGGCGAACTCGTGGCGCATGGCGTAGACCCACTCGGAGTAGTGGACGATCTCCTCGGGCATGACGAACGGCTTGCCCAGCTTGTCGCAGATGCGGCGCACCTCGTCGCGCAGCTCGGCGTGCGCGACGAGCTCCTCGCGCACCTCCTTGTAGTGGCCGTAGGAGGTGCCGCAATGGATGGTCGGGAAGTAGCCGCTCTCGTAGGCGGCGCCGAAGTTGCGCATGGCCACGGCCGCCTGGGCGCCCACGTTCGAGGTGGCCGAGGCGTAGTAGTTCCACGCCGTGCAGGAGGTCTGGTCCTTGGGATCGTTGTAGTCGAAGTCGAGGGCGCGGTTGAGCCAGTAGATGGCCGTCGAGTAGCCGGGGATGTGGCCGCATTGCCCGCACGACTTGTGGTGCCAGGTGTGCTCGGCGGGGATCTTCTTGATGCGGCCGTACTTCGTGGTCACCCCGACCCACGGCTCGGGCACGCGCTGCACGATCCACTCGCCCTTCGCCTCGAGCTCGAAGACCTTCTCGCGGATGTCCTCCGTCGGGGGCGCCGTGGGGCCGCGCTCGTCGCGCTGTGCCCGCCGGGCCTCGATGACGTTCAGGGGGATGGGCATCGCGGGGCTCCTTCGTGCTCGGCTATGCGGTCGAGTAACCGGCTTCTTCGAGCAGCTCTTCCATCACGTCGTTGAGGATCATGTGGAGGCCCTCGTCGACCTCCTTGATCATGTCCAGGACCCCGGTCATGTGCCAGATGAGGTAGAGCTCGGTGAGCGTCTTGTCGTCGACATACCAGGCCGTCGTGGTCGTGTGCAGTGTCTCCGGCGGCAGGGCCCGGCGCCACAGCTCGAGGTTCTCGGAGATCTCCGCCACGTGCGGTCCCCAGTCCGGGAAGGCGTTGGGCTGGAGCATGTCGGGCGAGACCTGGGTGCCGGTGGACATGATCTTGTAGACGACCCGGCCGTAGCCCTCGAGCGCCTGGCGGGCGGACGTCAGGCCGTTGTTGATGGCCACCTCGCGCATGATCGTGATGAGCCCGCCGGGGTTGTTGCCGCGCGGGCAGCGCAGGCAGCTGAAGCACTGCGAGCAGTTCCAGATGTCGTCGTTGAGCTGCTCGTAGAACATGCCCAGGTCCTCGCGCCCGGTGGCCTGGGCGATCTTGCGCGGGGAGAAGTCGTAGAAGCGGGCCGAGGGGCAGGCCGCGACGCAGATGCCGCACTCGTAGCAGCCGAAGAGGTAGTCCTTGAAGCGGATGTCGGCGCGGACCTCGTCGAACAGGCGCTGCTTCGTCTCGACGGGGACATCGGCGTAGCGCGCCTGGAGGGTCACGACACGGCCGCCGGCATCAGAAGCAGATGACCTGGTCGGCCTCGAGGGCCATGTCGTTGAAGGCGGCCCCCCCGATCATCTCCACGCCCTCGATGAGATCGTCCCGGGTCAGGCCGTGCAGGTCCAGGCTGGGCTGGCAGACGTAGAACTTCACGCCCAGGTCGAGCGCCTGGTCGATGAAGCGCCGCAGGGGGGCGCCCTGCCCGTCGTACTTGGGCACGATCAGCGTCTCCGCGACGCCCTTCTTGAGGAGCGTCGGGCCGTTGACCGTGAAGTAGATGCCGACCTCGATGTCCATCGCCGCCGCCGTCGTGGCGAGGTAGATCGGGGTGGCGCTGCGCTCGGGCGTGTTGACGCCGCCCGTGTGGACGTAGAGGAGACGCGCCATGACGTGGGACCCTTCGTCGACCGGTGGGACGCGCCGCGTTCAGGCCTTGCGGATCCAGAAGCGCATGACCTTGCCCTCCTGGTCCTGGGCGATGAGCGGGTGGCCGGTGTTCTTCGACCAGGCGATGACGTCGGGAACGGCGCCGGGGTCCGTGGCCTCGAGGACGACGACCTCGCCCGAGGCCATCTCCTTGATCATCTTGGAGAGCTTGACGATCGGCATGGGGCACAGCAGGCCCTTGCAGTCGAGCGTCCGATCGGTGGCCGGCGCGTCCGTCATCTCAGCCTCCTGCATCCTGGGTTTCGCGGCGCGAGCATATTGCAGTATCGCGATGCCTGTATATACTCGGGCGCGGTCCCCGGTGTCAACGTCCAAACGTCGCGAATGAGGGCGGGTCGGCTTGGCGAATCACGCCTGGGTCATCGACCAGACGAGCTGCATCGGTTGCCATGCCTGCACGACCGCCTGCAAATCCGAGAACGACGTTCCCCTCGGCGTCAATCGTACATGGGTCAAGTACGTCGAGCGGGGAACCTTCCCGGCCACGCGGCGCGACATCGCGGTCCTGCGCTGCAACCACTGCGAGGAGCCGCCGTGCGTGGAGATCTGTCCCACCACGGCGATGTTCAAGCGCCCCGACGGCATCGTCGACTTCGACACCGGGCGCTGCATCGGCTGCAAGGCCTGCCTCCAGGCCTGCCCCTACGACGCGATCTACATCGACCCCCAGGAGCACGTGGCGGAGAAGTGCAACTTCTGCTCCCACCGCGTGGACCAGGGGCTCCTGCCCGCCTGCGTCGTGGTCTGCCCCACCGAGTCGCTCCTCTTCGGAGACCTCGAGGATCCGCGCAGCCGGGTCGCGCAGGTGGTGGCCAGCAGGCCGACCACGGTGCGCCGGCCGGAGCAGGCGACCCGGCCGAACGCCTTCTACCTGGGCGCCTCGGCGACCGCCCTGGACCCGCTGGCACCCGTGCACGCCGATGCCTACATGTGGAGCGAGCGGCGCCGGGGTGGGGCGAAGGACCACAGCGCGGCCATCGCCGCCCTGGAGGCCGAGGCGCCGCCCGTCCGGGGCGGGGCGCGCGTCGCCTACGACGCCTTCCACCCCGAGCCGTGGGGCTGGAAGGTCGCGCTCTACCTGTGGACGAAGAACATCGGCGCCGGTGTCTGGGCGCTGGCCTTCCTCGCCCCTGCCCTGGGCCTCGTCGCGCTGAGCCGTGAGCTGCGCCTCGCCGCCGCCTTCGCTTCGCTCGCCTTCATCGGCCTGACCACGTTGTTGCTCGTCTGGGACCTCAAGCGCCCGGAGCGCTTCTGGACGATCCTCATCCGGCCGCAGCGGCGCAGCTGGCTGGCCCTCGGCTCCTTCGTGCTGGTCGGCTACAGCGGGCTGCTCGGGCTCTGGTTCCTGGGCACCTGGTTCGGCGCGGACGAAACCCTCCTGCTGGTCCTCGGCGCGCCGACGGTCGTGCTGGCGGCCCTGGCCTCGCTCTACACGGCCTTTCTCCTGGCCCAGTGCGAGGCGCGCGACCTGTGGCAGAACCCGGCCGTCTTCTTCGTGCTGCTGGCCCACATGACCGTGCTCGGTGCGGCCGGCCTGCTCGTGGCCGCGGCCGCGACCGGCGGCCTCGACACCATCGCCGGCTTCGCCCGCGCTGCGCTCGTCGGTGGGGGCGTGCTGGGCGTCGCCGCGCTGCTCTCCGGCGAGGCAGGAGCCGGCAGGACCACCGCCAACGCACGTGCTGCCGGCCACCTGCTGGTGCGCGGGCCGTTCCGCACGCACTTCTGGCTGGGTGGCGTCCTCCTCGCCGGCCTGGTGCCGGTCGCGGTGGCCGCGCTGGCCCCCGCGGCGCCGGCCGCCCTGCTCGCGGCGGGGCTTCTGGCCGCTGCCGGGGCGCTGTGGTACGAGTTCGGGTTCGTCGCGGCCGGCCAGGCCGTGCCGATCAGTTAGGGGCGAAGAGCGATGAGCGTGGACGACCCCGTGAAGCGCAACGGGTTCGCGGCCGATCACCCCGCGGCCGGCGGCGCCATGCAGCCTGGCTTCGAGGCCTTCCCGCCCGTGGAGCGCTGGGACGACTGGACCGAGCGCGACGCCCACGGCCGGGAGCACCGCTACAGCCTCGTGCCCACGACCTGCTTCAACTGCGAGTCGGCCTGCGGCCTCCTGGCCTACGTGGACAAGGAGACCGGCCAGACGCGCAAGTTCGAGGGCAACCCGCTCCATCCGGGCAGCCGCGGACGCAACTGTGCCAAGGGGCCGGCCACCCGCAACCAGGTGGAAGACCCGGAGCGGATCCTCCATCCGCTGCGGCGCACGGGCGAGCGCGGCGCCGGCGCCTGGCAGCGCTGCACCTGGGACGAGGCGCTGGACGACCTGGCCGGGCGCATCCGCGCCGCCCTCGTGCGCCAGGAACCCAACAAGGTGATGTGCCACATGGGCCGGCCGGGCGAGGACGGCTTCACCGAGCGCGTGCTGGGGGCGTGGGGCGTGGACGGCCACAACTCGCACACCAACGTCTGCTCCTCGGGCGGGCGTGCCGGCTACGCCTTCTGGATGGGCTACGACCGGCCCTCGCCGGACTTCGCCAACGCCGAGGTCATCCTGCTCATCAGCGCCCACCTCGAGAGCGGCCACTACTTCAACCCGCATGCCCAGCGCATCGTGGAGGCGAAGCGGCGCGGCGCGAAGCTCATCGTGATCGACCCCCGCCTCTCCAACACCGCCGCCCAGGCCGACCACTGGCTGCCGGCCTGGCCGGGCAGCGAGCCGGCCCTGCTGCTGGCCATCGCCCGCCACCTGCTGGTCGAGGACCGCTTCGACCGCGAGTTCGTGCGCCGCTGGGTCAACTGGGAGGCGAGCCTGCAGGAGCTGGCGCCGGGCGCCGAGGTGACCTTCGAGCGCTTCGTGCACGAGCTGCGCGTCCTCTACGACCGCTACACGCTCGAGTACGCCGAGGCCGAGACGGGCATCCCGGCCGCCCAGGTCCTCGCGGTGGCCGAGGCGGTGGCGAACGCCGGCACGGCCCTCGCGGCGCACACCTGGCGGGCCTCGGCGGCGGGCGTGCTGGGCGGCTGGCTGACCTCGCGCTGCCTCTTCTTCCTCAACGTGCTGACCGGCTCGGTGGGCACGCCCGGCGGCACCGGCCCCAACACGTGGCACAAGTGGGTGCCGCGTCCGCCCTACCTGCCCCCGCGCCCGGAGCAGTGGAACGAGCTGACCTGGCCGCGCGAGTACCCGCTGGCCTTCTTCGAGATGTCCTTCCTGCTGCCGCACTTCCTGCTCGAGGGGCGCGGCTCGCTGGACGTCTACTTCACCCGCGTCTACAACCCGGTCTGGACGAACCCGGATGGCATGACCTGGGTGGAGGCGCTGCGCCGCGAGGATCTCGTGGGCCGCCACGCCGCGCTGACGCCCGTCTGGAACGAGACGGCCTGGTACGCCGACTACGTGCTGCCCGTGGGCCTGGGCAGCGAGCGCCACGACCTGCACAGCTACGAGACCCATGCCGGCTCCTGGATCGGCTTCCGCCAGCCCGTCAACCGCGTGGCCGCGGAGCGAGCCGGGCACCCCACCGCCGACACGCGGGAGACGAACCCGGGCGAGGTCTGGGAGGAGAACGAGTTCTGGATCGAGCTGTCCTGGCGCATCGATCCCGACGGCTCGCTGGGCATCCGGCGCTTCTTCGAGGCGCCCGACCGGCCGGGCGAGAAGATGACCGTGGACGACTACTACGGCTGGATCTTCGAGCACTCGGTGCCCGGGCTGCCCGAAGTGGCCGCGCGCGAGGGGCTGACCCCGCTCGCGTACATGCGCCGCTACGGTGCCTTCGAGGTCGAGAAGGCCGTTTACCTGCGCCATGACGACCCGGTGGACATGGCGGGGGAAGGGGTGGTCGTGGACGCCGCCGCCGGCCTCGTCTACGGGCCGCCGCCGGTCGGGCCTGGCCTGAACGTGGCGCACGTGCCCCTGCTCCCGCCCGACGGCGCGGGGCGGGCGCGCCTGGGTGTGCTGGTCGACGGCGAGGGGCGGCGTGGCTTCCCGACGCCTTCGGGCAAGCTGGAGTTCTTCTCCTCGACCCTGCGCGACTGGGGGTGGCCGGAGCTGGCGGTCCCGACATACCTGCCCAACCAGGTCTCGCGGGCGCGCATGGACGCGCCCGACGCGTTCGCGCTCGTGCCCACCTTCCGGCTGCCCGTGCTCGTCCACACACGCACCGGCAACGCGAAGTGGCTCAACGAGATCGCCCACTCCAACCCGGTCTGGATCAATCCGGAGGACGCGGAACGGATCGGCGTCCGCGACGGCGACCTCGTGCGTGTCGAGACCGAGACGGGCTACCTGGTGAACCATGCCTGGGTTACCGAGGGGATCCGTCCCGGCGTGGTGGCGATGTCGCATCACATGGGCCGCTGGCGGCTGGCCGAGGACGCCGGCACCGATCGCTGGTCGAGCGCGCGCGTGGACCTGCGCGAGACGGAGCCGGGCCGCTGGACGATGCGTCGGCTGGAGGGCGTTGCGCCGTTCCGGTCGAAGGACCCCGACTCGAGCCGCATCTGGTGGCGCGACGCGGGCGTCCACCAGAACCTCATCTTCCCCGTCCACCCCGATCCCATCTCCGGCCAGCACGCCTGGCACCAGCGCGTGCTCGTGCGGCCGGCGCAGAAGGGCGACCGGGAGGGCGACATCTCCGTCGACACTCGGGCCTCGCGGCGCATCTATCGGGAGTGGCTGGCCCTGGCCCGCCCCGCCTCGCAGGAGCGGGGCCTGCGACGCCCCGAATGGCTGCTCCGGCCGCTGCGGCCGACGCCGGCGGCCTATCGCCTCGATCCCGGGCCCGCAGGGCCGGCGCCAGATGCTCGCGTAGAGTAGGGAACATGGCCACCGAATCGCTACCCCGTCCGACCATCGATGCGGCCGTCCTGGAGCGCGCCGCACGCGTCATCCGCGTGCTGGGCCATCCGCTGCGGTTGCGCCTCCTCGAGGCCCTCGAGGACGGCGAGCGGCACGTGGCCGAGCTGCAGGAAGCCGCCGGCGTGAGCCAGGCCATGGTCAGTCAGCAGCTCGGCATCTTGCGCGCCCACGGCGTGGTCGAGCGACGGCGCGAGGGCCCGCGCGTGTACTACCGGATCATCGAGCCGAAGGTCTCGCGCATCCTCGCCTGCATCCGCGAGTTCGACCTGCCCAACCTGGCCGCGGCGCTCTCCGCCCTCGACGGGTGAGCGTCCTCCGCCGGGCCCGGTGAGCGATCTCCACCGCTTGGCGGCCGAGCTCGGGCTGGCGCTCGGGCTCCTCTCGACCGCCTGGGCGGCCTTCCTGCTGGTGGCCCGCCGGCAGCCGAGCCAGCTCTTCTTCATCAACCTCGCCTGGACCACGGTCGTGCTCGCGGTCGCCGGCCTGCTCGGCGGCCTGATGGCGGTGACCGGTGCGGGGCCGCGCGACATACTGCACATCGTCTACGGGGTGTTCGCGGTGGCCACCATCCCGGTGGCGGCGTTCGCGGCCGCGGGCCGGGAGCCGGGCCGGCGCAGGGCGACCTGGACCATCGCCGGCGTCGTCCTCGTCATCCTCGTCCTGCGCCTCTTCCAGACCGGCGCATGAGCCTGCCGCGCGCCCGGGCCGCCCTGACCCACCCGTGGCTGCCGGTGGCCGTCTCCGGCCTGCTGCTGCTCGCGCTCGTGACGCGCGCGGACGCGATGCTCGGGCTCCTCGTCGTGCTCGGCTTCGGGGGCGCCTTCGTGTCCGGCCTGCTCGGGGTCGGCGGCGCCATCGTCATGATCCCCATCCTCTTCTACGTCCCGCCGCTGCTCGGCTTCGCACAGCTCGACATCCATACCGTCACCGGCGTGACCATCGTGCAGGTGGCGGCGGCCGCGATCGCCGGCGGACTGGGCCACCTCGGTGCCGGCAAGGTGGACCGCGGGCTCTTCCTCGACATCGGCGTGACGATGACCGTCGCGTCGCTCGTCGGCGCGCTCCTGTCGGACGTCGTCGAGGCCCGCGTGCTCGAGGCCGTCTTCGCTTCCCTGGCCATCGCGGCCGCTGCGATGATGCTCGTGCTGCGCTCCCGCACGGCTCCCGAGACCGGCTTGCCCTCGGTCCATCGGCGCCCGCTCGCGGTCGCGCTCGGCGTGCTGGTCGGGCTGCCGGCCGGCATGGTCGGGGCGGGCGGGGCCTTCATCCTCATCCCGCTCATGCTCTTCGTGCTGCGCATCCCCATGCGCGTCGCGGTGGGGACCTCGCTCTGGATCGTGCTCGCCTCCGCTCTGGCGGGCATGGTCGGCAAGGCCGCCACCGACCAGATCGACTGGCCGCTCGCGCTCGGCCTGGTGGCCGGCGCCCTCGCCGGCGGCCGCTTCGGCTCCTTCGTCTCGCGGCGGGTCCCGCACGAGCGGCTGGCCCTCGCCCTGGGCCTGCTCATCGCGCTCGTGGCCGTGCGCATGTGGCTGGAGGTGCTGACGCCGGTCGTGTGAGACGGACCGGCCGCGACGTTCCTACGCGGCCGGCCGATAGCGATACGGCACGTAGGCCGGCCACCACATCGCCTGGTCGACCGCCGCCTCCAGCTCGTCGTCGGCCAGCGCGCGGCCGATGCCCAGGTCGCGTGCGGCGCGGGCGGTGGCGATGGCGATCCGTCGCGAGATCGTCCGGAGTTGGCCGATCGGCGGATAGAGCGCTCGCTCGTTGAGCCGCCCGTGGGTGACCGTCCCGGCCAGCGTCTCCGCGGCGACCAGGAACAGGTCGTCAGGGATCACGGGTACCTCGGCCACGATCGCGCCCAGGCCCATGCCCGGGAAGATGAAGGCGTTGTTGGCCTGGCCGATCACGTGGTAGCGGCTGCCGAAGCGGACCGGCTCGAAGGGGCTCCCGGTGGCGACGAGGGCCCGACCCTCCGTCCACGCGATCACGTCGTCCGGCGCCGCCTCGCAGGACGAGGTCGGATTGGAGAGGGGGAAGACGAGCGGCACCCGGACGTGGCGCGCCATCTCGCGGATCGCGCTCTCGGTGAAGCAACCGGGCGCGCCCGTGGTGCCGATCAGGACCGTCGGGTGGAGCCGCGCGATGACCGCCTGGAGGCCGTGGAAGTCCGCGGCGGGGAAGTCCAGCTCGGCCATCCGAGCCCGCGGCAACGCGAACTCGGCCTTGTCGGCGTCGACGCCGGCGCGACCCTCGAAGATCAGGCCCTGGGAGTCGAGCATGGTGGCCGCCGCCCGGGCCTCGGCCGGGGAGGCGCCGTCCCGCTCCATCGCCAGGCGCATCATGCGCGCGATCCCGATCCCGGCGCCGCCCGCGCCGACGAAGACGATCCGTTGCCGGCCGAGCGGTTCGTGGACGACCTTCAGGGCGCTGACGACGCCGGCCAGCACGACGGCGCCCGTGCCCTGCACGTCGTCGTTGAAGGTCGGTAGACGATCGCGGTAGCGCTCGAGGATGCGCAGCGCGTTGCCGCGCTTGAAGTCTTCCCACTGGAGCACGGCGCGCGGGAAGACTGCCCGCACGCCATCGACGAACCGCTCGACGAAGGCGTCGTAGGACTCGCCGCGCAGGCGTGGCGCGCGGTGGCCCAGGTAGAGCGGGTCGTCCAGCAGCGCCTGCCGATCGGTGCCCACGTCGAGCGAGACCGGCAGGGTCAGCCCCGGGTGGATGCCGGCTGCCGCCGAGTAGAGCGAAAGCTTGCCCACGGGGATGGCCATGCCGCCGGCGCCGAGGTCGCCCAGGCCGAGGATCCGCTCGTTGTCGGTGACCACGAGGAGACGCACGTCCTGGTCGCTCGCGTTGCGCAGCAGCTCGGGGATCCGGTCACGGTCGTCGGGCGTCAGCCACAGGCCGCGCGGCCGCCGCAGGATGTGGCTGTACTCTTGGCAGGCCCGGCCGACCGTCGGGGTGTAGACGATCGGCAGGAACTCCTCCAGGCGCGCCGTCAACAGCCGGTAGAAGAGCGTCTCGTTGCGGTCCTGCAGCGCCGCCAGGCCGATGTAGCGCTCCAGCGGATCCTGCTTGCGTCGGACGTGCTCCAGCTCCAGCGCGAGCTGCTCCTCGATCGACGCGACGTGGGGCGGCAGCAGCCCGTGCAACCCGAAGGCGTCGCGCTCGTCGGCCGGGAAGCCGGCGTCCTTGTTGAGGCATGGGTCGGCCAGCAGGTCGTGACCGCGCTGCGAGATGGTGGCAGGGCGCCCGTGCCGGACGGATTCGATCACCGCGGGATCGCGCTGCATGGCCCGAGCATAGCCGCGCCCAGGGGCTACACCGAGAGCCATTCGGCCGTTTTGCACGAGGGCCGCCCGAGTGCCCGACTGCCCGACTGCCCGACTGGGCGTACACTCCTCGGGGTCGAACACCGTGCAGGTGCGACCGGATCGAGGTATGGATGACGAAACATTCGAAGCGAGAGCGCGATCGGCGCGCCGCGGAGACCGAGCGGGTCAAGCAGATCGAGGCGGCATGGCAGGGGAGCGTCCCGCCGGCCACGGCGCGAGCCTTCGCGCTCGGAGTCGAGGCCGCCCGCGCTCGGGGCCCGGAGACCCGCCCGCCCGACATGGCGCCGGGGACGCGGCCGAATCCGCCGCGCCCAGGCCATGAGCCACGTCCCCCGAAGGAGCCCGCACGGCCCCGGAGGAACGGCTAGGTGCGCAAGCGCAAGGTGATCTACCCACCGCCGCGCACGGCCACGAAGCGTGCTCCGGCCCCCGGCGTGGCCGGTGAGCCCGTGCGGGTGCGCGAGAGTCTCGCCACCATCGATATGACCGCCCTGGGCGGCCGCAAGGGCCTCAAGCTCGGGGATCGCGTCAGGATCGCCGGGACCGGCCTCTACGCCGGCGAGGCCGCCGTCATCGAGCGTTTCGCCGGGAGCGTGGTCCCCGCCGCGCTCGTGCGGACCGAAGCGGGCCGCGCGCGGCAGGTGCGCACGATCGACCTGGAGCCGATCGCCCGCGAAGGCTGAACGCCGCTTCGGGATCGCTCGGCGGCCGGCCTGGTCGGTCGGCTATCCGGCCCAGATGACGAACGTCACGACCTGGAGCCCGCCGCCCGCATCGAGCACGTAGACCGACGTGCGGCCGCCATTCGTCAACGCGACCAGCTGGCCCCACTGGCCGAGCTCGGCGGCGTCGGCATTCTTGCCGGGGGCCGTTTGGAGGGCTGTGGTCGTGCTGTCGAGGTGCGTGTAGATCGTTACCAGCTGGGCGTAGTCGTGCGCGTTCGGATGCTCGTTGCTGGGGGGGCCGCTCGGGTTGCTCGTGTAGTCCATGCAGGTCCCGAGGTTCGCGTTGCTGAAGTTCGTGTCCTGGTGGTCCAGGCCCAGCGTGTGGCCGACCTCCTGGCACATCACCATGTTCCGCCAGGCCGAGCTGCCGTAGGTGGAGGTGTTGAAGTAGGAGTCGTTGAGCCTGACCTGGCCCTGCGTGATGTGGCTGCCGGAGACGTAGATCTGGGCGACCCCGAGCCAGCCGTTATACCCGTACGCATAGTCGCAGACCTCGACGCGTCCGCTGGTCCACGGGCACCTGCGCTTGGAGGCACCGGCCCCGGGCACGGTCGTCGTGTTCAGCACCGTCGACACGCTCCAGTCCGACGACGTCGTGGCGAGGTAGGGATCCCAGGCGCTCGACACGTTGTCCCCGAGGCTGAGCGTCAAGGGGTTGCTTGTCCGGGCCCAGTGGTAACCGGCCCACGAGTGGTTCGCCGTCGTGATCCCGGGCAGGGCGAACACGGACAGCAGGGCCACGATCAGTGCGATGCGGCGGGTAGTTCTCGACATGGGACGCTCCTCGGTTCTGCGCCAGCCCCATCGCGGGCCGCGCCGGGATTTCCAGTGGCGCGCAGTATGCACGCCATCACGGTTCGAGGGGAAGTACCCCGGTCCAGCCATCCGTTGCGGCCTGACAACGCCCCCGGGCCCCGGCCGCCCCGCCGCCTTTCTCTCCGGCAGGATCAGGTGCGCTGCTCACCCTCGCGCAGGAACCGTTCGATCTCGGAGATGAGCTCGTCGCCGGACGGCAGGCGTGCCTCGTCGACCATCGCCTCCAACCGCTCGACGTAGGCGCGCGTCGACTGGTCGACCACGGCGGCCGCATCGAGACGCGCGGCCAGCTCGCGGGCCTCCTCGGGGAGCGAGCCGAGCGCCGGCTCTCGTCCGATGTGACGCCCGACGGCGCGGAGCAGCTCGATGGCCGCGGCGGGATACGGGCCGGCCACGTAGTGGGGCACCTGGGCGTAGTAGCCGATAGCCGCGATGCCGGCCCCCGAGACGGCGAGATCGAGCACCGAGATCGCCGCCGACGGCACGCGCAGCATGCCCGCGGGACCGGGCTGGACGTCGCCGCGCAGGAGGCCGGGTCGCGACGACGTGCCGAGGATGGGCACCGGTCGCGTGTGGGGGACCGCGGCGGGGATGGCGCCCAAGCTGATCCACTCGACCACGCCGAACCGCCGCCCGAGCTCGACCGCCGCGTCGGCCAGCTCCCGCCAGCGGTAGTCGGGTTCCGGGCCGGCCAACACGAGCACGTCCCGTCCGTCGCCGCCGTGTGCGCGCCGGACGGTCAGCTCCGGCCAGGTCAGGCTGGCCGGCTTGCCGTCGAGGATCTCGAGCGTCGGCCGGCGCGCCCGATAGTCGAACAGCTCGTCGGCGTCGAAGGTGGCCACGAGTTCGGCCCCCTCGACCAGCCGCGCCGCCGCGGTCGTAGAGGCCTGCCCAGCATCGACCCAGCCGTCGAAGGCGACGATCAGCGTCGGCGCGACGACCTCCGGGGCGTCCTCGAGGCGGTAGAGCGACATGCCCGGAAGCATAGGCCAGCTGCCGGGCGCGGCCCCGGCCGGCCGCTACTGGACGCAGAACTCGTTGCCCTCCGGGTCGTTCATGCGCACCCAGTACTCGCCGCGCTGCTCCATCGCGCCGCGCTCGTCGGTCGCGCCGAGCGCCTTGAGCCGGGCCACCTCGGCGTCCACGTGCGCCCGCCGCTCGTCGAGCGCGACCGAGTGACCTCCGCCCACGTTGAGGTCGAGGTGCAGGCGATTCTTGGCCACCTTCCCCTCCGGCACGCGCTGGAGGTAGACGCGCGGCCCGATGCCTTCGGGATCCTCCACGGCGTTGGCGTCGTTCCACCGTTCCTCGGGGATGCCTTCGGCGCGCGCCCAGTCGTCCCAGCTCGCGAAACCGTCGGGCGGCTCCGGGGTCCGGTAGTGGAGGGCCTCGGCCCAGAAGGCGCCCAGGCGCCGGGGGTCGGCGCAGTCGATCACGATCTGGATCTTCATACCCGGGATCGCCCGCGCCCTTGAGACGGAGCCGACACGCCCGCGTGGATCGTGAAACCGGCGAAGCGCGCAAGCTGCTCTTCTGACACGCCGAGAAGCTGGTTGACACCGATGTCCTCGTCGATCTCGGGCCAGTGGACGGACGTTCCGAACGCCTCGATGACGGCCTTGGAGCGCTGCCGGGGAGTCGCGGACGCGAGCCTGGGGAACGCGGCGAGCGGGGCGCCGAGGACGCGCCCGTTGGACAGCGTGACGTAGAGCCGGTCGTCGTCACACCGTACTGCCACGGCAACGCCCAGCTCACTGGCGTCACGGTCCACAGAACGAGGTCCAGCGTTCGTGGAAGTCGGTCTCATGGTTACTGACGATCTCCTCGATCTCGACCAGTCGACGACGATTGTAACCACGAGAGCTTGCCAGGCCCACGGGTAGCAACCACCACTCGGCGGCGCCGCCGTGGCCGATCACGTGCACATGCGGTCGTTCCAGACAGTCTCCGGCGATGATCCCGAATCGATAGCCTCGCTCGCGCAGCCAGGTCGGCACGGCGCCTCCGAGATCTGCTGGCGGGATCGGTCGACCATGGTGCCGGGCAGCCCATCGCGGACGCTTATCTGAATGCACTGGCTGGCATCGCGGCGTGGATCGATGACCGCCGGCCAGGCGCGCCTGAGGCCGGGCCGGGTTCGTGTCCTGCGGGCTACCATGAGGGTCTGCCGCCTCGGACCCCATCCCCCTGCCCGGGAGACCCCCACGTGATCGACGACGTCGATGCCCTGGCCGCCGAGTACCACGAGTTCCGCCTGCGGGTCCAGCCTACCTGGGCGCACCTCCAGGGCGACTACCGCTTCGCCGACCGCTTCGAGGATCTGACCCGCGCGGCCGAGGACAACCAGATCGACGAGGCGCGCGAGTTCGCCCGGCGGGCGGCCGCGATCGCCGCGGACGGCCTGGGCGCGCAGGAGCGGATCAGCCGCGAGATGATCGCCTGGGACGCCACCGTCCGCTCGGATCTCGCGTCATCGCGGCTGGCGGAGTTCGGCGCCGACCCGATCTTCGGGCCACAGGCGATGCTGCCGGTCCGAATCCCGAAGCTGTCGCTGCCTTCGGCGGAGGTTGCCGAGGCGATGACCGGCAAGTTCCGCGGGATCGCGGCGGTGTTCCGGGCGCTCGCCGATCGTCACCGGGAGGGGCTCGCCCGGGGCCGAACCCCGGCCGACTTCGCCGCCCGCCAGACCATCGGCCAGCTCGACGCCTGGCTCGTCCGGCCGCTCGCGGACGACCCGCTGCTCGTCGTCGCCGAGCCAGTGGGAGTGGCCGACCGCGAGGCCTGGCTGGGAAGGCTTCGGCAGGTCATCGGCGCCGAGGTTCGGCCGGCGATGTCGGTGTATCGCGACGTCCTGCGCGACGAGGTCCTGCCCCACGTCCGGCCGGACGAGCATTGCGGCCTGACCTGGCTGACGGACGGCGCCGAGGCCTACGAGCGGGCGATCCGCCTCTACACGACCCTGCCGCTGTCGGCGCAGGAGATCCACGAGATCGGTCTGCGCCAGGTCGACTCGCTCGCCGGCGAGTACCGGGCGCTCGGTCCGGAGGTCATGGGCTCGGCGGACCTGGCCCATATCTTCGAGGGTCTCCGCTCGGATCCCGCGCTGCACCACACGAACGCCGAGGACGTCGTGGCCGCCTCGAAGGCCGCTCTGGCCAAGGCGAAGGCGGCCATGGGCGACTGGTTCGGGATCGTGCCCAAGGCCGACTGCGACGTCGAGGCGACCCCGAACGGCGCGATCGCCTACTACTTCCCGCCAGCCAAGGACGGCAGCCGGGGCGGGGTCTTCTTCATGAACACGGCCGAGCCGTCCGAGTGGGGCCGCTATCAGATCGAGGCGACCGCCTACCACGAGGGGATCCCCGGCCACCACCTCCAGCTGGCGATCTCCGGTGAGCTCGAGACGATCCCCGAGTTCCGCAGGCGGGCGTTCATCGCCGCCTACGGGGAGGGCTGGGGCCTCTACACAGAACGGCTCGCCGACGAGATGGGCCTCTACTCCACCCCGCTCGACCGGATGGGGATGCTGTCGGCCGACTCGATGCGGGCCTGCCGGCTCGTCGTCGACACGGGGATGCACGCCTTCGGCTGGAGTCGCCGCCGGGCGATCGACTACATGCGGGAGAACTCGCCGATGCGCGAAGGCCAGATCAGCGCCGAGGTCGACCGTTACGCCGTCACGCCCGGCCAGGCCCTCGCCTACATGATCGGCCGGCTCGAGATCCAGCGCATCCGCGCCGACGCGGAGGCCGCCCTGGGCGACCACTTCGACATCCGGGCGTTCCACGACACGGTCCTGGGATCCGGGCCGATGCCGCTCCCGACGCTCGACCGGCTCGTCCGCGACTGGGTCTCCGCACGATGAGACGGCTTGCGACGTGGTGTCTGGTCCTGTTCACGATCGTGGCCTGTGGCAAGGGCGCGCCGACGTCCACGCCCTCCACGCCGGCGGCCACGGCTTCGTCCGGTCCCCCGGTGCCGGTGACAGCGACCCCCACCCCGACTCCGGCCGGCACGACGGCCGTGAAGATCTACCTGTTCGTGGGTGAACGCCTCGTCCCGGTCCAGCGTGAGGTCCCGTACACGCTGGCCGTTGGCCGTGCTGCGATCGAGCAGACGATCGCCGGGCCGAGCCCGGCCGAGAGGTCGGCCTTTCCGGGCCTGTCCACGAACATCCCGGCCGGTACGCTACTGCTCGGGCTCGAGATCGGGGACGGCCTGGCCACGGTCGATCTGTCGAGGAACTTCGAGTCGGGCGGCGGCAGCGCTTCCATGTTCGCCAGGCTGGCCCAGGTCGTCTTCGCGCTCACCCAGTTCCCGACCGTCGATCGGGTCGCGTTCGAGCTCGATGGCCTGCCCGTCACCGTCTTCTCCGGTGAGGGCATCGTTCTCGACCGGCCGTCGGTCCGAGCCGACTTCGAGTCCTTCCTCCCGGCGATCTTCGTCGACGGGCCGGCCTACGGCGCGACGCTCGACAACCCGGTGCGCATCACCGGCGTGGCGAACGTGTTCGAGGCCACGTTCCTGGTCGAGATCCGCGACGCCCTCGGGCAGACGCTCGTCCAGCGCCAGGTGATGGCGAGCTGCGGGACCGGCTGCTGGGGCACCTTCGACGTCACGATCCCGTATTCGGTCGGGTCGGTGCAGCAGGGCAGCCTCCACGTCTACGACCTCTCGCCGAGGGATGGCAGCATCGAGAACCTCAGCAGCTACCCGGTGCTGCTCGTGCCGTGATCGGCCGCTGGCACATGGTCGCCTCACGGCTCTCCCTGCCCGAAGGGTATGCTTCGATGCGAGATGGGTAACAAGCAGGCGCACCTTCCGGCGGGCACCGAACTCCGACGCTGGGTCCGCCTGCGCCGGCGCTTCAACGCCCCACCGGAGCGGGTGTTCCGGGCCTGGGCCGATCCCGAGGAACTGGCCCGCTGGTTCCCCGAGCGGGTCGAGGGCGCGCTGGCGGTCGGGTCGCGCTCCGTGCTCGTGTGGCCGGACCGCCGCGTCTGGTGGGAGGTGACCCAGGCACACCCGAACGGGAGCTTCGTCTTCCGCTGGCCGTGGCTCCCCGACGAGACGCTCATCACCGAGGTCCGCGTGATGATCAGCCCCGCGGGCTACGGAAGCCGGCTCGAGCTGGAGGACGGCCCGTTCCCGCTCGATGCCCCCGGCGGGATCGACGCCTGGGCGGAGGCCATCGAGGGCTGGAGCGAGGCCCTGGCGACGCTCCATGCCCACCTGGACTTCAGCGTCGACCTGCGACCGCGAGGGTAGCCGGCTGCTGGGCCCCTGACACGTCAATACCCCCCAGGGGTATCGCCGGCGGCCTGTCAAGTGGTACACTCTGGGCCCGAACGCCGTGTCAAGACTTGACACGGCCCTTCGTGCGTTCGGCGCTGGGCGGCAGGGCCCGATGCGCTGACTGGCATCACCATCGGGAGTCGCGTTGTCCGCCGGCGTTGCCGCAACGATCAAGGAAAAGATCAACATCGTCGACTTCATCGGCGAGCAGGTGCCCCTCAAGAAGGCCGGTGCCAGCTACAAGGGACTGTGCCCCTTCCATGGGGAGAAGACGCCCAGCTTCGTGGTCACTCCCGGGCGCGAGACGTGGAAGTGCTTCGGCTGCGGCCTGGGCGGGGACGTCTTCAACTTCGTCATGCAGCGCGAGGGTGTGGACTTCCCCGAGGCGCTGCGCCGCCTGGCCGGGCGCACGGGCGTGGAGCTCGACGAGCGCACCTCCCGCGAGGATGCCCAGCGCAAGCGCCTGCGCGACGTCCTGGAGGGCGCCATCGCCTTCTACCACGCTGCACTGACCAACCACAAGGTGGGCGAGCGCGCCCTGCGCTACCTCGGGGACCGCGGCTTCAGCGACGCCACGGTCGACACCTACCAGCTCGGCTACGCTCCCGACTCCTGGGACGCGATGACGAAGGCCCTGAAGTCGAAGCGCAACGCGACCGACGAGGAGCTGGAGGGCGCCGGCCTCGTCATCAGGGGCCGCCGCGACGGGGTCTACGACCGCTTCCGCGGCCGCGTCATCTTTCCCATCCGCGACGCCTCCGGCGGCGCGAGCGGGCTCGGCGGCCGCATCCTCGGCACGGAGGGCGAGGGCGCGGACCGCGGCCCGAAGTACCTCAACTCCCCGGCCACGCTCCTCTTCGACAAGAGCCGCACGCTCTACCTCATCGACCGCGCCAAGGGGCCCATGCGCAAGGCGCAGCAGGCGGTCATCGTCGAGGGCTACACGGACGCCCTGATGGCCCACCAGCACGGCTTCGAGACCGTCGTCGGCGGCCTGGGCACGGCGCTCACGGCGGGCCAGGTGGAGCTGGCCACGCGCTACGCCCCCCGGATCGCGCTCGCCTACGACGTCGATCCGGCCGGTCAGGGCGCCGGCACGTTCGGGGCCACCGAGCTGACGGCGCTCATCGGCGAGATCGAGCGCTCCGCCCACCGCGGCCGCCTCACGGACGTGAGCGTCGTGCGTCTCCCCGAGGGCAAGGACCCCGACGAAGTGATCCGCGAGGACCCCGCCGCCTGGCGCGCCGCCACCGAGGGGCCGCAGCCGATCATGGAGTACCTCATCGACATCCACGCCGCGCGCCACGACCCGAAGACGATCCAGGGCCGCGAGCGCCTCGTGGCCGCGGTCATGCCCACGCTGCGCGCCATCGTCGACCCGGTCCGGCGCGACGGCTACCTCCAGCTCCTGGCCCGCCGCTCGGGCGTCGAGGAGCGCGTCCTGCTCGAGAAGCTGCGCCAGCCCGCGGGTCTCGGGCCCGGCCGTCCCCGCGGGTCCGAGGGGGCCCACGCTGGCGGTCGGATCAACCTCGATGCCGTCCTCTCCAGCCCAGGCGCTCTCGACCCCCAGGCGGTCGCCCGCACCTTGGAGCCGGTCGAGACCACGCTGCTTCGGCTCCTCCTGACCAACCCCGCCTGGCAGCTCCGCGTGCGCGACCGGCTGCCACCCGAGGACCTCATCACGACGCCCGCCCGCGAGCTGTGGCGGGCCGTCCTCGCCGACCGCGACGGCGATCCTGAGGGCGAGTTCACGCGCGATCGCTTCCTCGAGGCGCTCGACCCGACCCTGGGCGCCCTCGCCCGGACGATCTACGCCCGGTCCGATCCCGAGCCCGAGACGGAGGCGGTCCTGGAGCAGGCGCTCGAGCAGTGCCTGCTCAACCTCGAACGCCGCCGCCTCATCGACCTGTTCGACTTCAAGCGCGCCGAGCTGGCCGAGGCCGAAGCCTCCGGCGACGCCATCGTCCGCGACAGGATCCGGGGCCAGGTGCTCGAGCTGCAGCGCGAGCGTGCCGAGCTCGACCGTCGGCTCGACGATGAAACCCTGCTTTCCAAGACCACCCGCCGCACCGCCGCATCGATCCCCTAGGAGGACCCTCATGGCCCACGATCCCGCCGACACGCATCTCGTCGCCGCCGTCCTGGAGCGCGGCAAGCGCCGCGGCATCGACGATGACCTCGTCGCCGAGAAGGGCCCCGACGACGAGCAGCTCGCCGCGCCCGGGCTGGGCGTCGCGGCCGAGCTAGGCGTCTCGGTCTCGGTCGACGACCCGGGCCAGCAGCCCTGGGAGGAGCCGCCCACCAAGCTCACCGCGGAGCAGGCCGAGGAGCCCACCCAAGAGGAGCTGGACGCGATCGCCGCCGACATGATCGGCATCGACGATCCCGTCCGCATGTACCTCAAGGAGATCGGCAAGGTGCCCCTCCTGACGGCCGAGGAGGAGGTCGTCCTGGCCAAGGCCATCGAGTTGGGCGAGCAGATCGTCGACGAGCCCTGGATGGGCGTCCTCTCGCTCTGGGAGTGGACGAAGAACGACACCGAGAAGAAGACGCGCACCAAGCACCCCCAGCACCGGCTGCTCTACGGGGCCGAGACCGACCGCATCGTGCGCGCCGCCCTGGCCGCGCACGAGGCCTGGGGCTTCCTCGCGCCGACGCCCGACTTCCACCTGACCCGCGCCCAGAAGGATGCCCCGGACCCGACCAAGGAGCTGCTCCGCCAGGCCAAGCACCACGTCGCCGAGTACAACCATGCGCCCGGCGCCGAGACGCTCCTGACGCTCGTCGACTTCGCCTTCAGCGCCGTGCACAACGGGGACCTCGAGTCGCGCGACAACGTCGGGCTGCGGGCCGTGTACGACTGGTCGCGCGAGGTCGCGCACGAGGCGCTCTCGCGCTGGATCCTCGGCGGCCAGGACGCCACGACCATGCTCGAGATGGGCTGGGACCCCAACGCCGACCCGTCCACGAAGCCGCGCGACCGGCGTGGCCGCGTCGTACGCATCGGCAAGGAGGCCCGGGAGCAGCTGACCTCGGCCAACCTGCGCTTGGTCGTGTCGATCGCCAAGAAGTACATCGGGCGGGGGATGAGCTTCCTGGATCTCATCCAGGAAGGGAACATCGGCCTCATCCGGGCGGTCGAGAAGTTCGACTACGAGAAGGGCTACAAGTTCTCCACCTACGCCACGTGGTGGATCCGGCAGGCCATCACCCGCGCCATCGCCGACCAGGCGCGCACGATCCGCATCCCCGTGCACATGGTGGAGACGATCAACCGGCTCATCCGCGTCTCGCGTGGCCTGTTGCAGGAGCTGGGCCGCGAGCCGACGGTCGAGGAGATCGCGGAGGCGATGTCCCGTGGTCAGGAAGTCGTGGTCACCCCGGACAAGGTGCGCGAGATCATCAAGGTCTCGCAGGAGCCGGTGTCCCTGGAGACGCCGATCGGCGAGGAGGAGGACTCCCACCTGGGCGACTTCATCGAGGACCGGGCCGCCCTGGCCCCGGCCGAGGCCGCTTCGCACCAGCTCCTGAAGGAGCAGGTGGAAGCCGTGCTCGACTCCCTGTCGGGGCGCGAGCGGCGCGTGTTGCAGCTGCGCTTCGGCTTGGAGGACGGGCGGGCGCGGACGCTGGAGGAAGTGGGCAAGGAGTTCAACGTCACTCGCGAGCGCATCCGCCAGATCGAGGCCAAGGCACTCAGGAAGCTGCGCCACCCCTCGCGGAGCCGCAAGCTGAAGGATTACCTGGAGTAGGGGAGTCCGGGGTCCCGTGGCAGCTCGTC
>LDXM01000031.1 GCA_001443375.1 Chloroflexi bacterium CSP1-4
CATGGCCACGACCATGGATGCGGGGTCGTGAGATGAGCTTCAGGGCTTCGGAAGCCGAGCGGCGAGAGCCGGATATCCTCCTGCGCATCCGCGAGAACGACCGGCGCCGCCGGCTCGGCTTCCGGCTCCAGTTCGCGCTCGTCTGGGCAGCCATCCTGGCGGCGCTCATCGGGTTCATCGCGGGAACGATCGGCTTCGACAGCGGGCGTCGCGATGGGTTGGCAGCCGCGCGCCCGCTCGCCTAGTATCAACGACACTTTATATAAATCTACGCTTCCAAGACGGACCCATCCAGCCCGTGCCTTCCCCCGCCCGCATGGCAGCAGCCGTACGCGGTCCGGAACTCATCGGTATGGGCCCGGTTCGCCCGCTCGCCCGCTCCGTGGAGCTTGGGTGGGCGCGGGGGGCTGGACGAAGAGGCGGATGCCACGCGCCTCGCAGGTCGCTTCGAACTCGGCCCCGGCAAGACGATCTGTGTCGGCGAGCGCGGTCATCACGGCGATGGCGGAGGGCTGAACGGGCTGGGACGGTCGGCCTGGATGGGGTCCGAGGCGGCGTGCTCGACGTCGATAGCGAACCACGCCGATGACGGCACGCCGGGCCCGCCCTCCGGCACGGGACCCAGGAGCACCTTCAGGACGTAGCGCCCCGGCGACCACGTGTCCGTGGCCTGCGGCGGCTGGAAGATCAGCGCGGCGTGCTCACCGGTGGGCACGAGCAGGCTGAGCGGGGTCGCCTCGTTGAGGATCTCCGCAGTCCCGTCGGTGATTCGGTAGACCGTCGGGGTCGCCGCCGCGGCCGCCCCGTCGGGGGCGCAATATCCCATGCCATCGAGCCGGCCGGCGACGACCCGTACCGACGGGATCCCCGGATCGAGCGGATCGGTGGCGGCCACGGGGTCGACCACGATCCAGCGATGGACCTCCTCGCCGGAGGTGCGCTCGATGGTTATCGCTCGCCATGCGGAGTAGGTCAGACACGGCACCGCCCGCGGGTCGAGGGTCGGCTTTGGACTGGGCGAGGTGCGGGCCGCGGCGATGGCCGCTGCGCTCCCCGGCGGGTTCGTGTCGACCGACGGCTGCCCCCAGTCCCAGGGCTTCAGGATGGCGGCCAGGACGAAGCCCAGCACCAGCGCGATCCCGACCTGAAGCCGCGTACCCGACCCACCCGTGCGCTCGAACGCCATGCGTTCCGGTCGGTCCGGCGGCTCGGGCTGGGACGCCATGTGCGCAGGATACCCCGGCCTCTGTCCGATGGCGCCCCGGGGTCCCTGGCCGCGCCGTACCGATCAGATCTCCCCGAGGTACGCCCGCCTCACGTCCGGATTGGCTGCCAGGTTGGCGGCGGTGTCGGCGAGGATCACCCGGCCGGTCTGGAGCACGTAACCGCGGTCCGCGACTTCGAGCGCCTGCTGGGCGTTCTGCTCCACGAGCAGCACCGTCGTCCCCTGGGCGTTGATCTCGCGAATGATGCCGAAGATCTGCTGGATGAGGATCGGGGAGAGACCCAGCGAGGGCTCGTCGAGGAGGAGAACCTTCGGCCGGGCCATCAGCGCCCGACCGATTGCCAGCATCTGCTGCTCGCCGCCGGACAACGTCCCGCCCTTCTGACCAGACCGCTCGGCGAGGCGCGGGAAGAGGCTGAAGACGTGCTCGACATTCTCGTCGATCTCGCGGCCCGTACGCGTGTAGGCGCCCATCTGGAGGTTTTCCATGACCGTCAGCCGCGAGAAGATCCGGCGGCCCTCGGGCGCGTGGCTGATCCCGTCGCGCACCAGCTTGTGGGCGGGGGTATGCGAGACGTCGCGCCCACGAAAGTGGACCGTCCCCGCCCGCGGGTGGAGCAGGCCGCTGATCGTCTTGAGGGTCGTCGTCTTGCCGGCGCCATTCGAGCCGATCAGGGTGACGATCTCGCCCTCGCGAACCTCGAGGGTGATGCCCTGGAGGGCGTGGATCTTGCCGTAGTAGGTGTGGACGTCGCGCAGCTCGAGGACGACGTCGCCCGCCGCTCCGTTGCCGGAGGTCGAGGACGGCTGGGTCGTCGTGGTCACGCCCTGACCGCTCATGACGCCGAGGTCCCCAGGTACGCCTCGATAACCTTCGGATCCCGTCGTACCTCTTCGGGCGTCCCTTCCGAGATCCGCTCGCCATGGTCGAGGACCAGGACGTGGTCGCTGATGCCCATGACCACGCGCATGTCGTGCTCGATGAGGAGGATCGTCAGACCGAGATCCTTGCGCAGGCGGCCGATGAGGGCGGTCATCGCCGAGGTCTCGGCGGGGTTCATGCCGGCCGTCGGCTCGTCGAGCAGGAGCAGGACCGGGTCACTCGCCAGGGCTCGGGCGAGCTCGAGCCGGCGCTGGTCGCCGTAGGGGAGATTCTTGGCGAGCTCGTCGTCGATCTCCCGAAGCCCGACCAGCCTGAGCAGCTCCCTCGCCCGCTTGGCGGCCGCCTCCTCCTCTCGCCGCTGACGGCGCGACGACGCGAAGTGGTCGACCAGGTTCGAGCGCAGATGGATGTGCATCCCGACCAGGACGTTCTCCAGCGCCGACATGTTCTGGAAGAGCCGGATGTTCTGGAACGTCCGCCCGATCCCGGCTGTCACCACGTCGTTGGGGCGGGCGCTCCGCAGGATCCCCATCCGGGCGAGCAGCTGCGTGTACCAGGGCGGCCGGATGATCGCCAGTAAGAAGGTCGTGATCAGCAACCCGAGGGCCAGTAGCCCTGTGATCGCGAGACCCTCGTCGCCCCCGTTCTGGACGCCCAAGGCCAGGGCGATCAAGACGACGATGACCGATGGTGCGACCCACAGGATCGGCTCGATCCAGGTCCGGCGTGGCCTCATGATGAGCTTCCGCCCACGGAACTCCACGGCGCCCGCCGAGGGATCGATGATCCCGGCGACGACGTTGAAGAAGGTCGTCTTTCCGGCTCCGTTGGGCCCGATGATGCTGACGATCCCGCCCTTCGGGATATCGAGGTTAACGTCGCGCACCGCCACCAGGCCGCCGAATCGCTTCGTGACGCCGCGCGCCTCGAGGAGAACATCGCCGCTCGCCGCAGCGTCCATGATGGTCGCTGTAACCGGTGGCGCCGTAACTGCCGACTCCCGCGCGCTCATTCGGGTGCAGCTCCCATCGCGTCGCCATGCTCCGCGAATACCTCGTCCTCTTCGGTGTGCAGCTCGCGCCGCCGCCGCCGGCTCGGGAACAGGCCCTCCGGTCGCAGCAGCATCATCGCCACCAGGGCGATGCCGTAGAGCAGGAATTGGTACTGCAGGAAGTCGATGTCGCTCAGGATCGGCACCTGGACGTTGTTGAAGAAGATGTTGAGCTGCTTGAGGAAGACGCTCTGGATCATGAAGATGATGAAGGCACCGACGGCGACGCCCCAGACATTGCCCATCCCGCCGAGGACGACCATGGCCAGGACGGTGAACGAGACGTCGAAGCGGAACAGGTTCGGGGTCACCGTCTGGAGCTTGCTGGCCAGGAACACGCCAGCCAGACCGGCTGTCGATGCACCGATGGCGAACGCCAGGAGCTTCGTTACGACCGTGTTGACTCCGTTCGCCGCGGCGGCCAGCTCATCCTCGCGGATCGCCATCCAGGCCCTCCCCAGGCGCGAATCCTGAAGGCGGTAGATGAAGATCATCGAAAGGATGATCAGGACGAGCATCGTCAGGTAGAACGGCCATGGGTTGCCGGTCGTGGGGAACCTGGTGTCCAGCAGCGTCGGAGGCGAGATGCCGCCGATGCCGTTGGGGCCGTCGGTGTACTTGCTCGAGTTGAGGATGACGATCGGCACGATCTCGCCGAAGCCGAGGGTCACGATCGCCAGGTAGTCACCCCGCAGTCGGAGCGTCGGCGCGCCGAGCAGGATGCCGAAGATCGCGGCGACGACGGCGCCCACGAGGAGCATCGGCCAGAACGGCAGGTCCCACCCCGTGAACGGCGACGCGGCGAGCGCGTATGTGTATGCGCCGATGGCGAAGAAGGCCGCGTAGCCGAGGTCGAGCAGGCCGGCCAGGCCGACGACGACGTTCAGGCCGAGCGCCAGCAGCACATAGATGCCGGCGATCGTGAAGCCGTCCATCCAGACCGTCTGGCCGCTGAAGCTGCTGAACGGCGGCAGGAGCACGATCAACGGCAGGACGAGCGCCACGAGGCTCATGCCGACGATGACAGCGATCGATCGGTGCCGGCTCGAGAGATCGCTCAGCCGGCCGCGCAGGCCCGGACCGCCCGCGGGCGTCCGCGACAGCTTCGTGTTCGCGGCGGTCATGTCCGCTCTCCGAGCTGCTGGCCGAGGAGGCCAGAGGGCCGGAAGACGAGGGTGATGATCAGCACCGCGAAGACCGCGGCCTGACCCCAGACGAAGAATCCCAGTGCCCCCGCGGTCACCTCGACGAAGCCGATGACGAAGCCGCCGAGCGCTGCGCCGGTGATGTTGCCGATTCCGCCGAGGACGGCCGCTGTGAAGGCCTTCAGGCCGGCCTGGAAGCCAAGGGTGAACTGGATGTTGCCGAAGTAGAGACCCTGCACGACGCCGGCCGCCCCGGCCAGGGCCGAGCCGATGAAGAACGTGATCGCGATCGTCCGGTTGATGTCGACACCCATCAGTTGGGCGGCATCCCGGTCCGAGGCGGTCGAGCGCATGGCCCGGCCGATCTTCGTGCGGCTGACGAGCATCTGGAGCGCGATCATCAGCAGGACGGCCGTCACGATCGTGAAGATGTTGACGACGCCGATGCTCACGCCGCCGATCTCCACCCGAGCCGCCGGATCGATCACCTGGGGCGTGTTGATCGGCGATGGGCCGTAGATGATCTGGATGATGTTCTGGAGGATGAACGACACGCCGATCGCCGTGATCAGGGGAGCGAGACGCGGCGCGTGGCGCAAGGGCCGGTAGGCGAATCGCTCGATCGCCGCGCCGAGGATGCCCAGGGCGATCATCGTGATCGTGAAGTTGATGAACAGGACGACCGCGAGCATGCCCGGGCTGTCGATCGGCCCGTCCTGGCCGAGGGCCTGGGTCAGGACGAACATCGAGGTGAACGCCCCTACCATGAAGACGTCGCCATGGGCGAAGTTGATGAGCTCGATGATGCCGTAGACCATCGTGTATCCGAGCGCGACGAGGGCGTAGATAGCACCGATGGTCAGCGCGTTGACGAACTGGTTCGGCCCGATCACGACGTAGTCGATCGCGGCCACGCCGAGCACGAACAGGTACGGCCCCAGGCGAAGGCGCTGGAAGGTCTCGACGAAGCTTGGCCGGGCGCTCAGGACCGTCGTCGTGGTCGTCATGCCGCCTCCGGGCTCCTCCGGTGTCCGGTGACCTCGGTGTGCGGAGGCCGGCGAGCTGTTGCTCGCCGGCCTCCCGAGCTCAGCCTACTCTTGGGCGAAGTTCAGCTGCTCCTTGAACACCCAGTCGCCCGCGCCATCGGCGGCGGCCGGGTCGACGACATAGAAGGAGATGAAGGGCTGCGTCGTGTCGCCGTTCTTGTCGAACGACTCAGTCCCAAGGACCGTGTCGAACGTATTGGACGTGTCGGACGCCCACGCGCGGACGCCCTCGCGGATGGCCGCCTGATCGGCGTCCGGGCTGGTCTTCAGGAACTCCTCGAGGGACTTGAGGATGATTGTTGCGCAGGCATATGCAGGGCCGCTGTACGCTCCGGCCGTGTTGAAGTCGGCGTCGTTCTTGAAGGCCTCCGCGTATGCCGCCTCGAAGTCGGCCCTGCCGGGGAAGTCGCCGATGGCGGCGATGGTCCCGTACGAGCCGGCCGACGCGGCTGCGCCGGCGATCTGGATGAGCGCGCCCTCGGCCTTGCCCGACCCGTTGACGATGCCGTCCGGACCGGTGAAGGGGAAGGTCTTGCCCTGCTGGCGGAGCTGCTTGAGCAAAAGGCCGGCGCCGGAGGTCACGACGCCGCCGTAGTAGACGCCGTCGGTCTCGGGCTTCGCAGCGCTGATGATCGAGTTGAAGTCGGTCGTGTCGGCCGGGGCGCCGACGCGCTGGACCGTGCCGCCGAGCTCCTCGAACTTCTTCTGGAAGTTGTCGGCGACGCCCTTCCCGAACGTCGTCACGTCGTCGACGACGAGGAGGTTGCGCAGCTTGAGCGTGTTGAAGTCGTAGACTGCCATCGCCGGGCCCTGGATGTCGTCGGTCGCGGCGACGCGGACGTAGTTGATCCGCTCAGGGAAGTTCTTGCGATAGTCGAGGGCGCCGAACTCGGGCTTGGTGAGCGCCTCGTTCGTGTTGGCCGGGCTGCACTGGAGCACGCCGGCGTCGTTGCTGATCGGGATCTGGACCTTGGCCACGGCCGAGTTGTAGGGCCCCACCACGCCGACGACCGCCGAATCGCCGACGAACGTCTGCATGTCCTGGGCGCCCTGCTGCTCGTTGTACTTGCCGTTGACCGCGTGGTCGAGCACCATCAGCTCGAGCTTGTAGCCGCCGATCCCGCCGGCCTCGTTGGCCTGGTCGACCGCCAGCTGGGCTCCCTTCATCGTGGGTTGGCCGTCGGCCGCTGCGCCGCCCGAGAGCGGCAACGTGACGCCGATCTTGAGGGTGCCCTTGTCGACCGGGGCCTGGGTGGCCCCGGGTGCCGGGGCCCCGGGTGTGGCTGTTGCGCCGCCGCCGGTGTTGCAGGCGGCAGCGACGAGCATCGCGCCGAGCGCGAGCCCGCCGAGCTTCCTCAGCTTCATGTGCGCTGGTCTCCTCCTAGCTCCTTACACGTCCCTGGACGAGACGTGGCCGGCGAACCCGCTCCGCGCCGCGATGCCGCCGTCGTGCTTCTCCCGCGGCGCGGCCGAGGGAGCGTGCCCGAAACGACCCGCGGCCCATGGCCGCCGATGTGATGCCGTATAGTAGCGGTCGGCGTCTCGATTGCAAGACGGTACCGAGCGCCCCGGGGCGTGTGAGACCCGGCCCCCATGGGGTCGCGGACCACCCGGTGCGGCGCGCTCGACCGGTGGGGCTGGGTTTGCCAGCACCCGGAGCGAAAACGGCGGGGTCCGATCGGCAGACCCGGCTGGCGAGGCGCGAGAACTGCGACGAGCGGAGCGCAGGCGACGACCCACGAAGGACGGAAGACCGCCGTGGAATACCTTGTCAGAGACGCCCGGATCACCGACGCGGAGCGCATCACGGCGCTCCTCGCCGGCGTCGCCGGAGCGCCTCATGCCGACGCCCGGGCCACCCTGGGCGCCGCCGACCTGCTGCGGCAGCTGGTCTACCTGCCCTCGGCCGTGGTGCTCGTGGCCGAGGCCCAGCGCACGATCGTGGGTGCGGGCATGCTCGCCCTGCGGCCGTCGGTCGGCCAGGGCGGCTTCGTGGGCAGCATCGACCTGCTCCTCGTGGAGCCCGGGTTCGAGGCGAGCGGGGTGCGTGACGCCCTGGTCGTCGAGCTGCTCCGCATGGCACGGAACAAGGGTTGCGTCACCGTGGAGGCGCCGCGCCCGGCAGGCGCCGCCGACGTGGCGGCCTGGGAGGGCTACGGCTTCGCCGATGGCGCTCCCCACATCGTGTGCGAGCTCGCGCCAAGGGGCGCGCTGCGCACCTGATACCGGCAGGCCCTCGGGCCGGCCGACATGACCGGCGCGCTCGACGCGCCGTTGAGCCGACCGACGCCAGTCGTCGGTACGGGAACGACAGGAGACTTGCGTGAGCAAGAACGTCGCCGTCTTCGTGGACGTCGCGAACATCTTCTACGCGGCCAAGGCGGCCGGCGTGGACATCGACTACGTGACGCTGTTGAAGACGGCCACGGCGGGGCGGGACTTCGTCCGCGCCTACGCCTACACGGGGCTCGACCCCGAGAACGAGAACCAGCGCCAGTTCCACAGCTTCCTTGCACGCAGCGGCTACAAGGTCGTCAGCAAGGACATCCGCAAGTACGGCGACGGCAAGGTCAAGGCGAACCTCGACATCGAGCTCGTCGTGGACATGATGCGCACCGCGCAGAACCTCGACATCGCGGTCGTCGTCTCCGGCGACGGGGACTTCGCGCCGGCCATCCGGGCCGTGCAGCAGATGGGCGTGCGGGTCGAGGTCGTCAGCTTCCGCGGCAACACCAGCTCCGACCTCATCGACGTCGCCGACACCTTCATCGACATCACGCAGATCGCGAAGGTGGAGAAGGATTCCGCGCGCAGCGGCCGACGCGTGGCCGCCGAGGGCGACCTGTCCATGACCGAGGTGCCCGACAAGGAATCCGAGGGCGCTCCGCGCCGGGGCCGCGGCCGCGGCCGGGGCCGCGCCGCCGAGCGCGAAGAGGCCGTCGAGACCGGCCGTCGCACGGCCACCGGCACCGAGCTGGTCGTGCTGCCCGGGGAGAAGCTCTCCAAGGTGGTCCCGGCCACCCCGGCTGCCGCCGAGGAGGAGCACGAGGGCGAGCCGGTGGCCCCGCCGGCCGAGGGGGGCGAGTTCGAGACCGGCCTGGACGCCCAGGGCCGTCCCCGCCGGCGCCGCCGCCGGGGCGGCCGCGGCCGGGGCCGTGGCCGTGGCCCCGAGCGCGAGGCGCTCCCCGCAGGGCCGACCGCCGAGGAGGAGGAAGAGGCACCCGAGTACGAGGCCCCGCGTGTGCCCCAGCACTCCGCGTTCGGGTCCGTGTGGGACAGCCAGCTGGGCGTGGCGCCCGCGCCGGTCGTCGCCAGCGGAGCCGGCGCCGAGGAGGAGTACGAGGACGAGCCGGAGATCCCCGAGTACCTGCTCGCGGAGCGACGCCAGCGCGCGGGTCGCCCGGGTGGTGGCGGCCCCGTTCGCGGCGGGATGCGCGGCGGCGGCCGCGGTGGTCGGGGTGGCTCCTACCAGGCGGCCGTGGACCGCGAGCGCTACGGCCGGGGCAGTGGCGGCGGCGGTGGGGGCGCCTTCACCGGGCCGGCACCGACGCGCCAGCCGGCGCCGCCGCGGCGTGAGCGTGGCGGACGCCCGGACCGCGGTCCTCGTCCCGGTCGGGAGCCGGCCTTCGAGGCGCCCGTCGTCTCCGAGGGCGGCGAGCCGTGGAGCGAGGTCCCGCCGGAGCTCGAGCAGATGCTGCGCGCGGAGCTTGCCCGCAAGGGCTCGCGTCCGGCCACGATCGCCGCGGCCGTGCCCGCCGCCGAGGTACCCGTGGTGCCGAAGCGACGCGCGACCCGCAAGCCGGCCACGCCGGCAGCGGCCGCCGAGGCCACCCCGGCGCCGGCCGTGGGAAGTGACGCGAAGCCGAAGCGGCGGACCACCCGGAAGACGACTGCCACCGAGGCCTGAGTCGATGGCGGCCGGCTTCCGTACCCGCGGGCAGCCGGCCGCGCTCGCCGCGATCACCCGGGCCGTCGCGTCCGAGCGGCCGCCGGGTGCACTCCTCCTGGCTGGTCCGGCGCGCGTCGGCAAGACGGCGCTGGCCCTTGACCTCTGCGCGGGACTCCTCTGCCTCGCCGACGACCCCGCTCGGCGGCCCTGCCGGGCCTGTGCGGCCTGCCGCAAGGTCGACCACGACAATCACCCCGACCTGCACCGTCTTGCCCCCTCCGGCGCGGGTCTGCAGGTCAGCATCGGACAGGTGCGATCGCTCATCGGCGAGCTGGCGCTGTTGCCCATGGAGGGGCGCTTCCGGATCGCCGTCGTCGAAGCCGCCCACCGGCTCAACCCCGATGCCCAGAACGCGTTGCTCAAGACACTCGAGGAACCGCCCGCCGGCGCAGTCATCGTGCTCTGCGCGGACGACGAGGCGGCCCTGCTCGATACCGTCCGCAGCCGCTGCACGCGCGTGCGCCTGGGTCCCGTGGACCCACAAGTGATCGCCGAGCTGCTGGTGGAGCGGGGCCTGGCGGACGCGCCCCGGGCGGCGCGACTGGCCAGGGCGGCCGGCGGGCGGCCGGGCGTGGCACTCGCGTTGGCGGCCGCGCCGGAGGCGCTCGTCGTCCGCGGCCGCCTGACGCGGACGCTCCTCGACCTCACGGCGGCCGATCGCCGCGAGCGGCTCGCGGCCGCCCCGGCCCTGCTCGCCGACGCGCTCGTCCTGACCGATGCGGCCCGCGAGACACCCGACGCGGGCCCGCCGGATGCCGCTGAGCCCGCGCCCACTTCCGACGATGCGGCGCGCGGCGCCAGCCCGTCCGAGAGGCGCCGCGCGGCTCTCGCCCTCATCGCCGCCTGGCGCGACGTGGCCCGCGACCTCGCGGTCGCCGCTGCCGGCGGCCGCGGCGAGGTGCGCGAGCTCGAGCTGCTCGAGGAGTACGAGCGGGCCGCGGCCGGGATCGACAGCGCGGCATCGGCGGCCTTCCTGTCGCGGCTGGACGGCCTGTCGGCGGCCGTCGAGGCGTACGCCAACCCGGACCTGGCCGTGGACGTCCTGCTCCTGACTTGGCCGCGCACGCCGCGGACGGCCTGAGCATGGCCGGATCCCCCCTTGTGCCGGAGCGCCTCGAGGCCCGCGTTCGGGGCCTCGTGCAGGGCGTCGGCTTCCGCTGGTTCGTCGTCCGCGAAGCGGCCCGGTTGGGGCTGCTGGGCTGGGTGGCCAACGGACCCGACGGCGCCGTCTCGGTCGTCGCCGAGGGACCGCCCGAGGCCCTGGACGTCTTCGCGGCGGCCCTCGCCGAGGGCCCATCGGGCGCCCACGTGCGCGGCGTCGACCTGCGCCGCGGCCCCGCCAGCGGCCGCTTCTCTCGCTTCGAGGTGCGGGCCGGCGAGCATGGCGGCGACTGAACGGCATTCCGCCGGCGGTCCCGGCTTGCTATGGTGGGCGGCATGACGATGACCGTGGCGGAGAGGGCGGCGCTGCTCTCCCGCGTGACCCTCTTCGCGGGCCTCCCCGAGGCCTCCCTGCAGGCGCTCGCCGAGCTGGCCGGCGAGGCCGAGTTCGGTGACGGCGACGCCATCGTGCTGCAGGGTCAGGTGGGCACCGGGCTCTTCGTCATCGTCGCCGGCGCGGCGCGCGTCGTGCGCGGCGGGGAGGAGCTGGACCGCCTGGGCCCCGGCGACTACCTCGGCGAGCTGGCCGTCATCGACCGCATGCCGCGCATGGCCAGCGTCTTCGCGGTGGGGCCCACGACCTGCCTGGCGCTGGCGTCGTGGGATCTCTTCCGCCGCGTGGACGGCGACCCGGAACTCGTCCACAGCCTGTTGCGCGGCCTGGCCTTGCGGGTCCGCCACCTCAGCGAACATCACAGCCACTAGGAGGACTGGATGGCCGGCACAGAAGAGCTCATCGACGAGCTGTCGGACCTGGCGCTCTTCGCGGATCTCGCCCGGCCGGAACTGGCCGGTGTCGCGCATACGCTCGAGGAGGAGTGGTACGCGGACGGCCAGCGCATCCTCCGCGAGGGCTTCAGCGGCACCGGCTTCTACATCCTCCTCGAGGGCGAGGTGGCCGTGCGTATCGAGGGCCAGGAGCGCGCGCGACTGCGCCGGGGCGCGTTCTTCGGCGAGGCGGCCATCCTGCTCGGTGAGCCGCCCGGAGCCGACGTCGTGGCCGCCGGGCGCGTGCGCGTCGTCCACGTGGCCGGACCGGCCTTGCACGAGTTCCTCATGCGCCACCCGAACGTCATGTTCCGCATGCTCCAGGAGCAGACGCGACGGCTGCGGAGCGCGAACCGATGGGCGAGGTAGACGCTCGGCCGTTCCCGCCCGGCGACTACCCGCTGGTCGTCGTGGGCAGCGGTCCGGGCGGCATCCAGGTCAGCTACTCCCTGCGGCGCCTCGGCGTCGACCACGCGCTCATCTCCGCGGACGAGGCGCCGGGCGGCATGTTCCGCCGCTTCCCGTTCTTCCAGCGCCTGCTCTCCTGGACCAAGCCCTATGCGCCGGTCCCGCGCGGCAGCCGCGCCTACGAGCGCTACGACTGGAACAGCCTCATCGGCGAGGAGCCGTCTCACCGGGCGATCCAGCCCGAATTCATGGACGGCACCTCGGAGTTCCCCTCGCGGCCGGAGATGGAGGCCCAGCTCGCCGAGTTCGTGCGGCGGGCCGCCCTGCCCATCCGCTACGGCTGCCTCTGGGAGGCGACCCGTCGGGATGGCGACCGCTTCGTGCTCGAGACGAGCGACGGCGAGTACCGCTGCGGCCTCGTCGTCTTCGCCGTCGGCGTGGCGGAGCCGTTCACGCCCGAGATGCCCGGGCGCGAGCTCGTGGCCCACTACGTCGACACCCGCGACCCGGAGACCTACGCCGGCAGGCGCCTCTTCATCGTCGGCAAGCAGAACTCGGGCTTCGAGCTGGCCAGCGGACTCCTGCACTGGGCGAGTCGCATCGTGCTCGCCTCGCCACGCCCGGCGAAGCTCTCGGTGGAGACGAACTCGCTGGCGGGCATCCGGGCCCGCTACGTGCAGCCGATCGAGGACCGCTTCATGGGCGGCGGCGTCTACATCCTCAACGCCTCGATCGAGGGCGTGGAGCGGGCGGGCGATGTGCTGCGCGTCAGGACCCGGGCCACGGACGGCGGGATGGACCTGGCCATCGAGGCCGACGAGGTCATCGCCGCGACCGGCTTCGTGGCGCCGCTGCGCGACCTCCCGGCCCTCGGCGTGGCCACCTTCGGCCCCAGCCGACTGCCGGCCCAGACCCCGTACTGGGAGAGCGCCTCACTGGCCGGCATCTACTTCGCGGGCACGATCAACATGGGCTCGCCCGGGCTCAAGAAGAACGGCGTGGCGGGCACCGGCGCGGTCCACGGGACCCGCTTCAACGCCCGCATCCTGGCCCGCGAGATCGCCGAGCGTCACTTCGGGGTCGTCGCGCCGCGACCGGCGCTTGCGCCGCGCGACGTGGTGGGCTACCTGCTCGAGGAGGCCACCGACGCGCCCGAGCTGTGGAACCAGAAGGGCTACCTTGCGCGGGCCGTCCTCTTCGGCGCCGACGGTCCGTACGACGAGGGCATCGTGCCGCTGCAGGCCTTCGTGGACGGTTCGGGCCCGGACGGCGTGGCCATCGGCCTCGAGGGCGACTCCGAGGGCGTCATCCGCCCCGCCGCCTACGTGCGCCGCAAGGGCGCCGTGAGCGAGGTGATGCTCGACCCCGACCCGCTCAACGAGTTCCGGGGCTCGTCGGACGGACGGGCCCGCCTCACCGCCGCCCTCGAGGGGTTGCTGCGCTGACGCTCGCGGAGCTGAACCGGGAACTCGTCGCCTGCCGGCGCTGTCCCCGACTCGTCGAATGGCGGGAGCGCGTGGGGCGGCAGAAGGTGTCCCGCTTCCGCGACCGCGACTACTGGGCGCGCCCGGTCCCCGGCTTCGGGGATCCCGAGGCGCGCATCCTGCTGCTGGGGCTCGCGCCCGGGGCGCACGGCAGCAACCGCACCGGGCGCATGTTCACCGGCGACGGCTCGGGCGACTTCCTCTATGCGGCGCTGCACGCCGTCGGGCTGGCCAGCCGGCCGGCGTCACGCGATCGCGACGACGGCATGCGGCTGACCGATGCGTACATCTCCGCCGTGGTGCGCTGTGCGCCGCCCGCGAACAAGCCGACGACCGCCGAGCGCGACCGCTGCCTGCCCTACCTGGCGCGGGAGCTGTCGATCCTTGATGGCATCCGCGTCATCGTCGGCCTGGGCGCCTTCGGCTGGGACGGGGCGCTGCGGACGCTGGCCGCGAACGGGTTCGCCGCCCCGCGACCGCGGCCGCGCTTCGGGCATAGCGCGGAGGTGCGGATCGGGCCGTACATGCTCCTGGGCGCCTTCCACCCCAGCCAGCAGAACACCTTCACCGGACGGCTGACCGCGCCGATGTTCGAGGCCGTGCTGCGCCGGGCGATCGAGCTGGCCACCGAGTGACCTCCCGTCCGGCCTCGGGGCGGCGCACCACCGCAGGTGGTCATGACGCCCCCCATCGAGCACGGGCCACCGGCCGGGACGCCGATTCCGGGGTCTCGGGCGTGCTCGTCGGGCCGCAGGAAGACCACTCCCGGTGGTCCGGCCCGGCCTCGCGGTCAGGCCCCGGGTGCAGCCCCTGACGATATCCACGCGACGCACGCCGGACCCCTACACGACATCAAGGCGTGCCTCGATCGCGCGGGCCTCGGCCACCTCCTCCGCGCCGGCAGCGCCGGCCGCCTCGAGCAGGCGGATGGCCTTCGCCGTCCACGGGGGCCTGGGCAGGGCCCGAAACAGCGGCAGAGCCGTCCTCGCGAGGGCGATCGCGGCCGGGGCGTCGCCCCCGGCCAGGCGGAGGCGGGCGGTCAGCAGCTGCCACGCCGGCGGGACGTCCGGGAAGACCGACTCGCGAGCGCCGGGCTCCATGCGTCCCAACGCCTGTCCGGCGGCCTCGAGGTGACCGTCGCGCAGCCAGCCCGAGACGAGCGCGTCGGCCGCCTCCAGGGTGGTACCGCCGCTAAGCTCGCCCTCGAAGGAGGCGAGCAGTGCCTCGACGTCGTGATCGACCGGCGGGATGAGCCCCGCGGCCGCGAAATGCAGGTTCACGAACCGTCGCATCAGCCGGCCGTAGGCAGAGTCGGGGAAGATCGCGTCGTGGTCGGCGTACCAGCGGACGGCACGTTCCAGGATGTCCCGGCGGCCACGGGCGGCGGCCATGGGCACGACGGCATGCCAGGTCCTGACCGCGACCCGGTGGTACGCGCCCCGCTCGGCCAGCTCCAGCGCGCGCAGGCCGGCCGCCCACGCCACGTCCCACTCGCCCAGGGCATAGCCTGTCTCGGCGCGCGCGTACTCGGTCCAGGCGAGGGCCTCGGTGAGGCCACGGGCGACCGCCAGCTCGGCCGCTTCATCGAGCAGCGGCTGCGGGTCGAGCGATAGGTCGAGCCTGGCCATGGCCTGCATCCGCAACGCCCGGCAGGCGAGCTCCCAGCGACCCTGCGACCGGGCGAGCAGCCCCAGGTCACGCCAGGCGGCCATGAACACCTCGAGCGGCGCGCGGTCGTCGACGGTGAGCATCTCTAGGGCTTGAAGTTCGAGGGTGGCGTCGCCGTCGCGTCGTGCGACGGCGAGCGCGCGCCCGGCGGCGGGCAGCACATCGGCGGCGCGATCGGTGACGAAGTAGTGGGCGGTGGCGGCCGCAAGCTCGAGGCGGCCGCCCGCTACGTCATCGCGCCGACCGACGTCCGCGAGCGCGGCCTCGGCCAGCTCTCGGGCCTCGTCGAAGCGGAGCTGCTCGCGGACGAGCCGCGACACCGCCACGGCCGCCCGTGCATACCCGTCACGCGCGACGATCCACTCCTCCGACGAGGGTTCGGCGGCCATGAGCCGCGCGCGAAAGTGGTCTCGGGCGAGGGCGACGTAGTGCCCACCGTCATCCATGTCGCCGGATGTCGCGATGGTCTCGCCGAGCAGCAGCTCGCGACGGCCCGCGTCGAGACCAGCGGGCGGGTGGGTGAGGACGAGCGCGCGGCGAAGCAGGTCGATCGTGGCATCGCTCGCCGACAGACGAAGTGCGGCCTCGGCGGCACGCTCCATCCAGGCGGCCGCCAGCCGGGCGACCGCCGGGCGTGCGATTCCCTCGTCGACCTCGTGCGCGAGCGCCGGTGCCGCGGCGAGGGCGGCCTCGTAGTGCGAGCCGATAACGTCCGCGACGGCGTCTGCGCGTTCGCCAGCGACCCCTTCGAGCCACCGGGCCAGCCGCATGTGCAGGCGGGCCCTCTCGGCCCGGGCGAGGCTCGCGTAGCCCACGTCGCGCAGCAGGGCATGGCGATAGCTCCAGCTCTCTCCGACCGTCGCGTCGGACAGCGGCCCGTTGAGGAGGGCGCGGTCGCGGAGGCCGGCGATGGACCGCTCCGCGTCGCGCACCTCGAGGGACTCGAGGGCGCCGGTCGGGAAGCGCCGGCCGGCGACCGAAGCGCGGCGGGCCAGGCGCCGCTCGGGCACCGGGAGGTCATCGAGCTGGGCGGCGTAGATCGCCTGCACCGTGGTGGGCAGGGGAATCGCCTCGGGCGCATCCACGAGCCGCCAGCCTGTGCCGTCGCGGGCCAGCGTGCCGACGCTGACCCACGTGCGCAGGAGCTCCTCGATGAAGAGCGGGTTGCCGTCGGACCGCTCGCCGATGGCGGCCACCAGGTCCGCAGGCAGGATCTCGCCCACCAGCCGGCCGACGAGCTCAGCGGCCTTGGCGGGGGCGAGCGCGGGCAGATCGAGGACCTCGCGTCGCGTCCCCGGCCCGTCGAGGGCCCAGTCGGCGAGCCGCTCCAGGATTCCCGGACGGGCCGTCGCGACGACCAGGCGACCGCGGGGGGCGGCCGTCCGCGTCGCGCGGTCGAGGAAGGCCAGAAGGTCGCCGCCGGCCCAGTGGATGTCCTCGATGACCCAGATGACGGGCCCCTCGCCGGCCAGGCCATCGAGTGCCTCGACCCACCCCCCGAGGCGGGCGTCGCGTTCGGTGGCCTCGCCGGCGGATGTGCCGCTCGATGCGGCGAGCCCCGCCATCTCTCCGGCCAGCACTCGAGACCGAGCGGCCGAGGAGCCGCCGGCCACGAGCCGCCGCTCGGTCGCCCCGGGGTCCGACTCGCCGATGGCCGCCCGGGCCAGGCCGGCCAGCGGCTCCAGCCACGAACCGGCCCCGGCCCGGACCCGCGTCCGCCAGGCGGGGACGGTGACGTGGTCGAGGAACTCGGCCACCAGACGGCTCTTGCCGGTGCCCGGTGCGGCGACGACGAGGACGGTCGCGCTGCCCCCACCGGCGACTCGCTCGAGGGCTCCCCGGAGCTGCGTCAGCTCGGCGTCCCGCCCGATGATCGGCGACCTGAGCGCTCCCATCGCCGACTCGCGGGACGGTTCGGGGCGGATGGCCCTGGCCAGGGCGCTTCGCACGGGATGGGCCTTGCCTTTCAGCGACAGCGGCGGCTGCGACTCGAGCTCGACGGCGGCCGCGACGGCGAGCGAGGCGCCTTCGCCCAACAGGACCTCGCCCGGCGGTGCCGCCGCCTGGAGTCGGGCCGCCGTGTTCACCGTGTCGCCGGTGACGCGGCCTTCATCCGGCCCGGCTTCCGCCGCGACGACTTCACCGCTCTCGATGCCGACGCGCAGGCGTAGCTCGCCCTCGTCGAGGCCCAGCTGCGCCCCGAGTCGCTCTACGGCGCCCACCAGCGCGAGGCCGGCCCGGACTGCTCGCTCGGCGTCGTCGTCGCGGCCGCGTGGCAGCCCGAAGACGGCCATCGCCGCATCGCCGATGAACTTCTCGAGGCGGCCTCCATGGCGCGCGACGGTCTCGCGAACGGCCGCGAAGTAGGCGTCCTGGATGGCCGCCACGTCCTCCGGGTCAAGCCGCTCCGACAAGGGCGTGAAGCCGACGAGGTCAGCGAAGAGGACCGTGACGACGCGTCGTTCGATCGAGCCGGGAGCGCTCATCGACCCCGTCCGGCCGGCGGGTCGCCTCTGGCCCTCAGCGCTCGAGGATCGGGCGGGCCTTCTCCGGGTCGTCGACCACGAAGGCGAACATCGCCCGGTCGCCCCAGCGACCGAGGAAGAGGTGGCCGTAGATGTTCACGCCGGCGTCGGCCAGAGCGCGCGAGACGCGGGCCATGCCCCCCGGGCGGTCGTCCACCTCGGTCAGGATCGACTCGCCCTCGATGAAGGTGTAGCCGCCCTCGGTCAGCACCGCCCGCGTGCCGTCGTCGTCGGCGGTGGTGAGGATGATGTGCCCCAGGTCGCCGATGCCGCCGCCGCCGATCGCCCGCAGGTCCACGCCGCGGGCGGCGAGCGCCTCGGACAGGCTGGCCAGGGCGCCGGGCCGGTTTTGGAGCTGGACGATGAACTGCTGGGCCATGGTCTTCCTCGTGCGCTCGCGGTGGGTCGGGGTGGCGGGATTCTAGCGGCCCTCCTTGCGCTGGCAATCGATGCACAGCGCCGCCCAGGGCAGCGCGTCGAGGCGCTCCTCGGCGATGGGGTCGCCGCACGACCGGCAGCGCCCGAACGTGCCCTCCTCGAGCCGCTCCAGCGCGGCATCCACCTGGGCCTTCTGGCGCTCTGCGCGGTCGCGCAGGGCGAGGTCACGCTGCTGGGCGGAGACATGGCTGGCCGCGGCCGCCTGCGAGCCGTAGGTGGTCTGCCCGGGCGGCTCCGGCTCGACCTCCTCGATCTCCTGGACGAGTCGAGCCCGCTCGGCGAGGAGCGCGTCGCGGAAGCCCTGCAGTCGTCGGGGGTTCATCAGGGCATCGTACGCCGATGGCGGAGGGTCGGAGTGGCGAATGGCGCGCCCGTCACGACCCGAACCCTCGTGCGCCCGGGCGCGGCTGGTCAGCCCTCGACCCTGAGAGTTCGCTCGACGCCGTTCTCGGTGAGGTCGACGAGGTAGCCGCGGAGGATTCCCATCGACGCCTCCGACCCGGCGTTCACGCAGACCGTGTCACCGATCCGCCGCTCGCCGCCCGACTCGTGGATGTGGCCGTGGACGCCGAGGACCGGCCGGAACCGCTCGATCGCCCGGCGGACGCCGGTCGACCCGACCGGCCCGCGGAGGAGATCCCCGGCGCTGACGGTCGGGCGGAGGTCCGGCGACAGCAGCGGAGCGGTATCCAGACCGGAGTCGTAGGGCGGGACGTGGGTCATGATCACGGTCCGGCGCGGGTCGCGGACGCCCTGCAACAGCCCGGACAGGCGGTCGAGGAATTCCTCCTCGGGCAGCTCGCGCGGGGTCGACCACGGCGTCGGGGAGGACCAGCCCATGCTCACGAGCTGATGCCAGGGCGTCAGCTCGACGACCTGCTCGTTGACGTTTCGGCAGTACATAGACTCGGCAAGGATCGCGTCGATCTCGAACTCGTCATCGTTGCCGGGCATCAGGTAGACGGGAACGCCGGAACCGTCGAGGCGCTCGGCCGCGAGCGTCATCCACTCGCGAACCCGCTTGGCGATCTGGTCGTGGAAGTACGACCTGACGAGGTCTGGATCGGCCTCCATGGCCGCCCGCTCCGTTTCGGTCACCCGGACGGCGTAGTAGCCGAGGTCGGCGATGGACCGCTCGAGCCCAAGGAGTTCCTGCTCGTCGCGGGCCACGCGGCGCTGGCCCAGGATCGATGCCGTCCATGCCTCCCCGCCATGCTCGCCCTTGACGACGGCGATGAGGGCCTTGCCGGTGAGGTCGCCGGCGATGACCGCAGCATCCACGCCATAGACGTTCGCCCGCATCGCGTTGACGAACTTGCGCCAGGATCGCTCCGAGGCGTGGAGGTCGCTGCAAACGTACAGCCGGAACGGCTTGGCCATGCGATCCGTCGGCCTCCTTCAGGACGGGGCGTGCACGGGCGGGAGGCGATCCGCCCAGGGACGCGCGGCCTCGAGCTGCCCCGCGAGCCGGAACAGCGTCGCCTCGTCGCCAAAGCGGCCGAAGACGAGCGTGCCCACCGGCAGGCCGTCGCTGGTCCAGGTCAAAGGCACGGACATCGCCGGCTGGCCGGTCATGTTGGCGATCGGGTTCCACGGATTGAAGGCGCAGTCGAACCGCCACCATTCGGCGGCGCCACCGCACGATACGTTGAGCACGCCGAGCGGGAGCGGCGGCTGGGCGAGGGTCGGCGTCACCCAGGCGGCATAGCGCTCGAAGAACGGGGCGATCGCCCGGGTCGCCTTGGCCAGCGCCGCGAGCGCGTCGAGGAGGTCGACGGCATCGAAACGCCGGGCGAAGTCGACCAGCTCCCAGGTCGTCACCTCGAGATCCGACCGTTTCGGCTTCCGGCCGAGCGCCCGGCTCGCCTCCCGGTACTCGCTGAGGTTCGCGATCGCCCAGATCCGGACGAACGGCTCGAGGAGGACCTCGCCGTCGAATCCCGGCGCGGCCTCTTCGACATCGTGGCCGAGAGAGGCGAACAGCTCCGCCGTTTCGCGCGCCGCCCGCACGCAGTCGGGATGGACGGGGACGTCGATGGGGGGCTTCGCACTCCAGGCGATCCGGAGGCGGCCCGGGTCGGCGCCCACCTCGGCCAGAAACGGCCGGGAGGGGGGCGGCGCGAGATAGGGATCGCCGGGAACCGGGCCGGAGGTGGCGTCGAGGATCGCAGCGCTGTCGCGCACCGAGCGAGTGAGCGCGTGCTCGACCGCGATCCCGGCCATCGCGTCCCCGGCCGGAGCCCACGAGTTCCGACCGCGCGTCGGCTTCAGCCCGAACAGGCCGCAGCACGACGAGGGGATCCTGATCGAGCCGGCGCCATCGTTGCCGTGGGCGGCCGGGACCATCCCCGAGGCCACCGCGGCCGCCGAGCCGCCGGACGACCCACCCGCCGTGCGCTCGAGGTCCCACGGGTTCCGCGTCGGGCCGAACAGCGCGGGCTCGGTCGTGGAGTGGTTCCCGAATTCCGGCGTGTTCGTCTTGCCGAGCACGATCAGCCCGGCTCGTCGGTGCCGGCGAGCCAGCTCCGTGTCGGCGTCGGAGACGTGATCGCGGAAGGCTCGCGAGCCGCGCGTCTGGCGCGTGCCCGCCAGCGCCGCGCCGAGGTCCTTGAGGAGGAACGGCACGCCCGCGAGCGGCGAAGCCGGCAGCGGCCGACGCGCCTCCTCGCGCGCCCGGTCGTAGAGCGGGGTGACGACGGCGTTCAGGCGCGGGTTGACGGCCTCGATCCGCTCGATGGCCGCGTCGACGAGCTCGACGGCGGTCAGCTGCCCGCGCCGGACGAGCTCCGCCTGCCCCACCGCGTCGAGGCGCCCCAGATCGTTCATCGTGGAGTGCCCTCGAGGGCCCGGTCCTCGTGCACGGCCTCGCCCTCGATCAGCGTCAGGAGGACGCGGGTCTCGCCGATCGGACCCGCATCGGGCGCGAAGATGTCCCGGTCGAGAACCGCCAGATCCGCCAGCTTGCCGACCTCGATCGTGCCGGTCAGATGGTCGAGATGATTGACCCAGGCGCTGCCGATCGTGAAGGCGGCGAGCGCTTCGGGCAGGTCCAGGGCCTCCTCGGGCAGGAACGGCGCCGCGCTCCGCTTCTCGGGCGAGACGCGGTTGACGGCGGTCTCGATCTCCGCCATGACGTTCGGCGTGCTGACCGACCAGTCGCTCCCGCCGGCGAGCACGGCGCCGGACCGGTGGATCGTGCGGAACGGATACTGCAGGGCGGCTCGATCCGGGGGCAGGAAGGGGAGCGTGAGGTCGACCATCTGGGCGTCGAGGCAGGCCCAGTACGGCTGCATGTTCGCCGCCACGCCCAGCTCCCGGAAGCGCGGGATGTCGGCCCGGTCGACGACCTGGAGGTGGGCCAGGTGATGCCGTCCGTCCGACGCTCCGTTCGTCTGCCTCGCCGCCGCGATCGCGTCGAGGGCCTCGCGGACGGCCCGGTCGCCGAGGGCGTGGAAATGGACCTGGAATCCCTCGGCGTCGAGCCGCGTCACGTAGCCCCGCAGGAGTCCCGGGTCGACGAAGCTGATCCCGCGGTTGGCCGTCGACCGGCCCTCCGCGTCGAGGTACGGAGCGAGCATCGCCGCGGTGTAGTTCTCGGCGACCCCGTCCTGCATGATCTTCACCGTGGTGGCGCGGAGCCGCCCGATGGCAGCGGTCCTCCGCCGCTCGATCATCTCATCGATCTGCTCGCCGCCGCGGTCGCGCTCCCACCACTGGCAGGCGATGACCCGTGCCGAGAGTCTTCCGCGCTCGGCGACCAGCCGGTACGCATCCAGGTCCTCGGGCGTGACCCACGCGTCTTGCCAGGCGGTGATCCCGAAGCGGTGCAGGTGAGCCTGGGCGAGCTCGATCCCGCTTGCCCGCTCCTCGAGGGTCGGGGCCGGGATGAGTCGGCGGACGATCTCCATCGCCCCCTCGTGGAGCGTGCCGCTCGGCTCGCCCGTAGCGTCGCGCTCGATCCGGCCGTCGGGGGGATCCGGCGTGTCGCGGCCGATCCCGGCCAGGGCGAGCGCGCGGCTGTTCACCCAGGCGCCGTGCGCATCGCGATTCACGAAGAAGGCCGGACGGTCCGGCGCGGCCGCGTCGAGGTCGTTCCGCGACGGGGTCCCGCCGGGGAACGCCTCCATGTACCAGCCATCGCCCAGGATCCACGGCCGGTCGGGCTGGGCGGTCGCATAGGCGCGGATCGCGTCGAGGTAGCTGTCGAGCTGGCGCGGCAGTTCGTGGAGCGGGCAGCGGCTCAGGTTCAGCCCCGCCATCGACGGGTGGACGTGGGCGTCCTGGAAGCCCGGCACGAGCGTCCGGCCGGCGAGATCGATGCGCCGCGTGCGAGGTCCGACGTGGGACTCGACGTCAGCCACGGAGCCGACCGCGACGATCCGTCCGCCACGAACGGCGACCGCGGAGGACGTCCGCCGGACGGCGTCCATCGTGACCACCGGGCCGCCGGCCAGGACCAGGTCGGCGGCCGACTCGCTCGGGTTCATCGCTGCGTCCCCTGGTTCATGACGTGGCCGCGGGCCTCCAGACCTCATCATCGGTCGCCGAGTCTACGCCCGCCCTGGCCGCGACGGTCACGAGCCGGCGACCCGTGGATCGCCGTACCCGCCGCCCCCGCCCGTCACGATCGTGACCGTGGAACCGGGTTCGAGGATCACGGTCGCCTTCGATGCCACCACGATCCGCCGGCCTGCCGGGTCACGGACGATCAGACGCGTCGGGCGGCCGTCACCGCCGCCGGCCGCGCCCCACGGTCGCCAGCGCGGATCCGTCTGCTCGCAATACAGCACGACCGGTTGCGCTGCCGCGAGCACCTCGTACGTTCGGCGGAGCCCAAGGCCGCCCGACCAGCGGCCCCGACCCGCTGACCCGGGCACCAGCTCGGAGCGGACGAGCCGCCAGGGGTACTCCAGCTCGCACACCTCGGCCGACAGCAGGCCGACGTTTGACATGTGGGTGTCGACGGCGTCGAGGCCGTCTCCGCCGGGCATCGTCATACCCCCCGGGCCGCCGCCCGGACCCGCCGTCCCCTGCGCATGGAGGCGTCGTGGACCGTGCGCCCCGGTCCCGCCACCAACGACATCCTGGAGCACGACCGATCGTCCCGTGCGGGGTGACGGTCCCTCCGCCATGAGCGAGAAGAAGCCGACGAAGTGACCCGCGACCGGCAAGTCGGGCCACAGGCGCGCCGCCGCGCGGATCATCGTGTCGGCCAGCCGCTGGCAGGTCAGATGCCGCACGCTGACGGCGGCCGGTCGGCGCGGATGGAGGATCGAGCCCTCCGGGCAGACGATCGTGACCGGGCGCAGCGCCCCATCGTTGGCCGGGATGTCGGATCCGGCGACGGCGCGCACCAGATATGCCACGCAGGCCCGCGTGCTTGCCCAGGGGTTGTTCAGGCCGCCGGGGACCTGGCCGGCCGAGCCCGAAAGGTCGACCGTCAGTCGGTCGCCGGTCTTTGTCAACCGCGCCTGAAACCGGGTCGGCGGACCGCCGGCGCCGTCGTCGTCGAGGAAGCCTTCAGCCTCGGCCTCCCCGTCGGGCAGCGCCGCGAGCGCCGCCCGGGTCCGCCGCTCAGCGTGGTCCAGGAGCGCCGCGAAGGCCCGCCGCACGGTCGCCGGCCCATGGTGCTCGGCGATCTCGAGCAGCCGCGCCTCGCCGATCCGGCAGGCCGCGAGCTGTGCCCGCAGATCGGCGAGCGTGGAGACGGGATCGCGGACGTTGGCGCCGATCAGCGCCACCAGGTCGGCCTGCGGGCCACGCGCCGTGGCAAGGCGGACCGGCGGCAGGATCAGGCCCTCGCCGAAGACCTGCCGGTTGTCGGCGCCCTCGGTGCCCGGGTTTGGCCCGCCGAAGTCGACCTGGTGGGCGACGGTCCCGACCCACCCCAGGAGTGCGGGCGGACCGCCACGGGGGGCTCCGCGGGCCACGAAGACGGGCCGGATGACGTTGACGTCGGGCGTGTGGGCGCCCCCCTCGTACGGATCGTTGGAGACGAACACGTCGCCGGGGGCGATCGAAGGGCCGTGACGCCGCAGCGTCGCCTGCACCACGAGCGACATCGCGCCGAGCTGTGCCGGGATGAACTCACCCTGCGCCACGAGCTGTCCGGCGGCATCGAACACCGCGCAGCTGTAGTCGAGCATCTCGCGGATGATCGGGCTGTAGCTGGCGTGGCGGAGTGCCGCTCCCATCTCGACGCTCGTCGCCCGGAGGGCCGCTTCGAGCAGCGCGAAGGTGACCGGATCGAGGCCGTCAGCGGGGCTGCCCCCCCGACGAGGCCGTGCGGATGCGAGACGGCGCCGTTCGGCACCGGCCTCGGTCCGTGTCACGTCCGCGCCTCCCGGATGCGGATCTCGCCCCAGGCGCCGACCCGTCCGACCATGCCGGTCGGGATGATCGTCGTCGCATCGAGTTGCTCGACGATCGCCGGGCCGATCAATCGGTCCCCGGCTCGCAGGTCGTCGCGGCGCCACAGTCGGGCCCTCACCCGCTCCTGGCGACTCACCGCCACGAGCGTCCGGAGGCCGAGGTCCGCCGCCGCATCCGGGCGACCGCCACGGGCGCCGCGCGCCACCCGAGCGGGCTCCGCGTGCGGGAGCACGCCGATGGCGACCAGACGCGCCGTCACCGCCTCGACGGGTTCGTCGGGTGCATCGTGGCCATAGGCTTCGCGATGGGCGCGATGGAACGCCTGGGGCAGCTCTCGGACGGCGCGCCGCGAGATCGCCGGGACGGGCACCGACAGCTCATAGCCCTGGCCGAGGTACCGGCAGTCGACGACCGCGGCCAGGCGCCGGTTGCCGGGCGCGACTCCCTCGGCGCTCAGCCGACGCTCGAGGTCGGCGGCCGCGGTCCGCAGCCACGCCAAGAGGCGGTCCTCGTCGCGGCTGCCGAAACGCAGCAGCAGCGTCTGCGATTCGTCGAACCGCAGATCCGCGCCGACGAGCCCGGCCGCCGACAAGAGCCCCGGCGTGGGCGGGACGACGACCTCGGCAAGCCGCAGGTCTCGCATCAGCGTGGGCGCAAGGAGCGGGCCGGCGCCGCCAAAGGCGACGAGCGGCAGCCCACGCGGGTCGATGCCTCGTTCGATGGAGACGCGTCGGATGGCACCCGCGATGTGGGCGGTGGCGATGGCGAGGATGCCGCGCGCCGTCTCCTCGAGCGACAGACCGAGCGGCCCGGCCAGCGTCGCGATGGCCCCCTCGGCCGCGGACCGGTCCATCCGGACGCTCCCCGCCAGTGGGGTCGACTCGTCCAGGCCGCCCGTGATGAGGTGAGCGTCGGTGATCGTGGGTTCCGTCCCGCCGCGTCCGTAGGCCGCCGGTCCGGGGTCCGCGCCGGCGCTGCGCGGTCCGACGCGCAGGGCACCGGCCGGATCGAGCCAGGCCACGCTGCCACCACCGGCGCCGGCGGTCGCGATGTCCAGGGCCGGCGCGAGGACCGGCACGCCGTCGTGGGCCTGCGTGGCGCGCCTGGGCGCGTGCCCACCGCGGACGAGGCAGACATCGACGCTCGTACCGCCCATGTCGAGCGTCAGGAGGTCGGTCAGGCCCAAGCGCTGCCCGATCTCGATCGCTCCGCCGACGCCGCCGGCGGGCCCGGACAAGAGGAGCCGATGCGGTTCTCGGGCGGCGCGGTCCGCGACCACGAGCCCTCCCCCCGACTCCATGATCAGGAGGCTGCCCGGCACCCCGAGGGCCGCCACCCCGGCCGCGGCCCGGTCAAGGTAGCGACCGACCACCGGACCGAGCCCTGCCGCGATGACCGTCGTCGCTGTGCGCGGATACTCACGGAACTCCCGGGCGACCTCGCTCGAGATGACGACCGGGACCTCGGGCAGGGCGCGTCGAAGCGCCTCGCCGAGGGCCCGCTCATGGGCAGGCTCGATGAAGCTGAAGAGGAGCGAGATGGCGACGGCCGCGGGACGGCGGCGACGCACGGCCGCCACGACCCGCTCGATCTCGGCCGCCGCGAGCGGCACCAGGATCGTCCCGTCCCCGGCGATGCGCTCCTGGACGACGAGCCGGTCGCGCCGCACGACCAGCTCGCGCGGACGCGGCTGGAAGAGGTCGTACATCGCCGGGCGCTGGCCATCTCGGATGGCCAGGACGTCGCGGAACCCGTCCGTGGCACACAGCACGACGCGCGTCAGCGACCCGGTCAACAGCGCGTTCGTCGCGACGGTCGTGCCGTGAACGACGCGCGTCACCGCGCCCGGCGTGACCCCGGCCAGCGTCAGGGCAGCCATGGCGTCGAGCAGCCCCCGCGCGGGATCGTCGGGGGTCGAAGGGACCTTGGCCGTCCGCACCAGGCCGTCGGCGCGCACGGCGACCGCGTCCGTGAAGGTGCCCCCGACGTCGATCCCGACCGCCCAGGTCGTATCAGCCACGCCGGGTCACGGCCTCGGTCGGCCGCCAGTGGGGTCGATCCGGGCCGAGCCTTCCTAGTCCGGCGGCAGCTCCTTGAACATCAGGCTCGTGTCGACCCCTCGGGCCCGGTTGCGTGCCGCCTGGACAAGGTAGATCACGATCCCGGCCACGAAGGCCAGGACGGTCATCGTCACCCCGGTCCGGTTGAGGTAGTCGAGCTGGCTCTCGCTCTCGCCGATGCCCACGAAACCGAGGATCGGGCTGACGCCGGCGTACCAGTAGAGGACGATCGCGAAGACGAGCCAGACCGCGCCCAGGATCGGGAGCGACGACGCGTAGGGGGCATCGCGGACGAGGTCCGGCCGGGTCCAGCGCACGAGCAGGGCGTTGACGCCGGGCATGATCCAGGTGAGCGCGGCGGCCAGGATGCTGAACCAGAGCGTCGATACGAGGTTCAGCTTGCCGTCCACCGGAGCCAGGAAGCCCAGGCCGATCGACGACAGGATCGGGAAGTTCTGCAGCAGGGCGAAGATCGCCGCCACGAACAGTGCCGCGAAGATCGCGTTCGCCGGCGCCCGTAGCCGCTCCGACACCTGACCGAACCACTCCGGCACCTGGCGATCCAGGCTCCAGGCCAGCTGCATCCGGCTCAGGAAGTTCACGTAGACCGGGCAGAGAAGGAATGGGAAGAGCGTCACCGACACGCTGACAAGCGTCCAGATCGGCCATAGCCCTGGCGTCGCGATAACGGCCGACAGAGGCATCGAGTTCGGCTGACCGAGCGGCAGCGCCGGGTCCGTGAAGAAGCCCCAGTACAGGGCGCCCCAGCCGACCTGCCCGTCGAGGCCGAGGCGGAAGCTGATCCAGTCGGTGTAGACGGAGTTCATCAGGACGGCGATGAGCAGCGCGCCGAGGAGCGCGATCAGGGTCCCCCGCCGGACGTTGCCCCGGATCTCCCCGGAGATGTAGGCTGAGTACTGGAAGCCGATGTAGTTGAGCAGGACGATCCCGGCGATGAAGGCGAAGGAATCGGGCGCGAGGTTCAGGCCGTCCGCCTTGAGGCCCCCGTCGGCAGCGACCGCCGCAAGCTGGTCTACCGTCACCCCGTTGGCGTAGATCGGCAGATTGGCCGCGAAGTTCTCCGGCGTGATGGTCAGCATGCCCAGTACGAACATCACGACGGTGCCCAGGAGCCCCAGCACGGCGAGGCCGGTGATGATGCGGTGGAAGCGCCTGGTCGGCTGGAAGGCGATGACCGCGATGAGGGCGAGGACGATGAGCGCGGCCACGAAGCCGGGGACCCCGGTCACGGCGCCGGACTCCGCTTCCGTGAACCAGGCGTTCGCCCCCACGAAGAACTCATTGCCCGTTCCGATGCCGATGATCCGGCCCGTCACCTGGAGGTTGCGGACCACGATCGGGACCTCGAAGGCGATGATCGCGACGGACGCGAAAGCGAGCGTCCAGCCCTCGAGCCAGCCGAGGAACGGACCGACCCGCGGCACGATCCGGCTGGTGAAGACGTAGTCGCCGCCGGAGCGGGGCATGACGGTCGTCAGCGAGGCGAAGATGAGGGCAAGCAGGACGGCCGCGCCACCGACGATGATCGCTCCCCAGCCGTAGGTCGTGAACCAGGCGAACGTCCCGATGGGCACGAAGGCCAGCGAGTAGAAGACGGGATACCAGCCGACGCCCCCACCGATGAACGCGGCGGTGTTGAAGAAGAGCGCGTTGACGACGCTCACCTCGCGCACCAGCCCCGATGACTGGCGCGTGAAGAGTGCCCTGCCCGTGGTCTCGGCGGCCATGGTCGTGAACCCTCCCTCGGTTCGAGTCGACCGCGGACGCTCGGTCACAGCCGCGCGGTCGCCGTGCCTGCCAGGCCCCTCCTGCCTGTTCCGGTGCCTCCGTTCGCGAAAGCGGCGTCAGTATACTGACCGCCACCGTGACCAGGAACCCCCTTTCCTCACCGCGCGATGCCACCGGGGAGACGGCGACGACGCTCGAGGACCCTCTGGCTGAGGCGCTCCGGCTGATCAGCCTGGCCGATGCGCGCGGTCTCCAGGTCCGGCTCATGGGCGGCCTGGCCTTCCACGCCCGGATGCCCACCTGGACGGCCCGGATCGGCCGGGACGGCCGGGACATCGATCTGGCCACCCGGAATCGCGACCGGCGCGCCGTGGCGGATCTGCTCGCGGCGTCCGGGTACGTGCCGGACAAGCAGTACAACGCCCTCTACGGCCACAAGCAGCTCTATTTCGCGGACTTGCGCGACGGGCGACCGGTGGACGTCCTCGTGGACCGCCTAGAGATGTGCCATCGCTTCGAGTTCGCGGATCGCCTGACGGCCGATCATCCGACCCTGCCGCTGGCGGAGCTGCTCCTGTCGAAGCTGCAGGTCGTCAAGATCAACCGCAAGGACATCCTCGACGCCCTCATCCTCCTCCGGGGACATGCCCTGTCGGAGACCGATGCCGCCGGGGTCAACGTGCCCCGCATCCTCGAGCACACGTCCGTCGACTGGGGCTGGTGGCGGACGGTGACGGGCAATCTCGACCGACTGGTCGCATTCGTCGGTTCCGAGATGGTCCCCGCCGACCTCGATACCGGGACCGCCGCGGCGTACGACCCCGCGGCCCAGATCGTCGAGCTGCGAGCGCGGATCGACGCCGCTCCGAAGTCCACCCGCTGGAGGCTTCGCGCCCGGATCGGGGATCGGACCCGCTGGTACGAGGAACCCGAGGAGGTCGGGCACGGCCGTTGAGAACGAGGCTCAGGGGGGCGGTCGAACGGGCGTGGCCAGGTCGGCGCTGAGGAGCCCCCCGTAGGTCTCGGGGCGGCGGTCACGGAAGAACGGGCCGAGATCGCGCGCAAGGCGCAGGCGCTCGAAGTCGAGTTCCGCCCGCAGGATCCCCTCCTCTCGTCCCAGCTCGGCGATGACCTCGCCCAGGGGGTCCGACACGAAGCTGCCGCCGTAGAAGTCGATGCCATCTTCGCGGCCGCAGCGGTTGACCGCCATCACGAAGCAGGCGTTGGCGATCGCATGGCCGCGCATGACGGTGCGCCATGCGTCGTGGGTGTCGATGGCTGCGAAGGCGGGGTCCGGCTCCGACCCGATGGCGGTGGGATAGGCGATCAGCTCGGCGCCCTTCAGGGCCAGCAGCCGGGCGACCTCCGGGAACCACTGATCCCAGCAGGTGGGCAGGCCGAGGGTGGTCGGGCGCGCCGAACGCGAGATCAGCGGGAAGACAGGGTAGTCGCTGTCGCCGGGCGCGAAGTAGAACTTCTCGGCGTACCCGGGCCCATCGGGGATGTGGGCCTTGCGACTGCGACCGACGAGCGACCCATCCGCCCCCAGGAGGACTGCCGTGTTGTAGCGCAGGCCCGTCCGCGCCTGCTCGTAGATCGATCCCACGATCGACACGCCCAGCTCCGCGGCCAGCCCACCCAGGCGCTCTGTCAGCGGGCCCGGGATCGGTTCGGCCCAGGCCATGAAGGCTGGCTCCTCGGCCGACTGCGGGAAGTAGCGGCCGCTGAAGAGTTCGGGGAGGACGACCAGGTCGGCGCCCCCCGCAGCGGCCTCCCGGGCGAGCGCGACCGCCCGTTCGACGTTGGCGGCGCGGTCCCCGGACATCGCCATCTGCGCGCCCGCCACGCACAGCGTCCGAACCTGGCTCACGCGTGACCCGGGCCCAGTCCCCGGGTGTCGATAGCCAGCGAGCACCACCCACCGACCAGCCCCCGCAACCGATCATCTCCTCGGCCTGGCGGGCCGCTCTCCAACTTGGGCGCCCGAGTCATCGCGCGTTCCTCGGTCGGGATGTGTGTCTGGCGCGCTCGGCGGGACTCGAACCCACGGCCTTCTGCTCCGGAGGCAGACGCTCTATCCGCTGAGCTACGAGCGCGCGGTGTCGCGGGAGCGCGACGGGCGACGATGGCTGGCGCCGGGCGCCCAGTCTAGCATCGGGGCAAACGAAACGGCCCCTCCGAAGAGGGGCCGTTTCCACTGTCCCGGTGAAGCCGACGACGAGTCGCCGGACTTCTGCCGCGTCACAAGGGCATCTATCACGCCGGCTGCACCGGCTACCCTAACCCGACCTACCCATGACCTTGTGCCTGGGGCAGCAGTGCTGAGTGATCAGCGCTGCCTAGTGTACGCGCAGCGGCCGCGTATCTCAAGGGTTTTCTCGGGCCCGTTTGTTAATAAACCGCAACCGACCACAGGAACCTGGGGGGTTACGCGTCAGGGTCGCGCGATGGTCACCTTCGTCATCGGCACCGGGTCCAGCGCCTGGTTCGCCGGCTCGCCGCTGTTGGGCATGGCGGCGATGGTATCGACGACCTCCATGCCGGAGACGACCTGCCCGAAGATGACGTAGCCGCCGGCCTTGTCGAGACGGCCGGTCAGGTCGTCGAGGCAGATGAAGAACTGCGAGCCCTGCGAGTCGGGCGCCGCCGTGCGCGCCATGGCCACCGCGCCACGGACGTAGTCGCCGACGACCGGCTCGTCCTTGATCGTGTAGCCCGGCCCGCCCTGGCCGACGCGCTGCGCGTCGTACGCGTCGGCCTTCCCGTACTGCCCGTCGCCGCCTTGGATGACGAAACCCGGCACGAGGCGGTGGAAGACGACGCCGTCGTAGTAGCCGGACTGCGCGAGCTTGACGAAGTTCGCGGTGGCGATGGGCGCCGTGTCCGGCTCGAGGGCGATGACGATGGTGCCCTGGGGCGTGTCGATCGTCGCGCTCAGCGGGCCGCCCGTGGCCGTGCCGGGGGTCGCGGCGCCGCTGGGGGACAGGCTCGGCCCGCCGCCCGTACAGGCGGCGAAGAGGACGGCGACGAGAGCCAGGGCGGCGAGTCGGTGGCGGGTCATGGAGGTCTCCAGCTGAGGTATCAGGCTGCGGCGGCCACGGCCGCCGTGTAGTCGATGGCGCCGGCGAGGAGCGCCTCGCCGAGGATGACGGCCGCCACGCCAGCGTCCCGGAGGCGGGCCAGGACGGCCAGGTCGGTGACGCCGCCCGCGACCATGAACCCGGCGTCGTAGGCGGTCGTGAGGCGGGCGAGGAGGGCCGTGTCCGGCTCGGCGCCGCCGTGCGAGAGCACGAACCGATGGACGCCCGCGGCCACGAGGCGCGCCACGAGCTCCTCGAGGGTCGGCGGGCGGGCGGTCTTCCAGCGGGCTTCGGCGAAGCGCTCTGGACGCGGGTCGAGCCCGACAGCGAGCCAGTCGCCGGCCACGCGCAGGCAGGCGGCCAGGCGCTCCGGCTCCTCGGCCACCGCGAGCAGCGGCAGCACGACGCGCGTCGCGCCGGCCGCGAAGGCCAGCTCGATCTGCTCCGGACCGTCGATGCCGCCGGCCACCTGGAGCGGCGTGGCCACGGCCCGCGCCACGTCGCCGATGGCGGCCGTGTTGACCGGCCGGCCGGCGGCCGCGCCGTCGAGATCGACGAGATGGATCACCGGAGCGCCAAGCTCGACGAAGTGGCGCGCGATCCGCTCCGGCCGGTCGGTGGGCGTGCCCGTCCCCGTCGAGGCGCCGGGCCAGAAGACGAGCCGCGAGCGCCCGGCCCGCAGATCCAGGCTGGGGATGACCTGCATCAGCGCCCGGGCAGCGGCCGGGGCGTGGCGGGACCGGGGCCCTCTCCGGCCAGCAGGCGCCGGTGGAAGCTGACGGGC
>LDXM01000032.1 GCA_001443375.1 Chloroflexi bacterium CSP1-4
TGGGTCCCGGCAAGCGGCGGTACCTTCGGCGGCGTCCGGTCGGGACGGCGGTGCGTCGGGGCCCGGTCGGGTCGGCTACGCTTCGGCCGTGACCATGAACCTGGACCCGCCCGTCCGCCGCCTCGTGCGCGAGCTCGTCGAACGCGCCTGGGCGGAGGCCGTCGCCTCTGGGGCCCTGCCCGCCGTGCCGGAGGGAGTCGAGGCGCCCGGGGTCGGGGTCGCGCGGCCGGCGAACCCGGAGCATGGGGACTTCGCCACGAACCTCGCCCTGAAGCTGGCCCGGCCCCTGCGCCGCCCGCCACTCGTCATCGCCGAGGCGCTGGCCCCGGCCGTTCGCGCCGCCGGCGGCGACCTGCTGTCCGGGGTGGAGGTGGCTCCGCCGGGCTTCCTGAACCTGCGCCTGGCGCCGGCCTTCACGGAGGCCGCCCTCGATCGTGCCCGGGTCGCGGGGCCCGCCTTCGGGCGCGTGCAGGTCGAGCGCACGCGGCGCGTCAACGTCGAGTTCGTCTCGGCGAACCCCACGGGGCCGCTGCACATCGGCAACGCCCGCGGCGCCTTCGTGGGGGATCTCCTCTCCCGTGTGCTGGCGGCGGCCGGGCACGAGGTCACGCGCGAGTACTACTTCAACGACTTCGGGGCGCAGGTGCGGGTGCTCGGGGCGTCGGTGCGGGCGCTGCGCGCGGGTGAGCCGCTGCCCGAGGAGGCGTATCGCGGCGCCTATGTCGCCGATCTCGCGGCCGAGCTGCCCGACGAGGTCTGGGCGCGGGCGACCGAAGCGGGCGCCGACGGCGATGGGATCGTGGGCGCCTGGGCATCCGAGCGCGTGCGGGCCGGCATCGAGGCCAGCCTCGAGCACCTCGGCGTCCACTTCGACGTCTGGAAGACCGAGGGCTCGCTGCATCGCGAAGGCTGGGTCGAGCGGGCGATCTCGCGGCTCGGGGAGAGTGGGCACGTCTACGAGCAGGACGGCGCGGTGTGGTTCCGCTCGACGGCGTTCGGGGACGACAAGGACCGCGTCATCCGCAAGTCGGACGGCGCGTACACGTATTTCGCGGCCGACATCGGCTACCTGACCGAGAAGTTCAGCCGCGGCTTCGACCACCTCATCTACATCTGGGGCGCCGACCACCACGGCACGGTCGCCCGCGTGCGCAACGCCGCGCAGGCGATGGGCTTCGACCGCGAGGCGGTGCAGATGCTGCTCATCGCCTGGGTGCGCTTCATCCGCGACGGCGTCGAGATCTCCATGTCGAAGCGCTCGGGCGAGTTCATCACGCTCGACGAGCTGCTGGCCGAGATCGGCGTGGACGCCGCGCGCTGGTTCTTCGCCGCGCGCGGCCACACCGTGGGCATCGACTTCGACATCGAGCTCGCCAAGAAGCAGTCGGCCGAGAACCCCGTCTACTACGTGCAGTACGCGCACGCGCGCATCGCCTCGATCCTGCGGCGCGCCGCCGAGGAGAGGCTGGCGCCGGCCGCATCCGTTCGCGGGTCGCTCGGCCGCGACCCGGTGGCGCTGGGGCTGGCGGCGCAGGTGCTGCGCCTCCCCGAGGTCGTCGAGGATGCCGCGGCGGCGGAGGAGACGCAGGGCCTCACCGCCTACGCCATGGAGCTGGCCACGACCTTCCACGCCTTCTACCGCGACCGGCGGGTGGTGGATGCCGGCGATCCCGCTGTCTCCGCGGCGCGGCTGGCCCTGGTGGACGCGTGCCGCCTGGCCTTGGCCAACACGCTGGAGCTGATGGGCATCTCCGCGCCCGAGTCGATGTAGCGGCCTCGCCGCTGGCCTAGCGCGTCGGCGGGTAGAGGCGGTCGAGCAGGTCGGCGTCGCTACTGAGGACGACGAGCACGATCCGGTCCGTGGCCGCGACGGGGCCACCGCCGACGACGCGGACACCCCGGACCCGAGATGCCGCCGCGGCGGCCGCGAACTCCGCCGCGTCGGCGGGGGTGTCCCAGGCCGTCGACCAGACGATCAGCCACGCCCCGTCCGGCCCCTCGTACATCGTCACCCGGTCGCCGCCCCAGCCCGCCGCCGCGGCCGCCGCGTCCTTGGTTCCCCCGGCCGGCTCCAGCCACACGGAGATGGTCAGCTCGCCGAGCGTGTCCGCGAGCGTCTCCGTCCAGCCGGCCCCGAGCCGGCCCAGCTCGTCCGGCGACGCGATCGCCACCGGCCCCTCCCCCACGGTGTACTTCTCGGGGTGGAGGATCTGCTCGGTGGAATCGGGCGGCCGGGAGTACGCCGCATCCACGGCCGTCCAGCCGCCGGCGGCCTGCAACCCGGTCACGAACGCCAGGCCGTCGAGGTACGGGAACATCAGCTGGCGTTGGAGGATCGGCGGCATGCCGGCGAGCACGGCCTGCTGCCGTGGGTCGAGCGCCTGGAGGAGCACCTTCATCGCGTCGGCGAACGACAGGTTCTCCGCCGCCCACTGCTGCATCAGCAAAGACGCGTCGCCCTCGATGAGCGCCAGCCGCGCCAGGGCCCGGTCGCCCTGAGTCAGGTCGTCCAGCCCCAGGTCGGCCAGGCCGAAGTGCTGGTCCTGAAGCGCGTGGGTGTACTCGTGGGCCAGGGTGGCGCGCTCGAGCGGCCCGAAGGTTCCGCTGCCGCGCTCGACAAGGGTCATCTGCCGAGTGTCCTGATCGTAGAAGCCGAGCGCCTGCTCCTCGAACAGGGCGAGCTGGAGGGCGCGCAGGTCGCTCCCCGCCGGCAGCAGGCCCATCCGCTCCCCGAAGCGCGACTGGGCGGCGTACTCGGCGGGCGTGGCCGCCTCGTCGAAGAGTCGCAGCAGCTCCGCGTGCAGGCCCGCCGCGTCGAGGATGCGATTCGGCACCTCCGCCCGGAGTTCGAGTCCGCGCAGCGGCGGTACCGCCGCCTCCACCTCGGCGATCGCGGCCGCCATCGCCAGGTCCAGCGCGCCGCCGGAGGAACCCGGCGACAAAGCCGGTGTGGGGGTCGGCCCCTCCGTGGGCGCAAGGGTCGGCACCGATGTCGAGAGCGGCGAGGGACTCGGAGCCGTCGCCGAACACGCCCCCAGCAGGACGGAAAAGGCGAGGAGAACGAGGCGGACCGGTCGGCGCACGGCCCGCCCATTCTCGCAGCCGTCGGCGCTCGGCCCGCCCGAACGTATCCGTTTCTTCACCATCTCGCGCCTTGGGCCTTCACACGCGTCCCGTAGCTTGTGACTCGTGGAACCGAGAGTCATCTGATCTCTGTTCCCTCTCCCTCCCTCCGAACGGGGGACGCCGATTGGGCAGGCGTCCCCCGTTCCTCGTGTCTGGCAGAATCGCCGGCATGGAGATCACCTGGTACGGCGGCAGCTGCATCCGCCTGCGTGGCAAGGAAGGCACCATCGCGGCGGACGCCTACCGCTCGATCGTCGGCCCCACCGGGCGCGGGCTCACGGCCGACATCGCGACCTACAGCCACGCCGACCCGCACCCGATCCCGGTCAAGGCCCGGGCGAAGGGGGCTCCGACCGACGGCATCCTCCGACCGACCAGCCTGGAGCCCGCCTTCCAGCTCCACCGGCCCGGCGAGTATGAGGTCCACGACGTCCTCGTCAACGGAGTTCGCACGTACCGGGATGAGGCCAGGGGCTCCGAACGCGGCGACAACGTCGCCTTCGTCTACGAGCTCGACGGCCTCCACACCGTCCATCTCGGCGACATCGGCCACACGCTGACGGAGGGCATGATCGGCGAGATCGGTGCGGTGGACGTGGTGGTCGTGCCCATCGGCGGCCACCTCTCGGCGGCCAAGACGGCCGAGCTGGTCGCCCAACTCGACGCGAACCTCGTGGTGCCCATCGCGGTCTGTGAGGAGGAGTCGGCCTGCGATGCCGAGATGGCCAAGTTCCTCCACGAGATGGGCGTCCAGCAGGCGCCCACGCCGCAGCCCAAGCTGACCGTGACGATCTCCTCGGTGCCCCAGGAGCTGACGCTCATCCTGCTGGAGTCGAAGGGCAAGTCCTGACCGAGGCAACCGTCGCGGCCTGGCATGCCTGGTCGTCATACGAGGCGTCGAACTCGTGCGGGGATGCCTCTCGACTGCGCTTCATCGTGAGGCACGTGCGCACGATTCGCAGTGCTCGGATGCCCTCCCAGCATGCCCCTAGCCGCGGGCCAGCACTACGGCGCCGCCCTTGACGACGACGCGCGCGAGGTCGGCGCCCAGCCAGTAGGGCAGCACCTCGTGCGAGGACGCGTCCCAGACCACGAGATCGGCGACGCGGCCCGGCTCCAGCGCCCCGTGCGTCTCCCCGAGCCCGACCGCGTGCGCGGCGTTGATGGTCACCGCCGCCAGCGCCTCGGCCGGCGTCAGCTTGAGGCGCAGGCAGGCGAGCGAGAGGACGAGCGGCAGGTTCGGCGTGGGCGAGGTGCCGGGGTTGAAGTCCGTGCCCAGCGCCACGGGGACGCCGCGGTCGATGAGCGTCCGGCCCGGCGCGTCGCGCTCCTTCATGAGGTAGAGGCTGGTCGCGGGCAGGAGCGTGGCCACGACCGGATGCGGCGACCCGGCCGCGCGAACCAGCGCCGCCATCCCCTCCCGCGAGGGCGCCGCCAGGTGGTCTGCGGAGACGGCGCCGAGCTCGGCGGCCAGCTCCGCCCCGCCCGACGGGGCGAGTTCGTCGGCGTGGAGCCGTGGCGCGAGTCCGTGGCGGATGCCCGCCTCGAGGATTCGCCGCGACTGCTCGGCGCTGAAGACGCCGCGCTCGCAGAAGACGTCGCAGAAGCGGGCGATGCCCTGCAGCTCGATCGCCGGCAGCTGCTCGCCGATGACGCGCCGCACGTAGGCCTCGGTCCCATCGGGCCGGTCGCGGTACTCGGCGGGGACGGCGTGCGCACCCAGGAACGTGGGCACGATCTCCACCGGCCCCTCGTCGCCGAGCACGCCGAGGACCTCGAGCAGGCGCAGCTCGGTCTCGACGTCAAGGCCGTAGCCGGACTTGGCCTCGATCGTGGTCACGCCATGGCCGAGCATTTCGTCGAGCCAGCGGCGGCCGTGGGCGTGGAGCTGCTCGGCGGAGGCTGCGCGCGTCCGCGTCACGGTGGAGAGGATGCCGCCGCCCGCGGCGAGGATCTCCAGGTACCCGGCGCCCCGCTGCCGGAGGCGCAGCTCCCCCTCGCGCGTGCCCGCGAACAGCAGGTGCGTGTGTGGATCGATGAGGCCGGGCGTGACCATCCCGCCGCGCGCGTCCACGACCGCGAAGCGCTCGGCATCCAGCCCCTCTGCGGAGAGCCGGGCGGTCACCTCGTCGAGCGGCCCAACGGCGACGATGCGCCCGCCCCAGGCCGCCACGGCCGGCGCCCGCGGTCCCGTCGGCCCGCCGCTCGAGGCGTCGGCGGTGATGGCCGCCGGATCGTCCTGGGAGGCGCCGCGGCGCAGCCCGCCGGTCATCGTGACGACCTCGGCGGCGCCACGGACGAGCAGCCCCGGGCCGCCCTGGTCACGGCCCCCCGGCAGCACGCGCAGGGTCACGCGGCGGTCGTCGCCGCGAGCCGCAGTTCCAGGGCCATCGTCGGCTCGAAGTCGCGGATCTTCAGCCAGCCCGCGGCGGCCTCGATGCGCTGCTCGACGGGCACGTCGTCCGGGGCGTCGATGTGGTCGGCGACCGCCGTCAGCGAGGCCAGCGGGGCCAGCCCGATGAGCTCCGATTCGCGCAGCTCGACGCCTTCGTCGGCGGCCAGGGCGCGCACGGTCTCCCAGGCCAGCCAGATCGGGGTGACCGTGAAATCGAGCAGGTTCATCGAGACCTGCGCGCAGGAGAGATCGTCGAGGTAGAGCCCCAGCGCCTGGACCCGCGGCAGCCCGCCCGAGCGCTCGCGGATGCGGTGGGCGATCCGCTTCGCCAGCTCGTGGTCGGTCGATTCGAGGTTGATGTTGTAGGCGATGAGGAAGGGCCGGGCGCCGACGGCCACGGCGCCGCCCGTGGGGTGCAGCCGCGACGGCCCGTAATCGGGCTCACGACCAACGTGGCCGATCTGCGTCTTGAGGCCCTCGAACTGCGGCTTGCGGATGTCCGCCAGCACGAGGCGTTCGGCCCGGGTCGCCGCCTGGGCGTAGAGGTACACCGGGAGCTCGAAGCGGGCCGCGATGCGCGCGCCGAACCGCCGCGCCAGCTCCACGCACTCCTCCATCGTCGAGTCGCCCAGCGGCACGAAGGGCACCACGTCGACGGCGCCGATGCGCGGGTGCTGGCCCTCGTGCTTCTCCATGTCGATGAGCTGGAGGGCGACCGCGACCGCGTCTTCCATGGCCTCCGCCACGGCATCGGGCTCGCCGGCGAAGGTGAGCACGCTGCGGTTGTGGTCGGCGTCGGAGGTGCGGTCGAGCAGGTGCACGCGTGGCACCGCGGCCACGGCGGCGGCGATGGCGTCGACGACCTCCGGCCGCCGCCCCTCGCTGAAGTTGGGCACGCACTCGACGAGCTTGGCCACGGCCGCAGTGTACCGGGCGGGTCAGCCTCCGACCGGCTGGGGCACCTCGGAAGGCAGGGGTGTGGACGGCGGGAGCGGCCGCAGGTAGAGCCACAGCACGGTCACCGTGTAGGCGACCCACGTGGCGAGCGTCGCCCACTCGGGCTGCGAGGTGTAGCCGAGCAGCGCACGCAGGAACTGGCCCACGCCCTCCTTATGGGGCAAGACGCCGCTGATGTCGAAGGCCATGCCCGCACCGACGCCGATGACGCCGATCTCGACCAGCTCATGAACTGCGCGGGAGACGAGCCCGGCGGCGATGAAGATCAGCCCGATGCCGGTCCACGTGAAGAAGGTGCGCAGGTTGATGAGACGCGCGCCGCGATAGAAGCCGTACCCCAGGGCGGTGGCGGCACCCAGGCCCACCAGCGCGCCGCCCAGGACCGAGATCGCGCCCGTGTCGGCCGAGGTCGCCTGGCCGACGAGGAAGAGCGCCGTTTCGATGCCCTCGCGGATGACCGCCGTGAAGGCGAGGATGGTCAGCGCCCAGACGCTGCCCTCGGTGAGCGCGCGGTCCACCTTGGCCTGCAGGTCGCCCTTGACCGAAGCCGCCTGGCGGCGCATCCAGAAGAGCATCCAGGTCACGACCGCGGCCGCGAGCAGCATGGTCAGGCCCTCGAAGACCTGCTCGTACGGCTCCTCGAGCTTGCCCACCGTGGCCCACAGCACGCCGCCCGCGACGACGCTGAGGACGACCGCGACGAGGACGCCCAGGCCGATGCGCCCGAAGTAGCGGGCGTTCCCCGTGCGGGCCAGGTAGGTCAGGACGATGGCCACGATGAGTGCGGCTTCGACGCCCTCGCGAAGGCCCGTCAGCAGGCCGCTGACGACGAACCCGAGATCGAACAACGTGCGCTCCTTGTGTGTCGTCCAGCGGTCGGGCGGACGCAATCCTGAGCCGCTGAGTCGGGATTTCGGCGGGATGGTACCACGCCCGGCTTGACTGGCGCCACCCCGCAGCGGACAGTTCGCACATGGCAGGAACGATGGATCCGGTCGTCATCGGTGAGGCCCCGCTCGGCGTCGAGGCCATCGTGCGCATCGCGGGAGGCGCTCCGGTCGAGCTGACCGCCGCGGCCGAGGCGCGCGTCGTCGCCTCGCGGGACGTGGTCGAGGAGCAGCTCGCGCGGCCGGAGCCGGTCTACGGCCTCAACACCGGCCTGGGCCACATGCGGGACCAGCGACTGACCGACGAGGAGCTGCGCGATTACCAGGAGCTGACCGTGCGCATGCACGACGGCGGCTTGGGGCCGCCGCTGCCCGTGCCCGTCGTCCGGGCCGCCATGGCCGTCCGGCTGGCCGGCTTCGTGCGCGGCGGCGCGGGCGTGCGCCTCATCACGGCCCGCGCGTTCGCGGCCATGCTCAACGCCGGCGTCCATCCCATCGTGCCGAGTAACGGCTCGGTCGGCGCGTCCGACCTGATGCACATGGCGGCCATCGCGCAGGTGCTCATCGGGGGCGGCAGCGCCGAATACCTGGGGACGCGCCTGCCCGGCGCCGACGCGATGCGGCGGGCGGGGGTGCCCCTGGCTGAGCTGGGACCGAAGGAGGGACTGGCGCTCGTGTCGGCCAACGGCGTGAGCATCGGTCAGGGCGCCCTGGTGGTCGAGCGTGCTCAGCGGCTCATGCGGGCGGCGGACGTGGTTGCCGCCTTCTCCCTCGAGGTCATGCGCGGGAACCCCTCGATCATCGAGCCGGCCGCGGCCGCGGCGAAGCCGGTGCTCGGGCAGGCCGAGGTCGCGGCCAACCTGCGCGCGCTGCTGCACGGCGGCGCCATCCTCGAGCCGGGCGCCCCGGCGTCGGTCCAGGATCCGCTCTCGTTCCGGGTCGTCCCGCAGGTCCATGGTGCCGCCCGCGAGCTGGTGCGCTTCGCCCGGGCCGCCGTCGAGGGTGAGCTGGCGGCCATGGACGACAACCCGCTCGTGGTCGTGGACGAGCGGCGCCTGATCAGCAACGGGAACTTCCACCCCATGCTCATGGCCCTTGCCTTCGACGCGCTGCGCCCGGCCATCGCCCACGTCGGCCAGATCAGCGACCGTCGCATGAACCACCTCTGGACGAAGGTCTTTGCCGATCCCGGGCACATCTTCGAGGTGATGGGCCAGATGGCGGCGGTGGGCAGCGGCGTGATGCCGCGCTACGCCGCCGGAGCCCGTTATGCCGAGCTGCGTCAGCTTGCCCAGCCCGCGACGCTGGACATCGCCCCGCTGGACCTCGGCCAGGAGGACCATGCCACCGCCGCGCCGCTGACCGTCCGCCGCACCGATGAGGCGCTCGATGCGCTCGAGGAGATCCTCACCGTGGAGCTGTTCCTCGCGCGGGACGCACTCCTGGTGGCGCCCGAGCCGTTGCGCCTCGGGGTCGGGACGGCCGCGGCGCTGGGCGCCCTGGCCGAAGCGTGCCGGGCCTTCGCTCCGGCGACCTCCACCGCGGACATCGTCGCTGCCGTCCGGCCGCTGCTCGCGACCACGCTGCTCGAAGTGGCCGAGGCGGCGGCGGGGTCGTAGGAGCGGCACGTCGCGGTCCCGCGGCCCGGCGGGGGCCGCTGGGCGGGCGCCAATACCGGCGGGTATTCCCGGGCCCGGTCGGGAATGTTGGGGGCAGTCAGCCCCGCCGCTGAGCCGGAGGGCCGGTGCCGCTACTCCCCATCGAGCATCGGCACGCGCACGCCGCGCTCGCGGGCGACGTCGATGGCCCGTTCATAGCCGGCGTCGGCGTGGCGGATGACGCCCATGCCCGGGTCGGTGGTCAGGACGCGCTCCAGTTTCTGCGCGGCCAGCTCCGTGCCGTCGGCCACCACCACCATGCCGGCATGCTGCGAGTAGCCGATCCCCGTCCCTCCCCCGTGGTGGATGCTCACCCAGGTGGCGCCGGCGGCCGTGTTCACCAGCGCGTTGAGCAGCGGCCAGTCCGCGATCGCGTCGGAGCCGTCGCGCATCCCCTCGGTCTCACGGTTCGGTGAGGCCACGGACCCGGCGTCGAGGTGGTCGCGGCCGATGACGATGGGCGCCTTCAGCTCGCCGTTGGCCACGAGGCGGTTGAACTCGAGCCCCGCCCGTGCACGCTCCCCGTAGCCCAGCCAGCAGATCCGTGCCGGCAGCCCCTGGAAGGCCACGCGCTCCTCGGCCATGGTGATCCAGCGGCGCAGCGGGGCGTCGTCCGGGAACAGCTCCAGGATGGCCCGGTCGGTGCGCAGGATGTCAGCCGGGTCGCCCGAGAGCGCGGCCCAGCGGAAGGGCCCCTTCCCCTCGCAGAAGAGCGGCCGGATGAAGAGCGGCACGAAGCCGGCGAAGTCGAAGGCGTCGTGCACGCCGGCCGCCTGCGCCTGGGCGCGGATGTTGTTGCCGTAGTCGAAGGTGACGGCGCCGGCCCGCTGGAAGGCGAGCATGGCCCGCACGTGCTCGGCCATGGAGGCCATCGCGCGGCGCACGTACTCGTCCGGGTCCGTCCGGCGCAGCTCGGCCGCCTCGTCGAGCGTCAGCCCCGCGGGGACGTAGCCGCCCAGGGCGTCGTGGGCGCTGGTCTGGTCGGTCACGGCGTCGAAGCGCTCGCCCCGACGCACCAGCTCGGGCTCCAGTTCGGCGGCGTTGCCCACCAGGGCGATCGAGAGCGCCTCGCCCCTTGCCGCCGCCCCGCGCGCCCAGGCGAGGGCCTCGTCGAGGGAGTCGGTCATGCGATCGACGTAGCGCGTGCCGAGGCGGCGCTCGGCGCGATCGGGGTCGACCTCGATGCAGAGGGCCACGCCCTCGTTCATCGTCACCGCCAGCGGCTGCGCCCCGCCCATGCCACCGAGGCCGGCGGTGAGCACCACGCGTCCCCGGAGCGTGCCCCCGAAGTGCTGCCGTGCCAGCTCCGCGAACGTCTCGTAGGTGCCCTGCAGGATGCCCTGCGTGGCGATGTAGATCCACGAGCCGGCGGTCATCTGGCCGTACATCGTCAGGCCCTGCCGCTCCAGCTCGCGGAACGTCTCCCAGTTGGCCCACTTGCCGACCAGGTTCGAGTTGGCGATGAGCACACGCGGCGCCCAGGGGTGCGTGCGGAAGACGCCCACCGGCTTGCCCGACTGGACCAGCAGCGTCTCGTCGTCGCCGAGCCGGCGCAGCTCGCGCACGATGGCGTCGAAGGCGGCCCAGTTGCGCGCGGCCTTGCCCGTCCCACCGTACACGACGAGGTCCTCGGGACGCTCGGCGACCTCCGGGTCGAGGTTGTTCATGAGCATCCGCAGCGCCGCTTCCTGCCCCCAGCCGCGGCAGGAGAGCTGCGTGCCCCGGGGGGCGCGGACGATGCGTGATGCGGCGACGGCCATGACGGCTGGGGACCTCCTGCAGGGGAGTCTACGCTCCTCGCCCACGCCCCGGCCGTCACGTCCTCCGGGGCATGACCGGCGGGCATGCGGGGCGGCGAACCCGAGATCGGCTGCCTTGAGATGACGGGCAATGGCGAGGCAGCCACGCACGACATCTCATCCTGGCATGACCGGAGAGCATGCGCCGCGTCATACGCCGCGCGGCCACGGACCTACAGCTCCCGGCGCACCACGGGGAAACGGTCGTCGTCCACGGCCACGGCGAATCCGCAGGCCACCCAGAAAGCCGACGTGGCCGCGCTGGTCGCGTCCGGGCGGGCGCCGGCCTCAGGGTAGGCCTCGACCGCGGAGAAGCCGCGCCCCGCGAGGTCCGTGCAGACCGCCTCCACGAGCCGCCGCGCATGACCCGCGCCGCGCGCCGCCGGCGTCGTGGCGATGCAGGTGATGACGGCCGGCAGCGGCGAGGCGGGGAGCTGCACGTAGAGATCGCGCACCCGCTGCGCTCGCGGGTAGGCGGAGAGCGGCCCGAACTGCGCATACGCCACGGGCTCGCCGTCGAGCAGCGCGACCTTCGCGTACGTGCCGAAGACGCCCCGACCGCGGTCGAGCAGCGCGTACTTGCGGGGCACGCCCGTCCTCACCGGACGCTCCCGTGTGACGCGCGGGGCGAAGGGGTTATCGAGGTCCTCGTCCGCGTCCTCGTCGCCACCGAGGAAGGGGTTGAGAGCCGGTCCACGAGTGGCCGGGGGCGCGAATGGGTTGTCGGCGACGGCGGGCCGCGAGGCCGGGGCCGGTGCCGGAGCGGCCTCCAGCCAGCTCGACCGGGCGGCCTTCGAGCCCCGCTCGGCGTCCTCCCAGTAGTCGCAGCTTCGGTGGTCGAAGCCCGGGTCGGCGCAGGGCGGCAGGAGCCCGAAGGCCTCGAGGTCAGCGATGTCGACGATGCGGAGCGTGGCCACGGGCCGCTTCCGGCCCCTCAGCCCGAGGCGGCGATCCGACGGACCGAGACCGCGAAGCCCGCCGCAACGCGGCCGCCGCGGACCTCCCTCGATTCGGCGCTCATGGCCGGGGCGTCAGGCCACCGCGCGCGTTGCCTTGACGACCATCGTATGGGCGAAGTGGTCGTGATACCCCTGTTTCGTGGGGCTTTGCGCGGTGGTGTACAGGAGGAAGATGATGTAGACGAGGCCGGCGAGGCCCACGAGCATCCCGATCAGCGGGACGGGGTTGATGATCTGGGCGATCGAGATCCAGCCGCCGACGGCGATCCACCTTCGCGCCGCCTGGTTCATCGTGAGCGTGGCACCGTCGCCCTCATTGCCGATCTGCATGCCGAGGGCCTTCATCCCGAACGTGGCGCGCATCGACGTCCAGGTGTAGATGAAATAGCCGGCGCTGATCGCGAGGCCGACGATGCCGCTCACGAGCACAGCCATGTAGTTGACATCGAGGCCGTTGAACATCGACAGGCCGACGGCGCCGAGCACGATCGTCACGACGATGTTGACGACGGCCAGGATGACGATGTCGATCACGAACGCGATGATCCGGTTGGGGAGATCCGCGTAGACGATCGCGGCTGAACCGGGCGGCGCCGCGGCCGGCGGCACTTGGAACGACATATGCCCTCTCCTTCATGCACCCGCGGATGGCGTCCCGGGCCTTCAGGGCAGACTGTAGCGATTGCGCGCGGCAGCGCAACCCCGAGTCTGACCCCGCCCGGGAGCCGCGTGGACCGACCGACCGAGATCTTCCGCGCCTCACCGGCCCCGCGCGTACCAGATCGAGCCGGGCGACCCGTAGTCGAAGCCCTCACCCCACACCGCCTGGGTGCGGCCGCGGCCATCGATGTCCAGCTCGCCATTCTGCTCGTAGCCGGACGAGGCGAAGTGGACGCCGCCGTCCGGATCCACGGCGCCACCACCGGCGAGCGCCCAGCCGTGCCTGCCGTTGTCGTTGATCTTGACACCGGAGCCATCGGTAGCGACTGCTGCCTACCGCCCCTGCGAGGCGGCCGGCAGCAGGTCCAGGAAGGCGCCGCCGCGCACGAGGTCCGTGGCCGCTTCGATGTCCGGGCCGGGATCCCGGTCCGTCTCGAGGTGGGCGACGCGCGCTCGCAGGCGGCGGTGGGCCTCGGCCACCCCTGCACCCGGGCGGTGGCCGTCGGCCAGCCGGAAGTCGAGGCCCTGGCCAGCGCACAGCAGCTCGAGCGCCAGGACGACCTCGACGTTGCCGAGGATCTGGCGCGCCTGGCGAGCCGCGATCGAGCCCATCGAGACGTGGTCCTCCTGGTTGGCGCTCGTCGGGATCGAGTCGGCGGAGGCGGGGTGGACGAGCACCTTGTCCTCGGACACGAGCGCCGCCGCCGTGTACTGGAGGAGCATCAGGCCGCTGTTGAGGCCGGCGTCATGGACGAGGAAGGCCGGGAGGCCGGAAAGCCGGCCATCCACGAGGAGCGCCGTGCGGCGCTCCGAGATGGAGCCCAGCTCGGCGATGGCGAGTTTGGCGAAGTCCATCGCGAGGGCCACGGGCTGGCCGTGGAAGTTCCCGCCCGAGATGACGTGCCCGCCCGCCGTGGCGACGGCGCTCGGGTCGGCGACGGCGCCCTCGGGAAAGACGAGTGGGTTGTCGGTGGCGCTGTTGGCCTCGATCTCGAGCACGCGGCGGGCGTGCGCGAGGGCGTCGGCGGTGGCGCCGTGGACCTGGGGCACGCAGCGGATCGAGTAGGGGTCCTGGACCTTGTGCTCGACGCCGTGGTGCGAGCGCTGCAGCTCCGAGTCACGCAGGAGGTGGCGCAGCTCCGCAGCCACGCGCGCCTGGCCGGGGTGGGGGCGCGTGGCGTGGTAGGCGGCCGAGAAGGCCACGTCCGTGCCGAGCAGGGCCTCGGTGCTCATGGCGGCCACGACGCTGGCGGTGCGCGCCAGCCGCTCGGCGTCGAGGACGGCGAGAGCGCCGACCGCGGTCATCATCTGCGTCCCGTTGAGGAGCGCCAGGCCCTCCTTCGCCTCGAGGCGCAGGGGCTGGAGGCCGGCGCGTGCGAGGGCCTCGGCGGCGGGGATCGTCTCGCCCCCCAGCTCTACGGCGCCGCGGCCGATGAGCGGCAGCCCCAGGTGGGCCAGCGGGGCGAGGTCGCCGCTGGCTCCCACGCTGCCCTGCTCGGGCACGACGGGGTGGATGCCGCGCTCGAGGAAGGCCAGGAGACGGTCGACGATCTCGGGCCGGCAGCCGCTGAAGCCGAGGGCGAGGGTGTTGGCCCGCAGCAGGAGCATGGCCCGCACCGTGGCCAAGTCGAAGCGCGGGCCCACGCCGACCGCATGGCTGACGAGGAGGTTCTCCTGAAGACGAGCGGCGTCCGCGGGGGAGATGCGCTTCGTGGCCAGGTCGCCGAAGCCGGTCGTCACCCCGTAGACGGTCTCGTCGCGCGCGACGATGGCCTCGATGACGGCGCGGCTCTGCGCCATCCGCCGTCGCGCCTCCGGGGCCAGGATGGCCGGGGCCCCATGGCGCGCGACGGCCTCGACCGCCTCGAGCGTCAGGTCGCGGCCGGTCAGGATGATCGGGTCGGGCATCACGGGGAGGATACGCGGCCGCGCCCCCGGTCGGGGTCCGGGGCGGGGTCGGCATGCCCCGCGGAGGGTCGGTATGCCCGGCGGTCATGCAGGACCGCGGAACCGAGCGTGGCCACCTCCCGATGAGGCTTCATCGCCGTGCAGATGAGCGTGGTTCCGGCCAGCCGCATGACCGCCTGTCATAGCCGGGTGGCGCGACGGCCGGCGGCGGGTATCCTGCCCGGATGAGCCACGTACCCGCGCGCGTTGAACAGCTGATGGCGCTGGCCAGCGGCGACGAGAAGCACGACCCGAGCGCCCACTCGACGCTCGACATCCTCTGGGTCCTCTACGACCGCATCCTCCGCTACGACCCGCGCGACCCCCGCAGCGAGGACCGTGATCGCTTCCTCATGAGCAAGGGCCACGGCCCGCTGGCGCTGTTCGCCATCCTCGCCGACAAGGGCTTCTTCCCGGCCGAGGAGATGGCCCGTTTCGAGACCTGGGAGGGGATCCTCGGCGGCCACCCCGACCGCCATCGGGTGCCCGGGATCGAGGTGTCGACGGGCTCGCTGGGCCACGGCTTCCCGATGGCCGTGGGCGTGGCGCTCGCGCTGCGGGCGAAGGGCAGCGACCGGCGCGTCTTCGTCCTCATCGGCGACGGCGAGGCGAACGAGGGCAGCGTCTGGGAGACGGCGCTGCTGGCCGGCAGCCTCGAGCTGCCGCACCTCACGGCGATCCTCGTGGACAACGCCTCGAGCACCCGGCCGCTCGGTGACATCGGGGCGAAGTTCGCCGCCTTCGGCTGGTCCGCCCGGACCGTCGATGGCCGGGACCACGAGGCGCTATACGAGGCCCTCTCTGCGCCGGACTCGGAGCGCCCGACGATCGTCGTGGCGGGGATCCGCGAGTGACCGAGCAGACGATGCGGGCCCAGATGGGCGCGACGCTCCAGGACCTCATGGACACCGACCCGCGTCTGGCGATCGTCCTCGCCGACATCAGCCATGGCTACTTCGAGCGGGCCGCCGCCGCGTACCCGGAGCGCGTGATCAAGGTCGGGATCATGGAGCAGACGGCGGTCAGCCTGGCCGCGGGCTTCGCCATCGAAGGATTCATCCCGGTCGTCCACTCGATCACGCCGTTCATCGTGGAGCGCCCGTTCGAGCAGATCAAGGACGACTTCTGCTACCAGCGCCTCGGCGGCAACATCATCAGCACCGGCGCCTCGTACGACTACGGCACGGACGGGATGACGCACTACGGCATGGGGGACGTGCCGATCCTGCGCACGCTGCCGGGGATGGAGGTCGTCGTGCCCGGCACGGCCGGCGAGTTCGATGCGCTCTTCCGTGAGGCCTACGCCGATGGCGCCCCGACCTACTTCCGCCTGGCCGAGCGACAGAACCTGACCGATCGGGCGGTGCGCTTCGGCCGGCTCGAGGTCGTTCGCCGCGGATCCGCGGCCACCATCGTGGCCGTCGGCCCGATGCTCGATCGCGTGCTCGAGGCCGTCGCGAACCTGGATGTGACCGTGCTCTACTGCACGACCGTGGCACCCTTCGACGGCGAGGCGCTGCGGGCCGAGACCCTCGCCGGCGACCGGGCGGTCGTGGTCGTCGAGCCGTACTACGAGGGGACGCTCGTTCCGGAGATCGTGGCGGCCCTGCGGCCGGACCCGGTCCGGATCGAGGCCATCGGGGTCCCGCGGCGTGTGCTCACGCGCTACGGCTCAGCGGACGAGCACGACGCCGACCTGGGCCTGAGCGCGGCGGGGATCCGGCGCCGGATCGAGGACTTCCTGGCCGAGGGCTAGGAACGCCGCCGCGCGAACACCACGATCCCACCAACCACGACGACGCCGAGCGCCACGGTGCCGATGAGGAGCGCCGGGGCGAGCGGGTCGGAGTCGGGCTGCGCGGTGTCGCCCGGCGGGGGCGACGGAGGGTCCACGCCCGCTCCGAACGCCGCCAGCGCTTCCCCGAGCATGGCCTGGCCTTCGGGCGAGTCGATGCGTGCGTGCGGATTGCACAGGCCGATACGCGGCTGGGCATCCGACGCCTCGAGCCACGTGCCGAGGATCCAGCGCGTGCCCTGGGGCAGCGGGGCCGTGCCGCAGGATGCGCCATCCCCGAAGGAGTCGCGGGCGAGCCACACCAGGGGACCGGCGCCCGTTCCGTGGAGCCAGAGCTCGACCGCGACCGGCTGCCCCTGGGGTCCCAAGGCCCCGGCCGTGCCGACGAACACCTGGTTCTCCGGCTGGTTGAAGTCCGCGATGGAGACCAGGGCGCACGAGCAGGCGAAGGAGGGCGGCGGCGCGAGAACGACCCAGGTCAGGAGGCTGGCGAGGGTGAAGAGCGTGCCGGCGAGGATGCTGAACGGTCGGCGCATCTGGTCTCCTCCGTCGGCGGGTCGGTCTCCGGTCATGACGTCCGGACCGGGTCTCAGGTTGCGTTCGAACTCCGCGGGTATGACAGGTGGTCATGCCGACGACCGGATCCGAGCGTGAATGCCCGACGATGGCGTTCAATGCGGAGGCAACCAGGCACGACTTCCCTGCCTCGGATGACCCCCACGCATGACTGCGGAGCCGCGAGCCACGGGCCACGGCTGCCGGCGTGGCGGGCGGAGACCGCGGTCTGCGGTATGCTCCACGCACAACACGCATAGCCTCGCCTTCGGGGTCGGGTGGAAGTCCCGACCGGTGGTCGGCGGACGCGGCGCCAGCCGCTCCCCCGCCAGCCCACGACCCGACGTCCGCGTCGATCCGCGGCGGCGGTGGATCCCCTGGCAGGGAGCCGACGGTCACAGTCCGGATGGGAGAAGGCAGGGCAGCGCGCCCCGGTCGGGCGCGGGCCGAACGACGCCTCACGCGGCGTCGGGGCGCCCGGCGGCCGTGGCCCGCATGCCGACGCCCCACCCCTGACCGCGCCCCGGTCCGCCTGCACGCCCCCGCGCGCCGGCCCGCGAGGCCCGAAACGGGAGACAGACCGCTGGCCAGCATCGACGTCGCCGACCTCGCCCGCAGCTTCCCGACCGCGACCGGGACGCCGCTGGTCGCCCTCGACGGGGTGGCGTTCCGCGTGCCCGAGCGCCAGGTGGTGGCCATCGTCGGCCCCAACGGCTGCGGCAAGTCGACGCTGCTGCGCCTCGTCGGCGGGCTGCTCCCCGTGGACCGGGGCACGGTCAGCCTGGACGGCACGCCCGTGGTTGGCCCGGACCCGCGCGTCGGCTTCGTCTTCCAGGAGTCGCGGCTCATGCCCTGGCGCGACGCGGTGGCCAATGTCGCCTTCCCCCTCGAGCTGGCCGGCCGGTCCGCCTCCGAGCGCCTGGCCCGGGCCCGCGAGCTGCTCGCGCTCGTCGGCCTGGCCGAATTCGCCGGCGCCCGACCCCACCAGCTCTCGGGCGGCATGCGCCAGCGCGTGGCCATCGCCCGCGCTCTCGCCCTCGAACCCTCGGTCCTCCTCCTCGACGAACCCTTCAGCGCGCTCGATGCGCTGACCCGCGAGCGCTTCGGCGTAGAGCTGCTGCGCATCTGGCAGGAGACGGCGACGACGATCCTCATCGTGACCCACAGCGTCAGCGAGGCGATCTTCCTGGCCGACCGGGTGCTCGTCCTCTCGCCGCGACCCGGACAGGTGGTCGCCGACATCCCGGTGAACCTGCCCCGTCCGCGCCGCCTGTCGATGCTCGACACGGCCGTGGTCTCGGTGACGGCGGCGGCGATCCGGGCGAACCTGGCCGGGGCAGCCGACGAACCGGCGCCCGAGGAGGCCTGGGGGCTCCAGCCTGCCCTGGCGGCCTCGCGCGGCCGGGACCCGCTGGAGGGCGTGGGGGTGCCGGCCTGGTTCGACCCCTTCGGACGGGAGGGTGGCGCATGAGCCTCACCCAGGCGCAGGCCCCGAAGGCGGCTCGGGCGCGACGGCTCGATCCCGCGCCGGTCCTCCTCGGGGCCGTCATCTTCGTCGTCGCCTGGCAGGCCCTCGTCTGGATCGGCGGCTACGAGCCGTGGCTACTGCCCGGCCCGCTCGTCGTCGGGCAGCGCTTCGTCGACGCGTGGCTGGACGGCACGATCGCCCCGCACGCCACCGCGACCCTGCTGGAGATCGTGCTCGGTTTCACGGTCGGCGCAGGCCTGGCCCTGCTCGTGGGCATGCTGCTCGCCCGCTCCCACTTCGCCGAGCGGCTCCTTTCGCCCTACCTCGTGGCCGCCCAGGCGACGCCGATCCTGGCCATCGCGCCGCTCATCGCGCTCTGGTTCGGCACGGGGCTGCTGAGCAAGGTGCTCATCTGCGCGCTGATCGTCTTCTTCCCCGTCGCCATCGCGACCATGGTCGGCATCCGTTCCGTCGACAAGCGGCTGGTGGAGATGGCGCGCGCATTCCGGGCCACTCGGTCGCAGCTGGTTCGCCAGGTCGAGATCCCCGCTGCCCTGCCGGCGATCCTCGGCGGCATGCGGGTGGGCGTCACGCTGGCGGTCATCGGCGCCATCATCGGCGAGTGGGCCGGCGGCGAACGGGGCCTCGGCGTGCTCATCAACCTCGCCCGCGGCAGCCTCTTCGACACCCCCCTCCTCTTCGCCACCCTGGCCACGATCGCCCTCATCGGCATCGTCCTCTACCTCGTCGTCGTTGCCGTGGAGCGCCGCATGGTCGGCGCACGCGGATGAGCATCCGCAAGGAGGTAACGTTGTCCCTCGTGTCCCGCCGCCCCGCCGGTCTCTTCGCCGCCGGTCTCGTCGCCGTCCTCGTGGCCGGCCTCGTCGCCGCCTGCGGCTCGGGCTCGACCGCCAGCCCCACCGTCGGCGCGCCCACGCCGTTGCGGGTCGGGCTGGGCTACATCCCGAGCGTCCAGTTCGCCCAGTTCTACCTCGCCGACCAGGCCGGCTACTACCGCGAGGCGGGCCTCGAGGTGACCTTCGAGAACAAGAGCGACCCCGACCTCGTCACGCTCGTCGGACAGGGCGTGGTGGACATCGGCATCGCCGACGGCACGAGCCTCATCCCCGCTGTCAGCCAGGGCATCCCGGTGCGCTACGTGGCCACGATCTATGCCGACTTCCCGAGCATCGTCTTCGCCAAGGCGTCGTCGGGGATCACCGGCCCGGCCGACCTGAAGGGCAGGAAGCTGGGCATCCCCGGCAAGTACGGCAGTAGCTGGATCATGCTCCAGGCGCTGCTCGCGTCGGTGGGCCTCACGCCTGCCGACCTTGAGCTCGTGGAGTTCCCCAAATACGGTCAGGATGTGGCCGTCCGCGAGGGCGTCGTCGACGCGGCCACGGGGTTCGTCAACAACGAGCCCGTGCAGCTCGAGCTGAGCGGCGAGAAGGTGGTCGTGCTGACCGTGGACGCCATCACGCCGCTGCCGGGGCCCGGGTTGATCACGGGTGAAGCGACCCTCGCGGGCCCCAAGAAGGCGGCCCTCAAGGCGTTCGTGGCGGCCACGCTGCGGGCGATGAAGGAGATCGCGGCCGACCCCCTGAAGGGCTGGGACGCGGCGGTCGCAGTCGTGCCGGAACTGGCCAGCGATCGCGAGACACAGCTCGCCGTCCTGAACGCGACCGTGGACGCGTGGCAGAGCTCCTACACTGACGCGAACGGCTGGGGCGCCGTCGACGAGGGCGCCTGGACCGAATCCATCGACTTCATGAGCGGGCTGCCCGACTCCCCGGTGGCCAAGCCGGTGACGGTCGATCAGCTCGTCAGCAAGGAGCTGCTGCCATGAGCGAGGAGCAAGCCGCCCAGGAGCACGAGGGCCACGACGCCGACACTGACGAGGCGCTCGGCCCGATCGACTGGCCGGCCTGGGGCGCGGCCGCGCTGGGGGTCGCCATCGCGGGGTTCATGGCGCTGCTGATGGCCTATGTCGTCGGGATCCTGTAGGGACCGGCCAAGCGGGCGCCTGAGAGGACGGCCCGCCGGGCGTCCTCCCGTCGCACCCGGCCGTGATGTCGATGGAGGCATCAGCGGGGAGGGTGCCGGGTGCCGCGCGCTAGCCGGGGTTAGCTAAGGCGAAGGTGAGTCCCGCCGTCGCGGCGGCGTCAGCGTCGGCGTCGCCACGAGCGCCGTCGACGAGCAGTTGCTGGCACAGCGTCTCGTAGATCCACGCCTTGTAACGCTCGGTGGACCAGCCGCATTCGACCGTCAGCACCCGGAGCGTTTCCGGCCGCTGCAGGACGAAGACGATGTCGGCTGCTCCGTCGACGCCGAGTCCGGGACGGATCGCCCCGCTCCGCGCCACCACTGCCATTTGCTCACGCATCCCCTCCTTCCGCGCACGGACCGTCTCCTGCCACGCGACGCTCAGGTTCGGATCGCTCGCCAACGCTGCGTCCACGAACGGCATGAGTGGCGCGATGCGAACGAAGATGTCCGTGCCGTGCTCACTGAGCAACGCGAGCTGACGGCGGGGATCCGTGGACGACAGGATCTCGCGGTACCACGCGCGATCGCGGTGTGGGGGTGCGTCCGGGCCGTCCGCGCCGACCGCCAACACCAACTGCATGAGCAGCTCGCCCTTGGTGTGGAATGTGAAATACACCGTCTGGACGGCGACGGCCGCCTGGTCCGCGATCGCGGCCATCGTCGTCAAGGGGTATCCCTGTTCCTGGAACAGGCGGAGCGCCGCTTCGAGGATGCGGCGACGTGTCTCGGTCGGTTGCCGGCGGCGCGGTCTGCTGGGACTGAGCTTGACAGTCATGGCTGCAATGGTACCGTAGCTACTACTAGTGAGTGCTCTAGTAACGGACGGGAGTAGAGGTTCGGATGGCTGTCCTCGAGAACATGGTCGAGATCGCGCGGTCGCCGGTGGACGTCTTCGACTATTGCAGCGACCTCAGCAACGAGCGCGAGTGGTCCCCCGGTTCCATGAAGAGCGTCGAGAAGCTCACGGACGGTCCGGTCGGTGTCGGGACTCGGTATCTCGCGGAATGGCAGCAGGGCGGACCGAATACCGTCGAGTACACGCGCTTCGAGCCTCCGACGTTCTGGGAAGCCACATCGGACTCGAAGATGCTTGGGATGGTGTTCCAGGCTCGCGTCGAGCCGACTTCGGCAGGATCACGTCTGATCGTCCGGATGGACCTGCGGCCGCACGGACTCGCGAGGCTCGGGTCACCGATCCTGCGCCGGGTGATGCAGCGCGAGGAAGCACGGAACCTCGCCGCCATCAAGCGCAGGCTCGAGGCCGGTCCGGGAACGAACGCCCCCCATCCCGGCGCGCCTTCCTCCCAGGGCACCACTCAGCGGTAACCGCACGGCGCGCGCGGAGCGCGCCGCCCGTCACCTCCGTTGATGCGCCCATTGTCATCACGGGGGAGAACGCTGGGTGCCGCGCCCAGCCCTGAACCTAGCGCCGTGCAGCCACCCGCTCGTCCATCACGGGCACGAGGTCCTCGACGACCTCCTCCGGGTCACGCGCCTCGGGGAGGACGGACTCCGCCACCGACGGCACGCGGCCCGGGGCGTCTGCGCCGTGCCGGCGCCGGCTCTTCCGCTGCTGCAGCACGCCCAGAGCCACGAGCGCCGCCACACCGATCGCGAACAGACGTTTGCTACCCATCGATCCGCTCCATAACGGTCGCGATGCCCTGGCCGACGCCGATGCACATGGTGGCCAAACCATACCGCCCGCCGCGCCGGGCGAGCTCGTGGACGAGCATCGTCACGAGGCGCGCCCCGCTCATGCCCAGCGGATGGCCCAGCGCGATGGCGCCGCCGTTGACGTTGACCTTCGCCATGTCCAGCCCGAGGTCGCGGATGCAGACGATCGACTGGCTGGCGAAGGCCTCGTTGAGCTCGATCAGGTCGAGGTCATCCACGGTCAGGCCGGCCCGAGCCAGGGCCTTGCGCGTCGCCGGCACCGGTCCCACGCCCATGATCGCGGGGTCCACACCGGCGACGGCGGTCGAGATGACGCGCGCCAGCGGCTTCAGCCCGAGCGATCGTGCGACCCCGGCCTCCATGACCACCGTGGCGCCGGCGCCGTCGTTGATGCCGGAGCTGTTCCCCGCCGTCACGGACCCCCCGGCTCGGAAGGCGGCCTTCAGGCGGACCAGCGCCTCGGCGGAGGTGTCGGCGCGGGGGTGCTCGTCGCGGTCCACGACGATCGGCTCGCCCTTCGGCTGCGGCACGACGACCGGCACGATCTGGCCGGCGAACCGACCCGACTCGATGGCGGCCACCGCGCGCTGCTGGGAGACCAGCGCGAAGGCGTCCTGCTCCTCGCGGCTAACGGTCCACTGCTCGGCGACGTTCTCGCCGGTCTCGCCCATCGAGTAGGGGTGGTGCCGCTCGGCCAGCCTGGGGTTCACGAAGCGCCAGCCCAGGGTCGTGTCCACCAGCTCGTGCGCCCCGCGCTCGAAGGCGGCCTCCGGCTTGAGCACGACGTAGGGCGCCCGGGTCATCGACTCGACACCTCCGGCCACGAAGACGTCGCCATCGCCGACCATGATCGCGTGCGCCGCGGCGTTGATCGCCTGCAGCCCCGAGCCGCACAGGCGATTCACCGTCTGGCCGGCGACCTCGACGGGCAGCCCCGCCAGCAGCCCGGCCATGCGCGCCACGTTGCGGTTGTCCTCGCCGGCCTGGTTGGCGCAGCCGAGGATCACGTCCTCGACCAGCCCCGGGTCGATGCCCGCCTTCTCGACCGCGGCCCGGATGACGAGAGCGGCCAGGTCGTCCGGCCGCACCGACTTCAGCGCGCCGCCGTAGCGCCCGATCGGCGTGCGCACGGCGCTGACGATCCAGGCCTCGCGCAGGGGACGGTCGAGGGCTCGCGGCATGGCGCCGATTGTAGTTGCGGTGGCCCTCAGGGGAGCCGGCAGGCCTGGACGTAGTAGAGCGGCACGTCGAAGGCCCCGTGGACGGCGATCGGGAACAGCAGGGAGCCCGTGCGCATCACGACGACGCCGGCGACGAGGCCGCCTGCACCGACCGCGAGCAGGACCGGGATCGGGTCGCCGGTGAAGTCGGGGCCGAGATGCACGACCCCGAAGACGACCGCTTGGGCGATCAGGGCGCCGGTGGGCCCGAGGACGCGAGCGCCCCAACCCAGCAGCGCGCCGCGGAACGTGACCTCCTCGAGGAGGCCGTTGGCCAGGGCGAGGACGACGGCCGGCACGATCGCGAGCAGGATGCCGGTTTCGAAGCGGACCTCGCCAAAGAACGGCACGGCGAGGATCGGCCCGAGCCACAGGGCGAGTGGCGCCACGACGGCCGGGAACGCGATCGACGCGACGACGACGCGCCGGGACGGCCAGCGCAGGAAGAGCGAGCCACGATCGGCCCCGAGCAGCCGGGCGGCCAGAGCGAGGGAGCCGAGGACGGCGACGGCCTGCGCCACCCGCCAGAGCATGGGCGCCGAGGCGATCGAGCCGCAATCCGCGAGGCCCGCCGGCTCGGGCACCGGCATCAGCCGCCAGGCCAGCCCGACGGCGACGGGAACGAGGGCGCCGAGCAGCCAAAGGATGGGCGGGCGGGCGGCCATCGGTCAGACCGAGACTACCTGCCAGGGCGGACCGGACGGACGACCGTCTACCCCGCGAACTCCACCAGCTCGCCGCCGACCAGCTCGAGGACCCGCCGGTCGATGGGCTCCTCGGCGGCCTCGGACTGCTCGGACACGAACCCGTGGAAGAGGACCGCGAACTCCTCGTCGCCCGGCGTCATCGTGCCGGCCAGCAGCATGTGACGTTCCGGGACACCGACCAGGATGCGCGTGCCCGCCACCGCGGAGGTCGCCAGCTCGCTCGCCAGGTGCGCCCGCACCTCGGTCAGCAGGATGCGCGCCGCGTCGTGGTCGCCGGTGTCGGAGCTGAGGATGCGCCGCGACCCGGAGATCTCGTCGGTCCAGCCAGCCTCGGCCGACCACGCGGCGAGGTTGGCGCCGGCGGCCCCCGCGAGCTCGTCCGCGTCCACGCCCCAGGAGACGAGGTGCTCGGCGTTGACGAGGACGTCGAAGCCGCCGCCCTGGAGGACGAACGAGACGACGAGGCCGCACGGCCCGTCGGACACGAGCGGGGTCGTGTGGGACACCGGCGAGGAGCGCAGCACGTCCAGCGGGACGTCGGCCGCCGCGCCGGTGGTGCCAGCCGGGCGGAGGATGGGGTAGACGAGGCCGCGTGCCGCCTCCCAGTCGTGCTCGGGCGCCGCAGCGCCGCCGCCGGCCGGGCCGCCGCCGGCGGGGGCTGGCCGGTGGCCACTCACGGGGGCCGTGGGGTCGGGCACCCCCAGCGTGTCGGGCGCCTTGTCGCGCAGGGAGCCGGTCGCCTCGTCCGCGAGGTCCCGGCCGGTCCAGTCGTCCGCCACGTTCCGTCCCTCCGTTGCCCAGTTAACGGTCAGGGTACTCCCCCGGTGGCCCGGTCAGCGCCCTTTCCAGCCCGGCGCGCGCTTCTCGACGAAGGCGCGCATGCCCTCCTTCTGGTCCTCGCTGCCGAAGAGCAGGAGGAAGTTGCGGCGCTCGAACTCGAGCCCGGCCTCGAGCGACAGCTCGAAGGCGCGGTTCACGGCCTCCTTGGCCGCCATCACCGCCAGCGCGGGCATGGCGGCGACCTGCGCCGCCAGCTCCAAGGCCGCCGGGAGCGTCGCCTCGCGGGCCACGAGCTTCGTCACCAGGCCGCGCGCCTCGGCCTCCTTCGCCGGCAGGTTGCGGCCGGTCAGGATCAGCTCCATCGCCTTCGCTTTGCCCAGCGCGCGCGTCAGGCGCTGCGTGCCACCGGCGCCGGGTATCACGCCGAGCTTGATCTCGGGCTGGCCGAAGACCGCGTCATCGGCGGCCACCACCAGGTCGCAGGCCATGGCCAGCTCGCAACCGCCGCCCAGCGCGTAGCCGCGCACGGCGGCCACGATCGGCTTGCGCACCCGGCGGATGTGCTCCCAGCGGGCGAAGGTGTTGACCCGGGTAAGCGAGACCGGCGTGGCCTCGGCCATCTCCCGGATGTCGGCGCCGGCCGCGAAGGCCCGCTCGCCCGCGCCGGTGATGACGATGCAGCGGCAGGCATCGTCGGCGTCGAGCCGCTCCAGCGCCTCGACCAGCTGGCGCATCGTCTCGGAGTCGAGGGCGTTGAGCACCTCGGGCCGGTCGAGCGTGATGAGCGCCACGGCCTCGACGGGCCCGTCCGGGCCGGGTGCCGGCAGCTCGACGCAGATTCGGTGCGGCGCTTCGGGCTCTGTCATGGTCGGTCCTCCGCCCGGGCTCGGGCCTCCGCTTCGGTCGTCCGATAGAAGGTGCCGGCGGCCTCGTTGAAGAGGCCCGGCCGCGTGACCATCACCTGGTGGTCGCAGTCGGGCGCGATGAACAGCCGCGCGTCGGGGAGCTGGCGGTAGAGCGCGACCGCGTGGTCCACCGGCACGAAGACGTCGCGATCTCCACCAACCACCAGTGTCGGCACGCAGACCCGGTGCAGCTCCTCCGGCGTGAGCAGGTGCATCGTGGCCACGTCCTCGGCGATCGCGGGCAGCAGCCGGCGCCACGCGCCCGGACCCTGGACGGGTCCGTGCCGCCGCTCCAGCGCCGCCGCCCAGGCCGGCTCCTCGCGGTCGATGCGCTGCGGGTCCATGAGCTTCCGTGCGACGTTCGCGCGCGGCTGGCGCTGGACGTCGATGCCGCAGATCAGCAAGGTTCGGAGCCGTTCCGGGTGTCTTGTCGCGTACTCGAGGGCGGAGTTTGCCCCCATGCTGAAGCCGACGAGGTGGAACGTCTGCAGGTTCAGGGCATCGGCGAAGGCCTCCAGGTCGGCGATGAGCATCACGTGCGACCACCCGTCCGCCACGTCCCATCGGGTCCCCGCGTGGCCGCGGGCGTCGGGGATGTAGAGGCGGAAGGCGCGTCGGAAGAGAGGCCGCTGGGCCGACCAGTCCTCCAGGCCGGAGGAAGTGGCCCCGTGGAGGAGCACGATCGGCGGGCCGGCACCCTCGGCGTGGTAGTCGATCTCGATGCCGTTCGTGGCCAGCTTCGGCACGGTCGGCTCAGCCCTCCGGGTATCGGCTGTCCGGCTTGCCGAGCAGCTCCGCGGTCGCGGCACGCTCGATGCGCAGGTAGCGGCCGCGGTAGTAGAGGAGCGGCAGCGGGTGGACCTCGGAGAGGCCGAGCCCGATGACCCGGGCCAGGTAGATCGTGTGGTCGCCGGCGTCGAGCGTCTTCTCCACGGTGCACTCCAGGTGCGCGACGGCCGCGTCGAGGATGGGCAGGCCGCTGGCGGAGAGCGCATAGCTGGCGCCGCAGAAGGCCGAGCGCGGGAGCGGTGAAGGAGCGCCGGCGAAGCAGTCCGAGAGGCCCTGGCTCTCCTCGGCGAGGATGTTCACGGCGAAGCGCTGCGCCCGGTCGATCACCGGGTGGATGGAGCGCGCGCGCCCGACGCAGATGAGCACGAGCGGCGGCTCCAGGCTCACCGAGGTGAAGGCGTTGACGGTCGTGCCCCAGGGCTGGATGCCCTGCGGCGTCTCGACGGCCGACGTGATGACCGTGACGCCGGTCACGAACCGGCCGAGAACGTCCCGGTAGCGACGCGGGTCGACGTCGGGCTGCGAGGCGGACACGCCCCGCAGCATAGCCGGTGAGCCCACCATCCCGGCTCACATGAGCGGTGCTCATACAAGTGGCCGGATCCACGCTCAGCTACCCACCACTCGGGGCGAGTGAGAGGTAGCCACGCTCGGGTTCACCGGGTTGCATGAGTGGTACTCATGCGGGTGGGGGCCGCCGCCGCCCACCGGTCGGTGGGGCGCTCGCGGCCCGAGGAATGCCCCGGCCTCCGGGGCCGGCATGCCCGGTGGTCATCCGAAGCCGCCGGGTCGTGCGTGCCTGCCGCGCGATGACGCGCCATCGGAAGGCGGCTACGCTCGGTTGCGCCCGCTCGCATGACCGGCGGGCATGTCCCCCGGGCCCCTAGCCCCCGCCGCCCACCGGCCCGGTCGGGCGGTCGTAGCCCGGGGGCATCCGTGGCTCGAACTTGAAGCCGCCGGCGACGCCCGGTTCGGTCAGCTCGTGCGGGTCGAGGATGACGTCCAGCTCCTCACGGGTGAAGATGCCCTTCTCCAGCACCAGCGCGCGGATCGTCTTGCCGGTCGCGACGGCCTCCTTGGCGATCGCGGCGGCCAGGGCATAGCCGATGTACGGCGCCAGCGGCGTGGCCATGGCGCTCGACTGCTCCAGCAGCCAGGCGCTGCGCTCGACGTCCGCCTCGATGCCGGCCACGCACTCGCGCGCGAACTGCCCGCAGCCCGTGGTCAGCACTTCCAGGGCCTCGAGCGTCTCGTGCGCGATGAGCGGCATCATCACGTTCAGCTCGAGCTGCCCGCGGGAGGCGGCCCAGGCCACGGCCGTGTCGTTGCCGATGACGTGGTAGCAGATCATCGACAGGTTCTCGACCATCACCGGGTTCACCTTGCCGGGCATGATCGAGGAGCCCGGCTGCTTCGCCGGCAGGCGGATCTCGGCGAAGCCCGTGCGCGGGCCCGACGACATCAGCAGCAGGTCCTCCATGATCTTGGCCAGGTCCACCGCCAGCGCCCGCAGCGACGACGAGACGTCGAGCATCGGTGCCATCGACTGGGTGGCCTGCACGAGGTGCTCGGCGGTGCGCAGGCGCAGGCCCGTCTGCTCGGAGAGGAAGCCGACGACGGCCTCGATGTAGGCCGGTTCGGCGTTGAGCCCCGTGCCCACCGCGGTGGCCCCGATGTTCTGCTCCTCGATGCCCTCGGCTGCGGCAGCGATGCGCGCCTGCGCCCGCTTCAGCGTCAGGCCGTAGGCGGCGAACTCCTGGCCCAGGCGGATGGGCACCGCGTCCTGCATGTGCGTCCGGCCCGACTTCAGCACGCCGTCGAAGGCCAGCGCCCGATCGTCGAAGGCGCCGATCAGCTCGTCCAGCACCGGCATGAACTCGCGGATGCGGTCCAGCGTGGCCACGCGCATGGCGGTGGGGAAGGTGTCGTTAGTCGACTGCGCCATGTTCACGTGATCGTTGGGACTGACCACGGCGTAGTCGCCGCGGCGACCGCTGCCGATGCCCAGCCCGGCGAGGATCTCGATGGCCCGGTTGGCCAGCACCTCGTTCGAATTCATGTTGTGGCTGACGCCGGCGCCGGCCTGGAAGGGGTCGACCCGGAAGGCATCGATGAGCCGAGCCTGGAGCTCCTTGCCTTCCTCGGTCGCCGAGGCGGGGGCCAGGCCAAGGATCTCGTCGGCGGCCTGCACGATGGCCGCGTGGAGGTGGTCGGGCAGGCGCCCCGTGGCGTGGTTCGCCCGCGCGGCGGCCTTCTTCACGTTGACCGCGGCCCGCACGAGTGCGATGTCCGGCCGTCGCCCGCTGATGGGGAAGTTGCGGATGGCCCGCTCCGTCTGGACCCCGTAGTAGGCGTCCTCGGGCACCTCGAGCGTGCCCAGCGGGTCCTTCTCGAGACGGAAGCCGGGGCGGGGGGCGGCGCGGTCGGTCATGGCGTCCAGTGTACGGCGACGCCCACTGCCCGGCCGCGGCGTACTGGCCGCGGCACATGCGTACCACTCATGCAACTTGGTGGACCCGAGCGTGGCTACCTCTCACTGGCGCCGAGTGGTGGGTAGTTGAGCGTGGATTCGGCGGGTTGGATGAGTACCACTCATGCCGGGCGCACAACAGCGGAAGGCCCCGGGACCGATCGTCCCGGGGCCTTCCCTATGACCTGGGTTCCTTGGCCGGTGACCCGGCCGAGCGATTCGCGCTACGGGGCGACCTCCGCCCAGTAGGCGAAGTGATAGTCGTTGTCGCCTGCTCCGTCCAGGGTGATCCAGCCCTGGACGACGGTCCCGTTCGGGAGGCCAGCGTCGATAGTGACCGTTAGCGTCGTGCCGCCAGCGGGCACGGTAATCGGGGACGGGAACGTGATCCTAGCGTCGCCGGACACGGTTGTGCCGGCCCCGAACACGTTCAACGTGGCGTTCGTCGATGGCGTGAATCTGGTTGCCGCGACCGTAAACGTTTGAGGGCTGCCG
>LDXM01000033.1 GCA_001443375.1 Chloroflexi bacterium CSP1-4
CGTTTCAGACGTGCCCCACGCGCGCTTCAGGTGGGTATGCTCGACGCCCATGACGCCGACCGCCTGGCTGCTCCTCCTGTTCGCGGCCGTCGCCGCGGTGGCCGACTGGTACGCGGTCGCGGTCCGGAGCGCCCGTCTGGAGTACGTGGCCAAGCCGGCGGTGATGGTCGCCCTGATCGGCGCCGCCGTGGCGCTGACCCCGGCCGATCCCGGCATCGTGCCGTGGTTCGTGGCGGCGCTGGCCCTCTCGCTCGTGGGGGACGTGGCGCTGATGCTGCCGCGCGAACGCTTCGTCGGTGGGCTCGTCGCCTTCCTGCTGGCCCATATGGCGTACTTCGTCGGGCTCGGGCTCCAGGCGCAGAGCGTCGGCGGCGTGATCCTCGGGCTGCTCGTGGTGGGCACGGTGCTGTCCACGGTGGGTCGCAGGATCTTCAAGGCCGTGCGCCACGGCCATCCCGGCCTCCTGGCACCCGTGGCGGCCTACATGGTCGTCATCTCGGCCATGGTCGTGGCCGCCTTCGCCACGGGCCAGCCGCTGGCCATGGCGGGCGCGACCCTCTTCTACGCCTCGGACGCGATGCTGGCCTGGAACCGCTTCGTCGCGCCGCGCGTGCCGCGGCCCGCTGTCCTTGCGGCGTACCACGTTGGCCAGGCGCTGCTGGTGCTGTCGCTGGCGGGCCCGCTCGTCAGTTGAGAGGGGGCTCACCCGGCTCGGGACCGGTGGCGACGGGCATGCCGGAGCGGCTCCAGTCGCTGTAGGAACCGGGGTAGAGGAGGGGGTCGGGCAGGCCGGCGAGGCGCATGGCCAGCGCGTTCTGGCAGGCGTTCGTGCCGCTGCCGCAGGATGTGACCACGTCGGCGGCGGCACCAACCAGGCCACGGAAGCGCGCCCTCAGGGCGTCGGGCGAAAGGAAGCGGCCGTCCGGGCCGAGGTTGCCGTCGAGCGGTACGTTCAGTGCCGTCGGGATGTGGCCGGCGACCGGGTCGATCGGCTCCACGTGGCCCCGGTAGCGGGCGGGCGCACGGGCATCGAGGAGGACGACGGAGCCGAGCCGGGGCACGAGGGCCTCGCGGTCGATGACCTTCGACCACCGCGGCGCCAGGTCCAGGCGCGCCGGCGGCCAGGCGGGCTCCTCGGTCGACAGAGGGTAGCCGGCGGCGGTCCAGGCTCCGATCCCGCCGTCGAGCACGGCCACGTCCTGATGGCCGAGGTCGTCGAGCATCCACCACAGCCGCGCGGCGACCCCGCCGCCCGCGTCGTCGTAGGCGACGACGAAGGCGTCCGTGCCGATCCCCAAACCGCCCAGGTGCCGTGCGAACGAGCCCGGATCCGGAAGAGGATGGCGGCCCGGCCCGGTCGGCGCGCTGAGGTCCGAGTCGAGGTCGAGGAAGATCGCGCCGGGCAGGTGGCCGGCCTCGAATGCCGCGCGGCCGGCTCCCGGCTTGCCCAGGTACCAGCGCACGTCGGCGATGCGGAGACGGGGCTCGGCCAGGCGCTCGTGCAGTGCCTCGGGCGAGATGAGGCTCATCGTCGGAGTATGCCAGCCGCGCCGGCTGCGGCCCGGCTGCCCGGCCGGACCTCGTGCTATCCTTCCGCGCGGCGCCGCGAGGGCGCCGTCGACCGTCGCCCGGCGGTCACCTCGCTCCGGCGTAGCTCAGTGGTAGAGCGGGCGGCTGTTAACCGCTTGGTCGTAGGTTCGAGTCCTACCGCCGGAGCCACTCGTCAGGCGTCCGCAGCTCGCGCCGATCCTTGAGGATCTCGCGCCGACCGAGCCATCCGGCTCTTGCCGTGGCCTTTCCCCCGCGGATACGCTCACCTCCTTGGTGCTCCGACCGATCGACTGCGCCCCAGGAGGGACCCCATGACGCCATCGTCCTCGTTCCAGCGCCGCTATCTGGCCCTGGTGGTGACCGCCACCCTCGTCGCCATGCTGATGGGCGCGGGCACCGTGGGTGCTGTGCCCAGCGGCAGCGTCGACGTCCAGCTCCTGGCCATCAACGACTTCCACGGCAATCTCGAGCCGCCGAGCGGCTCCTCGGGACGCATCCTGACACCCACCGGGAACGTCAATGCCGGCGGCATCGCGTACCTCGCGACGCACATCAAGGCCCTCGAGGCGACCAACCCGAGAACGCTCGTCGTGTCCGCCGGCGACCTCATCGGCGCCAGCCCACTCCTCTCGGCCCTGTTCCACGACGAGCCGACGATCGAGGCCATGAACAGCCTCGGCCTCGACTTCAACGCCGTCGGCAACCACGAGTTCGATGAGGGTGGCGCAGAGCTGCTGCGGATGCAGAACGGCGGCTGCCATCCCACCGACGGCTGCCTCGATGGCGATGGCTTCGCCGGTGCGGACTTCCAGTTCCTGGCCGCCAACGTCGTCCGCGAGGACAACGGCAAGACCGTCTTCCCGGCCTACAAGATGCGCAGCTTCGCCGGCGCGAAGATCGCCTTCATCGGTGTCGTCCTCGAGGGGACGCCGACCATCGTGACCCCCGCGGGCGTCGCCGGCCTCGACTTCCTCGACGAGGCCAGTACGGTCAACGCGCTCGTTCCCGGGCTCAAGGCGAAGGGGATCGAGACGATCGTCGTGCTGATCCACGAGGGCGGTTTCCAGACGGGCCTCTACGACCAGTGCACGGGCATCTCCGGGCCCGTCTTCGACATCGTCAACGCCCTCGATGACGAGGTGGACGTCGTCATCAGCGGCCACACGCACCAGGCCTACGACTGCTCCATCGACGGCAAGCTCGTGACCAGCGCCTCGTCCTTCGGGCGGCTCGTCACCGACATCGACCTGACCATCGACCGGACCACCGGCGAGGTCACCTCGATGGCCGCCAACAACGTCATCGTGACGCGCGACGTGGCCGCGGATGCCGCCGAGACGGCGCTCATCGCGCGCTACAACGTGATCGCCGCGCCGCTCGCCAACCGGGTGATCGGCTCGATCACCAGCGACATCACGCGCACCGCGACGACGGCCGGCGAGTCCGCGCTCGGCGACGTCATCGCCGATGCGCAGCTCGAGGCGACGGCCCCGGCCGGCTTCGGCGAGGCGGTCGTCGCGTTCATGAACCCGGGTGGCATCCGGGCCGACATGATCTTCGGCCAGATCAGCGGCGGGGAACTGCCCGGAGAGATCACCTACGGCGAATCCTTCACCGTCCAGCCGTTCGGCAACAGCCTCGTTACGATGACCCTCACCGGCGCGCAGATCGAGACGCTGCTCGAGCAGCAGTTCGCGGGCTGCGGTGCCGCCTCGAACCGCATCCTCCAAGTGTCCGACGGGTTCTCGTACACGTGGGTCACGTCGGCCCTCCCATGCGACAAGGTCGACCCGACGACGATCAAGATCAACGGCGTGACGGTTGGTCCGACCGCCAGCTACCGCGTGACCGTCAACAGCTTCCTGGCCGACGGCGGAGACAGCTTCCCGGTCCTCGTGCAGGGAACGAACCGCCTCGGCGGAGCCGTCGACACCGACGCGCTCGAGGCGTACTTCGTCGCCAACTCGCCCGTCGCACCGGGTCCTCAGGACCGGATCACGCGGCTCCCGTGACCCGCTAGCAGCGACGCCGAGCCGGGGTCGGGCATCTGCCCGGCCCCGGTTTCGTCCGGGCCATACCGCCCGACGCGCGCGGGATCGAGGTCGAAAAGCACGGATACACGGTCCTCGCCGCGCCCGATGGAGCAGCAGCCTTGGATGTGGCGGCTTGGGCCGACTCGATCGCACTGCTGATCACCGACGTGATGATGCCCGGCCTTCGTGGCCCCGAGCTCGCCGTGCGCCTCGTCGCGCTCCGCCCTCGGCTCCGCGTCCTGTGCATCTCTGGCTATGGGGCAGAGGCCGTGGGCAATCACAACCTGCTCGAGCGCGGCGCGAACGACCTCGAGACGCTCACAGAACCTCCACATCCGACCGGTTTTGGACCTGGTAGTCATGGAACCTGCACGCCGGGGCCCAACGTGTCGGATAGGACATTGGTGGGAGGGTACTGGGGGACTGCTGGACCTGGTCGTGCCCAAGGCGCCGCGGCGACCCGATCATGTAGGTCATCATCCGCGGATCAATTACCGTCGCGAGCGAGGGGATCGACCGTGATTCGGGTCGAGGATCTGGTCAAGCGCTACCGGAAGGCGAAGCAGAACGCGGTCGACGGGATCTCGTTCGCGGTCGCGGCCGGCGAGTTCTTCGCGCTCCTGGGTCCCAACGGGGCCGGTAAGACGACGACGATCTCGATCCTGACCACGACGCTCACGCCGACGTCCGGTCGGGCCACCATCGGCGGCCGCGACATCGTCGCCGAGGCGAGCGTCGTCCGGCGCGAGGTCGGGATCATCTTCCAGCGCCCGAGCCTCGACCTGAACCTCACCGCCGAGGAGAACGTGCGTTTCCATGCCGTGCTCTACGGTCTGTACCCGTACGCGCCGGCCTACCGACTGATGGCCCGCGACTACCGCGGCCAGGTGGAGGGACTGGCAGCCCTCCTGGGCATCGAGGGCGAGATCTTCGCGCCGGTCCGGACGTACTCGGGCGGGATGCGGCGGAAGCTCGAGATCGTGCGCAGCCTGATGCACCGTCCCAAGGTGCTGTTCCTCGACGAGCCGACCGCCGGGCTCGACGCGCCGACTCGCCGAACGCTGTGGGACCACCTCGCGACGGTCCGCCGAGAGAGCGGCACGACGATCTTCCTCACCACCCATTACCTCGAGGAGGCGGAGCAGGCCGACCAGATCTGCGTTATCGACCACGGGCATGTCGTCGCCCACGGCAGCCCGGCGTCGCTCAAGGCCGAGCTGACGCGCGAGTACCTTGTCGTCGACGCCGACGACCGCGCGCGCCTGCGTCTCGAGCTCGCGCGCCTCGGGCTCCCGCACGCGGGTGACGGACCGTTCCGGCTCACGCTCGACGGTCGGAGCATGCACGGGACGCTGAAGGCGATCGAGACGCCGCTGAGCGTGGTCCGGACCCACGCGCCGAGCCTCGAGGATGCCTACCTCGAGATCGTGGGCAAGACGCATGACTGAGCTCTCGGCGATCCTCGCCATCGCCCACCGCGACTTCGTCAAGCTGCTCCGCGACCGGGCGCGGATCGTCTCCGACTTCGCGTTCCCGCTGCTGCTCGTGGCCTTCCTCGGGCCGGCCCTTCAGGCCGGCTTCGGGTCTCCCGGGGGACTGAACCTCCAGACCTTCGTGTTCACCGGCGTCCTCGCGCAGACGGTCTGGCAGTCGGCGGCGCTCGGGGTGATCTCGCTCATCGCCGATCGCGACGAGGACTTCAGCCAGGAGATCTTCGTCTCGCCCATCTCGCGCTATTCGATCGTCGTCGGCAAGATCCTCGGCGAGTCGCTGGTGGCGCTGCCACAGGCGGTCGCGATCGTCGCTGTCGGGCTCCTGCTCGGTGTGCCGTTCTCGCTGGCGACGATCATCGCGCTCGTTCCCGTCGTCTGCGTCATCGCCGTCTTCGGCGGCGCGTTCGGGATCCTCGTCCTGTCCAACCTCGGCAGCCAGAGGACGGCCAACCAGATCTTCCCCTTCATCATGCTGCCGCAGTTCTTCCTGGCCGGCGTCTTCAACCCGCTCCAGAACCTGCCCTGGTTCTTGGACGTCCTGTCGCGCGTGGCGCCGATGCGCTACGCCGTCGACCTGCTGCGCAACGTCTACTACGGCTTCCAGCCCGCGAGCGTCCGCGCCGAGGTCTCGAGCGCGCCGGCGAACCTCGCCATCATCGGCGCCATGTTCGCGGTCTTCATCGTGGTCGGGACGACGCTCTTCGTCCGCTCGGAGCGCAACCGCTGAGTCGTGCTCAGCCCGCGTTGCCAGAGCCGTGACCGACCGCGTAGATCGCCTCCTGCCGGTCCCCGGTCGTGACCGCGATGAAGCCGGCAAGCGTTCGGTTCAGCTCTTCGTCGTCGGTGTCCACCAGGAACGGCCTCCCGCCCAAGGATGCGAGCTTGCCGGGTGTCGCGACGACGACCACGTTCTGGATGCCGACTGCCCGGACGACCCGCCCGCTGATCTGCTGGTTCCCGCGTCCGAACAGGAACCCCTGGCCGCCGATCGGCGTGACGATGATCCTGGCACGTGGGTGGTCGCGGACGAGGCGGAGGAGATCCCGCTCCGCGACGTCGAGGGCAAGGACCTGCCCGTCCAGGATGACGTCGACGCCCAACAGCGTGGACTCGAGGCCCATGAGCGTCATGATCCGCCGGGTCGTCGTTCCGGGACCGACGACGTACAGGGTCTCGCGGTCCATCCTGGCGACGACGGAACGTGCCAGCTCCTCGGCGGCGGTGTCATCGCTCCGGCTTCTGACCTTCGCTCCCTGCACGAGCTGCGGATCGTACGGCACACGCAGGTAGCCGAACAACCTCGTCGCGAGCTGCCCACGCCGGTAGGCGGCCTCATCGACGTCCATCACCTCGGCCTCGCGCATCGTCCCTATGCGGCCGCGCAGAAAGCCCGCGAGGAGATCGCCCGCGGCTCTCGGACTGACGGCGAAGACGGCCGAATGGATCTTCACGCCCGCCGGGATGCCGAGGGCGGGAACGTCGCCCCCCACCGCCTCGTGCACGTCCCGCGCCGTGCCGTCCCCGCCCGCGAAGAGGATCAGGTCAACAGCCAGTTTGCGCATCTCGCGGGCGGCGCGGCGGGTATCCTCGGCCGTCGTTTCGATCGAGGCCGGTCGATAGACCACCGTGGGCGTGAGGTGACAGGCGAGGGCCGACGCCTCGCCCATCGCACCGGCGCAGGTGAGCAGCTCGAACTCGGCCCCGACGCGCACGAGCTCCTCGAGGGTGGCGGTCGCCCGAGCCGGCGCCCTCGGAACGGCACCGAGGGTCCGAGCCTGCCGGATGACCTTCCGGCCGTCCGTGCCCTTGAGACCGACGCTTCCCCCCATCCCGGCGATGGGATTGACGATCAGCCCGAGCTTCAAGCGCCGTCCCCGCTCACACGAGGCCCTGGCGGCGCAGTTCCTGGAAGGCGCGCCAGGTCATCGCCGGATGCTCCTGCGCCCGCGGCACGGGCGCGGCCGCCGTGCTTCGATGCGGGGCTGTCTTCACGGTCTCCGGGTCCGAATACGCCTCGTCGGCGACTCGTTCGAGAACCGCCGCGAATTCGTCCAGCTCTTCCTGCGTGTAGCTCTCCGCCGGCTCGAGCGTGAACGGCTCCGGCACCAGCCAGGGGTGATGGCTGGTGAAGTAGCCCTGCACGCCGAAGTCGATCATCCGGTTGTGCACGTCCATGGTGTGCACACCGGTCTCGGCGGCCAGTCGCTCCCAGCTGTAGCGTGCCTGTTCGAGTCGGCGCGTGGGGTTCTCGTCCGCGAACGACAGGCTCGCGCCCCGGATCGCGGTCACCTTTGCGGCGAGATAGTTGTTGTTGAGCACGGCCATGTGGGCGGCCTCCCGGAGGCCCTCGGCGCCGAGCGACCTGACCCACGCGTAGGCCTTCAGCACGGATTGAACGTTCCCGAGGCCGGAGCGGATGGCGCCGACGCTGGCGGGGCGGCGCGAGTCCAGGTAGTAGCGCGAGCCGTCGAACTCGACGGTGGGAGACGGCAGGAATGCGGTCAGGTCCTTCTGGACGCCGGTCGCACCGACGGCTCCGCCCATGCAGCCATGTGGCACCGAGAACGTCTTGTGCAGGTTGAACTGGCACATGTCGAACCCGGCATCTCGGGCGCGGGTCACGCCGAGGATGCCGTTCGCGTTGGCCTGGTCGTAGGCGCACAACCCTCCCGCGTCGTGGACCACGCGAACGAACTCCGCGATCTGCGGGTTGAAGATCCCGGTGTCCTCGGGATTCGTGATCATCAGCCCGGCCGTCCGCTCACTGACCGCCCGCTTCAGCGCATCCAGCTCGGGATACCCCTCTCGACCGGGATAGAGCGTGATCACCTTGAACCCGATGGTGGCGGGGGCGGCCGCGTTGGCCGGGTGGGAGAAGATGGTGGTGATGACCTCGTCCCGCTGCGACGCCTGGCCATTGGCGGCGTGGTGCGCTCGCATCATCAGCGCGTTCGCAAGGATGCCCTGGCTCCCGCCGGCCGGCTGGAACGTGAAGCGGTCCATCCCGGAGATCTCGGAGAGCATCTCACCGAACCGATAGAGGAGCTCGAGGATCCCCTGGACCGTCGATTCGTCCTGAGCCGGGTGTAGCTCGGTCAGCTTCGGCGATCGGCTCAGCACCTCGTTGATCAGCGGGTTGTACTTCATCGTGGTCGTCCCCAACCCCAGGTTGACCGCGACGTTGTTGGCCAGGACCATCTGCGACAGACGGGTGTAGTGCCGCACGACTTCGGGCTGCGAAAGCTCGGGCAGCACAGGCGGTTGCCGGCGGCGAAGACCGACCGGCGTGCCCCCGAGCACGTCCCCGACCTGCGACCTGAGCTCCTCGCCGGCATCCGGCGGCACCACCCCCCGACGCCCGGCGCGGCCGAGCTCGACGATCAGCGGCTCGTTCCAGGCCGCCTGATGGAAATGCTCCCTGAGGATCACCTTCCCACCGGTATCAACGCTCATCGGAGCACCTCCGCCAGCGCCGTGGCCAACCGATCGATGTCTTCCTTGCGATGGATCTCGGTGACGCAGTAGAGGGCGCTGCGGCCAAGCTCCGGGAACTCGTCTGTCAGGTCCTTGCCCCCGAGGATCCCGCGCTCGAGAAGGCCGGCGTTGATCTCGGCCACGCTCCTGCGGCAGCCGTCGAAGTTGACCACGAACTCCTTGAAGCAGGCGCCGTTCAGGGCCGGGGCGACGACGCCGTCAAGCTCCCCGAGGCGTGCCGCGGCGTACGCCCTCCGCTGCATGATGGTCTCGCCGAGCTCGCGCATCCCCTGGGGACCCATGAGCGCGAGGTAGACGCCGGCGACGATCGCCCAGATGGTCTGGGCGGTGCCCGCGAAATCGTGGGAGTCGGCACGCAACCCATAAGAGATGTGCTCGAAGTTCACCCAATCGAAGACGTACTCGCCGGGGCGCTCGGTCGGCAGGATGCTCACGAGCAACGTCGGGCACGTCGCGATGAATCGATCCTCGTGAGGCGTGGCGATGAAGCCAGCCTGGCCACCGCCGTAGCTCATGTGGATCCCGAGCGGCTGGAGGTCGCCGCAGACGATGTCCGCCCCGTAATCGCGTGGGGCGGCGAGCACCCCCAGGGAGCTGGGGTCCACGCCGACGATGAACAACGCCCCCTTCTGCCGGGCGAGGTCCCCGATCTCCGGGGCTCTCGACTCGAGGGTCCCGAGGTAGGCGGGCACCTCGAGGTAGACGGCGGCCGTCTCCTGTGAGAGCGCGGACCGCAGGGCCGCCAGGTCCAGGCTCCCGCTCTCCCGTTCGTAGTCGATCAGCCGCACGGACAATGTGGGCCCGCAGATCGTGTTGATCTGCCTGAGCCGGCCGGGGCTGATGGTTCGGGGGAGCAGCACCTCGCGACGTCCGGTGATCTGAGCGGCCATGATCAGCGAGCTGGCGGCGGACGTCCCCCAGTCGTACGTCGTGGTGCTCACCATCTCCATGCCGACCAGCTCACCCATCATGCTCTGGAACTCGAACTGTGCCTGGTAGCTGCCCAGCATCGAGCGTGACCCATCGTGGTAGCCGGTGAGGAATTCGCCCCGGGACCCGATCTCGTCGCAGACCGCCGGCACGGCGTGCTGCCAGCAGCCGGCTCCCAGGAAGCTGAGCAGCTCGTCGCAGGCGCGGTTCCTGGCCAGGAGGCCCTCGACGTGCCGCCGCAGGTCGTACTCGGACACCAGCGCCTCGGGAAGATCGAGCAGACGCCCGAGCCTCAACGGGGGAGGGATGACGTCGTACAGGTCTTCGCTCGCGCCGACGCCGACCTGCGCGAGCATCTGGGCCTTGACGGTCGGCACGGCATTGGGAATGTAGGGGTGGGACGCCTTCGCGGCTTGATCGCCCATGTGGTTGGTCCTCCTCGGCCGTACGGGATCCGCGAACGCCTATCCCATCCAAGCACCACCGTTGACGTCGATCGAGGCCCCGGTGATGAAGTCGCTGTCGGAAGACGCGAGGAAGACCGCCACGCGGGCGACGTCCTCGGGCGTCTCGAGCCTGCCCAGGGGCGTGTCGTCGACGTAGAGCCGGCGGACCTCGTCCGGGGAGATCCCCCGCAGGACGCCCTCCCAGGTGGCCTCGGCTTCCTGCATCGGCGTGGCGACATAGCCCGGGCAGATCGCGTTGACGGTGATGCCCTGACCCGCCAGCTCGGCCGCCATCGCCTGTGTCAGGCCCACCACCGCGAACTTGCTGGCGACGTAGTGGGGCAGGAACGGGACGTCGCCCTTCTTGCCGGCCATCGAGGCCGTGTTGACGATCTTCCCGCCCCGGCCGGCTGCGATCATGTGACGCACAACCACCTGGGAGCAGTTGAAGACTCCCTTGGCGTTGATGTCCATGTTGTAGTCCCAGTCGTGCTCGGTGAGATCGACGAACCGGCCCATCGTGCTGACACCGGCGTTGTTGTGCCAGACGTCGACCGGCCCAAGGGTCGCCTCGATCGCGTCGACCACACCGGGGATCGCCTCGCGGTCCGTGACGTCGAGCGACCAGGCGGTCGCCCGTCCGCCGGCCTCGACGATCTCGCGCGCCACCGCGTCCGCTCGCCCGCCGATGTCCGTGACAGCCACCAGCGCACCCTCGGACGCATACGCCAGGGCACAGGCGCGGCCGATACCGGAGCCGGCCCCCGTGACCGCGACGACCTTTCCCGCCAACCGCATCACGTCACCTCCTCAACGGCGCCGGTCAGGTGGCGCCTCAGCTCGCCTCGACCGTTGATCCGCCGATCTGGGGCGCGGCCATCGGCGCTTCCGATCGGGCATCGGCGGCGGCCGCCATCAGCCGCCGAACTCGCAGGGGATCCACCGGATTCCAGACGTTCCCGTCCTCCTTGAGGCTGCTGCCCACGATCGCACCATCGGCCCACCGGAGCGTCTCCGCCACGTTCGACTCCGTGACGCCGGTGTTCGCGAGCACGGGCACATCGCGGACTGCCTGGCGGGCGGCACGAAGCTCGGCCAGGTCGAACGCGATGCCGGCCATCGGCCCGGAGATCAGCAGCGCGTCACAACCGAAGTAGGCGGCCCCTCGGGCGCGCGATGCCACATCGCGGTCCGAGACGGATCGAGCGAACTCGGGCGCGATGTTGGCGAACAACGCGCACTGGCCGATCCCGAGCCGCTCCCGGTAGGTGAAGATGGCCGCGGGATCGGGTGCCAGGATCCCCATGTCGGTCTCGAAGACGCCGGTCAGGACCTCGCGGACCCAGGCCGCGCCGCTCGCCGCCGCGACGGCCAGCGAGGCGAACGGATCCCACAGGACGTTCACGCCAAATGGCACGGACAGTTCCTGCCGACTCTCGGCGATGATCGCGGCCATGTACGACGGGACCTCCGGACCCACCCGGGTGGCGTATGGCAGATCCGCCTCGTTGCAGTACATGACACCGTCGATCCCGCCCGCTTGCAGGGCATCCAGGTCGCGCTTGACCGCTTCCACCACCAGGCGCAACGGTCGATCCCGTTGGTGGCGAGGCTGGCCCGGCGAGGCTGGCAGGTGGACCATCCCGATGACCGGCCGACGGCGCGAGAAGATGCGGGTGAGCGCGTCCACGGGTCTCGACCTCCCGCTGCGGGCTCCGGTAGCCATCGCTCCCGGAAGACGCCCGGCGCGGAACAGTTTCTAACACCGCGCGTGTCATGACAAGTCCCATCGGGCGTTGACAGAGGTCAGGGACTGTGAGAACGTTTTTGTCAGGCGGATGCGCTCACGCCGGGCGGGTCCGTTGGCGCCGCAACGACCAGACGTACGCGGGAGAGGGAGCACTCTTGGGCCATTGCCGAGGCACCCGCGGGATCGGTGACCAGCAGCGTCACCCGATCAAGATCGCAGACGACGCACGGCCCCGCCACCCCGGCCTTCGATCCGTCGGCGAGGAGGATCACCCGCTCCGAGCGCTCGGTCATCCGCCGATTCAGATCGGCCTGCGCCGGTTCCAGGTCGGTCACGCCGGCGCGACGGGAAACCCCGGCCGCGCCGAGGACCGCCGTCGTGGCGTGGAAGCGGGCGATGCCGTGCTCGGCGAGCGCTCCGGTCTGCGACAGCTCCTCTCCCGTCACGAGACCCCCCGTCGAGACGACTCGGACGTTGCGCGAGGCCAGCAGGCTGGCGTGAGCCAGCGACGTGGTGATGATCGTCACCCCAAGGTCGGCCGGGAGGAACTGCGCGAACTGGGCGACGGTCGAGCCGATGCCGAGGAAGATCGTTTCACCAGGCTCGATGAGCTCGACCGCCCTTCGGCCGATGAGTCGCTTCTCGGTGGCGTGGGTGAGCGCTCGCTGTCCGAGCAGGAGGTCGAACGAGCGCGTCAGGTGGGCGGTGGCACCGCCACGAACCGTCCGCAGGAAGCCCTCGGCCACGAGCTGCTTGATGTCACGACGGATGGTCATGGGCGACACGCCGAGCTCGCCGGCCAGGCTGGCGTAGTCGATCGACTGTTCCACGGCCACGCGCTCAAGGATCCGGTGGTGGCGATCGACTGGCAGCATCGGACGCGGCATGCCCAACAGAGTGCGCTGCCTGGACCGCGCCGGCAACCCCGGCCCGGGCGGAGTGACCGATGAGCGCTTCCGTGGCGCCGGACGCGCTCGCCGTGTCGCGTTCGGTGGTTCGCCGCCGCCGGCGGTTTTCGGCCGGCCGCCTGGCCGCCCATGCGGTCCTCATCGCGACGACCCTGACCATCCTCCTGCCCCTCCTCTGGATCGCCCGGACGTCCATCGTTTCACGACGCGTTGCCTACCTGATCCCGCCCGACTGGGCCGCGCCGTTCAACCTCGACAGCTGGGCCTACATCTTCGGTGACCAGAACTTCATCCGGTTCTTCGTGAACAGCCTGGGGATCGGTGTGGGGACGGCCCTCCTGTCCCTCCTGGTCGGGGTGCCCGCGGCGTATTCGATCGCCCGCTTTCGGACCGGAGGGCAGACCGTCCGGGTCGGGATCCTCGCCACGCAGATCCTCCCGCCCATCACGCTGGTGATCCCGGTCTTCATCCTGGCCCGGGATACGGGGCTCCTCAACAACCAGGGCATGCTGGCCGTGATGTACCTGTCGTTCAACCTCCCCTTCGTGGTCTGGATCCTGAGTGGCTTCTTCCAGGGGTTGCCCCAGGAGGTCGAGGAGGCGGCACTCGTCGACGGGGCCACGCGCCTGCAGGTGCTGCGGCTGGTCGTGGTGCCGATGGCGCTGCCGGGGCTGATCGCCGCCGGCGTCTTCAGCTTCATCCTGGCCTGGAACGAGTTCCTCTTCGCCTTCATCCTGACCGGCATCGAGTCCCGCACGCTCCCGGTCGCCCTCGTAGGTTTGATCACGCAGGCGGGCACGCAGGTCGGACCGATGGCGGCGGGTACGGTCCTCATGAGCGTGCCGGTGATCGCCCTCACGTTCATGGTCAGGCGCTACCTCGTTTCCGGCCTCACGTTCGGTTCCGTCAAGTAGGAGTCGAGGCCCAGACAACGCTCAGATTGGAGGAGGACGCATGAACCAGCCACGCGGTGCGCGAACCATCAGGCGATCCGGTCGAAGTCGGGGGCTGCTGGGCGTCGGTCTGGCAGCGGTCCTTCTGGCCGCGGCCTGCCAGGCCGGCGCCTCGCCCTCGCCCGGCGGGGGCGGCAAACCCTTCGACGGTGTGACCCTCAACCTGCTGATGGAGGACCTGACCGAGACCCACTACATCGCCGACCTGCTACCGGACTTCAAGGCCCAGACTGGGATCGACGTCGTCTTCGAGCAGGTCCCCTACAGCAACATGTACGAGAAGCTCGTGCCGCAGCTCTCCGGGCCGGAGAAGTCAGGCTCTTACGACGTGGTGGCCGTCGACTACTACTGGCCGGGCGAGTTCGCCCGCTCGGGCTGGATGCTCCCGCTCGACGACTGGATCGCCCGCGACAAGACCGACCTGAGCGGGATCGTCCCCGCCTTCTTCGACGTGAACGGCAAGGTGGACGGCGTCACCTACTACATCCCGTACTTCCCGTATCCGATGGGTATCGTCTACCGCAAGGATCTGAACGTGCAGATCCCGAAGACGATGGAGGAATACGTCACCTACACCAAGAGCCTCAAGAAGGGCGATTACTACGGGGCGGCGATGCAGGGCGCGCCGACCGACCCGATCGCCATGGAATGGCTCAACTTCCTGTACGCCAACGGCGGCGATCTCTACAGCGCCGATCTGAAGACCCCGACGGTGAACAACGAGATCGGCCTCAAGGCGCTCAACCAGTACATGGACATGATCGACAATGCCGCCCAGACCGGCGCCGCCGGCGCCAACCTGGACGATGCCTCCAACATGTTCGCCCAGGGGAAGGCGGCGACGATGGTGACCTACATCACGATCTTCGCCGGCTTCTTCCAGGACCCGGAGAAGTCGGTGATCGTCGACAAGTGGGACGTTGCGCCCATGCCCGGGACGGGCGTCGGAAATGTCGGAGTCTGGTCGTTCGGCGTCCCCAAGAGCGCGAAGAACCCCGACGCCGCCTGGGAGTTCATCAAGTGGGTCAGCGAGCGGGGCATCTCGAAGCAGCGTGCTCTGAAGGGCGGCTCGCCGGCCTATACCGACTTCTACTCGGACCCGGAGATCCTGGCCAAGTTCCCCTACCTCACGAAGGCCATCGACATCCTGAAGGCGGGCAAGGGCCTGCCGCTCATCACCAAGCAGCAGGACATGGTCGCCACGCTCGGGCGTGAGCTGTCCGAAGCGGCCAGCAAGCGCAAGACCCCGCAGGCCGCCCTCGACGCGATCGCGGCCAAGCTCGCCGAGCTCGCCACGCAGTAGCCGTCGTCCAGGTTCATGTCGCCGGGCGCGAGGGGGTCGATGACCGATCCTCTCGCGTCCGATGGCCACACCCATCACCCATCGCAGTGACCGAGATGAGCGTGGCCAGCGGACGGCGAGCCGGCAGCGGTAGACGAGGCCTCCCGATGCGGTGGCGCTTCCTCGTGCCCCTGTTCGTGACGCTGCTGCTGGTGGACGCCTTTCCCCTGGCCTACGCCGGCGTGGCCAGCCTCCAGCGTTTCCTGCTGTCGGGCACGGATCTCTCGCGGCCGTTCGTGGGGCTCGCGAACTACGTCAACATGGCGTCGAGCGATGCCTTTGCCAACGCCGTCAAGAACACCCTTGTCCTGTCGGCCTCGGTCGTATCGCTCGAGACCATCATCGCCTTCGGGCTCGCGGTCCTCCTGGCCCTGCCGAACCTGCGCTTCCGGAACGTCTATCTCCTCGTCGTCATGGTTCCGCTCATGCTCAGCCCGGTGGCGGTCGGCCTGTCGTGGCGGCTCATCCTGCACCCCGACCTCGGTATCCTCAACTGGGCGCTCGGGTTGACCGGCCTGCCCAAGTTCGCCTGGCTCGGCGACGTCGACCTGGCCATGCCCACGATCATCGCGGTCGACATCTGGCACGAGACGTCCGCGCTGATCCTGATCTTCTATGCGGGCCTGACGTCCCTGCCGCACGAGCCGCTCGAGGCCGCACGGGTCGACGGGGCGAGTCCCTGGCAGAGCCTTCGCCACGTCACCGTGCCGATGATGGTGCCGATCATCATCGTCGCGGTCCTCATCCGCCTCGTGTCCGCGGTCAAGACCTACGACCTCATCTACATCCTGACCCGCGGCGGCCCGGGTACCGCCACCGAGACGATCAGCTACCTCATCTGGCGGACGGGTCTGGCAGGTCCCCTCGACATCGGCCAGGCGGCGGCCGGATCGATCATCCTCCTGCTCGTGATCATCGGGTTGACCTACCTCCTCCTGCGTGCCACCGACCGGCTCGCCGCGGCGGACTAGGATCGGCGGCGGAGATGCTCGGCCAGCTCACGGACTGGACGGAGGTCCTGGTCGCGGTGGATGTCGGCACGTCCGGAGCCCGCGCGGCGGCGTTCGATCTGGAGGGCCTGCGGCGCATGGAGGTGCGGCGTCCCTACCCCACCCGTTCGCCGCGACCGGGCTGGGCGGAGCAGGATCCCGCCGCCTGGCGCGGCGCCGCGCTCAGCGCCCTGGCAGAGCTCGTTCGACGGCTCGGGCCCCACCGGCGCGTGCTCAGCATCGGCTTGACCGGGCAGTGCCCGAGCGTCTGCCTGGTGGACGATCGCGGGCGACCGCTTGGCCCGGGCCTGATCTACCGCGACAACCGAGCCGAGGCCGAGGCGATGGCGATCCGCCGCCGGTTCGGGGACGCCTGGATGCACGACCGGACGGGCCACCTTCCCGCGGCCTTCCATATCGCCCCGAAGCTGCTCTGGATCCGGGCCCACGAGCCGGCCTGGCTGAGCGAGGCGGCGCTGGCCCTCCAGCCGCGCGACCTCGTCGCCCTGGCTCTCACGGGTGAGGCGGCCACCGACGGGACGCATGCCGCAGCGACCCTGGTCTACGACCTCCGAGCCGGGGACTGGGATGCCGAGCTGGCCGGGGACCTTGGGCTCCCGGCGTCGCTGTTCCCGCCGGTGCGGGCGTCCTGGGAGCCCGTCGGTGCCCTTCGTGGCCGCCTTGCCGAGCGGCTCCGGCTACCGGCCGGGACCCCGGTCGTCCTCGGTGGCGCCGACAGCCAGGCGTGTGCCCTCGGTGCCGGGGTCGTGTCGCCCGGTCCCGTGAGTGAGATGGCCGGATCGTCGACCTGTCTCAACGCGGCGGTCCCTCAGCCCCTGGGCGAGCTGCTCGTCACCCATTACCCACACGTCGTGGCCGGTCCCTACACGACCGAAACGGGCATCAACACGACGGGGGCCGCGGCCGCGTGGGTCGCCGACCTCCTCTACGCGGGCCGCCGGGCCCATGCGGGCGGCGCTGAGTATGAGCGTCTGGACCGCGAGGTTGCCCGGGTGCCCCCGGGCTCGGACGGCGTGCTCGCCCTGCCCGTCTTCGGCGACGGCGAGCGCACCGATCCGGACCTTCGCGCGGCGATCACCGGCCTGTCGCTCCGGCACGGGCGAGCCGCGCTGGCTCGGGCGGTGCTCGAGGGCGTCGCCTTCACGATCAGGTCCCAGCTGGCACTGCTCACCGCGGGCGGCGCGGCCGTCACCGAGCTGCGGGTCTCGGGCGGCGATGCCCGGCTGCGGACCTGGAACCGGATCAAGGCCGATGTGACCGGCCTGCCCGTCGCCACCGTGCCCGGCGACGCGGCCGTGACGGGCGTTGCGATGCTCGCCGGGCTGGGCGCGCGCGTGTACCGCGATGTTCCCGAGGCGATCGACCGCTGCGTTCGATTCGCGGACAGGTTCGAGCCCGACCCAGCCACCGGTGAGGCCTACGAGGACGCCTATGCGGCCTTCCAGGGGCTCATGGCGGCCGAGGTCGCACGCCGTCACGAGAGGCCGGCGTAGCGTTCTCTCAGCCGCGCACGCCCGTCGTGACCAGGGCCACCGGCCACTCGATCGCCGTCTCGATGTCGTCCGGCGCCGTGCTCGGGTCGGTCAGGTAGATCTCTCGCGGCGCCCCGGCGCACTCGTAATCGTGCTCGCCCATCCACTCGGTCATGGCCCGGTAGGCCGGTTCCATGGCCTCGTAGGGCCCGCGATGGATCGTGGTCACGACGCGTCCGCCGGGCAGCTCCCTGAACTCGAAGCCGCTCGGCGGCGTCCCGACGTGCGACGCCGGCGCGCAGATCTCGATGTCCCAGCGCTCGCCTTCCGCGAGCCGGTCGTGATAGACGACGACGGGCGGTCCGGCCGGCGCGATCCCGGCCCGGCCGAGGTGCCCGTACGCCTCACCCAGTGTCCGGCCGATCGTCGGGCCCAGGTCCCGCATCTCCACCGTGACCCGCTTCGCCAGGACCAGCCGGGCGGGGGCCTCCTTGACCTGTACCTGGTATTCCATCGACGGCCTCCTTCCAGGCCGCGGGCCGCCTCCGGGCGACCCGCTCGAGATCCGCCGCCATCGCCTCCGCCTCGGCCAGACCGAGACGCCCGATGACGGCTCCGAAACCGATCAGCACGTGTTCGCCGACGGCAAGGTCGGGCACCATCCGGATGGACACCCGCAGCGGGACGCCGCCGCACTCGACGGTCGCCTCATCACCCCAGACCGCGAGCACCCGGCCGGGGGCGGTGACGCACATCGCCCTGCTCCTCACCGCTCCGTGCAGCTGAGGCACGGGTCGATCGACAGCAGCGCCACGGGGACGTTGGCCATCTGCGTGCCGGGTAGCATCGAGAGCACGGCCGCCAGGTTGGCGAAGGTGGGCGTCCGGACGCGGACGCGGGTGGGGTGCGGCTCGCCGTCGGCGAGCACGTAGTAGAAGAGCTCGCCGCGCGGCGCCTCCACGCGGCTGATGGCCTCGCCGTGGAGCACCGGCGGGACGCGCGTCGCGAGCGGTCCGGGCAGGCGGTGCAGGCGGTCGAGCGCCTCGCGGCAGAGCCGCATCGACTCGCCGATCTCCCGCCAGCGAACCACCGTCCGGGCCAGGGCGTCGCCTCCCGTCTCCACGACCGGCTCGACGGGCAGCTCGTCGTGGGCGGCATAGCCGGAGCGGCGCACGTCCATGGCCACGCCGGAGGCCCGGGCGGTCGGCCCCACGAGGCCGAGGTCGAGCGCGACGTTGCGCGGGATGACGCCGACGCCGGCCAGGCGCCGCGCCACCGCCTCGCTGCCGAGCACGAACGGGGCGATCCCGGCCAGGCCCCGCTCGACTGCGTCGAGGCCGGCGCGGATGGTCGGCTGGAGGGTGTCGGGGATGTCGCGACGGCAGCCGCCGAGCGCGGTCACCCCGATGATCACCCGGTTGCCGGCCGTGGCCGTGAACAGGTCGAGCACGTCCTCGCGGACCCGCCAGCAGGACTGGAAGAGGGCCTCGAAGCCGATCGCGTCGCCGGCCAGGCCCAGCCACAGCAGGTGCGAGTGGACCCGCGTCAGCTCGAACCAGAACGTCCGCAGCAGGCGCGCGCGACGGGGGATCTCCACGCCGGCCAGGACCTCGACGGCCTGCGCGTAGGCGACCGCGTGGGCCACCGAGCAGATGCCGCAGACGCGCTCGAGCAGCGGCAGGTCCTCGTCGTAGGGGCGCCGCTCGGCCTCCGCCTCGATGCCGCGGTGGACATAGCCCAGGCCGGGGATGGCGTCGACGACGACCTCGTCCTCGAGCGTCAGCTCGAGCTGGATGGGCTCGGCCAGGACCGGGTGCTGGGGCCCGAAGGGAACGACGGTGCGGGTCATGGTCGGCCTCCGGCCTCGCCGGCGGCACCGTGCCCGTTCGTCGACGGCTCCGGTGGCTCGGGCACGCGGGTCGTGCCGGCCCGGACCTCGCGGCCATCGACCACCGGCACGCAGGCGTCGAGCCGCGTCAGGCCGGCCGCCTCGAGCGCCGAGATCGCCTCGCCGCGCGGCCCGTGGACCCAGCCCTCGGGGCCATCGAAGTCGCGGTAGAGCCGCCCGCGGTAGTCGATCGCCAGGCCGCTGACGGGCAGGCCCTGGAGCTCGGCCATCTCGTTCTCGACCAGGAACGCCGCGCCGTAATGGGCGCCGATCGAGGGAGCCGACCCGCCGGCCGGCACCTCGATGCGCAGGTGCTGCAGCCGCTCCCCGCGCTCGAAGTGGTAGAGCACCATCCAGCCGGCGCGGTGCGGGACGCACGATGCCGTCACCAGGCGCCAGTCGTCGTGGCGCAGCGCGCCGACCGCATCGAGCAACCCCTCGGGCGAGACGGTCGTGCAGTCAGGAAGCCGGGACACGGACCACCTCCTCCTCGCGTGGCTCGAGCATCACGATGCTCATCGGGCTCGGGCCGCCGGTCGCCTGCCGTGCCGTCCGGGGCTCGGCCAGCAGCGGCAGCGCGGCGATGACCCCCTCGAGGATCCGCTCCGGGGTCGGGGGGCAACCGGGGACGAACACGTCCACCGGCACGAGCTCGCCGACGCCGCCCAGGATGTTCGGGGCGCCGCGGAAGACGCCGCCGTGGGCGGCGCACGAGCCGACGGCCACGACCGCCTTCGGCTCGGCCATCTGGTCGTAGACCGAGCGCAGAACGGCGGCATTGCGCAGGTTCGCCGGGCCGGTCACGAGGAGGATGTCGCCCTGTCGCGGGTCGCCCACGTTGATGACCCCGAAGCGCTCGGCGGAGAAGCGCGGCATGAGCGTGTCGAGGATCTCGATGTCGCAGCCGTTGCAGCCGCCGCAGTCGAAGTGGACGATCCAGGGCGACTTCGTCCGCGAGCGGCGGACCCAGGCCTGCCACAGCGCACGCGGGCCGCGCATGGCTAGAGGCCTCCCGCGCCGAACAGCCGGCCGGTGACGAGGGCGATGACGGCGGCCGTCCCGCCGATCCCCCAGCCGATCCAGAGCGCGGAGCGCCAGGTCGCCCGGGGCAGCGTGTTGTCGGCCACGATGGCCACAGTGTAGGTGGCCGCGACGAGCCCGATGCCGACCAGCGGCGCCGCCAGCGAGGCCAGCGCGATGAGCACGAGGACGAAGGCCGTCTCGTACCAGTGGCCGACCTCGGCCAGGGCGAGCCAGAACCCGGCCATCTCGGTCGTGGAGCCCTTGACCAGCTCCTGGTGGGCGTGGTGGGAGGTGGCGAGATCGAAGGGCGACTTGCGCAGCGCGATCGCGAGCAGCACGCCCAGCGTCAGGCCCAGCGTGGGCAGCGTGAGCACGGGCGCCTGCGCCGCGGCGACCGCTGCGGCCGAGAAGGAGCCCGCGACACCACCGTAGGCGATCGCCACCAGCAGCAGCAGCGGCTCGGAGATGAGCAGCAGGATCAGCTCGCGCGAGGCGCCCAGCTGCGCGTAGGGCGACTCGACCGCGCCCGCGGCGAGGATGAAGAGCACGCGCGCGGCGCCCATCACGAGCACGGCCGCGATCAGGTCGCCGCCGGCCAGCACGAGGGCCACGGCGCCAGCCGCCAGCACGACGTGCGCCACCAGCAGCGATGCGGCGAGGCGGTCCACCGGCAGGCTCGTCTTGGTGGCCAGCTTGGTGAGGTCGTACCAGGGCTGGAGGATCGGCGGGCCCGCCCGCAGCTGCATCGCCGCGGTGACGCGCCGGTCGACGCCGAGCAGCAGCCCCACGCTGAGCGGAGCCAGGGCGGTGGCGGCCACCAGGGCGGCCAGCGCGAGCAGGTTCGGAAGGCCTGGCAGGCTCATGGCGCGATCCCGCCCGTGGCCCGAACGACCCACGTGGCCTGCAGCGCGGCGACGACGACGAGGGCCACGCCGAGCCAGCCGCCCAGCAGCGCCCAGCGGCGGATGCCGACCGGCCGGCCGCCGGCGCCGAGGGCATCCCCGTCCGCGCCCCAATAGAAGCCCGCGCCGGCCGCGCTGACCGGCTGCCCCTTTGCGCCGTGGAAGGCGGTGGATGCGCCTGGGGCCACGTTGGCGCCGGCGAGGTAGGGCTGCGGCGCCACGGCCGGGATGCGCCGCGCGACGAGCGCCGCCAGGCCGACGGCGACGAGGATCAGGAGGCCGATGGCGGGCACCGCGAACCCGGCGCCCGCGAGCACGACCGACCAGCCGGCGGCCAGTCCGGCCTCCCTGCCGAAGGCCACCTCGGCGGCCGGATCGGCGACCAGGCGGGCCACCGGGGCGGCCAGGATGAGCCCGGCCACCGTGGCCACGCCGAGGACCGCCATGGCGGCACCCTGGCTGCGCGGCAGGATCCCCGAGAGCTCGGGCCGCGGTCCCTCGACGCGCCGCACGAGGAGGCGCATGGCGACCGCCGTCCACAGCGCGAGCCCCGCCGCCCCGCCGACCGCGAGCAGGACGACGAGCACGATGTCCGATGCCCCGAGGACGAGCAGCGCCCACTTGGCGACCACGATGCCGAAGGGCGGCAGGGTCAGCGCCCCGGCGGCGATGAGCAGCAGCCCGGCCACGCCCGGGCGCCGGCGGGCGGCGCCGACGAGCGCCTCCAGGTCGCGTGTCCCGCTCAGCTGCTCCAGCGAGCCGACGGTGAGGAAGGCGAGCGCCTTGGCCAGCGCATGGAAGGCGAGCAGCAGCGCGCCGGCGGCCAGCGCGGCGGGCGTGCCCAGGCCGGCGGCCGCGGCGATCAGGCCCAGGCTGGAGATCGTCGAGAAGGCGAGGACGCGCTTGAGATCGTGCTCCCGCAGGGCCAGGAACGCGGCCGTGGCGAAGGCGAAGCCGCCGAGGAACGTGACCGCCGGCCCCAGGAACCCCTCGACCGCGATGGCCGGGGAGATCCGCAGCAGCAGGTACGAGCCGGCCTTCACCATCGTGCTGGCGTGGAGCAGCGCGGAGACCGGCGCGGCGGCGACCATCGCGCCCAGCAACCAGGGGTGGAAGGGGGTCAGGGCGGATTTCGTGGCGGCGGCGAGGACGAAGCCGCCGAGGATCAGCGGGATCAGGGCCGGGGCGATCGCCCCCTGGGCGGTCCCGCCGAGGGCGCCGGCGATGACGGTGGAGAGGCTGGCGCCGGGGCCGGCCAGGAGGAGCGCCGCGCCCAGCGCGACGCCGCCGCCGAGGTTGTAGGCGAGAGCACGCCGGGCGGCGACGACGGCCTCGCGGTCCCCGTCGAAACCGATGAGGACGAAGCTGCACAGGGTCGTCAGCTCCCAGCCCACGGCCAGGATGCGCAGGTCGTCGGCCAGCACGAGCAGGTGCATGGCCGAGAGGAAGACGAGGAGCCAGGCCAGAAATGTCGGCGTCCGGGCGAGCGCGATGCGTCGGTGTGCGAGGTGGGCCGGCTCGTAGCCCACGGCGAAGAGGACGATGAGCCCGCCAACGACGGACGAGACCGCCAGCAGCAGGCCGGCCAGCGGGTCGAGCACGAGGGCGTCCGGGGTCGTGGCGTGGGCCTCGGGGGCGAGTGTCTCGACCGCGGTCGCGAGAAGCGCGACGGCGGCCTGGACGAGCGCGAGCGCGATCAGGAAACGGCTCCGGGCGCGCACGGCGATGGCGAGGAAGAGCAGCGCCAGCAGCGACGGCGCGGCCGACCAGGCGATGCCGGCGAGCGGCTCCGCCGGGTCCAGTGGTCCGAGGCCGATGACGTTTCGCCCCGGCATGCCCAGCACCTGCCCGCCGACGAGCGTCACGACGAGGGCGGCGATGGTCACGGTCAACGTGACGAGGCTGACCGGCGTCGTCGCCGGATGCGCATCCGATGCCCGCCCGGTCCGCGCCAGGATCGCGAGGATGACCGCCCCGGCGGCCGGAGCGATGAGGAGCAGCCAGACGGCGGTCGTGACCGGGTCCATCGACGCCATGCTACGGGGTAGGCCTTGATCCGTGACGAGCGTA
>LDXM01000034.1 GCA_001443375.1 Chloroflexi bacterium CSP1-4
GGGCTCGATCGTCGCCTGGTCGAGGCGGCGGCGCTCCTCCACGACGTGGACCGGCTCCTCGCCCCCGACGACCCGCTCCGCAAGCTCCCGCACGGGGACGCGGGCGCTCGCTGGCTGACCGAGCGCGGACATCGCGAGCTGGCGCGCGCGGTCGCGGCGCACCCGGTGACCCGTCTCAGCGATGAGGTCCGCTTCCACCGCTGGGCGGGCCACGCCACGTGGGAGGAGAAGATCGTCGCCTACGCCGACAAGCGCTGCGGCCAGCGCGTGGAGCCGCTGGCGAGCCGTTTCGCCGACTGGGCCCGGCGCCACCCCGAGCATGCTACCGAGCTGGCCGTGGCGCGGTCGCGGGCCGCCCGGCTGGAGCGCGAAGTGTGCACCGCTGCCGGCGTCCGGCCGGACGAGGTCCGTCGCCTGCGCTGGGTGGCGGCGGCCTGGCCCGTGCCCTCCGAGCGCGTCGCGTGACGGCCGGCCTGGCCTACCTCTGGGGCGAGGACGCCTTCGCCATCGAGCGGGCGCTGGCCGGCCTGGCCAGCTCGCTCGGTGAGCCGGACGTTCCGCTCGAGACGTGGCGCGTGGACGGCCAGGAGGAGGCCGGCGCGGCCGGTGAGCGGCGCGCGGCTCGGCTCCTGGAGCGGATCGCCGAGCGCGTCGGGACGGCGCCGCTCTTCGGCGGGGGCATGCTCGTGGTGCTGCGCCAGCCGGGGCCGCTCCTGCGCGAGAAGACGACCCGGGAGCGGCTGCTGCGCCTGCTCACCGAGGTCCCGCCCGGCAACGGTCTCGCCTTCACCGAGCTGACCGACGGCTCAGCGCGACGCTCGAAGGCGTCCGATGGGCTGCGCGACGCGGTGGCCGCCGCGGGGGGACTGGTACGCGAGTACCCGGCCCTCAAGCGCGAGGGGATGGAGCGCTGGGTGGTCGAGCGGGCGGGTGAGCTGGGGCTGCGGCTCGGGCCGGGGGCCGCACGGCTCCTCGCCGAGCGCGTGGGCGCCTTCGTGCGCGAGGGCGACGTGGATCGGCGCCGGCAGTCGGAGCTGGCGAACGGGGAGCTGGAGAAGCTCGCCCTCTACCGGCCGGACGGCAGTGCCACGCGCGAGGACGTCGCGGAGCTGGTGTCCGAGGCCGTGCCGGGCTCGACGTGGGCCTTCCTCGATGCGGTCGCGCTGCGGCGCGCCGGCGAGGCGTCACGACTGGCGGAACGGCTCCTGGCGGAGGGCAGCGTCCTCCAGGTCCTCGTCTCGCAACTCCATCGCCGGCTGCGGGAGCTGGTCGTCGTGCGCGACCACCTCGCGGCGGGGACGCGTCCGGCGGAGCTGGTGCGGGTGCTGAAGCTGCAGCCGTTCCGGGCCGAGAAGCTCGTCGAGCAGGCCGGCGCCTGGGCCGCCGCCGAGCTGGACGCGGCGCTCGAAGGACTGCTGGAGCTGGACCTGGCGAGCAAGGGCATCGCCCTCGACGGCGAGACGCGGGCGTACTCGGACGAGCGCGCGGCGCTGGCACTCCAGGCGTGGATGGCGGGCTCGGTGGTCCGCGAGCGGTGAGGGTGGGGCGCGTTCGGCGCGCCCGGGCGTCAGGCGGGCAGCGCGGCCGTCACCCGGTCGACGACCAGGCCTCTTCCTGCAGGACGCGGTCCGACTCGATGGCGAAGACGCAGCGGGCGTCGCCCAGGTCGAGGAGCTCGATCAGCTCGGGATCGATGTACAGCTGGTGGCAGTCCTCACACAGGCCGCCGGGGATGCCGAAGCAGAGCCGCTCCGCGCCGTCGTCGAGGCGGAAGGTCGTGTCGAAGCGCGTGTTGATGAGCTGTCGCCCGCACTGGGGGCACCGCTCTCGTAGACGCGACATCTGCGACGACCTCACCTGACCCGACCGGACCATACCGATCGCTGGTGAGGTCAGACTAGGCAGCGTTGACCGCAGGCCACATCACACGGAGGTACCGGTCGGTACTGGTACCTGCACGCCCCGCGCGCCTACTGGACGCGCAGCAGGGTGGGTGCGTCGGACCAGAGCTTCTCGAGCTGGTAGTAGTCACGCTCCGGTGGCGCGAAGACGTGCACGATGACCGCGCCGAAGTCGAGCAGCACCCAATGAGCGCCCGGCAGCCCCTCACGGCCGATGGGCGGGAAGCCGTCGTCCTTGAGGCCCTCGACGATGCCGTCGGCGATGGCGCCCAGCTGGCGCTCCGAGCCGCCCGAGCAGATGACGAGGTAGTCGGCGAGGGTGGTCAGCTCGGCGACGCCGATGAGCACGATGTCCGAGGCCTTCTTGTCCGCGGCAAGGTCCACGACACGCCGCGCCAGGGCGAGCACGGCGCGGTCGTCCAGCGCCGGACCGACCACTCGCGCCGGCGTCTCACGGGCGGGCAGGCCGGGCCGCCGGCCGCTGGGTGCGCGCTCGGGGGTCGTCTCGCCGGTCATCAGTCCTTGCTCCACAGCTCGGGCGAGTAAAGGTCGTGGTCGTGGATGTAGGCCTCGACGGCCGGGGGCACAAGGTAGCGGATGGAGCGCCCCTCCCCGACCAGCCGGCGGATGCGCGAGGCCGAGTGGCCCAGCTCCGGGCCGTCGAGGAAGAGGATGCGCTCCTCCTGGCCGGGGAAGTGCTCGCTCAGCCAGGCACGGCCGGGGGTCCGGAACCCGGGACGTGGCACGGCGCCGATGCGAACCAGCTCGAGCAGCCGCTGGGGCTCGCGCCAGGTGTGCAGCTCGACGAGCGCCTCGACCGAGAGGAGCCACACGTACCCGCGGGGATCGGCACCCTCCACGGGCGGCGCCGCAACGAGCGCGGCGGCCGTGTCCACCGCGTAGCTCGGCCCCGGCCGGTCGAGCTCGGCGCGGCAGAGGCGGAAGGCGGGGTTGTCGGCGATGGCCAGCTCGACCATGGCCGCGCGATGGCTCGGCGCGGTGACGATGCGATCCGGCTTGTGGGGCGGGATGCCGGCCGGCAGGAACAGGACACCCTCGAGCCCGAGCGTCTGGCGCGCGCCCTCGGCGAGCGCGAGATGCCCGTAGTGGACGGGATCGAAGGTGCCGCCCAGGATGCCCCAGGCACCGGCTTTGCCGCCCGTCTCCGCCGTCAGGCCCACGGTTCCGCCCCCCATTCGAGCTCGACGGCACCGATGCGCACCATGTCGCCCGGCTCGACACCGGCGCGGCGCAGCTCGCGCTCGATGCCCCAGCGCACCAGGTCGCGCTGGAAGCGCTCGGCTGACTCGTCGTTGCCGAAGTCCGTTTGGGCCGCGAGGCGCTCGATGCGCTTACCACGGACGCGGAAGGCCTCGCCCTCGCGCTCCACGGCGAAGCCCTCGCTCGTCGTTTCGAAACGGTGGACGACGACGCCGGTGGGCTCGGGCGGCTCGGCCATCGCCGCCGCATCGGGCAGCAGTCGGCCGAGCGCGCCGATCAGCTCCGGGAGCCCCTTCCCCGTGAGCGCCGAGACCGCGACAGCCGCCAGCCCCTCGCGCCGCCGCGCGGCCAGGAAGGCCTTGAGGTTGTCTGCCGCGTCGGTCAGGTCCGTCTTGTTGGCGACGACGAGGAACGGCTTCTCGAGCAGCCGCGGGTCGTGCAGGCGCAGCTCGTCCCGGATGATGGCGTGGTCGGCTTCAGGGTCGCGCGCGGCGATGTCCACGACGTGCACCAGGACCCGCGTCCGTTCGACGTGCCGCAGGAAGGCATGACCGAGCCCTGCCCCTGAGCTGGCACCCTCGATGAGGCCCGGCACGTCCGCGATCGTCGGGCGTCTCGGGTCGGTGGGATCGATGGCCTCGAGGTCGAGGATGCCGAGGTTCGGCTCGAGGGTCGTGAAGGGGTACGGGGCGATCTTCGGGGTCGCCGCGGTCAGCGCGGCCAGCAGCGTGGACTTGCCCGCATTGGGCAGGCCGACCAGCCCGACGTCGGCGATGAGCCGCAGCTCGAGGCGGATCCAGCGCTCCTCGGCAGGCTCACCCTTCTGGGCGTGCAGCGGGGTGCGGTGGGTGGCCGTCGCGAAGTGGACGTTGCCCAACCCGCCGCGGCCGCCGCGCGCGATCATCACGCGCTGGCCGGTGGCCACCAGGTCCGCCAGCAGGTCGCCGCTCGTCTCGTCGATGACGCCGGTGCCGGGCGGGACGGCCAGCTCGAGGTCTCCGCCGGCCTTGCCGTGGCGCTTCGAGCCGCTGCCCTTGCCGCCGGCTGGGGCCTTGAAGTGGTGCTTGAAGCGGAAGTCGGCGAGCGTGGTCTGGCCGGGATCGACGCGCATGTAGACCGAGCCGCCGCGGCCCCCGTCGCCGCCGTCGGGGCCACCGCGCGGGACATGGGCCTCGCGGCGGAAGGTCGCGGCTCCGTCACCGCCGTCGCCGGCGCGCACCCAGATCTTCGCGCGGTCGAGGAACATCGGCAAAATCCTAGCAGGGGGCATGGGAACGCCCGACCCGCGGAGGGCCGGGCGCGGCGCACGCGAGCGGCGCGACTAGAAGTACTTCAGCGGGTTGACGCGGTAGCCGCCGTCCCAGATCGATCCTCGCCACACCTCGAAGTGGAGGTGCGGGCCGGTCGAGTTGCCGCTCGAGCCAACCCGCCCGATGCGCTCCCCCTTCGCAACATAGGCACCGGTGCTCGCCGTGATCGACGACAGGTGGTTGTACGTGGTGTAGACGCCGTTGCCGTGGCTGATCCAGATCTGGTACCCGCCGCCACCGCTGCGCCAGCCGGTGAAGGTCACCTTGCCGGCCACGGCCGCGAGGACCGACGTGCCGTAGTCGGCGGCGATGTCGACGCCGTAGTGGCCGTAGCGGAAGCCGCGGCTGATGTAGTTGCTGCCCCCGACGGGCCAGCGCATCCCGCCACCGAACGAGCAGTTGTCGCACGAGCCGCCACCGCCACCGCTGCCACCGGAGCCCGACCGCGGCCGGGCCTCCGGCTTCGGCGTGGGGATGGCCTTGCCGCGGCCGTCCGGCACCATGAGCTGCTGCCCGATGACGATGGTGTCGCCCTCGAGGTCGTTGAAGGCGATGATCTCCTCGATGTTCGCACTGTAGGCATCGGCGATGCCATCGAGCGTGTCGCCCTCCTTGACCGTGTAGAGGACGCCGTCCACCGGTGGGATGACGAGCAGCTGGCCGATGCGGAGCTCGTCTTTGGCGGCCAGCTTGTTCGCCCACCACAGGGTCATCATCTTGAGGCCGAACTTGTCGGCGATGCCCACGAGCGTGTCGCCCGCCTCGACGCGGTAGGTGCGTACCTGGTCCTCGATACCCCCGAGGTCGATCTCGACCGTGAGCGGCTTCAGGAGCGTGCCGTCGATGGTGTAGGCGACGCCGTTCTGGAACTGCGCGGCCGGGTCGACGATCTCGTCCCCGGTGCCGGTCGCGTCCCCGGTCCCGGTGGCGGGCAGGTCGAAGGGCTGGAAGATGCGGCCGTCGAGGTCGGAGGCCGTGCGCGGCGCGCCGTTGACGGCGCCACCCGCGAGCGCCGCGATGCGCGGCTGCGCGGCCTCGCCGGCACCGTCCGTGCCACCGACGGCCACGCCCTGGTCCGGCACCGCCGCGAGCAGCGAGGCGACGAGGACGAGGCAGAGGACGAGGACGGGAGAGCCGCGGCGATCCGCCGCGAGATCAGCGAGCCGGGGTCGGCGGAGGCGGTTCGCCATGCCGGCGAATCGGCTACTCGACGCCGCGGGCCGCGCGACTGGCGCACGGCGAGCGCCCGCGACCCGGACCGAAGACTCGGTCGGGCCGGCAGGGCGCCGGAGCTGGGTGAGCCGGGCAACAGTCCGGCGCTGGTCCCGCGCGAGGCGCCGGAGGGCGCGAAGCACGAGGACCGTCGCTTGGTGCAATACGGTCTCCTCGGATCAGGGACGGCGGTGGGGACGCGCGGGCGGGGATGTGGTGCGCGAGCCGTCCGTGGGAGCGGTATGGAGCTGGGGGCCTCACACTGCCGCTGGTTGCGCCCGCCGACCCTCCTAGTGGTCTCCGGCGAACGTTCCGTTTCCGGCGGACCTTACCAGAGGCGCCCGCGGACCGTCAATCGCTCCGCCCACGGTCAGCTCTCGGTCAAGCCTCGGCCGCGGCCGCGCCCTTCGTGAGGCTGGCCAGGAAGGCTGCGTTCGACTCGGTCTTGGCGAGGCGGTTGAGGAGCAGCTCGATGCCCTCGTTCGTGCCCACGGCCGACAGCATCCGGCGCATCGTCCAGACCATCTTGAGCGTGCCCTCCTCGAGGAGGAGCTCCTCGCGGCGGGTGCCCGAGCGCTGCACGTCGATGGCCGGGAAGATCGCTTCTCGGCCAGCTTGCGGTCGAGGATCAGCTCGGAGTTGCCGGTGCCCTTGAACTCCTCGTAGATGACGTCGTCCATGCGTGACCCCGTGTCGATGAGGCACGTGCCGATGATCGTGAGCGAGCCGCCCTCCTCGATCTTCCGCGCGGCGCCGAAGAAACGCTTGGGCGGGTAGAGGGCGATGGGGTCGATGCCGCCGGAGAGCGTGCGCCCGCTCGGCGGCAGGGCCAGGTTGTAGGCGCGCGCGAGGCGCGTGATCGAGTCGAGCAGGATGACCACGTCGCGCCCCGTCTCGACCTGGCGCTTGGCGATCTCGAGGCACATCTCGGCCACGTGCGTGTGGTTTTCGGTCGGTTCGTCGAAGGTCGAGGAGATGACCTCGCCCTTGACGCTGCGCCGCATGTCGGTGACCTCTTCCGGCCGCTCGCCGATGAGCGCGACCATGAGCAGGATCTCCGGGTAGTTGGCCGTGATGCCGTTGGCGATCTGCTTGAGCAGCATCGTCTTGCCCGCCTTGGGCGGGCTGACGATGAGCGCCCGCTGGCCCTTGCCCAGCGGGTTGACCAGGTTGATCAGCCGCTGGCTCAGGTTCTTCGAGTCCGTCTCGAGGTTGATCAGCTCGATGGGGTGGATGGGGGTCAGGACGTCGAAGTGCGGGCGGCGCTTGGCGGTCTCCGGATCGACGCCGTTGACCGACTCGACGCGCAGCAGGCCCCAGTACTTCTCGCCGTCCTTGGGCGCCCGGATGACGCCGCCGACACGGTCGCCGGGGCGCAGGCCGAAGCGGCGGACCTGGCTGGAGCTGACGTAGACGTCATCCTGGCTGGGCATCAGGCCGTGGCGGCGCATGAAGCCGAAGCCCTCGTCCACGATGTCGAGGATGCCGGTCGCGTAGACCTGTCCACCGCGCTCGACCTGGCGCTGGAGGATGCGCTCGACGAGGTCGTCCTTGCGCATGTCGCGGGCGTCCGCGACGTCGAGGTCTCCGCCGATCTCGACGAGCTCGCGCAGGTTCTTCTCTTTGAGTTCGTTGATGTTCATGGGTGTGATCTGGGCATCCTTCGCGTGGGGTGGGACGGGGCTGCGACGTGGCGTGGGCCGCGATCAGGCAGAGGCTGGGGACCCGTCGAGCTCGGCCCTGATAGGTACGGCCGTCGCGGCGCCATGTAGAGGAATGGGAAACCCTGGCGCCGGATGGCCGGGTAGGCCGCGGCTCGGGCGTGGTTCGTGGGGTCACGGCCATCATAGCATCCGGATGGCGATGGTCAAGCCGCCAGAGGTACCGGGCAAAGGGAGGCGACGCTGCCCGAATCGGACGGAGGATACCGGCGTCTTGAGGCGGATCCGCTGGGTCGGCCAGACGGGTGCTCCCGAACGACGCCTACAGCAGGAGGAAGACGCCGATCGAGGCCTCCACGATGACCCGCGCCCTTGACATCGTGCTGCCTTCCCGCCGGAGCTGACGAAGGCGGCGCACGATGTTCTCGATGTCGATGATCGCGTCGTCGACTACCACGCCGACGGATATCACGAAGCCGGCCAGGATCATCACGTTGATCGGCGCGCGGCGCGCGTCGAGCACCACGGCGGCGGCCATCAGCGAGAGTGGGATGGCCACCAGGCTGATTCAGCGCCGTGCGCGAGTCGAAGAGGAAGAGGATCAGTACGACGAAGACGAACAGCGAGCCCAACTGCAGCGCGTTGGTCAGCGTCGAGCGTGTTCGCCCACGGGAACTTCTCGACGACGCAGCTAGATTGTGGCTCAATTGAGCCACTACCCGCAGCCGAGGAGACTACCCTTGGAGCGACCGGTTTGGTACGTCATAGCCGCGGCGATGATTGCGGCGGTCACGTTCACGGGGTGCGCAGTTTCAAGCACTGCGACTGGCGCCGCGACGGTGGAGTTCAAGCGGGCGAGCCTGCGAGTGGAGGTCAACGCCACCGATGGCGACGCCGGCCTCCAGATCGATTTCGACCATGACCCCTGGGAGTCGATCACCCTCAAGGCGCCGGATGGGCGAACTATCCTCGACATCAAGAACCAGGGGGTACTCAAGGACTATGGCCTGACTGAGCTGTTCTCGGAGTCAAGCGAGCCGCCGTTCACGGAGTTCCCGCTCAGCGAGTTCAAGAAGCTGTTTCCCGAGGGCGAGTACGTGTTCGAGGGACTACAGACCGACGGCACCCGGATGCGAAGCTCGGTTACGCTCACCCACGACCTCCCTGGGGGGCCGGTGGTCATCTCGCCCGAGGAGGATTCAACCGTCGCCGCCGACGAGGTAGTGGTCAGCTGGGAGCCGGTCACCGAGCCGGCGGGCATTCAGATCGTTCGCTACCAGGTGCTGGTAATCTCCGAGCGCGACCCGGTTCACTCCTTCTCGGTCATCCTCCCTGGCGATGCGACGAGCATCGCCATTCCGCCGGAATTCCTGGCGACGGATGGGGCTTACAAGATCGAGGTGCTGGCCATCGAGCAGAGTGGCAATCAGACGCTGACCGAAGTCCCCTTCACTATCGGCTAGGCGGCGCCGTTCGCGGGTTTCGCCTCCATCCGGGCGGAGCCCGTGCCGTTGCCTGGTTCGTCAGCAGGGAGCGCCGAAACAATCGCGGCCATGAGGGTCTCGACTGATCGTGCCGAAGTCTGCGTCAGCACAGGGTCTCCTGGCCAGCCGCGGCTCAGCTGTCCGCCTGTGCTTCGATCACCTTCCGCGGCCGATGCCGCCCGAAGCGCAGGTACAGGGACGGCACGATGAACAGGTTCAACAGCGTCGACGTGACGAGGCCGCCCAGGATGACGATCGCCATCGGATGCTCGATCTCGTGACCCGGCAGATCGCCGGCGATCGCGAGCGGCACCAGGGCGAGTCCTGTTGCCAGGGCCGTCATCAGGATCGGCGAGAGCCGCTCCCGCGCGCCGCGCAGCACAAGCCCGAAACCGAATGGCTCGCCTTCGGAGTGCTCGAGATGCTGGAAGTGGTTGATCATCATGATGCCGTTGCGGGCGGCGATCCCCAGCACGGTGAAGAAGCCGATCAGCGAACCGAGCGAGAGGATGCCGCCCGTCAGGTAGGCCGCCAGCACGCCGCCCACCAGGGCCGACGGCAGCGTGAGGAACGACAGCGTCGCGAGCCGCGCGCTCCCGAAGGACGTGTGCAGGAGGAGGAAGACACCGATCAGAGCGGCGATCCCGAGGAGCAGCAGACGACCCTGGGCAGCCTGCCGCTCGGCGTACTCGCCGAGCAGTTCGGGGTGGTACTCGAGAGGGAAGTCGACCTGTCGGAGGGCCTCTTCGACGTCGCGCGCGACTGAGCCGAGATCACGTCCGGCCACGTTGAGGCCGACGTCGATGCGACGGAAGACGCCCTCGTGCTTGACCTCGTTCGGGGTTGGGACGATCTCCACCTTGGCCACATCCGCCAGGCGCACCTGGCCGCCGCTCGGGGTGTCGATCAGGAGCTCGCGAAGGGAGGTCAGGCTCGTCCGGGTCTCCGGCGTTGACCAGAGCGCCACGTCAAACGCCTTCCCGTCCCGGTAGATGTCACCGACCTCGATACCCGCCACCAGCGCACCGGCTGCACGCCGAACGTCGCCCGGCTTGATGCCATAGCGATCCGCCTTCGCGAGGTCGACCTCGACTTCGACCTGGGGGATGTCAACCTGAAGCTCGGTGTGCAGATCGTCGACGCCCTCGATCTCCGAGATCTTCTGCCTGACCTCCTCAGCCAGGCCGCGCAGGACCGCCAATTCAGGGCCGTAGATGCGCACCACGATCGCCTCGCTCGTGCCCGTCAGGACCTCCTTGGTCCTCTCCTTCAGATAGGTCTGCACATCGCGAACGATCCCCGGGTAGCCGTCGACGGTCTGCTGAATGGCGGCACGTGTCGCGTCGTAGTCGGCCGAAGGGTCGACACTGACCCAGTTCTCGGTGAAGTAGATGCCGACGACTTCATCCGATGCGATGGCCCGCCCGATGTGGGCCCCGAAGTTGCGCACGCCCGGGATGGATCGCAGCTCTTGACTGGCCGCCGTCGTGATCCGGGTCATTTCCGGATGGGACGTGCCGGGCTTGGTCAGCCAGTGCATCAGGAAGTCCCGCTCCTTGAAGTCGGGGAGCAGCGACTGGCCGAGCTGCGGCGTCACGATGACGCCGAGCACCGCGATGATGGCGACGGCCGCGAACGCCGGTCGCGCCGTGTGGATGATCCGCGAAAGCCCCCGCTCGTAGCCGCTCTTCAGCCACCGCGCGAGCGGGGAATCACGACGCTCGATCGGCGCATTCCGCAGGAGGATCAGGGCGAGCGCGGGGGTGACGGTCAGCGCGACGGCCATGGACGCCAGCACCGACAGCCCATAGGCGATGGCCAGCGGCCCGAAGAAGGCGCCGGTCAGGCCCTCGAGGAAAAAGACCGGCGCGATCGCCACGACGTCGATCAGCGTCGCGTAGATGATGGCGCTGCGCACCTCGAGCGACGAGTGGAGCACGATCGACGCGGTGGACTCGGTGCTCCCCTCCAGACGATTTTGACGAAGACGCCGCGTGATGTTCTCGACGTCGATGATGGCGTCGTCGACCACCACTCCGATGGCGATCACGAACCCCGCCAGCACCATCACGTTGATCGTCGCCCCAAGCTGATGGAGCACCAGCGCTCCCGCCATCAGCGACAGCGGGATCGCGACCATGCTGATCAGCGCGACGCGCCACTCCCACAGGAAGAAGAGGAGGATCACCATGACGAGCAGCGCGCCGATCAGCAGCGCCCAGCTCAGGTTCCCGATCGCCAGCTCGATGAAGGTCGCCGGCCGGAAGATGGTCGTGTCCATCTCCACGCCGGGTAGACCCTGCTGCAGGTCCGCCAGGGCCGCCTCCACACCACGCGTCAACTCGAGCGTGTTGCCCCACGGGAACTTCTCGACCACGAGCAGGAGACCCGGGCCGTCATTGATGACCGCATCCCCGATGAGCGGCGGATGATCCTCCACGACCCTGCCCAGATCACCCAGGCGCAGCGGTACGCCATCCTCGATCTTGACGACGACCTGGGCCAGCTCCTCCGGCGTTGAGATCGGCAGGACATGCCGGATCGCGAGCCGCTGCTGCGGGGTTTCGATCCAGCCACCGATGCCTGGATGCGCCGCGGCCGTGTACGTGAACAGGCCGACTTCCAGGGCGTCAGCCGTGATCTCCGCCACCTGGTCGACCGAAACGCCGTGCGCTCGCATCCGTGCCGGATCGACCTGGACGTGGATCTGCTGCAGTCGCTCGCCCCAGATGGCCACGTTCGCCACGCCGGGTACGGCCAACAGGGCGGCCCTGACGTCCCAGAAGGCGATCGTCGACAGGTCCAGCAGTGACATCTCGTCCGAGGAGAGACCGACGAACATCGCCCGGCTGGTCGACGAGAGCGGCGGCAGGATGATCGGGACGGTGATCACGGATGGCAGGTTCGGGATCGCGGTCGCCAGGCGCTCGCTCACCAGCTGCCGTGCCCGCCAGATATCGCTTCCGGGCTCGAAGAGCAGATTGATGGACGCCAGTCCGGGGACCGACTTGGAGCGCATGACCACAAGCCCCTGCGTGCCGTTGAGAGCCTCCTCCAGCGGCACGGTGATGAGCTCCTCCACCTCCACCGTGGACATGCCCGGGGCTTCAACCTGGATCTCCACGCGCGGCGGTGCGAACTCGGGAAACGCGTCCACCGGCATGGCGGGAATCAGCGCGATGCCGACAATCATCATCGCCGAGGCTAGGGCGATCACGAGGAATCGGAAACGCAGGCTCGCGCTGATGAGGCGGCGCATCATAGCTGGGCGTCCCGCGCCACGGTCACCGTCGCATCTCGAATCAGTGTCCGCCGACCCCTGACTCGGCTCCGTACAGCTCGGCCGCTCCAACGGTGACGACCAGGGTGCCGACCGGCGGACCATCCGACAGGATGGCCAGGTCGCCCTCGATGAAGTCGACGGTGACCCCGTGGCGGACGTACGCCAGCCCTTTAGGGTTCGTGTACGTCCATGTGTCGCCCCGCTCGTCGTAGAGCAGCGCCGCGTATGGCATGACCGTTCGCGATGTGCCCCCAACGACCTCGCGGCTGACAGCGGCGGTCTCGATGCCGAGCCGCTCGGCCGAGCGGGGTATCAACGTGACCCGTTTGAGGTCCGTCCCGTCGATGGCCTCGACCGTCACCGGTGGGACCTGGGCCCCAAGGACCTCTTGTGACGGTGACCGCGAACAGGCCGCCAGGAGCAGCCCTGCGATCAACAGGGTTACGAGCATCCCACAGTCACGGCGCCGCATTTCCAGGACCTCCCTACCGATGTCTCATCAGGCCGCGACGGGGCGCGGTTGCTCGACCAGCCGGGTCGACTCGTCGGGCTCAGGGCTGGGCCCGAAACGCAGGTATGCCACGGGCAGGATGAAGAGGCTGACGAGCGTCGAGGTGACGAGGCCGCCCACGATCACCACGGCCATCGGCCGCACGATCTCGTAGCCGGGAAGATCACCGAGGACGAGGAGCGGCACGACTGCCAGGCCGGTCGCAAGTGCTGTCATCACGACGGAGGAGAGTCGCTCACGCGCCCCACGCACGATGAGCTGAGGACCGAAGGGTTCGCCCCCGTGACGCTCGAGACGCTGATAGTGGTTGAGCAGGAGGATGCCGTTGCGCGCCGCGATCGCAAGGATGGCGATGAGGCCAAGAAGCGCGCCAAGCGAGTGGATCGTTCCGGTCGCCACCGCCGCCAGGGCGCCGCCAAGCAGCGCTGCCGGAACGATCCCGAGGGCGAGCAGTGCGAAGCGCCAGGTTCCGAAGGCCGCCTGCAGCAGGAGGAGGATCCCGATCGCCGCGGCAAGCGCCACGGCCAAGACGCGCTGCGGGGCTGTCTGCAGCTCCGAATAATCTCCCAGCAGCTCCGGGTGGTACTCGAGCGGAAAGTCGATCTGCTGGAGGACTTCTTCAACGTCACGTGCCACGGCCTCGGGGGCGCGTCCACTCACGTTCAGGCCGACGTCGATGCGAAGCGAGTTCGACTCATGTCGGATGACCGTGGGGGTGGATACCACGCGGATGTCGGCCACATCTGCCAGACGGACCTGGCCGCCAGCCGGGGTGTCGATCAGTAGCTCGCGAAGCGAGGTCAGGGTCTCGCGCGTCTCGGGCGCCGACCAGACCACCACCTCGAACACCTTCTGTTCCTCGAAGAGGCTGCCGACCTGGATACCAGCCATGAGCGTGGCCGCCGCCCGGCGGACATCGCCGGGTGAGAGTCCGTAGGGTTCGACCTTGGCGAGGTCCACCTCGACCTGCACGTGCGGCTCATCGACCTGCAGCTCCGTTCGCAGGTCAACCACGCCGTCGATCTGCGAGATCCCTTGCCGAACGTCCTCAGCCAGGCTGCGGAGGATCGTCAGGTCAGGGCCGTAGATGCGCGCCACGATGGCTTCGCTGGCTCCCGTCAGGACTTCTCTCGTCCTGTCCTGCAGGTAGGTCCGCACGTCTCGCCGGAGCCCGGGATAGCCGTCGACCGTCTCCCGAATGGCAGCGACCGTCGCGTCATAGTTGGCGGCAGGATCGATGCTGACCCAGATCTCACCAGCATTGATCCCGACGATCTGATCGCCCAGCACGGCACGCCCAACGTGCGCGCTGACACTGCGGACCCCGGGAATGGACCGCAGCTCCTGACTGGCCCTCGTCGTGATCCGGGTCATCTCGGGATGCGACGTACCGGGTGCGCCCTCCCACCGGATCATGAGGTCCGTTTCCCTGAATGGCGGAAGCAGCTCCTGCCCGAGCCCTGGCGCGACGGCGTTGCCGACCAGGCCCAGCGAGCCGAATGCGACGACGACGATGGCCACGAGGGCCAGGGCCGGACGCGCGACGGCGAGGACACGCACCAGGGCTGTTTCGTAGCCAGTCTGCAGCCGGCGCACGAACGATGGTTTGCGGCGCTCGCTCGGCGCCTTCCGGAACAGGAGGAGGGCGAGCGCGGGGGTGACGATCAGGGCGACGGCCATCGATGCCAGCACCGCCAGCCCATAGGCCGTGGCGAGCGGCTGGAGGAAGGCGCCGGTCAGGCCCTCCAGGAGGAAGACCGGCAGGATCGCCACCACGATGATCAACGTCGCGTAGACGATCGAGCTGCGCACCTCGAGCGAGGCGTGGAGCACGATCGACGCCGTGGACTCGGTGCTGCCCTCGAGACGAGCCTGACGGAGACGTCGCGCGATGTTCCGGATGTCGATGACGGCGTCGTCGATCAGGACTCCGATGGCGATCACGAACCCCGCCAGCACCATCACGTTGATCGTCGCGCCACGCCAGTAGAGCACCAACCCGGCGGCCAGCAGCGACAGGGGGATCGTTACGAGACCGATCAGCGCGACGCGCCACTCCCAGAGCAGGAAGAGCAAGGCACGAGCAGCGCGCCGATCAGCAGCGCCCAGCTCAGGTTCCCGATCGCCAGCTCGATGAAGGTCGCCGGCCGGAAGATGGTCGTGTCCATCTCGAGGCCGGGCAGTCCCGGCTGCAGGTCCTTGAGAGCCGCCTCCACCCCACGGGTGACTTCGAGCGTGTTGACCCATGGGAACTTCTCGACCACGAGCAGGAGACCCGGTCCATCGTGGATGACCGCATCCCCGATGAGCGGTGGATGGCCCACCACGACGGTCCCCACATCACCGAGCAGAACGGGCACGCCATCCTTGACCTTGACGACGACCTTGGCCAGCTCCTCCGGCGTCGAGATCGGCAGCACATGCCGCACCCCGATGCGCTGTTGGGGGGTGTCGATCCAGCCACCGGCTCCGGGATAGGAGGCGTTCAGGAAGGTCAGCGGCGAGACCCAAAGCGCGTCGCCACTGGCCTGGATGACGTCGTCGAGCGAAACGCCGCGAGCGTTCATGCGCTCCGGGTCGACCTGCACCTGCAGCTGCTGCGCCCGCTGGCCCCAGATCGCCACGTTCGCAACACCGGGTACGCCCATCAACGCGGGCCTGATCTGCCAGCGGGCGAGCACCGACTGGTCGATCAGCGAGAGGTTGTCCGAAGAAAGCCCGACGAACACGGCCCGACTTGTCGCCGACAGCGGCTGCAGCATCACCGGCGGTTGGGACACGTTCGGCAACCCGGTCTGGGTGATCAGCCGTTCCTGCACGAACTGGCGCGCACGGACGATGTCCGTGCCGGGCTCGAAGATCAGGAGGATCGACGACAAGCCGGGGACCGACCGGGAGCGGATCGTCTGGATCTGCGCCGTACCGATGAGCGCCTCCTCCAGCGGCACGGTGAGCATGGCTTCCACTTCGGAGGCGGAGAGTCCAGGCGCCTCGGTCTGAACTTCGACGAACGGCGGCGCGAACTCCGGCAGCACATCCAGAGGCATCCTGCGCAGGTTGATGACGCCAACCAGGATCAGCGCCGCGGCGATGGCAATCGCCAGGACGGGAAACCGCAGGCTCCACCCGACAATCGACCGCATCAACGCTGGAGACCTCCCTGCCCTCTCATCGCCCTAGATGTCGCTCTCAAGACTCTTCATCGTCCTCGTCGTCGGCTTCGTCATCATCGATCGCGGCCGCGACGGCAGCCGAAGTCCTTTCCTGGGGGTCGGATGTCCGACCAGCGGCTCGGGTCCGTGCCCAACGCCTGATCCGGTGCCGACCAGCACGGCGACAAGCTGCGATCGCGGCGATACGGGCGAGGATCGCTCGGCGATCTCTCGTTCCAGTTCATCGCCCCCTGTTGGACCGGGAGCCGATCGAACGCCCGATTCAGACGAGCCCGGATAGCCATCGTCTACCAGGCGTCCTCATGTCCCGGCCCGCGACGAATGTCCATGGTCGCGTGCTCCTCCTCTGTGCGCACTCGGCGCTGCTAGCCTCCGGGCCCGGCCCGGGATGTGGCATCGAGCAGGTCGGACCGGGAGGTCGGTCGAGCATGCCGTGTGCGATCGGTGGCGCGCCATACTCAACGTTCGCCATATCGGGTGTCACGTCTGACCATCCGGACCGCTCCTGCGAGGCGAGTTGCGGGCGCGCCGACCACGCCGGCCACGTCGGCCCGGATGGGACTCGCCGACCGAGACCCAGCGAGCGACCTAGGCGTCCCTGACGAGGCCGTTCCGGATGGCGTAGCGGACCAGCGCCATGGTGCCCCGAAGGCCCAGCTTCGCCGACAGGTTCGCCACGTGACGGCGAACGGTGTGCACGCTGATGCCCAGCATCCGGGCCACCTCTGCGGGCGGGTAACCGGAGGCGATCAGGCTCAGGATCTCCCGCTCACGGAGACTCATCGGGCCGCCGCCGCTGAGCCAGCGGATGGAATCGTCGACGATGGCCGCAGTGACGCTGCTGTGGAGGTACCGCTCGCCCCGGCTGACGGCGGTGATGGCCTCGACGAGCTCAGATGAGCGGGCGCCCTTGACGACGTACCCGGCGGCTCCGGCCGCCAGGGCCTGGCGGACCGTCTCCGACTCACGATGCATGGTCAGCACGACGACGCGGAGGTCTCGATGGCGTGCCCGAAGCGCCCGCAGCAGCGGCAGTCCGTCGCCATCTGGAAAGGTCAGATCGAGCAGCAGCACGTCGGGGTTGGTGGCATCGACCAGCTCCAGGGCGTCCTCCTGCGTGGCCGCGTCGCCCACGACCTCGAAGCCCTCCACCCGTGAGAGCACCAGGCGAAGACCCTCCCGGACGAGGTGATGATCGTCGGCCAGTGCGATGCGGATCGGCCGGGACCGATTCCCGCGCGGCTCCGGGATGACCCTCGGCTCGCCCTCGTGCGCGATGGCGGCCATCAGTGGGCGACCCCCGGTGCGGCGCTGCCGGCGACCGGCACGATGCCCGGCTCGCTCCGAGTCGAGAGCGGGATGGCCAGCTCGATGATCGTTCCGGAACCGCGCTTCGAACGGATGTCGAGGTGCCCTACCAGGATCTCCGCGCGCTCCTGCATGCTGGCGAGACCCAGCCCCTGGCCGCGGGCTGTGGGGCGGAAGCCGACGCCGTCGTCGCTCACGGCCAACGTCAACACGCTGTCGTCGACGTGGGCATCGACCCAGACGTGCTCCGCGTGGCTGTGGCGCGCGGCATTGCCGACCGCCTCCTGGACGATGCGGAAGGCACCGATCTCGCGCTCCGGCTCGAGCAGGCCCGGCGGCAGCACGGCGGCGTCGAAGCGGACCTCGACCGGGATGCCCGCGGCGCTGGCCAGGTCGCGGATGGCGGCCCCCAGGCCGACCTCGCGGATCCGGGGCGGGCGTAACTGCGAAGCCACGTGACGAGCCTCCTCGAGGGCCGTCGCCGCGAGGGCCTGGGCGCGGGTGATGGCCGGCTGTGCGGTCGATGCCGGAGCGTCGGGTGCCGCCCGGACGGCGGCATCGGCGGCGCCGAGGGTGAGCATGACGGCCGTCAGCGTCTGCCCGACGCTGTCGTGCAGGTCGCGTCCCAGCCGGCCGCGCTCTTCCTCATGGGCGCTCACCAGTCGGTCGCTCGCCTGCCGGTAGAGAGAGGCATAGTGCTGGGCGGTGGTCCTCACGCGGTCCGCCATGAGGGTCACGAGGATCAGGATCACCAGCAGCAGCGGCCACTCGGCGAGATCGGTCAGCTCGATCCCGGCCAGCCCACCGGCTTCGACCACGAAGTGGGCCAGGATGAAGAGCGAACCGAGAGCGACACGCAACAGCGCGACGCGCAGCGTGAACAGGAAGGCCCCGATGACCAGCGTCACCCAGAAGGCATCGAGGAGGAGCTCCGAGTCTGCGACGCCGGCAACGATGGCCACCACCAGCGCCAGACTGGCGACATTGAGCAGCCCGCGGACGCCGATGCGCCAGGCGTGGGCGGGCGGCCCGGAGGCGCTCGAGGGGACGGGAAACAGCACGCCGGCCGCGCGCGGCATCACGGGGATCCCTCAGCCCAGCTGGGAACCGGCTCGCCGCGCGAGCAGGCGATGACCGGCACCGCGCCCGGGGTTCCCTGACCCGACCGCCGCCGGTCGCTCCATCTTCGATTCGCGCACCTCGCCCGGAGACAGCCACTCCGCCAGCGACAGCCGTTCCGCCATCTCTGGTCTCCATATCCCGGCCGGGGCACGTCGATGCGGAGAAGTCCGACGGCTGATGCCGTCGCGGCCGCTCCCCACCTACGTCGCGGTGCGAATGTACTAGTCAGATCGGCGTATGGATAGCCCCGATCTGGGGCAGTCGGGTGTGGTTGCAGGACGCGCTTCGGAGCCCGATCGCCCCCCCACCGTGCTCCGGCGTCCGGCTGCTGCGGTGCAGACTGCCGGGACGCACGCACCGTTAGCGTTGCGCACTGGCACCACAATCCGGTGCGCCGATCGCCCCTCTGGTCTCCCGCGTGTTCCCTTATCCGTGCCAGGTCGCCGTCGCGGCCGTGGACGAGGCTCCGGCCTGGCCGTCGACAGCGGCCCGGTGGTACCGGGTGGCGGACGGGTCCGACGCCCAGCGGGCCGCCGCCAGGCCAATGCATCGTGGCTCATGTGAGTGGCTTGCTTATCAAACGTGCATCGGCGTAGGCTGCCGCCGTGCAGACCGCGACCGCTTCCGAGCGCGACGCCAGCCGGACCCGGGCGACGCGCGGTCGAGGAACGCTTCGGACTCGACCTCTGCGCAGTGGCCGCGACCGGGGCGGACGAGGTTCGGGCGCTGGAGGCGACGGCCGGGCTCGCGGCGAGGATCGTCGCCGAGCTCGTCGGGCCGGGTGATGTCATCGGCATCGCCGGGGGTTCGACGCTGGCCGCCGTCGTCGAGGCGGTCCCGCGCCGGTCCGACCCCACGCTGAAGGTGATCCAGATCGCTGGCAGTTCGAGCCGGTTGGGGCCGTCCGTCGATCCGGCCGCGGTTTCGCGCCAGCTGGCCGAGCGACTCGGGGCGGCCCATCGACCCCTGTTCGCGCCGGCGACCGTCGACGACGCGGCGGTCCGTGCGGCCCTCGTTCGCCGACCGGACATCGCGGCCACGATCGCCACTCTCGACGAGCTGTCGACCGCGCTGGTCGGGATCGGCACGCTCGCCGACCGTGCGGCCGCCGCGGCCGTGCTCGAAGCCCCGGGCGCCGAGGCAGTACTCGGCGCGCCGCAGCCGGAGCGGGATCGATGACCGGCCACCAGACCGGCCGGCTGGCCGGTCGCGCCTGCCTGGTCACGGGCTCGACCGGCATCGCCGCCGCGGCCGCCACGCGGTTCGCGGCGGAGGGCGCCGCCGTCTGCGTCGCATCGCGCACCGAGGCACACGCCCGCGACCTGGCGGCGCGCGTCGAGCGTTCGGGGAGTCGGGCGGCCTGGATCGGCGCCGATCTGGCCGACGAAGCGCAGGCGGAGGCTGCCGTCGCGACGTGCGTGGGAGCCTTCGGGCGGATCGATGGCCTGTTCTCGGTGGCGGGCGGCAGCGGGCGGCGCTTCGGCGACGGGCCCATACACGCGCTGACGGCCGAGGCCTGGGACCGCACGTTGGAGCTCAACCTGCGCAGCCAGGCGATGGTCTGTCGCGCGGCGGTGCGCCAGATGCTTGGCCAGCCCCCGAACCGGGGTGGCACGCGCGGCGCCATCCTGCTGATGTCCAGCGTGCTGGCCGCCCACCCTGTGCCGGGCCTGTTCGAGACCCACGCCTACGCCGCCGCGAAGGGCGCCATCGTCTCCCTGGCGACGGCGATGGCCGCCTCCTACGCGCGCGCGGGCATCCGCGTCAACGCCATCGCCCCCGCGCTCACGGACACGCCCATGGCGGCGCGCGCGGCCGGGGACCCGGCCACCGTCGCCTTCGCACGCCGGAAGCAGCCGCTCGTCGGCGGCCTCATCGACGCGGACGATGTCGCCCTCGCCGCCGTCTACCTGCTCAGCGACGAGTCGCGGGCGGTGACCGGCCAGCTGCTGTCGGTCGACGGCGGCTGGAGCGTGACCGCGGCGCCGGTCGATGAACCGGAGTCGGTCGGGGGCGACGAAGCATGAGCCCACCGCTGCTCGCCACCGTGGACGTCTGCGTGGTCGGCTCGGGGGCCGCCGGCTCGACCGCGGCCATCGCGGCGGCGCGCGGCGGGGCTCGCGTCCTGCTCATCGAGAAGCTGCCCTTCCTGGGCGGCACGAGCACGGCCGTCCTTGACACCTTCTACGGCTTCTACACACCCGGGGCGCGTCCGCACAAGGTCGTGGCCGGCATCGGCGACGAGGTGATCGCGGCCCTGCGGGCCCTGGGGCCGGTCGTCGAGCGGCCCAACACGTACGGCGCCGGGATCGGCGTGACGTACCTCGCCGAGCACCTCAAGGTCGTCTGGGAGCGCCTGGTCGAGCTCGCCGGCGCCCGCATCCTGCTGCACGCCTTCCTGCAGGACGCGGAGGTGCGCGACGGCATCGTCGAGACGATCACCGTGGCCACCAAGAGCGGCCTGCGCTCGGTCCGCGCGCGCGTCTTCATCGACGCATCCGGCGACGCCGACCTGTGCCGCTTCGCCGGCTTCGCCGCAGAGCGCGCCGGCGAGCTCGAGCCGGCGCAGACGCTGACGACCACCTTCCGCATGGCCAACGTGGACGGAGGGCGGCGGGCCGGCGTCACGCGCGCGGACCTGCATGCCGCCATGGCCACCGCTGCCGAGTCCGGCGCCTACGACCTGCCGCGCCGGGAGGGCAGCGACCACGTCACGCCGGTCTCCGGGATGACGGCCACGATCATGACCCGCCTCGAGTCGACAGCGGCCCGGGGCGGCGAGCCCGTCGACATCACGGATCCGGACTTCCTGACCGCGGTCGAGATCGCGGGCCGCCGCCAGGCGCTCGAGTACGCCCGCTTCCTCGTCGACCGGGTGCCCGGCTACGAAGCCTCATCGCTGGTGGCATTGGGCACACAGATCGGCGTGCGTGAGACGCGGCGCGTCTACGGCGATGCACGCCTGACACGCGACGACGTGCTCGGCGCGCGCCGTTTCGCCGACCAGATCGGTCTGTGCGGCGCGCCCATCGAGGACCATCATGTCGGCGTGGACACGACCTGGCGTTACCTGCCCGATGGCGCGGCCGTCGGCATCCCCTATGGGACGCTCGTGGTGCGCGACGCGGTGAACGTCCTAGTCGCCGGGCGCTGCTTCAGCGCCACCCACGACGCCCACGCATCCGTCCGGTCGATGGCGCAATGCATGGCCATGGGGCAGGCCGCCGGCACGGCCGCGGCGATCGCCGCCGCTGGCTCGGCGGTGCCCAGGGAGGTCGACGTGGCCGCGTTGCAGGCCCGCCTCCGCCGGGACGGTGCCATCCTGGCCGTCGAGGAGGCGACACCCGTCGTCTCCGTCGCCTGAAGTCGGCCGTGACCCATGTGCGCACGGTCCTGGGCGACATCGACCCGGCCGACCTCGGCGTCACCTACGCCCACGAGCACCTGGTCATCGACGGCGGACGGCCCGTGGAGCTGTCCCCGGACTTCCTGCTCGCCGACGTGGACCTCCTGGCCGCGGAGCTGGCGGACGCGGCCGGCCTCGGGCTGCGAGCCGTGGTCGACGCCATGCCCGCCGACGCCGGCCGCAACGTGGCCAAGCTGGCGGAGCTGAGCCGGCGCACCGGCGTGCACGTGATCGCTGCCACGGGCCTCCACCACGACCGCTACTACGGGCCGGCCCACTGGAGCGCCCGACTGACCGAGGTCGAGCTGGCCGACCTCTTCACCGCCGACGTCGTCGAGGGCATCGACGCCCACGATTACTCGGGTCCCCTGGTGCGCCGCACCGAGCACCGCGCCGGCATCGTCAAGGTGGCCGGCAGCGACGGCGGGCCATCGGCCCGCGATGCAAGGATCTTCACCGCCGCGGCGGAGACGTATCGCCGGACCGGCGTGCCCATCCTGACCCACTGCGAGGCGGGCACCGGCGCCCTGGAACAGGTCCGGCTGCTGGAGGGGCTCGGCGTGCCGGCCGAACGCGTCGTCCTGAGCCACGTCGACAAGGTCGTCGACCCGGGCTACCACCGGGAGCTGCTTGCGACCGGCGCCACGGCCGAATACGACCAGGCCTTCCGCTGGGGCGACCGGCCGAACGGGACGCTGGCCCTGCTGACGGCCATGATCGAGGCCGACCTTGGCGACGGCATCGTGCTCGGCATGGACGCCGCGCGGCAGGGCTACTACCGGGCCTTCGGCGGCGCACCCGGCCTGCGCTATCTGCTGACCGACTTCAGCTCGGCCATGGCCGAGCGCGGGCTTGGGGCGGACGTGCAGCGTCGGCTGTTCGTCGACAATCCGGCACGCGTCCTGAGCTTCCGCTGAAAGAGTTGGCTCGATGACCGTCGATCACCCGGCGCCTCGACCGATCCGGCCCGCCGACCGAGCGGGCGGATTGCTCACGAGCGTGGTCGGATCGCACGCCCACCCGTCCTGGCTGGCCTCCGGTTTGGCGGCGGCGGAGCGCGGCGAGTTCGGGCCCGCTGACCTTGCCGAGATGCTCGACGACGCGGTGCGCATCGCCATCGACGACCAGGTCACGGCCGGCGTCGACGTCATCTCCGACGGCGAGATGCGCCGGGCCGGCTTCTTCACGGCCGAGTTCTACCACCACCTGACGGGCCTCCGGCCGCTGCCGCCGGCACGGCGCCTGGGCGCCGGGGCCCACGATCAGCAGCACCGTCTCGAGGTGCTGGCGCCCATCAGCGCCCCGGACGGGCTCGGCGTGGTGGCCGAGTACCGAGCCGCCGTCGGTCTCAGCGACCGGCCCCTGAAGATGACGCTGCCCGGACCGTTCACGCTCTCCGGTCGCCTTCGGACGGGCCCCGGCGAGGTCTACGCCGACCGCGTGGCGGCGGCCGAGGCCTTCGTGCCCCTGCTGCGCGCCGAGGTCGTCGCCCTGGCCGACGCCGGAGCGCGAGTCATCCAGGTGGACGAGCCGTCGCCGGCCATCCATCCCGACGCCGGCGCCGACTTCGCGGCGCTCTTGAATGCGGTCATCGAGCCCGTGGTCGGGSKGGTCCG
>LDXM01000035.1 GCA_001443375.1 Chloroflexi bacterium CSP1-4
CACGACGATCGCCAGCGCCCCGATCAACAGGGTCGCCGCGGAGCGCCGGCCCCTGAGTAGCGCGAGCGGCACGAGCACGACCGGGGTCAGCTTCAGCAGTCCGTTGGCGGCCATCGCTGCGCCGCTCGCCGCCGATCCCGCGAAGAGGAGCGCGACCAGGAGCGCCTGGAGGCCGCTGACGTTGCCCTTCCAGAGCGTGTCGAGGACGGGCAGGAACCACGCTGTGGCCGCGCCGGTCCACAGCGCGCGCTCGAGGCTTCGGGGCAGGGCCGCGGCTTCGCCCGCCAGCCACGCCGCGGCGAGCAGGCACGCGGCCTGGGCCAGCAGCCAGAGCCAGGTGGTCGCCCCGAGCGAGATCCCCGTCAACGGGACGAGAAGCTGCGCGAAGGGCGGCGGGTAGCGGTAGCGGTCGAGGCCCTGGGCGTCGATCGGCGCGGCGAGCATGTCCGGGGCGTACGGGGATCCGGTGTCGGCGAGTCGCTCCGCGGCGGCCCGGTAGTCGGCGAAGTCGATGCCGAACTGGCCGACCGCCAGGGGCTGACCCGCTCGCGCGACGAGGTAGGCGCCGACGGCGACGATGCCGAGCGCGAGGAGCAGCCCGGCCACGGCCAGGCGGAAGCGGGCCGAGGCGAAGACGCGAAGCCCGGGGAGCGACAGCACCTCGCAAGCCTAGCAACGTCGCCGGCGGTGCCGATGGCCCGAAGGTACGGCCGCACAGCGGGAGGCCGTTGCGTAGACTGCCCGCCGTGGGCATCCCGCTGGCGCTGTTCCTCGCCGCCCTGGCGGTCCGCGGGCTGGCGGCGGCCCTCTTCGCGGATCCCGCCTACCCCGACTCGTTCTACTACGTCAACGTGGCCCAGTCGCTCGCGGGCGGGGGCGGCTTCAGCGTCGACTACATCTGGAACTTCGTCGACGTCGGCGGCCGCCTGCCGCTCGACCCGACGCTGCCCATCCCCTCGAATGCGCACTGGATGCCGCTCGCCTCGCTCGTCCAGGTGCCCTTCATCTGGCTGCTCGGGGCGGGACCGCTGGCCTCCGGCCTGCCCTTCTGGCTGATCGGCGCCGCGGCCGCCCCGATCACGTACTGGATGGGCCGGGATGCCGGCTTCGAGCGGGGCCCGGCGGTCGGGGCCGGCCTCCTCGCGGCGGCCCCCGGGGCGCTCATCCCCTTCCTCGCCCAGCCGGACAACTTCGCGCTCTTCATGACCCTCGGTGCCCTCGCCCTGTGGGCGTGCGCGCGGGGCCTCCGGGGCGACCGACGCGCCTTCGCCCTCGGGGGGCTGGTGGTCGGCCTGGCCACGCTCTCGCGCAACGACGGCATCCTGCTGGGCCTGCCCTTCGCCCTCGCCTTCCTCGTGGAGCGCGTCCGGCTGTGGCGCGCCGGCGGCTACCGGCGGTCCGGCGTCATCGGCTGGCGCGCCGCCCTCGTCTGCTTCGGCCTCTTCCTCGTCGTCATGGATCCGTGGTGGCTGCGCCAGCTGGCCGTCTTCGGCGCCCTCTCGCCGTCCGCTTCCAACGGGCGCATCCTCTGGATCACGAGCTACGACCAGCTCTGGAGCGTCAGCGGCGACACGTCGCTGGGCACGTTCCTCGGCCAGGGTCTCGGTCCGCTGCTCGTCAGCCGGGTCCAGGGTCTTGGCGCGGCGCTGGGCATCTTCGCCGCCGTGCCCCTGCTCCTCTTCCTCGCCCCGTTCACGCTGGTCGGTGCGTGGTTGCGGCGGCGCGACCCCGCCTTCGCCCCGTGGCTCGTCTACGCCGCGCTGCTCTTCGCCTTCAGCGGCCTGCTCTTCGCGGTCCACGTCCCGTATGGCACGTTCCTCCACTCGGCGGTCGCGCTCGTGCCGCACGCCTACCTGCTGGCCGTGGCCGGCATCGGCGGCGCGGTGGCCTGGGTGGCCGGGCGCCGGCCGAGCTGGGACGCACCACGGGCGACGCGCAACTTCACGGCGGCCGCGGTCGTGGCCGCCCTCCTCTTCGGCGCGGTCGGGACCTGGCGGGTGCTGACGACCTGGCGCGACGAGGCGGAGGTCCGGGCGCCGATCGCGACCGCGCTGGCGGCCACTGCCCCGGATGAGCGCGTCATGAGCCCGGACCCGGGTGCCTACGAGTACCTGGCCGGCCGCGGCGGCGTGGTCACGCCCAACGACCCGCTGCCGGTCATCGAGGAGACGATGCGCGCCTATGGGGTCCGCTGGCTGGTGCTGGAGCGGGCGCACAACGTGCCTGCGCTCACCCCGCTGCTCCTCGGCGAGGTGCGGCCGTCGTGGCTCTCGTTGCCGGTCGTCGAGTCCGGCCATGCGCAGCAGCCGGAGTCCTCGGCGGCCGCCCTCTACGCCGTCTGCTTCGCGCCGGGAGACGACCGCTGCGCCCCCTGAGCCGCCTGTCGGCCTGGCGCACGCCGCTCGCGCTGTACGTCGCGGCGCTCGTCGCCGGCGCGCTGGCCGCGAGCCGCGTCGCCTTCCCGCCGACCGAGGTGAGCGCATACGTCGCCGGCGTGGCCCGGAACCTCGTGGAGGGCCGCGGCCTGGTCAGCGACGTGATCTGGAGCTACGCGGCCGGGCCGTACGTCCTGCCGCGCCCCGCCTTCGACCTCTGGCAGCCGCTCCCCGGGTTCCTGGCCGCGCTGCCCATGGCCGTGGCCGGCCCCTCGTTCGCGGCGGCCCAGATGGCGTTCGTGGCCCTGGCTGCCGCGATCGCGCCGCTCACCTGGTGGATCGCTCGCGACGCGGCTGCACGCAACGCGCTGGCCGGGCGGCGCGCCGCGACGGTGGCGGCCGGCGCGGGGATGGTGGCGGCAACCTTCGGGCCCTTCCTCGTGGCCATCGCGGGTCCCGATTCGACGGTGCCCTTCACGGTCTTCGCCGTGGCGGCCTGCGCCGTGATGCCCCGGGCGCTCGGCGGCGGCCGCGGCCCCGGGCTCGCGCTCGGCCTGCTCCTCGGCCTGGCCTACCTCTCGCGCCAGGAGGCCATCTGGCTCGGTCTGGCGTACGTCGCGCTCCTCCTGGGGCGGGCTGGGGGGATCCGGGTGGCCTGGCGGGGCCTGCGCTGGCCGATGGTGGCGGGGGCGCTGCTCGTCGTGCCCTGGCTGGTGCGCAACGCGCTGGCCTTCGAGGGCGGGCTCATCCGCCAGACGCTGGAGAACGCCTGGTTCACCCGCAGTGAGGATGTCTTCGCCTACCTCGACCGGCCGAGCCTGGCGACCTTCCTGGCCCAGGGGCCGGGGGGCATCCTCGCCCATGTCGCCGGTGGCCTCGTCCACGGCCTCGTCGACGTCCTGCTCGTGCCGGCCTTCCCCGTCGGCGTCGTGGGCCTTGTCGCGTTCGCCGGCCTGCGGCGCACGCCGGCGCTGCGCGAGGCGAGCCCGCTGCGCGCCCTCGTCATCAGCGGCGCCGTCACCTTCCTCGTCACCGGGGTCGTCTTCCCCGTGGCGACCCTGTGGGGCACGTTCCAGCACGCGAGCGGGCCGCTGCTCGTGGCGCTCGTCGTGCTCACCGCACTGGGGCTGGACGCGCTCCTGGCGCGCATCCGACGCCTGCGCGGCTGGTCGCGCGAGAACGCCTGGCTGGCGCCGCTGGCGACGCTCGCGCTGGCCGTGCCGATCGCCGCGCTCGCCGTGACGCTGACCGCGGCCGGAGCAGCGAGGGAGGAGGACCGGATGGAGGCGGTCGCGGCGGCGGTCGGGCGGCTCGACGGCCCCGTCATCGCTGACCACCCGATGTGGGTCGCGGAGGCGCTCGGCGTCCCGGCCCTCGCCCTGCCCGACGAACCGCCGGCGAACATCGTGCGCCTGGCGCGGGAGTTCGGGGCTGGATGGCTCCTGGTCCTCGATACGCGCGGCCGCTACCCCGACGTCCTGCTCGACGCCCCCTCGCCCTGCTTCGTCGAAGGGCCGCTGGCGAGCGTTGAGGGCGCGCACCTCCTCCGGATCGTTCCCGGGTGCACGCCATGAGGGCCGATGAGGGCCGCTTCGGGCCCGGACGCCTGGCGCTCGCCGTCGGGCTCGTGGCCATCGGCTTCCTCTCGCTGCGCACCGCGGCGGACTTCGACTACGGCTGGCACCTCGCGAACGGCCGGCACCTCCTCGACGGCGTCCTCTTCGGCGGCCGGGATGTCTACTCGTGGACGGCCGCCGGAGCACCGTGGGTCGCGCACGAGTGGCTGACCGAGGCCGCCATGGCCGCGCTCCACGATGCGCTCGGCGCGACCGCCGTGAGCGTTGCGGCTGCGCTCATCGTGACCATGGCTTTCGGCCTCGTGGCCCTCCGTCTCCGGGGCCGCGGGTTCGGGCGTCCGACGAGGCTGGCGACGATCGGCCTGGGCTTCGCCGGCACGCTCGTCTCGATGGGCGTGCGGCCCCAGCTCCTGGAGCTGCTCTATCTCGGCGCGACGTTGCTCCTCGTCGACGCCTGGCTTGTCGGACACATCGGGCGGGGGCGTCTCTGGACCCTGGCGGGCGCCGGTGCGCTGCTCTGGGCCAACACCCACGGCTCGTTCCTGCTGCTGCCGGGCGTGCTCGGCATCGCGACCGTGTCCGCCCTCCTCGGCCGCGAGCGGCGCTGGCCGGAGGCAGCGGTGGCGACGGTCCTCGCGGCGCTCGTGCCGCTGCTCAACCCCTGGGACATCGCGCTCTACGGCTTCGCCGGCCAGTCGCTGACCAGCGACATCACCGGGCGCCTTGTCCAGGAATGGCGGCCGCCGGACCTGCTCGCGCCGTCGTTCCTGCCCTTCACGCTGGCGCTCGTCCTGGCCGGCATCGCCCTCGTGGCGACCCGGCGCCGCCGCACGGGCGAGCCCCGGGCGCGCCTCGTCTTCGACCTCATCGTGGCCGCGGCCTTCCTGGCTCTCGCGCTGCGGTCGGGGCGCCACGTCATGCTCTTCGGCATCGCCGCCGCGCCGCTGCTGGCCGCCGGCTGGTCGGCGCTGGGAGCTCGGGCCACCCCGCTCGTCCGCCGTGTCCGACCGACTCTGGCGCCCGAGCGACCCCACCGCCCGATCGACCCTCAGGGTCGTGATCTTGTGAACGCCCTCGTCCTCTTCGCCGTGTCCGCCGCGCTGGCCATCGGCGGCCTCGTGATGGTCGGCCCCGATGCACAGCGGAGGGCGACCGACGCGCGCTACCCCACGGGGCTCCTCTCCGCGCTCGACGAGGCCGTGACCGCCGACCCGGACCCGCACCTCTTCAACGAGTACACCTGGGGCGGCTTCCTCATCGCGGCCCGGCCCGGTGTCCGCGTCTTCATCGACGGCCGCTCCGAGGTCTACGGCGACGCGCAGCTCGCCCGCTACGCCGAGATCGCTGACGGAGGCGCCGACGCCGCCGCCACGCTCGACGACCTCGGCGTCGACCTCGTGCTGGTAAAGGCCGACGCGCCGCTGGCAACCGCACTCCTCGAGTCCGGCGGGTGGCGGGAGCTGGAGCGTGACGTCGTCGGCGTGCTGCTCGCTCGAGCAGGAGCACGCCCGTGAGCCCGCGCGCGCGGCGCCTGGCCGGCCGGCTGGCCCTCGTCCTTTCCGGCGCCTTCGCCCTGGCGCTGCTCGCGAACGCCCCCGCCGACGCCGAGTTCGGGTACGACGTGGACGCGTACATCGGCGCGGCCCGGGCCGTCATGGCCGGCGAATCACCGTATCCGGCTATCGAGCCTGGCGGCACCCTCACGCCGGGACCGTTCGGGCTCTATCCCTACCCGCCGGTGACGGCGCTCGCCTTCGTGCCGCTGGCACAGCTGCCCACGGATGTCGCGCATCTTGTGTGGTTCGGGATCCTCATCGCGGTCGCCATCCTGGTGGGGTTCACGCTCGTTCGACCCCTGCCGCCGGAGCGACGGGACTGGGCGGCCGCCGCATACCTCGCGTACCTGCCGCTCCTCTCGGAGCTGCGCTTCGGCAACCTCAACCTCGTGACGCTGGCCGTCTGCCTGCTGGCCTGGCATCGGCGCGATCGGCCGGTCATCGCTGGCCTCTTATTCGCCGTCGCCATCGGCCTGAAGCTCCTGCCCCTGGCACTCGTCGGCTTCCTCCTGCTGGCCGGCCGCTGGCGAATCGTCGCGTGGGTCGCCGCCGCCTTCGCTATCGTGGGCGCTGTCACCTGGCCGTGGCTGGGTGCCGAGTGGATCGAGTTCGTGGGCGTGCTGCGCGCCATCGGGGCGGGCATCCCGGCCTCGGGCTCGAACATCCTTCCCGACGCCATCGGTGCCACCCAGTTGCGGTACGCACTCCCCTTCACGGCCGTAGCCGTGGCCGTGCTGGCCGGTTGGGCCGTCCGTCGCGACCCCCGGCGCGAGCGGCTCGGGTTCGCGGTGGCGCTCGCCGGGGCACCGCTCCTGGCGACGTCGGTCTGGTTCATCTACCTGGTTCTGGCGCTGCCGGCGCTGCTCGCCTCCGACGGCGAGCGCCCGGCGCCGGCACCCGTCCGCCTCCCGCGCCCTGCCGGCCTTGGAGCCTGGCTGGCGATCGAGGCGCGCCTCGATCCGCTGCCCATGGTCGGGCTCGCCGTCGTCCTCGTCGGAGGGCTGATCCGGCTCTTCCGGCGCGCCGGCCCCGAGCCGCCGACATGAACCCCTATACTCGCGAAACGATGGAGACGGGCCCGCGATCCGAGCGCCGGCGTGCACGCTTCGAGGCGCTCTACGCGGAGGCCAAGCAGGCCCTCAGCTACGCGGCGAACCATGTTCGCGCCCTGACCGAGCGCGCCCGCGAGGTGCACGGCGAGGCGCACGGCGCCCTCGATCCGGCCGATCGCCTGGAACCCGACGAGGCCGACCTGGTCCACGAGCGGGCGGAGCTCCACCGCCTCGAGCTGGCCGTCCAGAGCCTCGAGCACGACTGGCTCTTCCTCGAGCGCGGCACGGCGGGATGGGCGACGCCGGCCGACGACGCCGGCCTCGGCCCGGAGCTCCAGATGCGCGTCCTCGAGGCACAGGAGGCGGAACGCGCGCGGCTCTCGCAGGAGCTCCACGACGGCCCCGCCCAGGCCCTGGCCAACGCGGCCTTTCTCGTCGACATCATCGATCGCACCATGGACCACGACACGGAGGCCGCTCGCGACGAGCTGCGCTCGTTGCGCGGCATCCTGCAGCACGAGCTCGACGAGATGCGCGGCTTCGTCAACCAGCTGCGGCCGCCTCTCCTCGACCAGCTCGGCCTCGACGGCGCCGTCCGCGACGCCGCGGCGCAGGTCGCGGCGGGTGGCCAGGTGCACGTCGAAACGGATCTCCAGGCGCCGGACGACATGCTCAACGAGGCACAGCAGACGGTCGCCCTGCGCATCGCCCAGGAGGCGCTGCGCAATGTCCACAAGCACGCCGGGGCGACGAAGGTCCACGTGAGCACGCGCCTCGAGCCGGCCGGACCCGGCGCCGCCGGCACGTCCTGGGTCCTCCGGGTGGAGGACGATGGGCGCGGCTTCGACGAGGCCGAGGCGCGGGTCGGCACGGGCCGGCGCCGCTTCGGCCTGCGCTTCATGCGCGACCGCGCCGTCGCCGTCGGCGCCGACCTGGCCGTCGAGACTCGTCCGGCGACGGGGACGACCGTACGCCTTACCATGCGCACACTCGAAGGGAGAAGCTCATGACGGACTACTCGGGCTCGGAGCGGCGGCGTGGGGGACCGGATCGGCGCAATCCGGAACTGCGACGGAAGATCCTCATCGTGGACGACCACGCCCTCTTCCGGGTCGGCATCCGCAACATCCTCGAGCGCGAGCCCGACTTCGAGATCATCGGCGAGGCCGAGGATCCGCGCGGCGCGTTCGACCTGGCGCAGCAGCACTCGCCGGACATCGTGCTCATGGATCTCTCCCTGCCCGCGCCAGGAGGCATCGAGGCGACCCAGCGCATCAAGCGCGAGGTGCCCAGCGCGGCCATCATCTGCCTCGCGGTCACCGAGGACGAGGACCAGCTCTTCGACGCCATCCGCGCCGGGGCGGCCGCCTTCATCCTCAAGGACGTCGGCCCCGACGACCTGGTCACGATCATCCGTCGTGTCGGCGCGGGCGAGTACCTCATCAACGACAAGGTCTTCGCCAGGCCGTCGGTGGCCAGCCGCGTCCTCAAGGAGTTCCGCGAGCTGGCCGTCTTCGGCCAGGAGGCGGCGCCCATCTTCGCCCCGCTCTCGCCGCGCGAGGTCGAGATCCTCGACAACATCGCGCAGGGCATGACCAACAAGCAGGTCGCCTACGCCCTGACCATCAGCGAGCAGACGGTCAAGAACCACATGAGCTCGATCCTCCGCAAGCTCTCGGTGAACGACCGGACGCAGGCCGTGGTCTACGCCATGAAGCAGGGCTGGATCCGCATCCCGGAGGATTGATGGCGGCCCATGCGCACACCGCGGCCGAGCTTGCCCGCGAGGCCGCCGAGGAGGTCGCGCGCCTCGAGCAGGAGCTCGCGGAGATCGACCTGCTCATCCAGCAGGCCCGCAATGAGTCGAGCCGGCACGAGGCCAAGCGAACCCAATCGCAGGAGCGCATGGCGCAGCTGTCCGGCGGCCAGTCGTCGCCCGAGGAGCTGATCGAGGCGACGAATCAACTTGTGACGGCGACCCGGCGGGCCTCGCTGATGGAGACGCAGATCGACGTGCTGGAAGGCAAGCAGCGCGTGCTGGTCCGCTTCCGCGACCGGCTGCAGCACTACGCCGACGCGCTCGCCGCCCTGCCCGCGGGCGCCTTGACGACCGGAGCCGCCGAGGTCGAGGAGGGGGCTCCTTCCTTCTCGCGCGCGATCCTCGACGCCCAGGAGGTGCTCCGCCGCGACATCTCGCGGGCGATGCACGATGGCCCGGCCCAGAGCCTCACGAACATCGCCCTCCAGGCGCAGATCGTGGAGCGGCTGATCGTGCGCGACCCGGAGCGCGCCGCGCGCGAGGTGCACGAGCTGGTGGCCATGGTCCAGCACACGCTGGAGGCCACGAAGACGTTCATCTTCGACGTCCGGCCGATGGTCCTCGATGACCTGGGGATCGTGCCCACGCTGCGGCGCGCGGCCCGCGATCGCGGCCGGGTGGCGCAGATACCGGTCGAGTTCGACTCGGTCGGCCAGGACCGGCGGCTCGGCTCGGACCTCGAGAGCGGCCTCTTCCGGGTCATCGACGACGCCATCGCCGGCTTCCTCTCGACGACGCCGGCGCGCGTGGCCGTGCGCCTCGACTGGGGCGACACGTCATTGCGCGCCGCCGTGCGCGGCGTGCGCAACGAGGAGACGCTGCTGGCCATGCCGCCCGGCGTGACGGGCGCGCCCGAGCCGGACCACCGGCGCGCCGCCCTGGGGCGCGCCGCCCAGGGCAAGGACCTGCCGCCGGCACTCGCGGCGATGATCCGGGAGCGCGGCGCGGAGGCGGACGCGACGGCCGCCGCGGCCGCCGAGGCCGTCGCCCGCGCCGGCGAGCTGCCGGCGGGAACCTGGAAGGCCGTGGGGCAGCGGGCCCATGCGGCGGGCATCTCCGTGGCGCTCTCCGAGGATGGCGCCGAGCTTGCCGCCGAGGCCGCGTACCCAGCCTGACCCGCCGCGCCGGTGCGCCGCCGCACTGGGCCGAACGGCGTGTCCCCCTGACCAAAGTGCCCCTATCGTCGTGACCGCGCCCGGACCTATCGTTGCCGACAACGCTCGGGCTGGTCCGAGCAACACAACGGGAGGTCGCCACATGTCAATCCTGCCGCTCAAGTGGCTCCGCCACGAGGAGGGCCAGGGCCTGGCCGAATACGCCCTCATCCTCGCGCTGATCGCCATCGTGGCCATCATCGCCCTGCTCTTCCTGGGCACGCAGATCAGCTCGATTCTGTCGACCATCGGCAACGCTGTCTGATCCGGAGCGGCCGTCGTCGGTTGACGCGGCCGCCTCCTTCACCTATGGTCCTGCTCCCGGGCCCGCTCCAGCAGCGGCCGACGAGCCCGGCGCCCGTCCGTGGCGGACGGAGCTTCGACGGAAAGGAGGTAATCCCTACATGACGCTCATCCGGAACTGGCTCGCATCCCTGACCCATCGCGAAGAGGGCCAGGGCCTCGCCGAGTACGCCCTCATCCTCGCCCTCATCGCGATCGTGGCCATCATCGCCCTGCTCTTCCTGGGCACGCAGATCAGCTCGATTCTGTCGACCATCGGCAACGCTGTCTGATCCGGAGCGGCCGTCGTCGGTTGACGCGGCCGCCTCCTTCACCTATGGTCCTGCTCCCGGGCCCGCTCCAGCAGCGGCCGACGAGCCCGGCGCCCGTCCGTGGCGGACGGAGCTTCGACGGAAAGGAGGTAATCCCTACATGACGCTCATCCGGAACTGGCTCGCATCCCTGACCCATCGCGAAGAGGGCCAGGGCCTCGCCGAGTACGCCCTCATCCTCGCCCTCATCGCGATCGTGGCCATCATCGCCCTGCTCTTCCTGGGCACGCAGATCAGCACGATCCTCTCGACCATCGGCAACGCGCTGTAGTCGCGCGCCCTGACCTCACAGCGAACGCCGGCCCGACGGCCGGCGTTCGCGATTCCCGGTGTCTCATGACAACGGACACGCCACGCCCGGGCCCTGCTGCACTTGACGGAGACGCCGACTCGGGCTACGTTGCCGCCCCCGGCACGTCCGCGCGCCTTGGCGAGCCGGGGGATGCGGGTAGTACCGGCTTCCTATTGGATGGGTTCGGGGCCTGCATCATCCTCGCGCGGAGACCCGTCCCGCGGGGGCGGAGAACGGAGGAAAGGAGGTGATTCCCTACATGACGCTCATCCACAGCTTCCTTGTGTCCCTGTTCCATCGTGAAGAGGGCCAGGGCCTGGCCGAGTACGCTCTCATCCTCGCCCTCATCGCGATCGTGGCCATCATCGCGCTGCTCTTCCTGGGCACGCAGATCAGCACGATCCTCTCGACCATCGGCAACGCGATCTAGCGCCAACCCTTGTGTCGCACCCGAGCGGTGTCGGACCGGGCGACCGGTCCGACACCGCTCTCGATTTTCACCGACCATACCGGTCTTCACCACGGTCCTAGCCCTTTTGTACGGTGGCCGCGCCTCGGACCGGTGCTAGAGTGGTGCAAGCTGTCACACCGCGTGGGGAGTCCGAACCTTGAAACGATCGAACCGGCTGATCATCCTGATCGGCATCCTCCTGGCCGTCGTCGCGTTCGTCGGCGTCCTCATCCTGGGTTCCGGTGGGGGTGGCACCGGCGGCGGGGGGGCGACGCCTCCACCGACCGTCAAGGTCGTCACGTCCAAGGTCGACATCGCGCTGGGCACGGTCGTCTCGGCCGACATGCTCTCGACCAAGGATGAGAACTCCGACCTCGTGCCGGTGAACGCCGTGACCGAGCCGAAGAGCATCGTCGGCGTGCCGGTCCGCCAGACCGTCTACGCCGGCCAGGTCATGCAGACCTCGATGTTCTCCGCGGCCGGCGTTTCGTCCAGCGTGGAGATCCTCAAGAACCTCGAGCCGGGCTTCCGGGCCATGGCCGTCCAGGTGGACCAGGTGACCGGCGTCGGGACGATCATCCAGCCGGGTGACCGCGTCGACGTGGTCATCGCCTTCGAGGACACGGACGCCAAGTTCCCCGTCGTCGCCGAGGGACCGACCACGCGCGAGGGCGTGCCGCTCCAGGACGTTCGCAACTTCAAGGTAATCGACGACACCCTCAACAACACGTCCATCAAGGTGCTGGTCCAGAACTCCAAGGTCCTGGGCACGCTGCTGCCGCCCCCGCCCGAGCAGACCGGCCAGCAGGCGAGCCCGGCGCCCGAGTCGAGCAGCGGCGAGGTCGCCCTCACCGGGCAGCAGCAGATCGTCATCCTGCAGCTCACGGCGCAGCAGGTCGAGCTGGTCCGCTTCGCGCAGCTCGACGGGAACCTCTCCCTCGTGCTGCGGGCGACCGGCGACAAGGACGCGCCGCCCGACGTCACCACCGGCATCACCCTCTTCGAGCTCGTCGAGAAGTGGGGCGTCCTGCCGGGCAACCTCACCATCCAGGTACCGCCGCCACCGAAGTAGCACCGTCCCCCCTCGCCGGGGACCCTGACAGCAGGCCGTCGGGCGCGCGGACCGGACCGGACCGAGCGCCCACGGCACCTTCGGCGACCGGCCCGAACGGGTCGCGCGCCCCACCGATGAATCGGGCCCGGCCCGAAACGCAGACGGAAGCAGATGGCAGAGCGCATCCGAGTCCTCATCGTCGACGACATCCCGGAGACCCGCGAACACCTCACGAAGCTGCTCGGATTCGAGAGCGACATCGAGGTCGTGGGCGCGGCCGCCTCCGGCGCCGAAGCGCTCGAGCTGGCGGCCAGCCTGCAGCCGGCGGTCGTGCTCATGGACATCAACATGCCGGGCATGGACGGCATCGCCACGGCGGAGCAGCTGTCGGCCCGCCTGCCGACCGCGTCCATCGTGATGATGAGCGTCCAGGGCGAGGCGGACTACCTCCGCCGCTCGATGCTGGCCGGGGCGCGGGAGTTCCTGGTCAAGCCCTTCAGCGCCGACGAGCTGGTGACGTCGATCCGCCAGGTCTTCCTGCGGGAGCAGGAGAAGCTGGGCCGCATCGCCGAGCGGCCGACCCCCGCCGGCCCGCACGCCGAGTCGAGGGCAGAGACGCACGAGGCCGGCAGGATCGTGACCATCTTCTCCCCGAAGGGCGGGGTCGGCCGCACGACGGTGGCCGTCAACCTCGGCGTGGCGGCTGCCGCCGACCTGGGCAAGCGCGTGTGCATCGTGGACGCGAGCTTCCAGTTCGGCGACGTGGGCGTGATGCTCAACATGAACCCCAAGAACAAGTCGATCGCCGACATCATCGCCGACGGCGTGGTGGACCTGGAGTCGCTCGAGTCGGTCATCGTCAACCACAGCTCCGGGGCGCGCGTGCTGCTCGCCCCGTCGAGCCCCGAGATGGCGGAGCTCATCACTTCGGGGGCCGTGAAGCAGATCCTCGAGGCGCTGCGCGCGACCCACGACCTGGTCATCGTCGATACCTGGCCGTGGTTCCACGAGACCACCCTCAACCTGCTCGATCTCTCCGACGAGATCGTCGTGCTCATGACGCTCGAGATCACCAACATCAAGAACGTCCGCCTCTTCCTCGAGGTCGCCGAACAGCTCGGCTACGCGAGCGACAAGGTCCGGCTGGTGCTCAACCGCGCCGACGCGGCGCTCGGCATCCGGGTCTCGGACGTCGAGCACTCCATCGGCCGGAGGATCGACGAGACCATCGTGAGCGACGGCCGCAGCGTGGTTTACGCTCTCAATCGCGGCGTGCCGTTCGTGATCAGCAACCGGGATGCCCAGGTCAGCCAGGACATCCTTCGACTCGCGCGCAAGCTGACCGCCGAGTCGGACGGGTTCGCGTCACGGGATGCGAAGCCGGCCCAGAAGAAGTCTTTGTTCGCGCGGCGGTAGGATGACCGTGCAACGGCCCGCGAGGGCGGAAGGGGAAGTCAACCGATGTCGCTGCTGAAGCGGATCGAAAGTGCTCGGCCCGGGGCCGGGCCGGAAGCGCCCGTCGCGCCCGGGGCACCGGCCGCCGGGGGGCCCGGCGGGTCACTCCCGGCGACGCCGTCGCGGATGCTCTCACAGGCGCCCGTGCGCGAGTCGTTCCGCGACGTCAAGTTCCGCATCCAGAACCGGGTCATCCAGGACCTGGACCCCAAGCTCGACCTGTCCAACCAGGTCGAGGTGCGGCGCCAGATCGAGGAGATCTTCGGTCGCGTCATCGACGAGGAGGGCCTGGCCCTCACGCGCGCCGAGCGCGTGCGCATGCTCGAGCAGATCACGGACGAGATCATCGGTCTCGGCCCGCTGGAGCCGCTCCTGCGCGACGAGAGCATCACCGAGGTGATGGTCAACGGCCCGCGCCAGGTCTACATCGAGCGCTCGGGCAAGCTTGAGCTGACCAACGTCGTCTTCCAGAACGACGACCACGTGATGCGCATCATCGACCGCATCATCGCGCCCATCGGCCGTCGCGTGGACGAGTCGAGCCCGATGGTGGACGCCCGCCTCACCGACGGCTCCCGCGTCAACGCCATCATCCCGCCGCTGTCCCTCGTCGGTCCCGTCATCACGGTCCGGAAGTTCTCCGCCTCCCCCTTCACGGTGGACGACCTGATCCGCTTCGGGACCGCGACGCCGGAGATGTTCGACTTCCTCAAGGCCTGCGTCGAGGCGCGCCTCAACGTCTTCGTCTCGGGCGGCACCGGCTCGGGCAAGACGACGACGCTCAACGTGCTCTCCTCGTTCATCCCCAACGACGAGCGCATCGTGACCATCGAGGACGCCGCCGAGCTGCAGCTCCGCCAGGAGCACGTGGTCACCCTGGAGTCCCGTCCGCCGAACATCGAGGGCAAGGGCGCCATCCCCATCCGGGAGCTCGTGCGCAACTCGCTGCGCATGCGGCCCGACCGGGTCATCGTCGGCGAGTGCCGTGGGGGCGAGGCACTGGACATGCTGCAGGCCATGAACACCGGCCACGACGGCTCCATGTCCACCGGCCACGCCAACAGCCCGCGCGACATGCTCAGCCGCCTCGAGACGATGGTGCTGATGGCCGGAGTGGACCTCCCGCTGCGGGCCATCCGCGAGCAGATCGCCTCAGCCGTGGACCTCATCGTGCACCAGTCCCGCCTCAAGGACGGGACCCGCAAGGTCACCCACATCACCGAGGTCCAGGGCATGGAGGGCGACGTCATCGTCATGCAGGACGTCTTCGTCTTCGAGCAGACGGGCGTCCTTGACGGCAAGATCGAGGGACGCCTCAAGCCGACCGGGATCCGGCCCAAGTTCGTCGAGAAGTTCGAGGTGATGGGCATCCATCTGCCGCCGGGCCTCTTCGGCTTCACCTACTAGCGGACGCGAAAGGAGGTCGCCGTGGGATCACTGACCCTCATCGTCGCGGCCGTCGCCGGGCTGGCCATCCTGCTCATCTTCCTGGGCATCGCCGCGGGTGGACGGGGCTCCGGCCTGACCTCGCGCCTCGAGCGCTACGCCGCAGGCCCCAAGGCGGAGGCCGAGAAGAAGGCCAGCCAGGGACCCATCAGCGACCTGCTCGCCAACAGCGCCGCGCTGGCCAACCTCAACAGGGCGGTCGAGCAGCGCGACTTCGGTACGAACATCCAGCGCGAGCTGGCCCGTGCCGACCTGCGCCTCAAGGTCTCCGAATACCTCATGATCTGGGCCGGCCTCACCGCCGGGGTCCCGGCCGCGATGTTCATCGCGAGCCCGATCCTGCCCACGCTGGGCAACCCCATCGCGCTCGTCGTCGGCGGCATCGTCGGCTTCTTCCTGCCGCGCCTCTGGGTCGGCCACCGCAAGGGAGCGCGCCTGAAGGCCTTCAACTCCCGGCTGTCCGACACGATCATGCTCATCGCCAACGCGCTGCGCGCGGGCTCCTCCTTCCTGCAGGCCATCGAGATGGTCGTGCGCGAGACGCAGCCGCCCGTCTCGACCGAGTTCGGCCGGGTCATCCGCGAGGTGAACCTCGGCCTGCCCTTCGACGACGCCCTGGCCAACATGGTGCGCCGCGTCCGCTCGGACGACCTGGAGCTGATGGCCACGGCCATCACCATCCAGCACCAGGTCGGCGGCAACCTGGCCGAGATCCTCGACTCGATCGCCTACACCATCCGCGAGCGGGTGCGCATCAAGGGCGAGATCAAGACCCTCACCGCGCAGCAGCGCATGTCGGGCTACGTGGTGGGCTTCCTGCCCATCGGCCTGGCCGGCTCCCTCTTCGTCATCGCCCCCGGCTTCATGGACCCGATGTTCCTGAAGCCGCCGGATGTGCTCGGGCTCCCGCTCGGCCTGGTCATCCTCTTCTTCGGTGGCTTCTTCATGTTCCTCGGCTTCATGGCCATCCGCAAGATCGTGGACATCGAGGTCTAGACGATGGCCCTTCCGCTGATCATCGCCGGCATCGCGGCGCTGGCGATCCTCTTCATCTTCTTCGGCCTGGCCGGCTCGCGGCCGGTCGATCCCGTCCAGGCCCGCCTCACGCAGCTCGGCTCGATGCAGGCCAGGACCCTCGAGGAGCTGGAGCTCCAGCAGCCGTTCTTCGAGCGCACGGTGCGACCGCTCGCGCTGCGGCTCTCCGGGGCCGTGCAGCGGGTGACCAGCCCGCGCCAGACGAGCCGCACCGAGCGACGCCTGGCCCAGGCCGGCAACCCGGCGGACCTCAAGACGACCGACTTCCTGGGCCTCAAGGCGGTGGCCGCCATCGTGGCCGCCATCATCGCCTTCGTCCTGCTCGGCCTGCTGGGGAACAACGCCGTCTTCGGCGTGCTCATGGCCCTCGTCGGTGCCGTGGTCGGCTACCTCCTGCCCGAGTTCTGGCTGGGCCGTCGCATCAAGGCGCGCCGCAAGGCGATCCTGCTGGCCATCCCCGACACCCTCGACCTGCTGACCATCTCCGTCCGCGCCGGCCTTGGCTTCGACGCCGCGCTGGGCAAGGTCGTCGAGAAGACGGTCGGCCCGCTGTCCGACGAGTTCCGCCGCGGGCTGGCCGAGATCCGCGTGGGCAAGTCGCGCCGCGAGGCGCTGCGCGACATCGTCGCCCGAACCGAGGTCCCCGCCCTGGCCAACTTCATCGGCGCGATCATCCAGGCCGAGCAGCTGGGCGTCTCGATCAGCAAGGTGCTCCAGGTCCAGTCCGAGCAGCTGCGCATCGAGCGCCGCCAGCGGGCCGAGGAGATGGCCGCCAAGGCGCCCATCAAGATGCTCTTCCCGCTGGTCGGCTGCATCTTCCCGTCCCTGTTCATCGTCATCCTCGGGCCGGCCGTCATCCTCATCGTGCTCAACATCGGGAAGGCCCAATAGGATCACGTGGCGGGCCACCCCCTCGCGATCCGCAACACGACCCGTGACACGACCGTCGCGGGTCGTGTCACGTCCGCGCGCAACTTCTGGACGAGCTTCCGGGGCCTCATGGGGCGGGCGTCCATCGACCCCGACGAGGGCCTCTGGATGCCGGGCGTGACGAGCATCCACATGTTCTTCATGCGCTTCCCCATCGACTGCGCCTTCCTTGGCAGCGAGGCGCCTGACGGGACGCGTCCGGTGATCGCGGTGCGCCACCGCCTGCCGCCCTGGATCGGGCTGGTCTGGACCGTGCGTGGCGCGCGGGGCGTGCTGGAGCTGGCGCCGGGGACCCTGGAGCGCTCAGGAACGCAGGTCGGCGACCGGCTGGCGTTCGTCGACGCCCGGCGGAGCGGCGAGTAGCGGTGCCAGGGCCCCGATCATGGCCACGAAGGGCAGGAACGGCTCGGGCAGCCAGCCGAGGAGCGGCAACAGGATCGCCCAGCGACGACCGCGGTCGGCGAGAAGCGCCGCGGGCAGGATGAGTGCCACGAGGTAGTGGACCCAGAGCAGCGGCGCGAGCAGGAGTGATGCCCCGACCGCCGTCACGAACGCCACGTCGCGGTCACGCCGAAGCCCGGCCAGCATGATGCCGAGGCCGGCCAGCGCGCCGCCGATGAACGCCAGTGTCGGCAGCGGCGGGGGCAGGCCGGCGGCCAGGGCCAGCGACCCGAAGTCCGCGTTGCGGGGCACGCCCTGCATCCCCGTCAGGTTCCGGACGACCACCAGGTAGTCGGTGTAGCCGGCGAGCCCGACGAAGGGCAGCGCCAGCGCCGCGAGGACGACGGCGGCTCCGAACGCCCAGGCGATCGGCCCCCAGCGGCGCCGCAGCGCCCACCAGGCGACGACGACGAGGAGCGGCGGCCGCAGCGCCAGGGCGGCGGCCACCGCGATCGAGCCGGACGGACGATCCAGAAAGCGCCAGGCGGCGGCGGTGAGGGCGAAGACGACGACGCTGACGTTGCCCAGGTTGACGTCAAGGAGGACGGGGTAGCTGGCGGCCGCGACGAGTAGCGATGTGCCGCGGATCCACGGGCGCACGGGCATGAGCGCGCAGCCCGCGGCGAGCGCGCCGACCCGCAGCGCGAACCAGCCGGCGGACACGAGGCTCCCCGGCAGGCCGGCGAATGGGGCGAGCAACACCGCGAGCCCCGGCGGATAGAGGTACAACTCGGCGGGCCCCGGTCGGAAGGGGCCGCCAAGCGTCTCAGGCTGATAGGGCGTGCCACCGGCGGCGACCCGTGCCGCCGCCCCGAGATAGGCGGCCAGGTCGTAGTCATGGCCGACGCTCTCGCGGAGCGCAGCCCAGGCTGCGACGAGGGCAGCCAGCCCGACCAACCCGAGGAGCGTGGCGATCGCGGCCTCGCGGCGTTGGGGCGTCGGCATCGAGGCGAAGGATACGCGCCGGGCAGGGCCGGATGAGCGGCCGCCATCGGGCGGTGGAGTGCCGGGAGAGCGGCACCGGTCAGGCTTCCCGCATGGCCGCGCTCCTCGACCTCCTGCTGCCCCCGACCTGCCCCGGTTGCGGGCAGGAAGGCACGCTCATCTGCACCGACTGTCGCCGGCACCTCTCGGCGCGCCTCGACGAGCCGCCCGGCGCCCCCATCGGCCTGCCCGGCGGCCTGCTGGACGGCGTCGCCCAACTCGAGTGGTGCGCGCCGTTCACGGGCCCTACGCGCGCCGCCCTCCACGAGTTGAAGTACGCCGCGAATCGGCGGCTGGCGCAGCCGCTCGGCGAGCTTCTGGCGGCACGCTGGCGGCGCGCCGGGGTCGGCGGTGAGCTGCTCGTGCCGGTTCCGGTCCACTCCGATCGACTGCGGCAGCGCGGCTACGACCAGGCGGTCCTGCTCGCCGAGGCCACAGGGGCCGCGCTCGGGCTGCCGGTCGTGCCGGCTCTCGGGCGCGGCCGCGCGACGACCGCCCAGCATGCGCTCGGCCGCGGCGCGCGCAGCGCCAACGTCGGTGCCGCGTTCGCCATCGAGCCTCGTGCCACGGCGGCGGTGCGCGGGCGCTGGGTGGTGCTGGTGGACGACGTGGTCACCACCGGCGCCACGCTGTCGGCCTGCGCGGGTGCGCTCCTCGGAGCCGGGGCTGAGGTCGTCTCGGGGCTCGCCGTCGCCCGCGAGCGATAGGTCCCACCGCACTGTCCGGGCGTAGAATCGGGCCAGGAGGCGTGCCTGTGCGAACCATCGTCAAGGGCAAGAACTTCGACGTCCCCGAGGCCGATCGCCGCTACACGGAGCAGAAGTTGCACCGCCTGGAGCGACTCCTCGATGATCGTTCCGACGCACTCGTCGAACTCTCCGTCGAGCGCCACAAGAGCATCGAGGACTCCCACATCGTGGAGGTCACGCTGGTCATCGACGGGCGCCCGCTGCGCGGCGTCGCCCGCGCTCCGAACCACCGCGCGGCCGTGGACACGGTCGTGGACAAGCTCGAGCGGCGGGCCGTGGATCACACCAAGAAGCCCCAGCGGCGGGTGCGGCCGGCGGAGGAGAAGGTCCTCCTGCGCGCGATCGCCGACGGGACCGCCGACCGCGAGCCTCCGCTGCCGAGGGTGGTCAAGATCAAGCGCTTCGCCATCGAGCCGATGTTCGAGGAGGACGCGGTCAGCCGCATGGAGGAGCTCGGCCACAGCTTCTTCGTCTTCGTCAACGCCGAGAACGAGCGCGTGGCCGTCCTCTACCGGCGCCGTGACGGCGACTACGGCCTCATCGAGCCGACCGTCGGCGGCGGGTACTCGGCGGGGCGCAGCTCGAACGACGGGACGGGCCCGCGGCGCTGAGCGCCCGCCGCGGACGCGGCGGGCACGACCGGCATCAGGGCGGCGCGCCAGGGGGGCGCCCCATGGGGGCCGGGCGCCATCGCCCCCAGGCATAGGAAACGACCTAATGGGCCGATAGGCGACCTCACGGCCCCCTCGACCGCCCGATCCATCGCTCACCGTCATCGAACCGACGCCAAAGCGGGCGGGGCGACTCCCGCGGCGGTCGTTACCTCGATTCCTATCACTCCCGGCGATCGAACCGACGCCGGAAGCGAATCCGACGGGCCGGCGTTGTTGGTGGCGCACCAAACCGCACGAATCCAGTCGCCGACGGGGCCCTCAGCGGCCGCGTTCATCCAGAGGGCCTCGCGCCACGCTCGCTCGCGGTCGGGCGACCCTCGATCGACCTCCGGCCACGCTCGAACGACCTCCGGCGGGGCGCTCCGCAGTCCGGCAACGGGCGTTTTGGTGTTCACGGAGAAACA
>LDXM01000036.1 GCA_001443375.1 Chloroflexi bacterium CSP1-4
CTCGTTCTGCTACACGGTCGCTCCGAATGACTTCGCCCATCGCGATCTGGCGACGCTTCAGGAAGTGCGCTGAAAGAGTCCGCTTCCCAAGAGCCCCCCTCTATCGGAAAGTCCGCTTCCCAAGAGCCCCCCGATATCGTAAAGTCTCCGGTCCCCGCCGGCGTTCTTCTGTTCCTTCTCGGCTGATCCCCCGCGACCCGGCCCCGCCCGGGCTACCATTAGCCTTCCGTGACCATCGCCCCGAACGACTTCACCCACCTCCACGTCCATTCGGAGTTCAGCCTCCTCGACGGGCTGGGGCGCATCGACGATCTCGTCAGCCAGGCCAGCGCGCTCGGCTTCGACAGCCTGGCCCTGACCGACCACGGCGCCCTCTACGGCGCGGTCGCGTTCTACCAGGCCTGCGAGAAGCGCAGCATCAAGCCGATCATCGGCATCGAGACGTACGTCGCCCGGCGGGCCATGACCGACCGCGAGGGCAAGGCGGACGCGCAGCCCTTCCATCTGATCCTCCTCGCCAAGGACTGGACGGGCTATCGCAACCTCTGCCGCATCGCCACCGACGCGCACCTCGACGGCTACTACTACAAGCCGCGCATCGACCGGGACTACCTCGCGGGGCACGCCGAGGGCCTGATCGGCCTCAGCGCCTGCCTCAACGGCGAGATCCCCCGGGCGCTCGAGGTCGAGGACTGGGAGTCGGCTCGACGCCTGGCCGGCGCCTACGGCGACATCTTCGGCCCCGGGGACTTCTTCCTCGAGGTGCAGGACCACGGCCTGCCCGAGCAACGGCGCCTGACCGAGCAGCTCCTCCGCCTCGCCCCCGACGTCGGCCTGCCGCTGGTGGCCACGAACGACCTCCACTACGTCCACCGCTCGCAGGCCGAGGCCCACGACGTGCTGCTCTGCGTGGGCACGGCCTCGAACCTCGACACGCCCAACCGGATGAAGTTCGAGACGCCCGAGTTCTACCTCAAGAGCGCGGCCGAGATGGGCCAGCTCTTCGGCGACCTGCCGGAGGCCATCGCCAACACGCGGCGCATCGCCGAGATGACGAACCTGAAGATCCCCTTCGGCGAGCTGAAGCTGCCGCAGTTCCCCGTACCGGAGGGCCACACGGCCGAGAGCTGGCTGCGTGCCGCCTGTCAGGAGGGCCTGGAACGGCGCTACGGGACGGTCACCCGCGAGTTGCAGGACCGGCTCGAGTACGAGCTGGACGTGATCATCCGCATGGGCTACGCGGGCTACTTCCTCATCGTGGCCGACTTCACCCGCTTCGCCCGCGAGCAGGGCATCGCCACCACCTGCCGGGGCTCGGCGCCGGGCTCGATCGTCACCTACACCCTGGGCATCACGCCGGTGGACCCGATCCGCTACGAGCTGCCCTTCGAGCGCTTCCTCAACCCCGACCGGGTGACGATGCCCGACATCGACGTGGACTTCGAGGACAGCCGCCGCGACGAGGTCATCGCCTACGTCACGCACAAGTACGGCACCGACCACGTGGCCCAGATCATCACCTTCGGCACGATGCTCGCGCGGGCGGCCATCCGCGACGTGGGGCGGGTGCTCGGGCTCGGCTACGGCGAGGTGGACCGCATCGCCAAGGCCGTCCCCAACCAGCTCGGCATCAAGCTCGACGAGGCGCTCGACACGTCGCCGGAGCTGAGGGGGATGTACGAGGGGGACGCCCAGGTCAAGAAGCTCATCGACGTCGCCAAACAGCTCGAGGGCGTGGCGCGCAACGCCTCCACCCACGCCGCCGGGGTGGTCATCAGCCGTGAGCCGCTGACCGACCTGATGCCCCTCCAGCGCGCCACGAACTCCGACGCGCTGATGACCCAGTACGAGATGCACGGCGTCGAGGCCCTCGGCCTCCTCAAGTTCGACTTCCTGGGCCTCTCGAACCTGACCATCCTGCGCCAGGCGGTGGACCTCATCGCCCAGCAGCGGGGCGGCGAGCGCATCGACCTCGAGACGATCCCGCTCGACGACGCGAAGACGTTCGAGCTGCTCGCCTCGGGCGAGACGACCGGCGTCTTCCAGCTGGAGTCGCCGGGCATGCGCCGCTACGTGCGCGAGCTGCGCCCGACCTCGGTCCACGATCTCGCCGCCATGGTCGCCCTCTACCGCCCGGGCCCGATGGACAACATCCCCGCCTACATCCGCCGCAAGCACGGCCAGGAGCCGGTGACCTACCTGCACCCGCTGCTCGAGCCGTACCTGGAGAAGACCTACGGGATCTTCGTCTACCAGGAGGACATCATGTCCGCGGCCAAGGCGCTGGGCGGCTTCACGGGGCCCGAGGCGGACACCCTGGGCTACGCCATCCGCAAGAAGAAGTCGTCCGTCCTGCGCGCGCAGAAGGAACGCTTCGTCACGCAGGCCGCCGAGCGCGGCGTCCGGCCCGAGGTCATCGACGCCGTCTTCAAGGCCTTCGAGCCGTTCGAACGGTACGGCTTCAACAAGGCCCACGCCACGTGCTACGGCCTGATCGCCTATCAGACGGCCTACCTCAAGGCGAACTACACGGTCGAGTACATGGCCAGCGTGCTGACGGCCTTCCGCGACAACACCGAGAAGGTCGCCGCCGCCGTCGCCGAGTGCCGCCGGCTGGGCATCGAGGTCCGCCCGCCCGACGTCCACGTCAGCGGGCTGCACTTCACGGTCGAGGGCGACGCCATCCGCTTCGGCCTGCTGGCCGTGAAGAACGTGGGCCAGGGGGCCATCGAGTCGATCGTCGCCGCGCGCGAGGCCGAGGGGGAGTTCCGCACACTGGCCGACTTCTGCGCCCGGGTCGACCTGCGCCTGGCCAACCGGCGCGTGCTGGAGTCGCTGGTCAAGGTCGGGGCGCTGAGTCGCTTCGGCCATCCGGCGCAGTTGCTCGACGCGCTCGACGACGCGATGTCCGCCGGCCAGGCGGTGCAGCGCGACCGGATCAGCGGGCAGGCCTCGCTCTTCGACGTCGCCGCCGAGCCGGACATGATCGAGCGCCCGCTGCCGCACTCGACCGAGGCGCCACTGCGCGAGCGGCTGCGCTGGGAGAAGGAGCTGCTGGGACTCTACCTCTCGGACCACCCGCTGGGCGACATCGCCGAGCAGATCGGCCGCTACGTGACCGCCTACTCGGGTGACCTCGGGGAGGAGCTGGACCAGCAGCGCGTGGTCGTCGGCGGCGTGGTGACCGGCATGCGCACGGTCATCACGAAGGCGAAGGCGACCATGGGCGTGGCCACGCTGGAGGACCTCCAGGGCTCGCTCGAGGTCATCGTCTTCCCCAAGATCCTCGAGGCGACCGCGCCGACCTGGCGGGCCGACGCCATCGTGCTGGTGGCCGGTCGCGTCGACCACAAGGGCGACGGGGCGGTCCTCCTCGCCGACGCCGTCTGGGACTGGGACGACGCGCAGGCGATGGGGGAGGTGGCCTTCGCACGGGCCGCGGCCGAGGGCGACCGCGGGCGGCGCGGTCGGAACGGTGCTGGCAACGGGAACGGGGCCGGTGGCTATGGGCCGCCGACCGCGCGGGTCCCGGTCGGGCCGGGAGCGCCCTCCCCGCCGGTCGTCACGCGCACCGTGCCGCTCGTCTCGCCGCTGCGCGGTAGCGAGGTGAGGGGCACGATCGAGGTCCGACTACCGTCCTCGGGCGTGCCGGCTGCGCGACCCGCCCCGCGTCCGCCGGTCCCGTCGGTGGAAGCGCCGGAACCCCGTTCCGTGGCCGTTCTCGGCGCCGAGCACGAGGAGCCGCCGCTCCCCGACGAGGCGCGCCTGGCCGTGGAGGCCGCCGCGGCGCCGGACGAGGCCACACGGCCGGTCGTGGCCGCGCCCGGTCAGTCGCTCCACGTCCATTTCGGGCTGACGCCCGCCGAGGCGCTCGCGCGTGCCTTCGAGGAGCTGCGCGCGGTCATCGCCGAGCACCCCGGCGAGACCCCCGTCGTGCTCCACCTGCCCGTCTCCGGCGGCCGGGTCCAGGCGATGCAACTGCGCAGCGCCGTCGCCTACGACGCCGAGCTGCTGGCGGAGATCGGCCGCCGGCTCCGCGCGGGCCTGGTCACGCTCGAGCTGGAGTAGGCTCGCGGTGGACGTGGTGCCACCGCGCAACACGGTCCCCGGCCATCGGGTTGACAACGGGAGGCCCCCTGGCGCAGCCTTGACGAGCCTCATGCGATGGATGCTTGCCAACACCGGCACTCGATCTTCGCTGGTCCGAGTGCCCATTGCGCGAAGGTGGGGCCGCAGCCGCAGTGGCGGAGGCGCACCTCCTCGTGCGCCCGGCGGCCAGACGAATCTAGGAGGTCCGTGATGAAGAAACTCATCGTTGTCGCGTCGGTGGTCGTCCTGGTCGTGGGCGTCATGGGCGTGGCCGCCGCCAACGGGGACTCCCAGCGGAATGCCTTCAAGGCCCGGCTGGGCGGCTACCAGGAGGTGCCGTCGATCTCGACCACGGGCAACGGCGAGCTCCGCCTGAAGGTCAACCCGGCCGGGACCGAGATCGCGTACACGCTGACCTACTCGGGCCTCCAGGGCGGAGCCGCCACCGCCTCGCACATCCACTTCGCCCAGTCCGGGGTCAACGGCGGCGTCCTCGCCTGGCTGTGCGGCGGGGGCGACAAGCCCGCCTGCCCGGTCGTGCCGGCGACCGTGACCGGCACGATCGACGCACCCGACATCCTGGCCATCCAGGGGATCGCGGCCGGCGACATGGCTGCAGCGCTGCGCGCGATCCGCGCCGGCGTCACCTACGCCAATGTCCACAACGCGGGATTCCCCGGGGGCGAGATCCGCGGCCAGATCCGGGCGCAGGGTAACGGTAAGGGAAAGGGAAAGAACGACTGACCGGGGCGCGCCCGTATCGTTGACGCTTCGAGCCGCCCGGTGCACCGGGCGGCTCGATCGTTCTCGTGCTCGGATCGGTGGTGCCGAAGCCGGGAGTCGAACCCGGACGAGGTTGCCCTCAAGGGTGTTTGAGACCCTCGCGTCTGCCAGTTCCGCCACTTCGGCCGGCAGGGGGATTGTACGGCCGACCCGGTGCTAGACTGCGGCCGCCGTCCCGCCGACGCCAGCCGCCCGGAGGATCCCCGCGCCCGTGTCCGTCGACCTCGAGGCCGTGCACGCACGCGACCAGGGCCTCGTCGAGCGGGCGCTGGCCGGCGATCTCGAGGCGTTCAACGACCTCGTGGGGCACTACCAGGACTTCCTGTTCGGCCTCGTCGTGCGCGTGGTGCGCGACCGTGAGGCGGCCGCCGACGCGGTGCAGGAGGCGTTCTTCAGCGCCTTCCGCAACCTCGACCGCTTCCGCGGGGGATCGTTCCGGGGCTGGCTGGCGCGCATCGCGCTGAACGCCGCCACCGACGTCCTGCGCCTGCGCAAGCGCCGCCCCTCCGAACCCTACCCCGAGTGGGAGGACGAGGCCTGGCAGCCGCCGACCGACCCCGACGACGACCCGGAGGCCCAGGCCACGCGCCGCGCCCGCTCGCGCGTCATCCGCACGGCCATGGAGGCCATCACGGACGACCAGCGCCGGGCCATCCTGCTCTTCGATGTCGAGGGCTTCGACTACCAGGAGATCGCAGGGATCACCGGCGTCTCCCTGGGCACGGTGAAGTCGCGCATCCACCGCGGCCGGCTCGCCCTGCGCGACCTGCTCGCCGACCAGATGGAACTCTTCCGCGAGTGAGGACGTCACAGCGCCGATGACCGCCCACCTGTCCAACCGGGCCGCCGACGACCACGCCGGGCACGACCACCAGCTGATCGTGGCCTACGCCTGCGGCGACCTCGGTGCCGACGAGGCGCGCGCTGCGGTTCAGCTCGTCGAGCAGTGCCGCCGCTGCGCCGCCCTCGACCGCGAGATCCGGCTCATGCCGTCCCTGGCCCACCACCTCGCCGTTCCGTCCCGGCCGCGCGACTTCCGGCTGAGCGCCGCCGATGCCGAGCGACTGCGCGGCAGCGCCGTGCGACGGCTCCTGCGCCGCCTCGGCGGGCCCGGCCTCGCGCCACTCCAGCCCCTGGCCGGCGCGGCCATGGCCATCGGTCTGCTGATGGTCGTGACGACCGCCGCGCTGCCGATCTTCTTCGCCGGCGCCGGCGCGACGGCTCCGGCCGCAGAGCGCGCGCTCGACGCGGGGACCGGCGGCGCCGAAGGCGGACCAGAGTTCAGCCTCGCCCCCTTCGCGGCACCGACCGAGGCGCCTCTCGCGCCCGGCGCCGACGAGGGCAAATCGGTCATCGACACCGCGACCCAGGCCACGAAGATCGAGGAGGCTCCCGCGGCCCCCGCGCCCGACCCGGCGCTGCTCATCGGCGCCGGCCTCGTCGCCCTCGCGGGCGCCGTCCTGATCGTGCGCGCCGTCGCCCGCCGGGCCACCGAGGATCCGCTCCTGCGCTGACCTCCCGGCCCCGAGCGCGGCGGTCGGGCAGCCCCGGGCGGTAAACTCGACCGGTGGAACGGCTCATGCTGCTCGATGCCAACGGGCTCATCTACCGCGCCTACTTCGCCCTCTTCAACACCCCCCTGACGACCAGCCGCGGCGAGCTGGTCAATGCCGTCTTCGGTTTCTGGAGCATCGTCCTGCGCGGCTTCCAGGACGTGCGGCCGGACTACGTCATGGCCTGCTTCGACCTCGCTGCGCCGACCTTCCGCCATGAGGCGTTTGCCGAGTACAAGGCGACCCGGCAGAAGATGCCCGACGACCTGCGCGACCAGTTCCCCAAGGTGCGCGAGCTGATCGAGGCCTTCCGCATCCCCATCCACCAGCTCGAGGGCTGGGAGGCGGACGACCTCATCGGCACGCTCTCGCGGCAGGCCGAGGGGCGCGGCCTGCAGACGACGATCGTCTCCGGCGACCTCGACATGCTCCAGCTCGTGAGCGAGCGGACCTCGGTCATGACGACCCGCGGCGGCGTGCAGCAGACGGTCGTCTACGACCCGGCCGCGGTCTTCGAGCGCTACGGCCTCACGCCGGCCCAGATGATCGACTTCAAGGCGCTCAAGGGCGACACGACCGACAACATCCCGGGCATCCCCGGCGTCGGCGACAAGACCGCCGCGAAGCTCCTCCAGGACTTCGGCTCGCTCGACGCGATGTACGCCGAGGTCGATCGGGTGACGCCGGAGAAGCTCCGCCAGAAGGTCGTGGAGCACCACGACCAGGTGCTCGCCAACCGGGAGCTGGTGACCATCCACCGCGACCTGCCGGTCGAGCTGGACCTGTCCGCGGCCGGCCTGGGCCACTTCGACCGGGCCGAGGTCATCCGGCTCTTCCGCGAGTACGAGTTCCGCTCGCTCGTGGAGCGCCTGCCGACCGTGGACGGTGAGGGCCCGCTGGCGCCCGGCGAGCTGCTGCGCCAGGTGGATGAGTCCATGCCCATGCCGGCCGCCATCGTCCCCGGCCGTGTCCTCGCCGCGCGACCCCGCGGCCTCGTCGGGGAGGGGAGCGGGCTGCAGCTGACGCTCGACTTCGACGCCCTGGCCGCCTCCGCGACGGCGCCGGCGACGCCCGAAGCGGCGCGGCCCTCCGGGGCGGACGTGACGCCCGCTGCCGTGCTGCCGGCCGACCCGCTCGCCCGCCTCCGCGCGCTGCTGCGCGACCCGTCGCTGGCGGAGCGCGTCGGCGCCGGGGACGACCCCGCGGCCTGGCTGGCGGCCCAGCCCTCGCTCGCCGTGGGGCTCGCGCTCGACGATCCCCGGCCGCGACGGGGCACGCTGCTCGGCCTCGCCGTGGCCGGCGAGGACGGGCGCCTGCTGGCCGCGAGCGCCGACGAGGCAACGCGGCTCCTGGCCGCGATCGCCGCCGCCGGTCGTCCGCTGGTCGGCCACGAGGTGAAGCGCGTCCTCGTCGCCGAGCTGGCCCGCCGCGACCCGGACGGCTCACCCGAGCCGGTCCACCGCGGCGCGGCTCTGCCGCCGGTCGCCTTCGACACGCAGATCGCCGCCTACCTGCTCAACGCCGCCCTGCGCAGCCAGACGCTCACCGACATCTGCGCCGAGCGGTTGGGCGTCGAGCTGCCCGCGGCCGGCACCCTGGGTGGCGCCGACCACGCGGCGGTCGAGGCTGCGGCGGTCGCCGCCGCGCGGGCCTCGCTCGAGCCGGCGTTGGGCGAGGCGGACCTGGCGCGCCTCTACGCCGAGCTGGAGCTGCCGCTCATCCCGGTCCTGGCGGCCATGGAGGCGACCGGCGTGGCCATCGACCGCGGGGCGCTGGGCGCGCTCAGCGGCGAGTTCTCGACCGAGATCGCGCGCCTGGAGGCCGGCATCTATGAAGCCGTGGGCCACGAGTTCAACCTGGGCAGCCCCAAGCAGCTCGAGCAGGTCCTCTTCTACGAGCTGAACCTGCCGCGCGGCAAGCGCACGAAGACCGGCTACTCGACCGACGCGACCGTGCTCGAGGAGCTGCGCCCGGCCCACCCCATGATCCCGATGCTCCTCGACTGGCGCGTCTACACGAAGCTCAAGAGCACCTACGTGGACGCGCTGCCGCTCCTCCTCGACCCGCGTACCGGCCGTCTGCACACGACCTTCCATCAGGCGGTGGCGTCGACGGGCCGGCTCAGCTCGTCGGACCCGAACCTCCAGAACATCCCCATCCGCACCGACCTCGGGCGGCGTATCCGGCGCGCCTTCGTGGCCGGCAGCGCGGAGACGACCCTGCTCGCGGCCGACTACAGCCAGATCGAGCTGCGCGTGCTGGCCCACGTGTCGGGCGACGCGGCGCTGCGCGACGCCTTCGCCCGCAAGGCCGACATCCACCGCGAGACGGCTGCCCTGGTGCTGCACAAGGACCCCGCCGACGTGACGCCCGACGAGCGCTCGATGGCCAAGATGGTGAACTTCGGCATCGCCTACGGCATGAGCGACTTCGGGCTCTCGACCCGCGCGAACATCCCGCGCGCCGAGGCGCAGGCCTTCATCAACAGCTATTTCGCCACCTACAGCGGGATCAGCTACTACATGCTCCACATCAAGGACCTGGCGCGCACGCAGGGCTACGTGACGACGCTCCTCGGGCGCCGTCGCTCGATCCCCGAGCTCCAGCAGCGCAACCCGAACCTCCGCGCGGCGGGCGAGCGGATGGCCATCAACATGCCCATCCAGGGCACCGCCGCCGACATCGTGAAGATCGCCATGATTCGGCTCGACGAGCGGCTGCGGTCGGCCGGCTCGGGCGCCCGGATGCTCCTCCAGGTCCATGACGAGCTGCTGCTCGAGGTGCCGCGCGGCGAGCTGGCGGCCGTGGCGCCGCTCGTGCGCCAGACGATGGAGACGGCCATGCCGCTCGACGTGCCGCTCGACGTCGACCTCAAGTCCGGCGACGACTGGGAGTCGATGACGCCGCTGCGCTCCGCCTGACGTCGCCCATGCCGGAGCTGCCCGAGGTCGAGACGATCGCGCGCGAGCTGGCCCCGCTCGTGCGCCATGCCGTCATCGCGGACGTGTGGCTGGATTGGCCACGCGTCGTGCGCCATCCGGCGCCCGATGCGTTCGCGGCCGGCCTCCGCGGGCGGACCATCCTCGACGTTGGGCGGCGCGCGAAGTGGCTCGTCATGGATTGTGACGGTGGCGCCGTCCTCGCCATCCAGATCAAGATGACCGGCCAGCTCACCGTCCCGCCGGCAACGGAGCCGCGCGATCCGCATGTCCACCTCGCCCTGCGCCTCGAGGATGGGCGCGAGCTGCGCCTGCGCGACGTGCGCAAGTTCGCCCGCGTGGGGCTCTACCGGCGCGACGAGGCGGGCACCGTGCTCGACGCGGACGAGGCGCGGGAGCTGTTCGCCGGCCACGGTCCCGAGCCGCTGGAGTCCGCGTTCACGCTCGGCGCGTTCCGGCGGCTGCTGCGGGCACGCCGCGGCCGACTCAAGTCCCTCCTGCTCGACCAGTCGTTCATCGCGGGCATCGGCAACATCTACGCCGACGAGGCCCTCTGGCGGGCGCGGCTCCATCCGCTGCGCCGGGCCGATACGTTGCGCCCGCCGCACGAGCGCCGCCTCTACGAGGCCATCCGCGGCGTGCTGAGCGAGGCGATCGAGCGTCGCGGCAGCTCCATCGACGACTACACGGCCCCGCAGGGCGACGGAGAGATGCAGGAGCACCTCGACGTCTACCAGCGCACGGGCCAGCCCTGCCACCGCTGCGGCCGTCCCATCCGGCGCATCGTCCTCGGCGCGCGGGGCACGCACTACTGCGCCTGGTGCCAGCGCCTGCCGCGGCGCTCATCGCGCCCGCGGGCGGAAGGCGCCTGATCATGGCCATCCTGCGCTTCGAGGCGGTCCGCCGCGAGATCGGCACCTTCGTCATCCTCGACGGCATCAGCGCCGCCATGGCCCACGGCGACCGCGTCGGCCTGGTGGGCGCCAACGGCTCCGGCAAGACGACGCTGCTGCGTCTCGCCGCCGGCACGGAGGAGCCCGACGGGGGCCTCGTCGCGCGCAAGCGCGGCCTGACCGTGGGGCTGCTGTCCCAGGAGGCGAACCTCGACGCGGCCTTCATGGCCGCGCCGGACGTCCGCACCGCCATCCGGGCCGGCGCCGTCGAGCTCGAGCGGCTGGAGCGGGAGTTGAGCGCCCTGGAGGCCGCCGGCGCCGCGGCCGTCGGCTCGGCCCGCTACGCCGACCTGCGGCACCGCTTCGAGGCGCTCGACGGCTACCGACTCGACGTTCGGGTGGACGAGGCGCTCTCGGGGCTCGGCTTCGCCCGGGACGAATGGTCGAAGCCCCCCGACGCCCTCTCGGGCGGGGAGCAGACGCGGGCGGCGCTGGCGCGCCTCGTCGTCGCGGACCCGGAGCTGCTGCTCCTCGACGAGCCGACCAACCACCTCGACCTGGCCGCGCTGGAGTGGCTGGAGCAGGCGCTGGTGCGGCGCGACCGGTCACTCCTGGTGGCCTCGCATGACCGGGCCTTCCTCGACGCCGTGGCGGGCCGCATCTGGGAGCTGCGCGAGCGGCGCCTGGCCGTCTTCCGGGGCGGCTACTCGGCCTACCTCATGCAGCGCGAGGCGGCCGACGCGCGCGCCGCGAAGGACGCCGAGACCAGCCGCGAGGCGATCGCGCGCGAGCGGGAGCTGGTGCAGCGCTACCGGAGCCACCGCAAGTACGCGAAGATGCACGAGCACGAACGCCGCCTCGAGGCCCTCGCCGAGGAGCGCACGCAGGCGCCTCGCCGTGGCCCGCACCTGGCGCTGCGGTCCGGCGGCCTGGTCGGCGGCGGGCCCGTCCGCTCGGGGGATCTGGTCGTGTCCCTGCGCGATGCGACCGTGGGCTTTCCTCCGACCCCCGAACGCCCGGACGGCGTGCCCGTCGCCCGCATCGGGCGGCTCGAGGCGCAGCGCGGCGACCGGGTGGGCATCGTCGGCCCCAACGGCGCCGGCAAGACGACGCTGCTGCGATCGATCGCCGGCGAGCTGTCTCCGCTCGAAGGCGTGGTCCGGCTGGGCGCCGCCGTCCAGCCCGGCTACCTCGCCCAGGTGCGCGGCCGGAGCTTCCCCGGCGCCACCGTCCTCGACGCCTTGCTCGGCCAGGTGAACCTCGACAACGGGCCGGCGCGCTCGTACCTGGCGCGCTTCCTCTTTCGCGGCGAGGACGTCTTCAAGCCCGTTTCCGAGCTTTCCGGTGGGGAGCGCTCGCGCCTGGAGCTGGCGCTGCTGGGCATCACGGCGGCGAACCTGCTGCTCCTCGACGAGCCGACCAACCACCTCGACCTGGCCGCGCTGGAGTGGCTGGAGCAGGCGCTGGTGCGGCGCGACCGGTCACTCCTGGTGGCCTCGCATGACCGGGCCTTCCTCGACGCCGTGGCGGGCCGCATCTGGGAGCTGCGCGAGCGGCGCCTGGCCGTCTTCCGGGGCGGCTACTCGGCCTACCTCATGCAGCGCGAGGCGGCCGACGCGCGCGCCGCGAAGGACGCCGAGACCAGCCGCGAGGCGATCGCGCGCGAGCGGGAGCTGGTGCAGCGCTACCGGAGCCACCGCAAGTACGCGAAGATGCACGAGCACGAACGCCGCCTCGAGGCCCTCGCCGAGGTGCGCGCGCAGGCGCCCCGCCGTGGCCCGCACCTGGCACTGCGGTCCGGCGGCCTGGTCGGTGGGGGGCCGGTCCGCTCGGGGGACCTGGTCGTGTCCCTGCGCGATGCGACCGTGGGCTTTCCTCCGACGCCCGAGCGCCCGGACGGCGTGCCCGTCGCCCGCATCGGGCGGCTCGAGGCGCAGCGCGGCGACCGGGTGGGCATCGTCGGCCCCAACGGCGCCGGCAAGACGACGCTACTGCGATCGATCGCCGGCGAGCTGTCTCCGCTCGAAGGCGTGGTCCGGCTGGGCGCCGCCGTCCAGCCCGGCTACCTCGCCCAGGTGCGCGGCCGCAGCTTCCCCGGCGCCACCGTCCTCGACGCCCTGCTCGGCCAGGTGAACCTCGACAACGGGCCGGCGCGCTCGTACCTGGCGCGCTTCCTCTTTCGCGGCGAGGACGTCTTCAAGCCCGTTTCCGAGCTTTCCGGTGGGGAGCGCTCGCGCCTGGAGCTGGCGCTGCTGGGCATCACGGCGGCGAACCTGCTGCTCCTCGACGAGCCGACCAACCACCTCGACATCCCCGCCCGCGAAGCCTTGGAGTCGTTCCTGCGCGAGTCGCCGGCCACGCTGCTCATCGTCTCCCACGATCGCCGCCTGCTCGATACGATCTGCGCGCGGCTGTGGGTGGTGGAGCCGGCCGGCCGCGGCGAGCCGGCTCGGGCGGTGGCCTTCGAGGGCGGCTACGCCGAGTGGCGGCGGGCGATAGGGGAGGGCTGGACGGTGGAGGGCGCGCTGGAGCTCCAGGGCCGTCGCTACGATCCGGACGCGGTCCGGCGCGCCGCGCGTGGGGCGGTCCCGGTGGTGCCGCCCGCGGCCGCCGGCGAACCCCGCACGGCCGTACCGACCCGGCCCTCAGCGCGGCCGGCGGCACTCTCGAAGGACGCCTACCGGCGGCAGAAGGCGCTGGTGGAGGGGGACCTCAACCGGCTCGGGCTGCGCCGGAGCCACCTGGAGCTGGCGCTCGGCGATCCCGGCACACAGGCCAACTTCGTCGAGCTGCGGCGCGTCACGAGCGAGCTGGCGGACGTGGACGCGGCCCTTGCCCAGGCCGAGGAGGCCTGGTTGACGATCGAGGAGCGGGCGCCTCGATGAGCGGCCCCTGCACCCTGCGCCGCCGCCGGTTCGCCCGCTGCGCATCGGCCTGACCGGGCCGATCGGCTGCGGCAAGTCCACCGTGGGGCGGAGGCTGGCCGAGCATGGCGCCGCGGTCATCGATGCCGACGAACTGGCGCGCGCGGTGACCGCGCCGGGCGAGCCGACGCTGGCGGCCATCCGCGCCCGCTTCGGCGATGGCATCTTCGCTTCCGATAGCGCCCTCGATCGTGCGGCGCTGGCGGCCGTCGTCTTCCCCGACGAGACCGCCCTCCGTGACCTCGAGGCCATCGTCCACCCGGCTGTCCGCGCGCGCCTCGACGGGTCCGTGGCCGGCGCCGAGCGGGCCGGCGCCACGGTCATCGCGATCGAGGCCATCAAGCTCGTCGAGGGCGGCCTGGCGGTGGCCTGCGACGAGGTCTGGCTGGTGGCCTGCGAGGGGGCCACGCAGCGGGCGCGGCTGGCGGCGCGGGGAGCCGACCCGGGCGACGTCGAGCAGCGCATCGCCGCCCAGGGCGACATCGTGGCGCGCCTGGCCCCGGTCGCGACCCGCGTGCTGTTCACCGACGGGTCGCTCGAGGCGACGCTGGCCGCCGTGGACGCCGCGCTGGCGGAGGCCCTGGCCCGACGGCGTCAGGGGGCGGGGTAGATCTCCGGGATGGGCAGCCCGTACTTCTCGATGATCCGGTTCGTCGTCTCGCCGAGCTTCTCGGTGTCGACCTCGCGGTCGTCGCCGTCGGGGCGCAGGACGAGGCTGAACTGGGCGTTGCCGGCGGCCTGGAGATGGCTGATCTCCTCGGCCTGGGCGATGTCCACCCGGAGGATGTAGAGGGTCCCGTTGCGGGCCAGGATGGACAGGTCCTGGTAGGTGATCTTGGTCGACTTGTCGGTGTAGTACGGCGCCGTAGAGGCGCCCGGCTGGGGCGACGGCGCGGGCGCCGCGCCGGCGCGGGCGAGCGGCACGGTGACGTTGATCTGGGCGGTCATGAAGAGGTCCACGTGCTGGCCGACCTGGATCTGGCCGGCCACGGCGCGGTCGTCGGGCACGTTGACGGCCACGGCGCGCCAGGCGGGCGAATCGGGCGAGATCGTCTCCTCGGGTCCGAGGATGCTGAACTGCCCGCCGACCACGGCGGAGGCGAGGAGGTTCGGGCTGATCGGCTGCTGGAAGAGGATCGCCACGCCGGTGATGCGGCCGATGGCATCCTCGGGGGACGCGATGGCCACCGCCAGGGAGGGGTCGTCGGGCACCGCGCGGATGGTCAGGTCGCTGGACTGGATGACCGTGCGCGCCGGGATGTCGCGGGCGGCGACGACGACGTCGCGCGTGGCCACGACGCCCGTCCCGGCGTTCTGCGCCTGGTTGACCAGGAAGAACGCGGCCCCGCCGGCCGCCACGGCCAGCACGACGCCGAGGACGATGAGCACCTTCCGGCGCCGGCCTTCGTGGTGGTATTCCATCTCCATGGTCGAGGACTCCTCCCTCGTGCGGCCCTAATCCCAGGGCAGGAGGCGCGCCGTCTGCCCGCGGCGGAGCGCCTGATCGTTCAGGTCGGTGATCACCGGGGTGATCGCATAGGCGTCGACGTTGTTCGCGGTGACCAAGGTGATGCGCATCAGGGCGAAACCGACGATGTCGACGTAGGAGTCGCTGCCCGAGGCGCCCGCGGGGGCGACCGCGACGGTCAGGGCGAGCAGGTGCGTGACCTTGCGCGCGGGGCTGTCGCCGTTCATGCCGGTCGCCCGGACGATGAAGCGGTACGAGCCCTGGGCCATGGTGCCGGTGTTGATGCTGAGCGTCGTGTTCGTGCCGTTCTTGCTCGGCGTGACGGAGGTGGAGCCGAACGTGACGGGGCCTGCGCCCGCGGGCAGCGGCCCGTCCACGGACAACGTCACGGCGTTGCCGAAGGCGGTGTTCTTGTTGGGCGAGTTCTGCAGGGTCAGGGTGAAGCTGACCGTGTCACCGACGTTCGCAGCGTCCTTCGAGCTGGCGTCCGAGGTGATGGTGAAGTCGCGGGTGACGGTGCCGATCTTGACCGCGAACGGCTCGTGCTTCGTGGTCAGGTAGGGGCTGCCGGCCTGGCCCTGGACCCACACGATGTAGATGCCCTCAGCCGCCCCGCTCGTGGTCATGTTGGTGAGGGCCACGCTCGCGCCGTTGCCCAGACTCGGTGTCACCGGGCTCGGGTCGTAGGTGATGGGCGTGGCGCCGCCCGTCAGCGTCCCCAGCACCATGGGGTTGTCCGGGTCGAGCGTGTCGGGCAGCGTGGACAGCGTGACCTGGCCGCTGAAGGCCTGGTTGCGCGACACCTTCAGCGAGCCGGCGTTGGCCGTGAGGCCGCTCGTGGGCAGTGCCACGGTCCCCGGGGGTGACAGCGAGAAGTCCGGGATGGCCATGACCGAGCCCGGGTAGACGGCCACGAGGATCTCGTCCCCGGGTCCGAAGCGCCGGGCCATCTCGTCGATGGCGATGCCGGTCGAGTTGCCGTCGATGATGCCCACCTGGTCGTTCGGGTCGGGCGGCGTGGTGGGTGGCGGCGGATAGGGCGGCGGGTACCCGCCGGCGGTGATCCAGCCGGCCTCCTTCTGCTTCAGCGTGTTCGAGTTCGTGCCAGCGGTCACGCCGTTGAAGTACACCTGCGAGCTGGTCGTGGCGAAGTTGCGGGTGTCGAGGTTGATGAAGCCGCGGAACGAGACCCCGTTGGCCGGCTGCGCACCCTGGCCGAGGATGGTCACGACCGGTCCGTGGTTGGCGGGGTCGCTGTCGGGGTTGGCGCTGTCGAAGTTCGCGCCGGTGCTCGGCGCGGTGCGCCCGGACGGGTCCGAGTCGGTGCCCAGGCAGGCCGTGTTCTCCGTCGCGAAGAAGTCGAGGAACTGCGTCTGGTCGTTGGCGCAGGGCGACCCGGGGTTGGCGTTCGGGCCGGGCATGTTCACGTAGCGCCGCACGGCGATCGGCAGCAGGCCGCCCGAGAAGCCCGCGCGGGCCCGGGCGCCGATCTCCTGCTGGGTGAGGCCGACCACGCGGCCGAAGGTGTAGCCGACGGGGTTGCGCAGCGCCACGCGCACCTCGCCGCCGCTGAAGAGGATGCCCTCGACGAGATACGCGCCTTCGCCGGCGTGGCCGTCGGCGTAGAGGGGGACCGCGGAGGGCAGGGCCGGCGGGGAGCCGGTCGGGTCGTCGAGGGCGTTGCGCGCGAGCAGCGCTCGTGCCTCGGCCTCGGCCTCGGCCTGCGTGTGACCGAGGATGAGCGCGTTGGCGGCCGCCAGCGCGGCCGAGTCGGCCGAATTCTGGAGGAAGCGCCGCTCGGTGTAGAAGCGCCCCACGTCGACGGCCACGGCGGCCATGCCGAGCAGGGAGGTCAGGAAGAGCGCCACGAGCACCAGGGCCTGGCCGCGTTCCCCGGCCCGGGCGGCGCCGGCTGGACGGTGCATCAGTTGACCAGCATGCTCACCTGCGCGGTGAGCGGCAGGCGTCCGTTCGCGTCGTGCGGCAGGATCGCCCCGATGAACGGGATGAGCAGGTCGAGGTGGTAGGTCATCGAGACCGACACGCGTTGACCGACCCGGGAGTCGGCGTCCGTGACACCGGCCGGAAGCGTGTAGGCGATGACCAGGTCGCCCGTGGTGAACGTGTCGCCATTGTTCGTGATCGTCCAGGTCGATGAGTTGGCGAACCACGGCGACGCGGCGGAGAGCATGCCCATGGCCGAGTCCAGCGCGCTCCGGGCGGCCTCGTTGCGCGCCGTGTCGTTGGTGCCCACGGACTGGTTGCGGTCGTAGAGGTAGATCGTCGCGGTCCGGGCCGCCTCCCGCGTGGCGTTCGAGATCGTCACGTAGGCGTTGAAGACGAAGCCCATCTGGACGATGCCCATGAGGATGAGCATCAGGACGGGCAGGATCAGCGCGAATTCGACGAGGCTCTGTCCGTGCTGCGGGCGGCAGGCTCGATGGAGGGCGTGGCGCGGCGAGGTGCATCGAGTTTGCATCCAGCCCAGCATCGCGATCCACCCCCGTGATGCCTATGGGGCGTTCGGCTGGTGCGCGGCAGGACCGACGGTCTACGGGCGGCTATCCTGAGACCGCTCCCTGAGCCCAGGAGGCCCCCTCTTGCCCGACTTCGAGCTTGTCGCCGACTTCGCGCCGACCGGCGATCAGCCGGCGGCCATCGAGCGTCTGTCCGAGGGCCTGGCGAAGGGCGTCAAGCACCAGGTGCTGCTGGGGGCCACAGGCACCGGAAAGACCTTCTCGATCGCCTCGACCATCGCCCGGATCAAGAAGCCGACGCTCGTCCTGGCCCACAACAAGACGCTCGCCGCGCAGCTCTACGCCGAGTTCCGCGAGTTCTTCCCGAAGAACGCCGTCGAGTACTTCGTGAGCTACTTCGACTACTACCAGCCGGAGGCCTACCTGCCCCGGAGCGACACGTACATCGAGAAGGACTCGTCGCGCAACGACGAGATCGACAAGCTCCGCCACGCCGCGACGCACGCGCTCTTCGAGCGGCGCGACGTGATCATCGTGGCCAGCGTCAGCTGCATCTACGGCCTCGGCGCGCCGGTCGACTACGGCGCCACCGTCGTCCGGCTGCGGGTCGGCGGCCGCTACCGGCGCGACGGCGTGCTGCGCCAGCTCGTCGACCTCCAGTACCAGCGCAACGACCAGGCCCTGTCGCGCGCCCGCTTCCGGGTGCGCGGCGACACCCTGGAGCTGCAGCCCGCCTACGACGACTTCATCGTCCGGGTCCAGTTCTTCGGCGACGAGGTGGAGCGCATCAGCGAGCTGGACCCGCTCACCGGTGAGTTGCTGGCCGAGCGCAAGGAGCTGAACGTCTACCCCGCCTCGCACTACGTGACGCCGGCCGACAAGCTGCGCAAGGCGATCGTCGACATCGACGCGGAGATGGAGGAGCGCACCGCGCAGCTCGAGGCGAAGGGCATGGCGCTGGAAGCCGCCCGTCTCCGCCAGCGCACGACCTTCGACCTGGAGATGATGCGCGAGCTGGGCTTCTGCTCGGGCATCGAGAACTACTCGCGCCACCTCGCCGGCCGCGCGGCGGGGTCGCGGCCCTGGACGCTGCTCGACTACTTCCCGCCCGACTGGCTGCTCGTCGTCGACGAGAGCCACATGACCATCCCGCAGACGGTCGGCATGTACAAGAACGACCGCACGCGCAAGGAGATCCTCGTCGAGTACGGCTTCCGCCTGCCCTCGGCGCTCGACAACCGGCCGCTCACCTTCGAGGAGTTCCAGGACCACCTCGACCAGGTCGTCTACATGAGCGCCACGCCCGGCCCGTACGAGCTGGAGAAGGCGAAGGGCCACATCGTCCAGCAGCTCATCCGGCCCACCGGCATCGTCGACCCGACCATCGAGGTGCGGCCGTCGGAGGGCCAGATCGACGACCTCCTCGAACGCATCCGGGGCCGGGTCGACCGCGGCGAGCGCGTCCTCGTCACGACGCTCACGAAGAAGATGGCCGAGGACCTGACCGACTACCTGCGCGAGCTGGGCGTCCGGGTCCAGTACCTCCATAGCGAGGTCGACACGCTGGAGCGGGTGCAGATCCTGCGCGACCTGCGCCTGGGCGTCTTCGACGTGCTGGTCGGCATCAACCTCCTGCGCGAGGGCATCGACCTGCCCGAGGTGACGCTCGTGGCCATCCTCGATGCCGACAAGGAGGGCTTCCTGCGCAGCGCCTGGTCGCTCATCCAGGTCTCCGGCCGTGCGGCGCGCAACATCGGCGGCGAGGTCGTCATGTACGCCGACCGGATCACGGAATCGATGCGCGTGGCCATCGACGAGACCGATCGGCGCCGGGCGGTCCAGGAGGCCTACAACCGCGAGCACGGCATCACGCCGCTGACGATCGTCAAGGAGATCCGCGACATCAACGACCGGCTGCGCGCGGTCGCCGAGCGTCCCGGCGCGTATGGTGCCGGGGATGGACGAGAGCTGACGGAGCTGACCCGGGAGCAGGTGGAGAAGCTCGTCGGCCAGCTCGAGGCGGAGATGCGCAACGCCGCGAAGAACCTCGAGTACGAGCGCGCCGCCGCGTTGCGCGACGAGATCCAGGGCATCCGGCTGCGGGTCCTCGAGGAGGACGCATCCGTGGTCGTGGCAAGGGCGGCCGAGTCCGCGGC
>LDXM01000037.1 GCA_001443375.1 Chloroflexi bacterium CSP1-4
CAGGTTCTCGGCACTCTTCTGGGCGTAGCGCTCCAAGCCCAGGACGTCGTCGAGCGTGAGGCGGTAGAAGTCGGCCGGCGTCTTCACCAGGCCCCGCTTCAGCACCTGGTCGAGCACGACGTACCCCGCACCCTCGATGTCCATGCCGCCGCGCCCGACGAAGTGGCCCAGGCCCTGGATGACCTGCGCCGGGCAGAAGGGATTCGAGCAGCGATGGCGCACCTCACCCTCGTCTCGCACGACCTCGGCGTGGCAGACGGGACAGGCCGCCGGCATCTCGAACTCGCGCTCGGCGCCGGTACGCCGCTCCGGCAGCGAGCGCACCACCTCGGGGATGACGTCGCCGGCCTTCTGGAGCACGACGTGGTCGCCGATGCGGATGTCCTTGCGGCGCACCTCGTCGAGGTTGTGCAGCGTGGCCCGGGAGACCGTCGAGCCGGCGACCTTCGTCGGCCGCATGTGCGCCACCGGCGTCAGCGTCCCCCTGCGGCCGACGTAGGCCACGATGTCCTCGACCACCGTCTCGACCTGCTCGGGCGGGAACTTGAAGGCGACCGCCCAGCGCGGCGCACGGGCGACCATGCCGAGTCGGCGCTGCTGGTCGTAACGATCGACCTTGACCACGACACCGTCGGTCTCGTAGGGCAGCTCGTGGCGTGCCTCCCGCCAGCGCTCCGTGAAGGCGATGACGGCCTCGATATCGAGCCCCGATTCCCGATGGCCCTCGACCGGGAAACCCAGGCCCACCAGGCGCTCGAGGGCGGCCGTCTGGGTCTGGACGCTCGGGCGCCCGTCCGGTCCGACCTCGATGAGGATGTACGTCCAGGCCGACAGCCGCCGGCCGGCCGTGACCGCCGGGTCGATCTGGCGCAGGGAGCCGGCGCCGCTGTTGCGCGGGTTGGCGTAGAGCGGCAGGCCGGCCTCCTCGCGCTCGCCGTTGATGCGGGCGAACTCCGCCTTGGGCATGAAGACCTCGCCGCGCGCCTCGAGCGTGGCCGGCTCCGGCAGCCCTTGCGGGATGGCCGCGATCGTGCGCAGGTTGGCCGTGACGTCCTCGCCGGTCGTGCCGTCGCCGCGCGTCGCGCCCTGGGCGAAGCGGCCCCACTCGTAGCGCAGCGAGACGGCCAGGCCGTCGATCTTCAGCTCGACCACGTAGCTCAGCTCCGGTGCAGCCTCCGGCGCCGGGGGCAGCTCGAGCAATTTGCGCACGCGCGCGTCGAAGGCCCGCAGCTCATCGTGGCTGAAGGCGTTGGCCAGGCTGAGCATCGGCGTGGAGTGGCGGACCTCGGAGAACGTCGCCGACGGCGCACCGCCAACGCGCTGCGTCGGCGAGTCGGGCGTGACCAGCTCCGGGTGCGCCGCCTCCAGCTCCCCCAGCTCGCGCATCAGGGCGTCGTACTCGGCGTCCGCGATCTCCGGCGCGTCCTGCTCGTAGTAGAGCCGATTGGCGCGCTCGATCTGCACACGCAGCTCGGCGACGCGGGCGGCGGGCTCCGGGCGTTCGAGAGTCACAAGTCGAGGATAACGGCGCGACCACGACCGCCGCTGAACGCCGCCTGGGCGCCGTCGCCTCAACGACGGCTGCGTGCCGCGTTCTCCTCGAGGCGCGCCTTGACGACCTTCTCTACGAGTGCAGCGGGGAGGGGCTTGTCTCCGTGGAAGCGGATCGTTCCTTTCCCCGTGAAGTAGGGCCTCAGCTCTTCCCCGAGTGCCTCGATGACCGCCCCGCTCGCGGGAAAGAGGCTACAGTGGTGTTTGAACGCGGCGTAGGCCACGAGCAATCGACCATGGTCCTTGAACGCCGGCATCTGGTAGCTGATCGTTTCGGTCGCCTCGGGCGCGGCGGCCTTGATCGTCTTCCGAAGCTTCTCAAGAGCGGCGCGCGATCCCTCTGGAAGGGCGGCCAGATAGTCCTCGACGCTGGTTGGTGCGGCCACGCCAGTCTCCTTCCGTGAGAGACAACCCTTCAAGGGATCATTCCACATCGGACGCGTTGGCATGGGGCCGAGCGGCCCCTGGGCGCCGCAACCATGTACGCCTTCCGATTCCGAACTGCGGCTCGTAGACTCCGCGGATGCTCACCTGCGCGTCCTGCGGCGAGGAGAACCCGGAGCGAGCCCGGTTCTGCCTGAACTGTGCGGCGCCGCTGACCCCGGAGCCGACGGCCGAGGTGGAGGAGCGCAAGGTCGTCACGGTCCTCTTCTGTGACCTCGTCGGCTTCACCGCGCGTGCCGAGCGCTCCGACCCGGAGGACGTGCGCCACCTTCTGGACACGTACCACGCGCGACTGCGCCGGGAGATCGAGCGCTTCGGCGGCACGATCGAGAAGTTCATCGGCGACGCCGTCATGGCCGTCTTCGGCGCGCCGGTCTCTCACGAGGACGACGCCGAACGCGGCGTCCGTGCCGCCCTGCGCATCCTCGATGCCGTGGCCGAGCTGAACGAGGAGCGCCCAGGCCTGGACCTGGCCGTGCGCATCGGCGTGAACTCCGGGGAGGCGGTGGTGGCCATCGGGGGCAGGGCCGACCGGGGCCAGGGCATCGTGGCCGGCGACGTCGTCAACACCGCGTCGCGGCTCCAGGCCATCGCCCCCGAGGGCGGCGTGGTGGTGGGCGAGCTCACCTGCCGGGCCACGCGCGACGTGATCGAGTACCGGGAGCTGGAACCCGTCTCGCTCAAGGGTAAGGCGGAACCAGTGTCCATCTGGCAGGCGCTGGCCGCGCGCAGCCGCTACGGCGTCGACGTGGACCAGCGCGCGTCGACCCCCTTCCTCGGGCGGAGCGCCGAACTGGCGCTGCTGCGCGCCGCCTTCCAGCGGACCGTCGATGAGTCCGCCGTCCAGCTCGTGACCGTCACCGGCGAGCCGGGTGCCGGCAAGTCGCGCCTGCTCTGGGAGTTCCGGACGATCATCGACGACGACCCGAGCATCGTCGTCTCGTGGCGCCAGGGTCGCTGCCTCCCGTACGGCGAGGGAATCACGTACTGGGCCCTGGGCGAGATGGTCAAGGGCCAGGCCGGCATCCTCGAGTCCGATGGGCCCGACGAGGCCAGCGCGAAGCTGACCGTGGCCGTCGAGGCCGTGATCGGCGATCCGCTGCAGGTCGAGTGGATCAAGGCGCGCCTCGCGGGGCTCGTCGGCGTGCCGTCGGAACCGGCCGATCGCAGCGAGTCGTTCGCCGCCTGGCGCACGTTCCTGGAGGCGGTCACGACGCGCGGCCCGCTCATCCTCGTCTTCGAGGACCTGCACTGGGCGGACGAGGCGCTGGTCGCCTTCGTCGACCACCTCGCCGACTGGGCAACGGAGGTGCCCATCTTCGTCGTGTGCACCGCGCGACCCGAGCTGTATGAGCGCCACTCCGGCTGGGCCGGCGGCAAGCGCAACGCCACGAACGTGGCCCTCTCGCGCCTCTCCGACGAGGACACCGCACGCCTCGTCTTCGCGCTGCTGGCCCAGGTCGCACTGCCGGCGGAGATCCAGCAGGTGCTCCTGGAGCGGGCCGGGGGCAACCCGCTCTTCGCCGAGGAGTACGTGCGCATGCTTCTCGACCGCGGCATCCTCGAGCGTCGCGGTCGCACGGTCTCGATGGCTCCGGACGCGGACATCCCCCTGCCCGAGACGATCCAGGCCTCGATCGCCGCGCGCCTCGACACGCTGTCCCCGGCACGCAAGGCGCTGCTGCACGACGCGGCCGTCATCGGCAAGGTCTTCTGGCCCGGGGCGCTGGCCGAGATGGGCCGCGTCGACGAGGAGGCGGTGACGGAGGGGCTGCACGAGCTCGCCCGCAAGGAGCTGGTCCGCCGAGCACGATCCTCGAGTGTCGGCGGCCAGGCCGAATACGCCTTCTGGCATGCGCTCGTGCGCGACGTCGCCTACGGGCAGATCCCGCGCGCGGCGCGATCCGGCAAGCACCAGGCCGCGGCGGACTGGATCCGGCGCATCGCGGGCGAGCGCGTGTCGGATGTGGCCGAGCTGCTCGCCTACCACTACGACCAGGCGCTCTCCCTCGCCGTCACGGCGGGTCTCGACGATCGGGTACCGGGCCTCCGCGCCCAGGCGCTCGGGGCCTTCGAGATGGCGGGCGAGCGAGCGATGTCGCTCGACTCCCGGAAGGCCTACGAGCTCCACCGCCGAGCCCTGGAGCTGTCGCTTCCGGGCTCCGCGCAACATGGCCGGTTGCTCATCGGTGTCGTGACCAGCGGCTCGGGCAACTTCGGCGGCTCGGGGCAGCTGGATCCTGCCGGGGCAAAGGCGATGCTCGAGGAGGCCGTGGAGGCGTTCAGGGCCGCCGGCGACACCGTGGCACTGGGTCGCGCCCTCACCCTTCAGTCCCGACACCTGTGGTTCGACGGTGACCCCGAGGGGTCGCGAACGCCGCTGTCCGAGGCCATCGCGGTGCTGGACACGCGTCCGGCGAGTCGCGAGCTCGCCGAGGCGTATGCCGAGATGGCCGGTCGTGACTTGCTGGCCGGCCGGATGGTCAGCGGGCGGGGGTGGGCGGACAAGGCCCTGGCGCTCGCAGACTCCGCGGGCGCCAGGGATGTCTATGCCCGAGCCCTGCAGTTCCGGGGCACGTTCCGGATCGCCCTCGACGGTGACGAGGGTGGCCTCCAGGACCTGCGCGATGCGTTGACCCTTGCACTCGAGACCGGCGAGCTCGCGGTGATCGAGCCCGGCTACGACAACCTGGCCGATTTCCTGCACGACGTCGAAGGACCCGAGGCCGGGTACGCGATGTATCGCGAGGGCATCGAGTTCCTGCACCGCCGGGGCGGTGCCGCTCACTGGGAGCGCGGTGAGTCCACGTGGCCGCTCTACGCGCTCGGCCGGTGGGACGAGGTGCTCCGCGTGGCCGACGAGGTGCTCGAGGCCGATCGCCAGGCGGGGATGACCCAGCTGACGGGCCTGGTGGCACCCGAGAAGGCGCGCATCCTCACCTACCGCGGGCGACCCGAGGAGGCCCGGGCGCTCATGGCCCCCTTCCTTCCTCGTGCGCGCGAGATCCGCGATCCGCAGATCCTCGTCCGTTCCCTCGTCGCCGGGGCCGTCGCCGCTCTCGGCTGCGGAGATCGCGCGGGGGCGATCGCGCTCATGCGCGAGCTGGTGACCATGCCCAGCCCCTTTGACATTCGTTACTGGGCGCTCCCCGAGGGGGCGCGGGTCCTCGTCGAGGCAGGCGAGCCCGAGATCGCGCGTCGGCTCCTCGACGGCGACGGCACCGAGCCGATCATGCCCAACGTCCGCGTCGGGGGCCAGTACAGCCGTGCGGCCCTGCTGGAGGCCGAGGGGCGCCGCGGCGACGCGTTGCCGCTCTACCGCGCCGCCGCCACCTGGTACGGCGGCCGTGCATCGGTCTATCACGAGGCGCGAGCGCTGGTCGGAGCCGGCCGCTGCGAGTTGTCGCTCGGTCGGACCGCGGAGGCGGCCGCCGACCTCCAGGCCGCCGCCGAGATCTTCGACCGGCTCGGAGCCCGGGCCCTATCGCCCGAAGTCGACCGCCTCACCGAGACTCTGGCGGGCCGCGGTCGGGCACGATCAGGCTAGCGATCGCCGACGTCTACGGTCGATCGGGACCCGCGCCGCGGCCGGCCTGGGCGGATCGGAGCAGGTCGAGGAGATACCGCCGAAACGGGCTGAGCCGCCCCTGCGCCTCTTCGGCCGCCAGCAGGGCGACGACGATCCGCCTCAGGGGCGGCGCGATGACGTTGAGCTCGTCGGCCAGATACGAGAGGGTCAGGTACTCGACGACCAGGTTGAGATCGCGATCGAGATCGTCTTCGAGGGGCGGCCGTTCGCTCGTCGACATCGTGTGCTCCTGACCAGGTCCGTCGTCGCTGCAGCGCACGACGGACTCGCCTGCTCATCATCGGTCGTCGCGTCAAGCGATCGGGGAAGGCGTGAGGACCCCTGGTGTGAGTCAGCGTGCGCCAATGTCACGCGACGGAGATGGCTCGCGAGCCGTTTATCGGTGGTTCAATCTTGGAAGGGGCGCGCGAGGACGCAGGAGGTCGCAGACCCGGTCAGTGACCGTCATTCGGTCTATGCGGGAGGGCCCTCCGGCACAACGCCGAGCTGCTGCATCATCGCCAGTGCATCGATGACACCCCAGTGCTCGCGCACGAGACCGTCGCCGAAGCGAAAGATGTCAATGAGCTGCACGTCGACGCTCCTGCCGGTTGCCGGGATCCCCATGAACTCACCCTGGTGGGTCCCCGTCGCCCTCACTCGCGCGACAGCCTTGTCACCGCTCACCAGGACGTCTTCAGGTTCCATGCGCAGGTCGGGGAACGCTGCGAGGTACATCCGGAAGAACGCCTTGACTCCCTCTTTCGTCGGCGCAAGGCCGGGCGTCTCCTCGTGCTCGACGAAATCGTCGGCCAGCAATTCGCCGAATCGGTCGACGTCTCCCGCGCTGAGCAAGTCGTACAAACGTCGCACCGTAGCTGCGTGATCCATCGTGCTCCTCTTTCGACGGTCTGGGCCATTGAGTGTACGACAGGCCTGCGCTCTCATTGTCGCGAACCCCGACCGCGGGCTCGAACATCTTGGGTATCCCCTCGGCCATGGCCTGGCGTCGACTGCCCCGGCTCATCGCTCGGGGAAACGCGTGGGCGAAGACCATCATCGCGCCGCTATGCTCCGCCGGCGTCCCTTTGGCTTCAATGGCCGACGCGAACGCAGAGGAGGGCCACCGTTGTCCGCAGTCGTCGTCAACCGGATCCGGCTCCGCGTCCCGGTCGAGTCGATGGACCACACGATCGACCTTCGGGGAGGCCGTGGCTCTCGTCATGGATGCTCGGCATAGGCGTGACCGGACCGCCAGGCGACCGGATCGTCCGGTACGCGAGAGTCATGTCCTCAACACCTCGAGATCGGCCAGGCTGGCCAGGAGCACCTTCACGCCACGGTCGGGGAAGGCGACGGTGACCTCCTCGTCGTCGCGCGTCAGCTTCGACGACACGACGCGCCCCTCCCCGAAGGCGCGGTGGCGGACGCGGTCGCCGTCGCGATAGCGGCGCTGGCCGGGCACGACCGGCGCAGGGGGCACGGCGCTTCGCTGGGGATCGGCGACGCGCGGCTCGTCCCGCCCGGGATAGGCGTGCTTGCCGTAGTAGGCCTCGCGCTTTGCCACCAGGTCGCGACTCGGGCGGAACGCCTCGCCCGGCCGTGGCGCTCCCGGCGGAGCCTCCACGTACCCACCGCCAGGTGGCAGCGAGCGTGGCCCGACCGGTCGGCCCCGGCCCCGGTCGAGCAGCCGCCCGCCCGCCCGACGCCCCAGCACGAGGTCGAGGTCGAGCGGGCCGCCGGCACGCTCCTCGGGCGGGCGCTGGTCCTCTTCGTCGGACTCGATCACCACCAGCCGCGGCCCGTGCATCAGGTCGCCCGGGATCTCATGGAGGAAGCGGCTGGGCGTCGAGAAGCCGCCGCGGCCCCAGGTCGCCCGCTGCGCGGCATGGGTGAGGTAGAGGCGATGTCGGGCCCGGGTCAGGCCGACGTAGGCGAGCCGACGCTCCTCCTCCATCTGGCGCGGGTCGTCGAGCGCCCGGCTGTGGGGGAAGACGCCCTCCTCAAGTCCCGCGATGAAGACCACGTCGAACTCGAGGCCCTTGGCCGCGTGGAGGGTGATGAGCGTGACCCGATCGTCCGAGGCGTCGTAGGAGTCCTGGTCGGCCACGAGCGCCGTCTCCTCGAGCAGTCGATCGAGTGCATCCTCCGGCGCCAGGTCGGCGTAGCGGTCGACGACCTCGCGCAGTTCGAGCAGGTTCTCCCAGCGCTCCTGGCCCTCCTCCGAGCCATCGTGGAGCATGGCCCGGTAGCCCGACTCCTCGAGGACGGCATCGAGCAGCTCGGGCAGCGCGAGCAGCCCGATGCGTGCGCGCATGCGCCGCACGAGGTCGGCGAAGGCGCCGAGCGCCGCCCGGGTCCGTGAGGCGAGGCCGGCGTCGTCGATGGCCAGCAGAATCGCCGTCCAGACGTCGCCGTCATGGGCCGCCGCGATCGCCCGCAGCGTCTCGATCGTCTTCTCGCCGATGCCGCGCGGGGGCACGTTGATGATCCGCTCGAAGCCGGCCACATCGCGGTCGTTGCGCAGCACACGCAGGTAGGCCAGCGCGTCCTTGACCTCACGCCGTTGGTAGAAGCGCGTTCCGCCCACGAGCTGGTAGCGCAGCCCGTAGCGCAGGCAGGCCTCCTCGATGGCCCGAGACTGCGAGTTCATGCGGTACATCACCGCAATGTCCTTCAGGCGGTAGAGGCGCTCGTCGCCTTCGTCGGCACGACGGGCGAGGATCGAGCCGCCGGCGCCCCGGCCGTGGACCAGGGCGTCGACCTGGCGGGCGATCCACTCCGCCTCCTCGTCCTCGCGGTCGGCCTCGAAGCGCTCGATGAGCACGCCGCGCGGGTTCTGCGTCCAGAGCTTCTTGTCCTTGCGACCCTCGTTGCGCGCGACGACCGCGTGCGCGGCGTCGAGGATGAGCTGCGTGGAGCGGTAGTTCTGCTCGAGTTTCACGACCGTGGCGGCCGGGTAGTCCCGCTCGAAGTCGAGGATGTTGCGGAGGTCCGCCCCGCGCCAGCTGTAGATGCTCTGGTCGTCGTCGCCGACCACGGCGACGTTGCGGTGGCGGGCGGCGAGCTGGCGGATCCACAGGTACTGCGCGCGGTTCGTGTCCTGGTATTCATCCACGTGCAGGTAGCGCCACTTCTCCTGGTAGGCACGCAGAACGTCCGGCGCCTCCTCGAACAGCCGCACGGCCTCGTTGAGCAGGTCGTCGAAGTCGAGCGCGCCGGCCTTCTGCAGCCGCTCCTGATAACCCCGGTAGGCGCGCACGGCGATCTGCTCGTGGTACGTGCTCGCCCCCTGCGCCGCTTCGGCCGGGCCGAGCAGGTCGTTCTTCCAGCGCCCGACCTGGGCCAGCATGACCGCCGGGCGGGTCTCGCCGGTGCCGGCCAGCTCGAGGTCGCGCAGCACCTGCTTCATGACGCCGGTCTGGTCGTCGGTGTCGTAGACGGTGAAGCGCGGGTCGATGCCGATGGCGATGCCGTCGCGGCGCAGGACGCGGGCGCACAGGCTGTGGAAGGTGCCCATGGCGACCTGCCGCCCGGCCTCCTCCCCGACCAGGCCGATGATCCGCTCGCGCATCTCGCCGGCGGCCTTGTTCGTGAAGGTCACGGCGAGGATCTGCCAGGGCCGGATGCCCTTCACGCCGATGAGATACGCCACGCGGTGCGCCAGCACGCGCGTCTTGCCGGAGCCGGCGCCGGCAAGGATGAGCAGCGGCCCCTCCGTCGTAGTGACGGCGCGCGCCTGCTCCGGGTTCAGCCGGGCGACGATCTCCGCAGTGAGCGCCTCGGGGCCCTTCTTCGGGACCTTGGGGACCGCTTCGACGTCGACGGCGGACCGCGCGGCGGGGCCGATGTACCCGAACCATTCGACGTCCGGCGACTCTCCTGCCGCTGGATCGGACGCGTGCCTGCGACCGGCTCGGACGCGCGGGTCCGGGCTCTCGTCCGCCCATTCGAGGCCCTGCTCGGGTGCCTCAGGGGCGGCCGAGGATGGCGGCGTCGTGCGGGGATCCTTCACCGTCCCATTCTACCGGCGGCTCCTTCACGGCCGATCATCGGCACTTCGGCGGGATTGTGCGGTTTGGGGGCGCCTGCTACCCGCAGGTCACGCGGCGGGCCGCTCGTAAAGCGCGAGCTGCCAGATCAGCGTCGTCCGGTGGAGCCGCTTGACGAGGCCGTGGGCGGCGAGGATTGCGTCGACCTCGGCGGTGCGGTGGATGTACGCACGAAAGGACGACCGCGACAGGCGCAACTGGGCGTTCAGGAACGCGACGCCGACGCGGCCGAGCCATGAGTCACGCGGGTAGACGAGGCCATACCGACGACGCGCCAGGGTCGCCGATCGACCGACGAGAGCGGCCATGTCCGCGTAGCAGCAGATGACCCGGTCAAGGGCGACAAGATCGGCGGGGCCAACCTCATCCGCGAGCGCGACGAAGTCGCCGGCGAGGTAGTGGACGCGGTCGGCATGGCCCTGCCGTTCGGCCTCCTCGCGAGCGACCGAGATGTAGGCGCGAGATGCGTCCACGTCGACTGCGGCGGCGGCCCCGGACCGCAAGAGCTCGTGGTGGACCGCACCCACGCCACCGCCGATGTCGAGGACGGTGTGCCCGTCGATACCCCCCGCGGCGAGCGCCTCGATCAGGGCGCGAGTCAGGCCCACGGGGCCCTTCTGGCGGTAGGCGCGAAGATGCTGGGCCGCGTGGCGGGCGTCGAACTGGCGATCGAACGGGGAGTCGCCGGGTGAGCAGCAGTCCATGGCGCTGATCCTAGCAGCCGTTGCGGCCGCGCCCGCCCGCCGCCCTGCGGACGCCGCCTTACGTCATTGACGCGACGCTCCAGCGCGCCCACCATGCCGCGGCATGTCGTGACATCCCGTCGCGGCGCTGGAAGGGAGTGTCCCGTGATCACCGAGTCCCCGTCTCCACGCTCTCGGCGCGCCCTCCTCAACGCCGCCCTCGGTGCCGGCGTCGCGACGATCGCCGCGGCCCTCGGGCGACCGCTCCCGGCAAAGGCCGCTGACGGCGACCCCGTCGTCGTGGGCGGCACGTACACGGCCAGCTCGGTGACGAGGTTCGACACGGGAGCGACGGGCGCGATCGCCCTGTGGGGCTACAGCACCTCGCAGGCGGGCGTCTACGGCCAGAGCACCTCGGGCAACGGCGTCATCGGCGAGAGCTCCTCGGGCACCGGCGTCGCCGGCAACACCACCTCGGGCATCGGCGTCGTCGGCTTCAGCCCCTCGGGCATCGGCGTCTACGGCATCTCGCAAACCAACACCGGCGTCCAGGGCTTCAGCGGAGCATTCGGCGCCCAGCCGGGGGGGGCCGCGCCCGCCAAGACCGGCGTCCACGGCTACGCCGCGCAGGATGCGAACGCCCGCGGCGTCCACGGCCAGACGACCGCCGGTCGCGGCGTCTACGGCCAGGCCACGAGCGGCTACGGCGTCCGGGGCTACGCGACGAGCGGCACGGCCGGCTACTTCGCGACGGCGCGGGCGACGACCGGCTTCGCCCTCCATGCCGTCGGCCGGGTCAGGCTCGACAAGTCCGCCGGACTCGCGACGATCATCTCTGGCGCGAAGTCCGTGGTCGTCACGCCGGGCATCAACCTCGTCCCGGTCTCGGCCGTCGTGGCAACGCTCCAGGGTGACGCCGGGGGGACGACGACCGTCCACCGGGTCGCCGTCAACGCGACGACCAACACGTTCACGATCTACCTGACCGCCAACAGCACCGCCCACGTCCAGGTTGCCTGGATCGTGCTCGGGTAGGCCGCAGCCAAGTGGCCCTCGCCAGGCTGCCCACGAGGCCCCGGCTCCGGTCGTCGCCCGCGATCCCGGCCCACGCCGATCAGCCGGAGCGGCGCCGACGGGGTCGATGACCCTTCCTGGCTCACCGGGCCGCCGCGCCCCGCCGCACCATCACGGTGGATCAACCCTCTATCTATTCCGATCTTGGCAGCATGAGAGCCGGGCCTCCGCGGACGGATGACCCGGCTCTCAGTGTGCCCTGAGCGTGACGTCCTCCGTCGCAGACCCCTTCGGATGCCTCTGATGCTGCCATTCGCATCACGCGCGCGACACGCATCCTCGAAGATGCCCCGGATCCACTCCGGCACCCTGGTCCGCACCGGCACGCCGAGGGCGCCGGCCAGCGTGGGTCGCACCAACGACGAGCCGCGACCCGCGGGGAAACGTCGAGGCCGGACCCTTGCGGGCCCGGCCTCGAGCGAACGTGCGAAGTGGGTCGGACTAGAAGTCCATGTCCCCGCCGCCGCCGTGGCCGTGGCCACCGGCGGCACCGGCCCTCTCCTTCTCGGGCATGTCGGTCACGAGCGTCTCCGTCGTGAGCACCATGCCGCCGATCGAAGCGGCGTTCTGAAGGGCGGAGCGGGTCACCTTGACGGCGTCCACGATGCCCTTTTCGAACATGTCGCCGTACTCGCCCTTGAGGGCGTCGAAGCCATGCCCGATGGGCAGCAGCTTCACGGCGGCGACGATGACCGAGCCCTCGGCACCGGCGTTCTCGGCGATCTGCCGGACAGGGGCCTCGAGCGCGCGGCGGAGGATCGAGACGCCGATCGCCTCGTCACCCTCGAGCTTGACCTCGTCGAGCGCCGAAATGGCCTGCAGGAGCGCGGTGCCACCGCCGGCGACGAGACCCTCTTCGACGGCCGCGCGGGTCGTCTGCAGGGCATCCTCGATGCGATGCTTCTTCTCCTTCAGCTCGACCTCGGTGGCCGCGCCGACCTTGATGACGGCCACGCCACCGGCGAGCTTGGCCAGGCGCTCCTGGAGCTTCTCCTTGTCGTAGTCCGAGGTGGTCTCCTCGATCTGCGCCTTGATCTGCGACATGCGCGCCTTGATGGCGTCCGGGCTGCCGGCGCCCTCCACGATGGTCGTGTCGTCCTTCGTGGCGACGAGGCGGCGAGCCTTACCGAAGTCCTCGGGCACGACGCCGTCGAGCTTGCGGCCGATCTCCTCGCTGATGACATTCGCGCCGGTGAGGATGGCGATGTCGCGCAGCATCTCCTTGCGCCGATCGCCGAAGCCCGGGGCCTTGACGGCCAGGACCGAGAGGGTACCGCGGAGCTTGTTCACGACCAGGGTGGCGAGCGCCTCACCGTCGACGTCCTCGGCGACGATGAAGACCGGGCGACCGAGCTGGACCGCCTTCTCCAGCGCCGGCAGGAGCTCCTGGATGCTCGAGATCTTCTTGTCCGTGATGAGCACGGCCGGGTTCTCGAGCACGGCTTCCATGCGGTCGGGGTTGGTCACGAAGTAGGGCGAGATGTAGCCCCGGTCGAACTGCATGCCCTCGGTGTATTCCTTGTCCAGGCCGATGGTCTGGCCTTCCTCGACGGTGATGACGCCGTCCTTGCCGACCTTGCCCATGACCTCGGCGATCAGCTCACCGACCTCGGGGTCGGCGGCGCTGATGGCGGCCACGGCGGCGATGTCCTCGCTGTTCTCGACCGGTCGGGCGTGCTCCTTGAGCCGGGCCACGACGGCCTCGACGCCCTTCTCGAGACCGCGCTTGACGATCATCGGGTTGGCGCCGGCGGTGACGTTCTTGAGGCCCTCGGCGACGATGGCCTGGCCGAGCACGACCGCGGTCGTGGTGCCGTCGCCGGCGACGTCGTCGGTCTTGGTCGCGACCTCCTTGAGGAGCTGCGCGCCCATGTTCTCGAAGGGCTCGTCAAGCTCGATCTCGCGGGCGATGGTCACGCCGTCGTTGGTGATGGTGGGGGAGCCGAACTTCTTGTCCAGGACCACGTTGCGGCCCTTGGGCCCGAGCGTGACCTTGACGGCGTCGGCGAGGCGGTCGACGCCGCGCTTGAGGGAGCGACGAGCGGTCTCGTCGAAGATGAGCTGCTTAGCCACGATCTGGGGATCCTCCTGGGAAACGGGTCGGCCGGGCCCTGGACGGGTCCGGCCGTTGGTTCGACCGAACGAAGTGGGCTTCGATCAGTCCTGGACGACGGCCAGGATGTCCTTCTGGCTGACGATGAGGAGGTCCTCACCCTCGACCTTGAACTCCGTGCCGGCGTACTTGGCGTAGAGGACCTTCTGGCCCTGCTTCACGTCCATCGCCTCGCGCTTGCCGTCGTCGAGAATGCGGCCGGGGCCGACGGCGATGACGGTCCCTTCCTGCGGCTTCTCCTTGGCGGTGTCGGGCAGGACGATGCCGCTCTTGGTCATCTCCTCGCGCGGGGTCGGCTTGATGACGACCCGGTCGCCGAGCGGCTGGAGCTTGGTCGCGGACTTCGTCGCGGACTTCGTCGCGTGCGCAGTGGCGGTCGCCAACGCGGTACCCTCCTGATGATCGTCTGTGGCCCGGACCTGCCGGGATCGGGGCTGGTCGGCGGCGCTGGGGCGCCGGCCGTGGCGGTGGTCCCGCCGCGTCCCGGATCCCGTCGGACGGACCGGCTCGCTGATTAGCACTCTCGATGCGAGAGTGCTAACGAACCTTAGCGGAGCGGGGTCGCCGCTGTCAAGCGGTGGCGCGGGGTGATTCGACCTTCGACGAGCGACCCGATGACGACCCCTCCCCTACACTCGCCGCGATGTCTGTCGACCGCCGCATCGAGACCTCCATCCGCGTGCGTTTCGAGGAGTGCCAGCCGGGTGGCGAGATCCGCGCCTCGGCCTTCCTGCGCTACGCTCAGGACGCCGCGTGGGTCCACTCCGACGCGGCCGGCTTCGGGCGCGACTGGTATCTCGAACGCGGCCTGACCTGGCTGGTGCGCTGCGTCGAGCTGGACGTGCTGGGGCCGAGCGGGCCCGGCGATACGCTCTCCGTCAGCACCGAGGTGGTCGGCCTGCGCCGCGTCTGGGCTCGGCGACGCGGCGAAGTGCTGAGCCCCGACGGCGCGTTGGTGGCGGCGGTCTTGACCGACTGGGTGATGACCGGACCGGGGTTCGTGCCCGTCCGCGTGCCGGCCGAGTTCTTCGAAATCTTCCCACCGGTGCCCGACGGCTTCGATCCCGCCCGCGTGGCGCTGCCTCCCACGCCGCCCCAGGCCCACCTGCGCCGCTTCCACGTCCGTCGCTCCGAGATCGACCCGATGGCGCACGTCAACAACGCCGCCTACGTGGACTACCTCGAGGAGTCCCTGGCCGAGGCCGGGGCCGGTGCGGCGCTGGACCTGCGGCTGCGGCGCTATCGCCTGGAATACCAGCAGGCCGCCGAGCCTGGCGCCGAGCTGATGGGCGCTTCGTGGCGCGACGACGACGGTTGGGCCTACCGGCTCAGCGATGCGTCAGGGGTGGACCTGCTGCGTGCTCGATTCTCGGCGGTGCCGGGCGCATGACCGACCGGCATGCGAGTGGACGAATCCACGCTCGCGTGCCCCGAGATGACCGCTCATCGCCAGGTACACGTGCACGAGATGGTTGCTCCGCATGACTGCCGGTCATGCGGAACCTGTCGCCGGCCGGAAGATGCGGTCGTAGTTGGCGACGAGCATCTCGCCCAGCGCGTCGGCCGGAACGCCCCGCCGCTCGGCCAGCCAGCGGGCCGTCACCTCCACCCAGAGTGGCTCGTTGCGGCGACGCGGGGCGCCCGGCGGGGACAGGTACGGGGAGTCCGTCTCGACCAGCAGCCGATCGTCGGGCACGAGGCGTGCCACGATCGTCGTCGCCTCCTCGCCGGCCCGGAAGGCGAGGCCGCTGAAGCTGATGGCGAGTCCCAGCTCGAGGGCCGTCTCGGCGTAGTCGACGGGTCCCGAGAACGAGTGCAGGATCCCCGGCGGCCGAGCGCCGAAGACGGCCAGCCAGTCCGGACCACCCACGCCGGCCAGGCGCAGTTCGGCGATCAGCTCGTCCTGCGCGTCACGCTCCCCGGCCTGCGAGCGACAGTGCAGGATGGCCGGCTTGCCCAGCGCCAACGCCAGGGCGAGGTTGCGGCGCAGGTTGGCCAGCTGCGCGGCGCGCGGCGAGAAGGCCCGGTCGTAGTCGAGGCCCGTCTCCCCGATGGCGACGACGTGGGGATCCGGCGCCAGGGCGGCGATGGCGGCCCATGCGTCGCCGTCCACTTCGGCGGCCGCGTGCGGATGGACGCCGACGGAGGCATCGATGAAGTCGTGACGGACGGCCAGCCCGATGCCCCCGTGGGCCGAGGGCAGGTCCCAGCCGGGCGCCAGGATCCGCTCGACCCCGGCCAGCCGGGCCGCCACGGCCACCTCGTCGGCGTCGACCGCGAAGGCCGCGGCCTGAAGATGGCCGTGCGAGTCGATGAGGCGCACGCTCAGGCCGGGCGCGCTGTCGTCTCCGCGGCCCCGGTCCAGCGCGCCTCCGGCAGCTCGCCGAGCAGGGGCACAGCGCCGCAGGCGGTGTAGAGGCGGCGCGCCTCGGCCTCGTCCCCGGTCGGATCCAGGCCGGCTCGTCGGGCGAGCAGTGCGGCGTCCGCGTGGCAGTCGGCTGCCGGCAGTCGATAGCCGATCGCCTCGAACTCGTGGGCGACCGTCCGGAGGACCGACGCGGCCGACGCGTCGTCTGCCCGCAGGGCCTCGAGCCAGCGGCGCTGGATGGCTCGCACGGGCCCGCCGCACCGCTCCGCCACGGCCACGTAGGCGGCGAGCGAGCCGGCCAGCCGCGCCGCATCCCCGAGCCGCAGCGCCATGCGCACCGCGTTCGGCGCCGTGTCCAGGAGCGATGGCGGCGCCACGTCGGGCGAGTGGAGCGCCTCGGAGATCGACCGGCAGGCGGCCGACGGATCGTCCGGCCAAAGGAACAGGGCGTCGAACATCGCGTCGTAGATCACCGACTGCGGCTCCGGGGTGCCGGACAGCCGCCTCGATTCCACGACGTCCACGCGCGCGCCCTCTCGGTCGCCGGTCAAGAGTCGAACGTACGCCCGCTCGGCGATGCAGTTGGCCAGCCGGCTCTGATCACCCACGGCCCCCGCGGCAACGATGGCCTCTTCGGCATACGCCAGCGCTTCATCGAGGCGACCCTCGAAGGCGAGGAAGTCGGCGATGTTCTGGGCGATCCACGATGCCGTCACGTGGTCCATGCTCCGTCGTGCGCGGTCCAAGCCCTCGACGCACAGCGGCATGAGCCCCTCGGTGGTCTCGCCGTTGCCGTACGCGATGGCCGGCACGTTGATATAGCAGCGCGACATGAGTACCCGGTCGTTCGCGGCCCGCGCGAGCTCCATGCTCTGCTCGACCAGGGCCAAGGATTTCCGCGCGTCGCCCAGCATGCCCGTGGCCACGCCGAGGTCGTGCAGCGCCATGCGCTCGACGTCCAGGGCGCCGCACGCGCGGGCCTCCTCGATGGCCTGACGGAGGATCGACGGCGCTTCCGCCACCGGGCCGGCGCGCCAGTACGTCCAGCCCAGGCGCGCCCGCAGCCCGGCGCGACCCGGCGTGGGCGGCCCCGGTTCCAGCGTGGCGATGCCCTCCCGCACCAGCGCGCGGGCTGCCTCGACCTCGTCGGCCACGTAAAGGTAGACGGCGAGGTGGCCGCGCAACGTGGCCACGTGCTGCTCGTCCTCTGCGCTGCGATCGGACAATCCGCTCATGAGCGCCAGCGCATCCTCGAGCGTGGCCCGCATCGCCTCGTGGGGCTCATACCCGCCAGCAGCACGGTCGTACTCGACGGCCAACGCTGCCCGCTCGCGCGCGGGCAGGTCGAGGACGCGCGCCTGCTCGACCGCGACGCGGAACCAGCGCGCGGCCTGTTCCTTGTTGTAGACGTCGTCGGCGCGGGCCCCGGCCCGCCGGGCGTACGTGTACGTCTTGCGGCGCAGCTCGCGCAAGCGCTCGGGATCGGGCCCCGCGAACTCCTCCTCGTAGCGCAGGGCGGCGAGGTAGTGGGCGGCCAGCAGCTCCACCATCTCCTCCTGGCGATCGGCCAGCGTCTCCTCCGCCCAGCGGGCCACGTCAAGGTGCTTGGCGGCCCGATCGCGCTTGGGCAGCGAGTCGTAGGCCACGTCGCGGATGAGGACGTGGCGGAAACCGAACTCTGCCGCGCCGGCCAACGCCGACGGCTGTCGCGGCACGACAAGCTCCTTGACCCGCAGGCGGCGCAGCACCTCGCCGGTCGCCGAGGTCCCCTGGCGGGAGAGGTGGGAGATGAGCGCGTCCCAGAAGATGCGCCCCACCACCGCGGCGTTCTGCGCGGCCCGTTTCTCGACCGCCGGCAGACCGTCGAGGCGCGCCGCCAGCACGGCGTGGATGGAGCCCGGAATCTCCACCTCCTCCACGGATCGGGCGAGCTGCCAGCGGCCGTCACCGAAGCGGAGCACGCCTCGGTCCACGAACATGCGGACCAGCTCCTCCGTGAAGAGCGGGTTGCCGTCGGCGAGCGTCACGACGCGGTCACGCAGCTCGGCCGGCAGGCCGCCGGCGAGGAGGGCGTCCACGAGCTGCGCGCTCTCCGCCGGGTCGAGCGGCTCGAGCACGATCGATGCGGCGTTGGGCATGCCGCCGCCCCAGGTCGGGCGCAGCTCGAGGAGCTCGTGGCGGGCGAGGCAGAGCAGGACGATCGGCCCCTCGGCCCAGCGGGCCATGTACTCGATGAAGTCGAGCAGGCCCTCGTCGCCCCAGTGGATGTCCTCCTGGACCAGGACCAGCGGGTTCTCATGGGCCAGCAGCTCGAGATAGCGGCGCCAGGCGTCGAAGAGCTGGTCGCGACCCAACCCGGTCGCCGGACCGAGCGCCAGCAGGGCCTCCACGGCCCGGAGCAGCGCGGGATCGGCGGCACTCCCCAGCTCCCCGACCCGTGCCTCCAGCTTCGCCGCCGCCGTCGCCGGCGCGTCGTCGTCGAGGATCCGGGCGTCCGCCTTGACCGCGTCGGCCAGGGCCGAGAAGCTCGCCTGCGCGTAGGCGAGGCACCGTCCCTTGCGCCAGTAGAACGTCTCGGGCAGCCCGTCGAGGTACTTCTCCAGCTCCCAGGTCAGGCGCGACTTGCCGACCCCCGCGCTGCCGATGACCGTCACGAGGTGCGGCCGACCGTCCGACACGATCCGGCGCACCGTCTCC
>LDXM01000038.1 GCA_001443375.1 Chloroflexi bacterium CSP1-4
GCTCGGCGACGCGCCGCGGGCTGCGGCGTCCGCCAGCGCATCGAGCGCCGCCTCCTGCGCGGCGGCCACGAGCCAGTACAGCTCCAGATCGCGGGCAGCAGGCTCGCCCACGAACAGCGTGCGGGTCATGTCGCTGCGATAGCCGGCCACCTGGGCCCCGAAGTCGAAGAGCAGCACCTGCCCCGCCGCGACCCGCCTCGCCCCGGGCGAGCCATGCGGCAGCGCCGCCCGCGGCCCCGCCAGGACGGCCACGTCGAAGGCCAGGGCCTCGGCGCCACTCGTGCGCATCGCCCACTCGAGGGCCAGCGCCAGCTCGGCCTCCGTGACGCCCGGGCGGATCTGCGGCATGAGCGCTTCGAGCGCAGCGTCGGCGACGGCGCAGGCGGCGGCGATGCGCTCGATCTCCTCGGGCTCCTTCACCGCCCGATCGGCCTCCACCCAGCCCTCGACCGGCACGAGCTCGACCGAGGGCGCCGCCACCACCAGCCGGGCCCAGGTCGCCTGGGCGATGAAGCCCGCCTCAGCCGCCACGCGCCGACGGCCCGCCGCGATCTCGGGCCAGCGCGCCGGCAGGTCGTGGTAGACGTCGGCGATGCGGGCGTCCGGGCACTCCGCGGCCGCCTGCTCGGCGTAGCGCGAGTCGGCCAGCAGCACGACCTCGTCGGGGGTTACGAGGAACCAGCCCGAGTTGCCGGCGACCTTCTCCTCGCCGTCGCCCAGCGCGAACCCGGTCAGGTAGCGCGTGTTCTCGCGCCGGACCCCGAAGTAGCCATCCACGCCGGCCTCGGCCATCTTCGCGCGCAGGCGTGCCAGCCGCCGCGGCCGGGCGGTGCGGTCGGCCTCGGCCCAACGCTGGAGATCGTCCGGTAGGACGAGTGGCTGCTTCGTGATCACTGGCACCCGCACAACTGCACAGTAGGTAACCGGGCCGTGTTCGTGCTCGACATGGTAAGGCCCGCCGTCGGCGCCGCTCGAGCTGGCCGGCCGACTTCGGTTCCGTGGGGAGCCACCAGACGCGATGGACGGAGCGCCATGCCTAGATCCAGTGGTTGGTGCGTCGGCGCACCAGGAAACGTCTCAGGCATGGACAACCCTAAGCGCGAGAGTGCAGTATCGCTCGATTGCGGGAGGCGCCCGATTCGCGCTGAGCCACGGGCGAGACCGACCCGCACCTGACCCGGCGTGCCCCCGGGAAGGAGTCCGAACAGTGGAGGGTTTCAACGTGCTCCGCCGAATCTCACGCGCATTTCTCCTCGCGTCCGGTCTGCTGCTGCTCGCCTTCGGTCCCGTGCTCGCTGCCGACTGCGTGAACGAGAGCAAGGCCGACGGCGCCGGCCAGAAGGTCGACGTCATCATCAATGGCACGACTGGCGGGGTCTCGTTCACCGGGACGAATGCCGCCGGGCGCCTGACCGGCGGATTCGCCGACGTTTGGCTGGACGTCGACGGGAACGGAACCGGGGACGTGCTACTCGTTGATGACACGTTCATCGTGGCGAACCACAGCTTCAAGCCGAACCCGGCCCAGGGCGCTCCGTCCGTCCTCCCGCCGATCCTTGCGGGCAAGGACCCGGGCGGCCCGGGACGCGGGCTGGGCGAAGCGGACTGACCCATCGAACGCGCCTGGCGGACCACCAGGGCTCCGACCGCGTCGGGGCGAGGGCCTCGTGTAGTGCGAAGCGCCGGCGGGAGGATGCGCCGACGCCCTCGCTGCACCTACGGTCTACTGGTAGCCGTACTTCTTGAGGTTCGCCCTGTGCTCCTCGTATGTCTTCGCGAAGGCGTGCGTCCGCGAGCCGTCGTTCTTCAGCACGAAGTAGAGGTAACCGGCCTTCGTGTCGGGACGCAGCGCGGCCTGGATCGAGGCGACCGTCGGCGTGCAGATGGGACCCGGGACCAGGCCGCGGCGCTGATATGTCTGGTAGCCGGCCAGCGCCTCGGGCAGGTCGACGCCGGCCAGCGGCCGTCCGATCGGATTCCAGAACGCGTACTCCTGCCAGCGCGCGAACTCGAGCTGCCCGAGCTGCACCGTGTCCCAGGCGAAGTAGACGGTCGGGTCGGCGTTGAGCAACATCCCTCGGTCGATCCGGTTCTGGTAGACGCCGGCGATGAGGGCGCGCTCGGCATCCACGCCGGCCTCGCGCTCGACGATGCTGGCCAGGGTGAGCACCTCGTAGAAGTCCTTCTTGCCCGCCTTCGCGGCCGCGAGCGGGTCCGCCTCGGAGGTCAGGCGGCGCCACTGGTCGAGCAGCATGCGCACGAGATCGTCTCCGCTGACCCAGGGGTAGACCTCATACGTGCCGGCGCCGAGGAAGCCCTCCAGCGAGCGGCCCTCGGGCAGCGCGTCGAGGAATGGGAAGTCCGCGCGCAGCTCCGGCGTTGGCGCGGTGGCGAGGTCGTAGAAATCGCGCGCCACGGCACCGCCAAGGGGGAGTGTTTCGACGTAGGCGGTGATCTGCTCGAGACGCAGGCCCTCGCGCAGGGCGACGGTCACCGTCTGCACGGGGGCGTCCTGCAGGGTCGCCAGGATCTCCCCCGGCGTCATCGTCGCCCTGAGCTCGTACACGCCGGCCTGGATCGAGTCCGCCCGGCCGCCGGTGATGGCCACGTACTCGAAGACGAGCGGCTCGCTCAGGAGGCCGGCCTCGTACAGGGCGTCGGCGACCTGCGAGGCCGTCGCGCCAGCGGGCACCTCGAAGGGCACCGGGGCCGGGTCGGACCCGGCGGCCGTCGTCAGCGCATCGCCGAGGTCCTCGGCCACGAGGTCGGCGACGAAGGGCACCGTGAGGGACTGCGGGTTCGATTCGGCGATGCCGACGACGAAGCCGGCGATGGCCGGACGCAGGAGCAGGAAGCCGCCCAGCAGGACCAGGGCAGCCAGCCCCAGCAGCATGGCCCACGGCGCCACGCGCAGGCCCCGCCGGGCACCTCCCGGGCCCGGTGGCCGGCGCCGGCTCGAGACCTCCGAGCGCGTCAAGGTGCCGCGCCGCTGCGCCGGCGGCTGGGACGCCGGACGGGCCATCGGCCGGTCCCGGCGCGGACCGGTCACGACCGCACTCCACGTCGGACGTCGAGTTCGGCCTGGAGGATGATGCGGGCGGCCTCGCGGTCGACCGCGCCGCGGCGTCGGTCGAGCGCCGCACGGGACGGGGGACCGCCGCTGCGGCCGCGTGGCGTCCGGCCAAGACTGTCCTCCGCCGCGACGCTGGTGAGGTATTCGTCGCGGAACGCGACGGGCAGGCGCAGTCCGGCCAGCACGTCGGCGGCCCAGGCGCGGGTGACGAGCGCCTGCGGCCCCTCGCTGCCGTCGGCGTTGCGCGGCAGGCCGAGCACGAACTCGTCCACCCGCTGCTCGCGCACGAGACGTGCCAGCGTCGCGGCGTCGCGCTCCGTTTCCCCGCGGGCGATCGTGGCCAGCCCGCGGGCGGCACCGCTCTCGGTATCGCCGACGGCCAGCCCGATGCGCCGCTGCCCGAGATCGATGCCCAGCAACCGCGTCACGGGGACGGGCTCGCCGGTGACGAGATCGTCAGCGTCGTGCGGTCGTCGAGGGTGGGGATGGTCCCCACGTAGAACGGCGAGGTTTCGATGGTCACCTCGCCGTACGACTCCAGGGCTGCGTACGCCTCCGCGACGCTGAGGCCCCGGACCCGGGCCAGCAGCGCGGCGGCGTCGAGCGGCTGCCAGGCCCGGGCCGTGACGCTGACGGCGATCGTGACGCGACCCTCCTCCACCCGGGGCTCGCCGATGGTCACCTGGACCGTGTCGGGCAGCACCTCGCGCCCGGTGGGCAACTCGGCGGTGAGCGCCTCGCGGGCGAGCGGCTCCAGGCCCGACTCGTCGATGGCCAGGACCGTCGCGGTCGCCGAGAGCGTCAGCTCGAACGTCTCGACCTCCTGCCCGAGCAGGCTCTTGGGGGCCGGCTCGGGGGCGGGGTCGCCCATGGCCGCCGTGTCCTGCACGAGCGTCGTCCCCGCCGGCGCCGTGGCCGGCTCGGCCAGGGCCGCAGCGAGCTGGGAGTCGAGGTCGGTCGAAAGGGCAGCCAGCGCCTGGTCGAGATCATCCTGGGAGACCTGCTTCGTCTCGGTGCGGGTGCCACCGGTCGTCGCGTCGGGGTTGCTGACCTGGAGCACGATCGGATCCTCGCCGCTGGGCACGTTGTCGATGGCGTTCGCGGCGACGTTGCCCGACTCTCCGGCAGCCACGGCTTCGACCCTGACCGTGGCGCGTCCCGGGACGATCCTCGTGCCCCCGATGATCTTCGCGCGCGGCAGCGTCACCGCCGCCAGCGTCGCGAAGCGCACGTTCGAGTCGGTGGCCACGATGCTCCCGGCGGGGATGGTGTTGCGCCCGCCCGTATCGAGGTTCGTGAACACGACCGTCCCGGTCGCCTTCGTCTCGCTGACCTTGACCCCGGTCACGTCGAAGACCCGGCTGGCCCGCAGAGAGAACTCCACGGTCTGCGCCGGGACGACGCCAGTGACGAGATCCGGCTCGGTCGCCTGCGGGTCGGCCACGATGGTCAGGGCGATCGGACCGACGTCCTCGATGCGCGGCACGACCGTGATCGTGGCGCTCGGCAGCACCAGCAGCGCCCCCACCGCGGCGAGGACGAGCGCGACGGCCAGGAGGGCCACCAGGGCGATGACGAAGCCCCGACGCCGACCCGGGGCCGGGGCGGTCTCGCGCCGCAGACCCCCCGCGAGCGGCAGGTCGAAGGCCGGCTCCGGCCGAGGGGTGGCTGTGGGCGGTGCGGGTTGGGGCTCGACCAGCGGCGCTGGCTCGGGCTCGACCGGCGCCCGCGACTCCGACTCAGGCGCGGGCGGCGTGACGACGGTCGGCCGCCCCGGCTCAGCGCCGGCGTCCACGGCCCCCGCGGCTTCGTACTCGCCGACCGATGCGTACGCCGCCAGCCCGGCCGAGACCGCGATGGCGCGCACGCCGGGCTCGACGGTCACGATGGCGATGCTGCGCTGGGATTCCCGAGCCTCGCGGGCGAGGAGCCGGAAGTTGATGCGCGAGGTGCCGATGCGTGAGCCCGGCGGCAGGACGAGCGCGAGGTGCGGCTCCTCGCTGGCCCGGATGCGCGTGACGGCGGTGGTGATCTCGTCCTCGACGTCGAGGTAGGCGACAGCCATGGTCAGACCTTCATAGCGCGCAGGACGCGGCGCAGGGCGTTGTCGAGCGGCGATTCGGTCGAGGCCATCTCGATGGCCTGGTAGGCCAGCCCCATCGGCGTCACGTCCTGCTGATCCACCAGCAGCTGGGTGGCGTCGTGGATGGCGCTGACCTCCGAGGGCTCGATGATCGAGACCGCAGGCGGGCGAGAGAACGGCAGCCGCCGCGCGAAGGCCGGATCGCTCAGCGCGCGGGTGAGGTGCGGCAGCCGCGAGCCGCCGCCGCACACGTGGATCCGGCCGGGCAGCAGCTCACGACCGGCGAGCTCCTCGAGCATCAGCTCGACGCCGGCCGCCCACACGGCCACGTCATCGGAGACGATGCGCTCGACATCCTCGGCGCGTTCCACGGCCAGGCCGCGGGCGAAATCGACCTTGAGGGCCTCGGCGCGGGCAAAGGGCAGGTCCAGCCGATCGGCCAGGGACTTCGTGAAGGCGCGCCCGCCGAGCGCGAACATCCGTGTGGCCTCCACGCCGCCCTGGCGCACCAGCGCGACGTCCGTCGTGCCGCCACCGACGTCGAGGAAGAGGGCGCCGGCCTGCAGCACGTCGTCGCCGCCGACGCAACGGGCGACGGCGTAGGGCTCGGCCACGACCGCCAGCAGCTCGAGGTCCAGCCGGCCGGCCACGCTCTGCAGCGCCCCCAGGTGCACCAGCGGGGCGAACGCGTTGAAGATGCTGATGCGCACGTTGCGGCCCTTGAAGCCGACCGGGTTGGTGACCGCGTAGCCGTCGATCTGGGCCCCGGTGACGGCCGCGTGCACGAGGCGCACGTCCACGTTGGGCAGCCCGGTCTCCCAGGTGATGGCCCGCTCGGCCTCGCCCAGCGCCTCGCGCTGCACCCCGTCGATGAGCCGCTGCAGCTCGCCTTCGCTGATCGGCGTATCGGGTCGCTTGCGCTCCTGGACGTGGCTCGTCGTGAAGCCCTTGACCAGCTCGCCGGCGATGCCGATGACGACCTGCGTGGGCCGGAAGCCGGCCATCTCCTCGGCCTCCTGGAGGGCGACCGAGCAGTTGTCGACCACGGCGTCGATGTCGGCCACCGTGCCCGACTGCATGTGGCTCAGGCCCTGGCGCTGGCGGCCCACGCCGCGCACGACCCCGCTGCCGTCCTCCGCGATCTCGAAGACGAGCGCCTTGGCGAACTCCGTACCCACGTCGAGCGCCGTGCAGGCGACCGCGGGCCCGTCCCCGTCGCGCTGCAGGAAGCGGCGCCAGAAGGCCATCGTCAGGCGGCCGTCCCGTCGGGTGTCGCCGCGAGCTGGGCCCGGATCGCCGACAAGGCCTGGCCGATCCCCTCGCGCCGCGTCCCACGCGCCTGTGCCATGGCCGGGCGTCCGCCCCCCTTGCCGCCGATCAGCGGCGCGCCGGTCCCCACGAGGCCGGCGGCGCTCACGCCGCGCGACACGAGGTCGTCGCTGACCGTCACGAAGAGCTGCGGTTCGTCCGCGTCGAGGGCGAGCGCGATGACGCCCGAGCCGAGCGCCCCGCGCAGGTCCTTCGCGTAGGCCTTCAGCTCGTCCATCGAGCCGAACTCGCCCGCGTAGGCCAGGTAGCGCGCATCACCCACCGTCTCGGCCCCGGCGACCAGCTCGCCCGGCCGGCGGGGCCCGGACGCGGCGCCGGCCCGCAGGCGCTTCTCCAGCTCGCGGACCTTCGCCCCCAGCTCGGCGACGCGGCCCGGAGCGGCGTCGATCGTCTGGGCACCGACGGCGGAGGCGATCCGCTCCAGGAGGCCGAAACGCGCCGCCACCAGGGCGTCCGCGGCGTCGCCGGTGACGGCCTCGATGCGGCGCATCCCCGAGCCGATGCTCCGCTCGGCGGTGATGAGGAAGCCGCCGACCTGGCCGGTGGCGCGGCAATGCGTGCCGCCGCACAGCTCGCGGCTGTAGCTCTCGACCGCGACCGTGCGCACGGTCTCGCCGTACTTCTCGTCGAAGAAGGCGTCGGCGCCGAGCGCGACGGCCTCGGCCATCGGCATGAAGGCGGGCGTGACGGTGCGGTCCTCCCGGATGACCCGGCGCACCTCCGCCTCGATGACCCGCTTCTCATCGTCGGTGAGTGCCCGGTCGAAGGGGAAGTCGAAACGCAGGTAATCGGGCGTCACGAGCGAGCCTGCCTGCCGCGCCTGCTCGCCGACCGTGTTGCGCAGGGCGCGATGGAGCAGATGCGTGGCGGTGTGGTTGCGCATCGTGCGGGCGCGGCGCTCGGCGTCCACCTCGGCCAGCACGCTCGCGCCGACCCTCAAACGGCCGTGCAGGCGCCCCTGGTGCACGATCAGCCCGCCGACCGGCCGCCGCGTGTCCTCGACGGTGAAGAGCGGCGAACCGCCACCCGGCTCGCGCAGCTCGCCGCGGTCGCCGACCTGGCCGCCCCCCTCGGCGTAGAAGGGCGTGCGATCGAGGACGACCTCGGCGGCGCCCTGCCCGGTCAGCTCGTCGAACTCGACGCCGTCGCGCAGGATGGCCACCACCCGCCCCTCAGAGGACGTGGTCTCGTAGCCGAGGAAGGCCGTGTCGCCGGAGCGAGCCTGGATGACCTCGTAGAGCGCCGACTGCTCGGCCTGGCGCGACAGCTCGGCCTTCTTGCCCGAGCGACTGCGCCGGCGCTGTTCACCCAGCGCCGCCTCGAACCCCGGGCGGTCCACGGCCACGCCGTACTCGGCGGCCAGCTCCACGGTCAGGTCGATCGGGAAGCCGTACGTGTCGTGCAGGCGGAAGGCGAAGTCGCCGGCCAGCACCGGGGCATCGGGCGGCAGCGACTCCGGTCGCCGCCCCACCTCGCGCTCGGCGCCCGTGAGCGGGATGAGCGCCTCCTCGAGCTGGTCCGTGCCGGCATCGAGGGTCCGCGCGAACTGCCGCTCCTCCAGCGCGATGACCGACCGAATGATCGCCGCCCGCTCCGCGAGGTATGGGTACGCCTCGCCCATGGTGTCGATGACGGTGGCAGTGAGCTCGGCCAGGAACGGCTCGCGACGGCCGAGCAGGCGGCCGTGGCGCACAGCCCGGCGGACGATCCGGCGCAGGACGTAGCCGCGCCCCTCGTTGGCGGGCCGCACGTCGTCGGCGACGAGGAAGGTGACCGCCCGGACGTGGTCGGCGATGACCTGGTAGCTGAAGCGCTCGGCCTCGAAGCGCTCCGGGTCGTGGCCGAGGATGTCCCGCATCGCCTGATGGATGGGCGTGAACAGGTCGGTGTCGTAGTTCGAGGCGACCTGCTGCAGGACGCTGGCCAGGCGCTCGAGGCTCATGCCAGTGTCCACGCTCGTGAACGGCAGTGGCACACGACCCTCGGGGCGCTGGTCGAACTCCATGAAGACGAGATTCCAGATCTCCAGCCAGCGCGGGCAGTGCTCGGAATGGTCGGGTGTGCAGTGCGGCCCCTCCGAGAACTCCGCCCCGCGATCGAAGTGGATCTCGCTGCACGGGCCGCAGGGCCCCGTCTCGGCCATGCGCCAGAAGTTCTTCTCGTCGCCCGCCTCCACATCGCCCCAGCGGGCCATACGCTCGGGCGGCAGGCCGATCTCATCGGCCCAGACGTCCCAGGCGACGTCGTCGTCCTTGTAGGTCGTGGCCGCCAGGCGGTCGGCGGGGATGCCCAGATCGACGGTCAGGAACTCCCAGGCCCAGTGGATCGCCTCGCGCTTGAAGTAGTCGCCGAAGCTCCAGTTGCCGAGCATCTCGAAGAAGGTGTTGTGGCGACTGGTTCGCCCCACTTCCTCGAAGTCGTTGTGCTTGCCGGCCACGCGCAGGACGCGCTGCACGTCCACGGCCCGCTTGTAGGAGCGCGTCTCGACGCCGGTGAGGACGTCCTTGAACTGGACCATGCCCGAGTTCGTGAAGAGCAGCGTCTGGTCGCCGGCCGGGACGAGGCTGGCGCTGGGCACGACCGTATGGCCGCGCCCGGCGAAGAAATCGAGGAAGCGGCGGCGCAGCTCGGCGGCGGGCAGGGACCGGTGCGCGGATCGGGCGGGGAGGTCTGGGCAGGCATCCCCGGTATGGTACGCAACTTGCCGCCCCCGACGGCGATGCCCCTCAGTCAGCGGGCGGAATGGACGGACGAGATCGCTCGCCGGCCTCGGGATCCCGGCCGATCCACCTAGTCCACGATGAACACCTCGACCGCAGTGGTGTACGTCCCGGTGGTCTCGGTCCTGCCGCCGATGACGTACAGACGATCGCCGGAGCCCGCGACGGCGTGCCACCACCGCAAGACGGCCGGCCGCGGCGCGAGCAGCCACGAATCCGTCGCCGGATCGTAGGCCTCGACGACGGGACGCGACCACTCAGCCCACCGAACGCCCGATGGATGGAGGTACGCCGCCCCGACCGCCCAGATGAGGCCACCCGGGCCCGGCGCCGCCGACACGAAGTCGGCGAACTCGGGCGTCGCGTTCCTTGGGCTTGTCTGTCCCGTGGTCGGATCGATCGCCCACGCCCGGGAGCCCGTGGCGCCGTAGAGCAGTCCGTCTGCCCCCAAGGCGATCGGAACCCCGCTGGTGGCACCGCGGCTGCGCCAGCGTCCTGTGACGGGGTCGAGCGAGTAGAGCCAGAGGCTGGAGCCTTTCGCCGTGACGACCGATACGAGCGGGCCGGGCCCCGCCACCGCCCCGTAGACATACGTGCCAGAAGGAACCGACGGCCCAGTGGTCCAGGCCGACCGGGCCGGGTCGTACACGAGCACAAGGCGGCTTGTCCTGTGGAACAAGAAGATCCGGCCATCCGCCGCGGTCACGGCCACCAAGCGAACCCTCCCGGGTCCCGGGATCGGCGTCCCGGAGGACCAGGCGTTGGTGGCGGGGTCGAAGATCTCGACCGAACTCGTCTGGATCGGCATACCCGTCCCGGCGGGCCGCGTCTTGCCGCCGAACACGTAGATCCGGCCGTCCTTCCCGACGGCGACGACCGGATAGATCCGCGCCGTCGACATCGACGGCAGCGTCTCCCAGTGACCGGCGATCGTCGCGACCGTGGCCGGCGGGACCGGGGCCGGGAGCGCGACCGGCGGCGTGACCCAGAACGCCGCGTTGTCGACGTAGGGGGCGCCCTCGAACAGTGCCACCGCCCAACCGATCGCGACCGCCCCCTGGCCGGTGAGCGCGACGTCACGCATCCCGACGTCCCCCAGCCCGGACATCGGGCCGGTTCGCGACCAGGTGACGCCGTCGGCGGTGGTCCATGCGGCGGCGTTCGAGGGCGAGGCGCCGGCCGACTCGCCGACCGCGAGACAGTGCCGCTCGTCGCAGGCGAGCCCGCGCATGACGGCGCCCTCGAGGGTCGGCCCGTCGGGGACAGGGGTCCAGCGAAGGCCCTCGGGCGAGGTGAACGCCGCGGCGTGGGAGGGAGTGGCGGTCGTCCAGCCCACGGCGACGAGGGCGCCGCTGGGACCCAGCGCGATATCGGCGATCGACCCATTACGGCCGATCGCGATGTCCTGCCCCCGCCGCCACTCGCGCCCGTCCGTCGAGGTCCAGACGAGCATCCCCGGGTGGGCGTCAGTGTCCGACGCACGTCCGAGGGCCACGAAACGGGACCCCGCGAAGGTGATGAACGTGAGCCGGAAGTCACCGGCGTCGGCGTCCGAGGGCATGACGAATCGATCCCATGTGCGGCCGTCGACAGACGTCCAGGCCGCCCCGACCAGCCGACGAAGGCCCGATGCGTCCGCCGGGGTCCGGAAGCTTCCCGCGACCGCGAACGAGCCGGCTCCCGCCGCGACACCGACGACCTCGATGTTGCCGGCGAAGGCGTAGCCGCCATCTCGCCACGTCAGGCCATCGGTCGTCGTCCACAGCAGGCCCCGATTCGACCCGCTGCGCGCGCCGACCGCCACGAGCATCCCTCCCTGACCCGCTACCGCCCTGACCGATGCGAAGTCAAACGCGGCATTGTCGCGGGCCCTCGTCCACTGGACGCCGTCAGGCGAGCTGAGGACCACCGCGCCCCGCACGTCGCCCCCGACCGTGAGGAGGCCGCCGGGCACGGTCGAGAGATATCGCAGCTTCAGGCCCCGACTGCCCCCGCCGGCGATGGCGGTCGCGGTGGGCACGCGCTGCCACGTGAGCGTGCCCGTCGCGGTCCCGGGAGCCGGGGCGGTCGGGCTCTGGGCGAGGGCGATCCACGGCTCGCCATCGGTGCCGGCCAACGCGACCCAGCCGTAGCCTGGGCCCTCGAGCCCGCCGAAGGAAACCGGCGCGACCTTGTACCACGTGTAGCCCGAGGCGCTGACCGGTCCATCGAGAACGGTCAACTCGGTGCCGAGCGGCAGCACGGGCTCGTACCGGATGGAGTCGTCGCTGACCCGCGGTTCGGAGCGGACCCGCAGCCGGTCCGAGACGGTCACGACGACCTGATCGAGGAACGGGTCGCCGGACTCCGCGGAGGGGGCCGGCGCGGCCGGCAAGACGGCGGCGGGCATGGGGGTCGATGCGGCGGGCGACGCCGAGAGCGACGGCGGCTTCGGGACCTCGGTCGATGAGGGCGACGGTGCAGACGAACCGCATCCCCAGAAAAGAACGGCGCAGATCAAGAGAACGACACTGGGACGCTGGCGGCGCAGGTGCATCCGACACTCCGTGGCGGATGCACATCCTGGGCTCGACTTCCACCTCGCGCAAGAGGCGTTCCTCGCGAGGAGGCTCCGTTTCGGCGGCTCGCCCTGGTCCGCGCTTCCACGCGGGTGAGACGTCTCGGTCTCGCCTCTGTTACCTCAACCTGGCTTCGCCCAGTTCCCGCTGCGTGGCACGTCTCCACAGCAGGTTCGTATCGTGCGCCGGCGAGAGCCAAGCCGGGCGCGGAATGTTGCCGCAGCTCCTTTCATCGAGGAATACCGGCCGGAGCGAGGAGGATGAAGCTCATCTCGACTACGGCTCGATGATCGTGGTGGTGTACAACACGGTGCTGTCCGGTGCGATGGCGAGAATGCTCGCTGAGGAGCTATCGCCCGTCTCCGGCTCGATGGCCAGCGCATAGGCGGTCCCGTCCGAGCCGACGACGACGGACCAGAACTCCGCTCCGGGMCGCYKCAGCTCGACCGGCCAGCCGGGACGCACCCGGCCGTCGGGACCCACGGCGACGATGCTCCCGCCGACCGTCGTGTCACGGGCTTGCAGCGGCATGTACAGGACGCTGTCGGGGCCGACCGCTGGGATAGCGAGCGAAGGGCAGTAGGCGTCTTCCTTGACGTATCGGCTATCGCGGCGAACGAGTGGCTCGGCAGGCCGGTATGGCCAGCCACGCACCACCTTGAGCAACGGGTCGACCGCAAAGACCGCGGTGTCGAGCTCGCTGAAGACGAAGATGGTGCCGTCCTGGGCAACGAGCGGCGACCTCGGGGTGTCCGCGCTGCAGCCGCCCGCCGTGGCGTACTCGGCGGTCGCGATCGGAAGATCGGTCGAGGTGGCCAATGCGGCCTTTCCGTCACGGTCGAAGACGAGAACGCGGCTCGTGCTCCGAACGAGCGAGGCGACCGTCAGAACGATCCGCCCGCCTGGCCCGAACGCGGGCCCGGATGGCGTGCCATCGAACGAGACCGGCCAGCCCGCCCGCTCGCCGGAGAGGTCCAATGCCGTGATCCGACTCACCTCCTCGGATCCCTCGTCGGGCCCGCTGACAGATGCGACGCCATAGGCGATGCCGTCGGGCCCGACCGCCCATCTACAGCAGGTCTCGAACATCGGTGCCCGGGCGCCGCTCCGGATCGCGCCATCGGCGGCAACGGTCACGAGCCCGCCTTCCTCGGAGGGCTTTCCCTCCGCGATCACGTCGCCGAGCGACGAACCTGCGAATAGCGTCAGCTCGTCGCCGACAACGCGCCCCGTGAAAGCGTAGCCCTGGAGATCCACCGGCCACCCCCCGAGCAAGCGGCCATTCGAATCGAACGCGAAGGCGCCCATGGGGCTGAACATGTTCCCGTCGGGGTTCTCCAGCGTGCAGACGACCCGGACCGAGCCGTCCTCGAGCGGCAACAGAAGCCCGCATTCGGTCGAGTCGTTGACCGTGATCGGCCACCCCGGATGCGATCGCCCGCTGCGGTCAAGGAGCGCCAGGACCGAACCACCGGGCCGTGGGATCGAGGCGAACAGGGTCCCGCCCGGTCCCGGAGCCATCAGGACCCGCTCCCCCATCTCTCGGGCAGATCCGTGGACCGGGAGAGTGGCCGATGCAGGTGACGGCGGGAGCGACGGCGACGGCGTGGCCGATGAACTCGCACAGCCGGCGAGGAGGCCCAGGCACAGCAGCGATGACGCGAGGAGTCTGAGCATTCGTGGCGCCTCTACGACGACCAGTGTGACGTTCTGGGTCGCCCGCCGTTACGGCGCTCAGCCTCCCTCGCCGGACGGGCCGAGGGTGCCGATGAGCACGACGACGAGGATTCCCACCCAGGCCAGCAGCGACGCCGAGATCAGGCCGAAGTCACCGATGCGCAGCGGGTCGCCCAGGCGCATGCCGAGCGCCTGACCCGCGTAGGCGCCGAGGATCGCTGCCGGGACGAGGAAGAGCAGCTGGCCGCGGGCCGTGCCGCGCACGAGCACGTAGAGGGCGACGTGGAAGACGCCCACGATGACGGCCAGGATGGGGGCCGGGCCGATCTCGAGCATCGCGCCCTCAGGCGCGCGGAGACGACGCGATGCGGCCACCGCCCAGCACCTCGTCGCCGCGGTAGAAGACGGCCGCCTGGCCCGGCGCGGCCGCCCAGACGGGCCGCTCGACCTCGACCCGCCACGTCCCCCGACGACCGGGCTCATCCGCGGTCAGGCGCTCCACGCGCGCCGGCACGGGCTCCGCGCGGTGGCGGATGCGCACCTCACAGTCGAAGGCGCCGGGGGCGGGCGGCCGCCCCGCCGTGAACGACACGTCCCGCACCTCGAATGTCCGTCGCTCGAGGTCCTCGCGCCGCCCCAGCTGGACGAGGTTCGCGGCGGCGTCGATGCGGGCCACGTAGCGCGGCTCACCGAGCGCCACGCCCAGGCCCTGGCGCTGCCCGACGGTGTACGCGGCCGCACCGCGATGCGCGCCGACGAGCGCTCCGTCGCGGTCCAGCAGCGGCCCCGGGGTCTCCTGCCAGCCCGCCCGCTGCCGCAACGCGTCGCGGTAATCGCCGCCGGGCACGAAGCAGATCTCCTGGCTCTCCGGCTTCTCGGCAGTGACCAGGCCGCGGCGGCGGGCCACCTCGCGCACCTGCGGCTTCGTCAGCTCGCCGAGCGGGAAGCGCGTGCGGGCCAGCTGGTCCTGCCGCAGGCCGTAGAGGAAGTACGTCTGGTCCTTGTCTGGGTCGGCGCCGCGCAGGAGGCGGAAGCGCCGGCCGCCGGGCGCATCGGGATCGTCCACCTCGTCCACCCGCGCGTAATGGCCGGTGGCCACCGCATCGCACTCGTAGAGCTTCCGTGCCCGCCCGATCAGGGCGCCGAACTTCACGGTGCTGTTGCAGTCGACACAGGGGCTAGGCGTCTCGCCGGCCTGATAGGCCGCCAGGAAGGGCGCCAGCACACCCGCCCCGAACTCGCGCTCGAGGTTGAGGACGTAGAACGGGATGCCCAGCTGACCCGCCACGCGGCGCGCGTCCTCGGCCGCATCGAGCGAGCAGCAGCTCTTCTTGAACTCGCTGTAGGTGTCGGCGACGTCGTGCAGGCGCATCCAGACGCCGACCGCCTCGACGCCCCCCTCGTGCAGCAGCGCGGCCGCGACCGACGAGTCCACCCCGCCCGACATGGCGACGAGGACCCGTCCCGTGCCGGCGCCGGACGCGCTCAGACGCCGACCTCCTGGCCCAGCGGGTCGGCGGCGAGGGCGACCGAACCGACGCGCAGGCGGGCGAGGATGGGCGGGATGACCTCGACCGCCCGGGTGATCTCGTCCTCGGTCGTCGTCCGTCCCAGGCTGAAACGGAGCGCGCCGCGGGCCTCCTCGTCGGGGTAGCCCATGGCGGCCAGGACGTGGGACGCCTCCGGGGAGCCGGTGGTACAGGCGGCTCCGGCCGAGGCGGCGATGCCCTCGAGATCGAGGGCGACCACGATGCCCGGCCCGTCCGCGTCGCGCACGATCACCGAGAGGTGGCCGGGCAGGCGCTGCCGCGGATGGCCGGTCGGCTCCACGCCGGGCACCGCCGAGACCGCATCGCGCAGGCGGTCGCGCAGGCGGCGCAGGCGCTTGACCGTGTCGGCGCGCTCCTCGCAGGTCAGACGCAAGGCGGTCGCCAGGCCGACGGCGCCGGCCACATTCTCCGTGCCGGCCCGACGGTAGCGCTCCTGTCCGCCGCCGTGCGTCTGGGCCATGAGCGCGGTGCCGTGACGGATCCAGAGCACGCCGCTGCCCTTGGGCCCCTCGAACTTGTGGGCGCCGAGCGAGATGAGGTCCGCGTCGAGCGCCTGCGTGTCGATGGCGAGGTAGGGCGCGGCCTGCACGGCGTCGACGTGGAAGAGCACGCGCCGGCCGGCGACGCGGCGCACGCCGGCGATCAGCTCGGCCAGCGGCTGGACCGTGCCCACCTCATTGTTGGCCATCTGGATGGACACGAGGATCGTGCGCTCGTCGATGGCCGCCGCCAGCTCGTCCGGATCGACGCGGCCGTAGCGGTCCACCGGCAGCTCCACGACCTCGAAGCCGAACTTCGCCAGGTGGCCCACGGCGTGCAGCGTCGCGTCGTGCTCCACGGCACTCGTGACGATGCGATGGCCCTCGGCCCGGCCGGCCCAGGCCGCGCCCTTGATGGCGAGGTTGCTCGCCTCGGTGCCGCCCGAGGTGAAGACGATCTCGCGCGGCTGCGCGCTCAGGCACGCCGCCACGACCTCGTGCGCCTCGTCGAGCGCCATCCGCGCCCTGCGCCCGTAGGCGTGGGGGGACGAAGGGTTGCCGAAGTCCTCGGTGAGCAGCGGCAGCATCGCCTCGAGGGCCTCGGGTCGAAGGGGCGTGGTTGCGGCGTGGTCGAGGTAGATCGTCACGCGGCAGATTGTAGTGCGACGACCGCTATGCTCCGCGCCGCAGGTCGTCCTCGCGGCCGCGCTCGCGGCGGCGGTCGTGCTGGGAGAGGGCGCGCTTGCGCAGGCGGATGGCGCTCGGGGTCACCTCGACCAGCTCGTCGATCGCGATGAACTCGATGGCCGACTCCAGCGTGAGCTGGCGTGGCGGCGTCAGGCGCAGCGCCTCGTCGGCGGCGTGCGTGCGCATGTTCGTGAGCTTCTTCTCCTTGGTCGGGTTGACGTCCATGTCGCCCGGCCGCGCGTTCTCGCCCACGACCATGCCCTCGTAGACGTCCACGCCGGCGCCGATGAAGAGGGCGGAGCGCTCCTGGAGGTTGTAGAGGCCGTARGCGTTCGAGGTCCCCYSGCGRTCCGMGACGAGCACGCCGCTCGTGCGGTGCTCCACCTCACCGGCCCAGGGCCCGTAGCCCTCGCCGATCTGGTGCATGAGCGCCGTGCCGCGCGTCTCGGTCAGGAGCTGGCCGCGATAGCCCACCAGGCCGCGCACCGGGAGGACGAACTCCATGCGCACGCGACCATCGGCGTCGGTGGTCATCTGCTCCAGACGCCCCTTACGCGCCGCCAGCGACTGGCTGACCGGGCCGATGAAGTCGGGCGGGATGTCGATGGTGATGCGCTCGTAGGGTTCCTGCACCCGGCCCGCCACCTCGTGGAGGATCACCTCCGGGCGGCTGACCTGCAGCTCGAAGCCCTCGCGGCGCATCTGCTCGATGAGCACGGCCAGCTGCAGCTCGCCCCGGCCGCGCACCTCGAAGGTGTCGCCCACCTCGGTGGGCAGGACCTGGATGCTGACGTTGCCCAGCACCTCGCGATCGAGCCGGTCCTTGAGCTGGCGGCTGGTCACGTACTTGCCGTCGCGGCCGGAGAGCGGCGAGGTGTTCACGCCGAAGGTCATGCTCAGCGTCGGCTCGTCCACGTCGAGGCGCGGCAGCGGGCGGGGATCGGCCGCGTCGGTGATCGTGTCGCCGATGGTCACCTCGGGGATGCCGGCCACGGCCACGATCTCGCCCGGGCCGGCCTCGGCGATCTCGAGGCGCTCGATGCCCTGGGCCGTGGTGAGGCTGGTGACGGTGCCGGAGAGG
>LDXM01000039.1 GCA_001443375.1 Chloroflexi bacterium CSP1-4
GAGCAGGCCGAGCCGCCCGTCGGGGGCCCGGCCGAGCCACTCCAGGCCCTCCTTCGGCCGCACCCCAAGGCTGGCCGCCAGCGCCTCCGGGCGCCTCGCCAGCTTCGCCGTTTCGTCCCCGCCACCGAAGATCCGCACCATCTCGCCGATGATGACGCTCCCCGGGGAGCGGCGTTGCGGCGAGTGCCAGGCTTTCGCCGCCCTGGGCGACCCGATGTCAGTACTACTGGCACGGACGCGCAAAACGCCGTCGATAGTCGCCATCAGTGCGGTCCTGAGCGACGCTTCGCCAGTACTGCTGACGTCTCGTCGCGTAACGCCCCGGCCGGGCGCCACCTGGAGACTGACCTTTCAGAGAACAGCGCTTCGCGACAGTACAACTGACATCGCGACTCGCGACACACGCGCCGGGCCGGACGAGCGCCCGGGCGGCCCGCGGCCTGCGACATTCCACGTGACGTGAACAGCGACGCCTGCTGTCGCCGTTCACCGGGGCCTCCGCCGGCGGCGGCGATCGCCCGGAAGGCCGACCCGAGCGTGGCGCGCCCCCGTCGACACGAACCCAGCCGGTTCCCGGCCGGTCACGGCATACCCGAGGACCCCGTCGGGGTCGATCCTGTTCACATGAAGCTGAAAGCGGCCCGGAGCGCGGCGCCGTGCGTGTCGAACCGGGGCGGATCAGCCCGGGGGAGGCGCCTCCACGCTGACCGGCGCCACGCTGTCGGCATCGACCGGCCGCGGACCCCGGTGGCGCCAGGCGATCGAGGCCACGCCGAGGCCGATGACCACGAGGCTGATGAGGATCGCCACGGGAATGCCGCCGACGACCCAGTTCCAGCCCTCGCGGAACGTCTCGAGCAGCGCCCGCACCACCCCGTACCAGATGAACCACAGCGACAGCAGGTCGCCGTCACGCAGACGAGCCGCGAAGCGCCGCCCGAGCCAGAGCGCAACGAGGCCGCCGGTCAGCGTGAGGGCGGATTCGTAGAAGAAGAGGGGATGGAAGCCGGTCGTCTCGAGCGGGAACGTCGAGCAGGGGTAGGCCGCCACCCGGTGGGCGCAGTCGATGGCCAGGCCCCAGGGCAGGCCGGTCGGTGGGCCGTACAGCTCCTGGTTGAAGAAGTTGCCCCAGCGCGCGATGGCCTGGCCGATGAAGAGGCTGGGCACGGCGGCATCGGCCCAGCGCAGGAAGGACTGCCCGCGCCGTCGCGTGTACAGGAAGACGCCGACGATCCCGCCGCCCACGCCGCCGTAGAGCGCCAGGCCGCTGTAGGGCGGCAGGACGATCTTGAGCAGGTCGTCCTGGTAGATCTGCCACTGGTCGATGACGTGATACATCCGGGCGCCGATGACGCCGCAGACGACGACGAGGATGAGCCCATCGCCGACGATGCTCGCGTCCAGCCCGCGCCGACGGGCCTCGACGCCGACCAGCCAGACCCCGACCGCGATGGCGACCGCGTAGCCGATGCCGTACCAGGGCAGGGCGAGCGGCCCGAGCTGGAGGGCCGTCGCGTCGGGGGTCCACTCGATCATCGGCGCAGGATAGCCGCTCCTATACTTGCCGGCGCATGTCCGACCCCTTCTCGTTCTGGATCTTCCTGGTCCTGCTCAGCGGCGCGGTCGCGGTCATCTGGCTGCTCACCGGCCACGTCGCGCGCCGCGATGAGGACCTCGCGACCGACGAGCGCGCGATCGAGGCGGCCTGGATCGCCGAGACGATCGAGCGCTGGGGCGGTGACGTGCCGCTGCCGGTCGTGGAGCAGGTGCTCGACCTCCACCGCCGCTATCTCGAGGGGCCGCCGCCGGAGCTGCCCGCCGAGCCTCCGGCGCCGTCGTCGGCGGGGACGACGCCCTGATGCACCGCCACGACGCCGGTCGAGAGGCGCCAGAAGCGGACGTCGGCCAGGCCGGCTGAGCGCATCGTCGCGGCCAGGTCGTCGACGGTCGGGAAGCCGTCGAGCGAGGCCGGCAGGTACTCGTAGGCCGACGCCCGGCCGCCCACGAGCCGCGCCGCCGCCGGCGCGATGCGCCGGAACGTGCCATGGTAGGCGCGGGCCCAGAGCCGCGAGGGCGGCAGCGACAGCTCCAGGCAGACCACCCGCCCGCCCGGTCGGACGACCCGGGCCATCTCGCGGACGCCGGCCTCGAAGTCGGACAGGTTGCGTAGCCCGAAGGCGATCGTCGCCGCGTCGAAGGTCGCGTCGGGAAAGGGCAGCTCGAGGGCGTTGGCGACGCGGAAGCGGAGCTGGACGAGCGCACGGTGCTCGGCCGCGGCGCGCGCGACCATCGCAGTGGAGAGATCCACCGCTTCGACCCGCCCGAAGGGGCCCACGATGCCCGCCAGCGCGAGGGCCAGCTTGCCCGTGCCGCAGGCGACGTCGATGACGCTGTCGCCCGGCGACAGCTCCGTGGCCTGGGCGGCCCGGCGACGCCAGCGCGCGTCCGCGCCCAGCGTCATGACCGTGTTGAGCCGGTCGTAGACGGGCGCGATCGCGTCGAACATGTCCGTCACGTCCGGCTCGGGGATCGTGTTGCCGCCGCGCACCATGTCGCGCATCGTAGCCGCCCGGCCGCCGGTGGCGGAGCCGAGCGCGCCTACGACCCGCCGACCAGCACGGGCACCCCGTCGCGGCCCTCCGTGACGAGGAAGCGGTCGCCGGGTCGCCAGGGCAAGGCGATCCCCGAGACCGGGCCCGACCAGTAGGCGAGATCGGGGCTCCAGTGCATCCAGCCGATCCACGTGCGGACGCCGCCGCGCTCGATGAAGCACTCGTAGCGCAGACCCGCCGGCAGGGCGGGCAGGGTGCTCGAGAAAGCCACGAGCCGGCCGCTGGAGGATCCGATGAGGACGCTGCCGCTGCCGCCCGGGCCGGCGAGATCGATGCGCACGAACGCCGGGTCGGCCAGGATCGCCTGCGTCGCGGCCATGAGGTCGCGGAGCTCGGCGACCTGCCGGTCGGCCTCCTGCCGCTGGCCGACGAGGGCCAGCCCGCCGGCCAGGCCGGCCACCAGCACCACCACGGCAGCCATCGCCGCCACCAGGGGAAGCAGGCGCCGTCGCGGGCGGAGGGGGATCGGCGCCGCCGCCGGGGCGCCGGTCTCGCCGACGGCGGCCATCACGCGCTCGCGCAGAGAGGGCGGCGCGGCAAGGGAGTCGGGCGCGGCGGTGGCCAGCAGCGCACCGATCGCGCGCAGCGCATCCAGCTCGCGGGAGCACGGCGCGCACGCGGCGAGGTGGGCGCGGAGCTCGACGCCCGTCGCGCTCGGATCGGCGAGAGCCGCCTCGAGCCCACCGTCTCGCGGGGCCAGGAGGGCGTCCGCGAGTCGTTCGCGCGCTTCAGCGTGGTCCATCTATCCCTCCCGGCGGGGCCTCGCCCGGCAGCGGCGTCGGGGCGACACGGGCGCCCAACTCCGGTCCGAGCGTCTCGGCCAGCGTGCCGCGCAGCCGCAGGAGCGCACGGCGCGTACGCGTCTTGACCGTGCCCAGCGGCCATCCCAGCCGCTCGGCGATCTCGCTCTGCGACAGCTCCCCGTAGTAGGCCAGCTCGATCGCCCGGCGCTCGTCGGCGGGCAGGCCGGCCAGTGCGGCCAGCACCGTCTCGCGGATGCCGGCGGCGTCCACGACGGCCTCGGGCTCGGGCGGCATCGGCGCGGCCGCGACGAGTCGCCCGCCAGCCAGCGCGGCATCGAGCGCCGCGCCGTCACTCCCGGCCGACCCGCCGGCCGCACTCAGCGACAGCAGCGCCGGCCGCCGGCCGCGGGCACGCAGCCGGTCCACGGAGCGGTTGCGGGCGATCGTCATCAACCAGGCCGGCAGGGATGCGATGCGCGGGTCGTAGAGCTCGGCCCGGTTCCACACGGCGAGGATCGTCTCCTGGAGCACCTCCTCGGCCAGACCGCGATCGCCGAGGAGCCGGTACGAGAGGCGGAAGACGGCGTCCGCATGACGGTCGTAGAGGACGCCGAGCGCCGACTGGTCGCCGGCCAGGATGCCGGCCATCAGCGCGGCGTCGGAGCGCTCGTCCACGCTCTGTTCCACCGTGCCCTACGCCTCCCGCGAGCCGGCGGTTTCGCGCGCCACGACATCCACGGTACGCGGCGAGCTCAGGCGCCGACGCTGACGCCGATGACCGTGCCCACGCCGAAGGTGACCGCGGCGGCCAGCCCGCCGATGGCCACCTGGCGCACGCCGCTCCAGATCGCCGAGCGGCCGGTGAGCAGGCTGACCCCCGCCCCGACGGCCATGAGCGCCAGCATCGAGAGCCCGAGCGAGCCGACGAAGGCCGGCGTTCCGCTGGCCAGCAGGAAGGGCAACAGGGGCACGAAGGCGCCGACCACGAAGGCGACGAAGGACCCGATGGCGGCGCCCCAGGGCGACCCGAGCTGGTCGGGATCGAGCCCCAGTTCCTCGCGCACCTTCGTGTCGAGGGCCATCTCGGGATCCTCCATGAGATGGTGGGCGAGCCGTCGTGCGTCGGCGTCAGGGATGCCCTTGCGCCGGTAGAGACCGGCCAGCTCGAGCTCTTCCTGCTCGGGCATCACGCGCAGCTCCTCGCGCTCCAGCTCGATCTGGCGCTCGAACAGCTCGCGCTGGCTCTGCATGCTGATCCACTCGCCGGCTGCCATGGAGAAGGCGCCCGCGAGCAGGCCCGCCACGCCGGCCAGCACGATGATCTCGTTGCGCTGCGCCGCACCGACGACGCCCATGACCAGCGAGAGGTTCGAGACGAGGCCGTCGCTGACGCCGAAGATCGAGGCGCGCAGCGTGCCCGTCTGGCCGGACACGTGCCACTGCTCGTCGCGGGCGTGGGCCGGCTCAGCGGGCAGGGCAAGGGCGCCGCCCGCCCCGCCGGCCGGCGTGATCGCCTCCAGGGCCGCTGGGACGGCCTCCATGTCGCCCGCATCGAGGCGGCGCCAGATCTCGGCGTGCTCCCGCTCGTCGTCGATGATGGCCGCGACCTCGGGGTGGTCCTGGTCGCTGTAGGCCGCCTCCTCGTCGCCCTCGAGGGCGCGCACGAGGTCGGAGACGGCCTTCGTGCCGAAGAGCCGGGCGATGAGCAGGATGAAGCGGATGCGCGCCCGGGGGCCGTCGGCCGGGGGCACCTCGACGCCCTCTTCACGCAGCCGGGTCGCCCAGACGTCGGCATGGCGGCGCTCGTTGGCGGCGATCGTCCGGAAGGCATGGGCGCGGTGCGGGTCCCGCTCGATCGCGGCCAGTCGGTCGTACAGGGCGATGGCGTCGCGCTCGAGCTTGAGGTTGGCGAGGCTCGTCTCGCGTTCGGCCGGGGTCACGCCCGAATCGTAGCCCACGCTGGCGCCGAACGGTGTCCGCGGCGTACCCTCGCATCGTGCCCGAGCTGCCGCCCCTCCGCCACCTCGCCGCCGCGGACGTCGAGGCGGCCATGCCGCCGCTCGAGGAGCGGCTCGTCCTGGCCGAGCGGACGCTGACCGCCCTCGTGGCCGACGCGGAGCTGCCCGCGAAGATCGGCGTCCACCCGCGCTCGCCCGCCTCCTTCGGGCACGCCATGCCGGCCTACCTGCGCGGGTCGGACCCGGACGGCGCCGACGATCTGCTGGGCATGAAGTGGGTGGTCGGCTTCCCCGCCAACGGCGTGCTGGGCCTGCCCGCGATCTCGGCGCTGGTGCTGCTCGACGATGCCCGCACCGGCCTCCCCACGGCCATCCTCGACGGCGCCCCGATCACCGCCGCGCGCACGGCGGCCGTCTCGGGCGTGGCCATCCGCCATTTCGCTCCGCGCATCGCGGGACGGGCGCCGCGCGTGGCCCTCGTTGGCGCCGGCGTGCAGGGCCGCAGCCACGTTCCGGTCATCGGCCATCTGCTGCCCGGCGCGGAGCTGCACATCCACGACCGGCAGCGGGAGCGCGCCGACGCGCTGGTGATGCTCGCCCGCGCGACGGCGGGCATCGGCCTGGCCTTCGCGGAGCCGTCGGCGCGCTGGGCGATCGAGGAGGCCGACGTCGTGGTCACGGCCGTCTCCTTCGGGCCCGAGCGCCAGGTCATGCCGAACGAGTGGCTCGCGCCCGATGCCCTCGTGGTGGCGGTGGACTACGCGATGATGGCCGCCGCTGAGGTGGCGCGCGATGCCGCGCTCTTCATCGTGGACGAGCGCGGCCAGTTCCTCGCCAACCGCGACGCGGGCAGCTTCGACGGCTACCCCGACCCGGCGGCGACGCTCGGTGAGGCGATCCTGGCCGGCACGCCGCGTCCTCTGGGCGGCCGCGTCCTCGTGACGCACCTTGGCGTCGGGCTGGCGGACGTGATCTTCGGCGACGCGATCCTGCGCGTCGCCGCGGAGCGCGGCATCGGGACGCTCCTCCCCCGCTGAGCGACGCGTCGGCGGCCGCGCGCATCCGGCACACTTCACGGAGCCAGCCGCAACCCTGCGGCGCGAGAGGAGACTCCCGTGGTCCGACGGGAGCTGAAGGTCGCGCTGGTGCTCGTGCTCGTGCTGGTTGTGGCGGTCGGCGGCCTGCTGGGCTGGGTGATCGGGCGCGACTTCCCCTAGCGCGAGGGGATGGAAGCCTGGCCGGCCTTTCGGCCGAGGTGACGGTGATTCGGGATGCGGCCGGCATCCCGCAGGTCTAGCCTCGTCCGCCGGCGACCTGTTCAGGGCCCAGGGCTGGCGCCACGCGCCGGACCCGGGGTCGGGACGCTCGGGCTGACGCCCTGATCGAGCCGGGTCGGGGGCTCTGGGCGCTGGCCTAGCGCTCGGCCCATCGGGGCCCTGTCCGTGATGCCACTCAGTGCATCAACCTGGCATGCAGCCGGACCCGCATCCTGGACCGTCATCGACGTGATGCTGCCATCGGCATCAGCGGGGACGGAGATCCACTCGGCCCGACCCGCAGGCCGCTCGGACGCGCCGTACACTCGCCGCACGATGTGGCGCCGGCGTCTGGCTCAGCTGATCGTCGTCCTCATCGCCCTGGCGATCGTCGCGCTGGTCGCGTTCGCGACGCTCAGGCCCTTTCGGATCGGGGCCCTGACGCTGGCGCTCGTGCCGGAACTCCTCGGTGCGGGGCCCCAGGCGCTCTCCGCCCTCACGCCCACGCCGACCCGGATCTCTCTGTCGTACGGCGTGGCCCGGTCCGATCGACTCGACCTCTACCTGCCCGAGCCTCCCGGCTCCGCGGCAGAGCCGCGGCCCGCCGTCATCCTCGTGCTCGGCGTGCACCAGGTCGCCCTCGACCACCCGGCGGTCGTCCGAACGGCGATGGCGCTGGCGCGGATCGGGCTCATCGTGGCGGTCCCCGCGGACACCGAGCTGGCGGCTGGACGGATCGGGCCGGGCGCGCCGGCCCACCTCGTCGAGGCCTTCCAGGCCGTCGCCGCGCGGCCGGAGATCGACCCCGAGAGAGTGGGGCTGGCCGGGTTCTCTGCCGGCGGCAGCCTCGCCTTGATCGCCGCGGCCGACCCCGCTATCGCCGAGCGCGTCGCGTACGTCAACGCCTTCGGCGCCTATGCGGATGCGGCGACCCTGCTGGCCGAGATCGGCAGTCGGTCCGTCGTCATCGATGGCGCGGCCCGGGCATGGCAGCCCGGCGAGCTGTCGCGGCGCGCCTCGCTGGAGCTGATCCTGGGCGCCATCTCGGACGAGACCATGCGCAGGCTCCTGCGAGACGAGCTCGCGCCCGTCGTGACCGAGGGTGGTCCACCGCCCACCTTCGACCCGGCATTCGCGGCCCGGCTCGACGGCGACGCACTCGTGGCCTACCGGCTCCTGACCGCGACCTCGCGAAGCGCGGCGGATGCCGCTCTGGCCGACCTGTCCGCCCCGGCGCAGGCGGTCCTGGCGGCGCTCTCACCGGTCACGGTCGCTGCGGACATCCGGGCGCCGGTCTTCCTCATGCACGACGTGGGCGATGACGCCATCCCGTTCGCCGACTTCGAGCCGCTGGCCGCTGTCATCCCGGCCGCCTCGCTGCGGCGGGCGACCGCCTTCGAGATCTTCGACCATGTGCAGCCCGATGCCGGCGGGATCGGGCTCGAGCAGGTGCCGGACCTGTGGAACCTGTTCGTCCACCTTCGCGACGTCCTGGATCTCGCCTTGTAACGTGGATCGGCGGCCCGCCCCCGATCGGCTACTCGTTGACGGGGATCGGCCCCTCGGGCAGCTCCAGGATGATCCGGCCCCCTTCCACGACCACGGGGTACATCGCCAGCGGCAGCTCGGCCGGCGGGTCGAGCGCCTCGCCGGTGTCCAGGTCGAAGCGCGACAGGTGCAGCGCGCAGGTCAGCGAGTCGCCGGTGAGGAACCCCATGTCCAGCTCGAAGTACTCGTGGGAGCAGATGCCCTGCATGGCACGCACGCGCCCGGCGAGATTGACGAGGAGGATGCCCGTGGCGTCCACCTGGACCATCTTCATCGTGCCCGGGGCGACCTCGTCGAGCCCGGCCACGTCGACACGCCGGGTCACGCCGCCGATGACTCCTCGCCGGCAGCGACCGCACGGCCGTGGCCCTCGGCCCATTTCGCCTCGAGCAGCTCGCGCAGGCGCTGCTGCGCGTCGGGCAGCGGGATGCGCGCCACGACCGGCTCGAGGAAGGCCAGCGTGATCGCCTTGCGGGCCTCTTCCATGGGCACGCCGCGGGTCATGAGGTAGAAGACCTGGCTCTCGTCGATGGGCGCCACCGAGGACGCATGCGAGGCGCGCCGGACGTCCGGCTGGTCGATCTCCAGCGACGGGATCGTCACCGAGCGCGCCTTCTTGGAGAGGAGCATGCCGAACTCGCCCAGGTACGAGTCGGTGCCGTGGGCGCTGCGCTCGATGGCGATGAGGCCCTTGAGGTGGCCCCGCGCGCGATCCTGGAAGACGCCCTTGACCAGCAGGTCGCCGGTCGTGTCCCGGCCGATGTGGCGCGTGTAGCTCGACAGATCGAAGAGCTGGCTGCCGCCCCCGAAGGCGATCTCGGCCTGGTGCACGCGGCCGCCCCGGCCCACGAGGTGGTTGTCGATACGACTCTTGGCGAAGAGGCCGCCGACCTGGGCCAGCGCCCAGCGCAGGATCGCGTCGTCGCCCACGGTGGCCTGGCGCGTGACGAAGCTCGCCGTGCGCGGCCCGAGGTCCTGTTCGCCGGCCACGTCGAGCGTGGCGCCGTCACCGAGCGCCACCTCCATCGTCCCCCACCACTGGCTCTGGGGGGCCTCGGGGTCGGCGGTAGTGCCGGCCCCATCGACGGCCTCCAGCTCCTCCAGCAGGCCGGCCCGCGCGCCCGCGCCGAGAGAGACGACCGTCCGACTCACCAGCGCCCGGCCGGGAGCCCCGACCGACCAGCGCAGGACGATGGGCCCCGACAGCTCGACGCCGTCGGGGACGTGGACGAGGATCCCGATGGCCGAGAGCGCCCGGGCGACCTGGCCGAAGCGGTCGTCACCGGGGAGGCTGCGGCCGCCCTCGACGACGGCGCGGAGCACGTCGGGACGGTCGCGCAGCGCCTCCGCGAACGGGCCCACGAAGACGCCCGCAGCCTGGGCCTCGGGGGAGAGCGCTCGCGCCACGATCCTGTCCTCGCGGACGTGCAGGAACGCGGCGGCGCCCTCGGGGAGCGGCGCCCGGGCGGCGTCGGCGGCGAGGCCCACGGCCTCGTACGGTTCGACCTCGCCGAACTTCACGGCGCGCAGGTCGAGGTACGTCGTCCAGAGCGTGTTCGACTCGTTGGGCAGCTCGGCCACGCGGCGCACGGCGTCCAGACGCTCATCGAGGAGCCAGTCGGGCTCCTCGAGAGTGCGGCTTCGCTGGCGGGCCGTCGCCTCCGTGGCGGCGGCCAGCAGGAGGGGGTCGGTCACCCGATGGCGCCCTCCATCTCGAGCTTGACGAGGCGGTTGAACTCGATGGCGTACTCCATCGGCAGCTCCTTGGTGAAGACCTCGAGGAAGCCCTGCACGACGAGGTTCTGGGCCTCGTTCTCGGTCAGGCCGCGGCTCATCAGGTAGAAGACCTGCTCCTGGCTGATGCGCCCCACCGTCGCCTCGTGCGACATGGAGGTGTCGTCTTCCTGGATGTCGATGTACGGGTAGGTGTCGCTGCGGCTTTGGTCGTCGAGCATGAGCGCGTCGCAGCGCACGCTGGCCACCACGTTCGTGGCGCCCGGCGCGACCTTGAGGTGGCCGCGGTACGAGGTGCGGCCGCCGTCCTTGCTGACCGACTTCGACACGATCCGACTGCGCGTGTTCGGGGCGAGGTGCACGGCCTTGGCGCCCGTGTCCTGGTGCTGGCCCTTGCCGGCCACGGCCACCGAGATGATGTCCGCGGTCGCGTTCTTGCCGCGCAGGTAGATGCTCGGATACTTCATGGTGAGGCGGCTGCCTGTATTCGCATCGATCCATTCGACCGTCGCGTCCTCGTGAGCGTGGGCCCGCTTGGTGACGAGGTTGTAGACATCATTCGACCAGTTCTGGATCGTCGTGTAGCGGACCTTCGCCTTGGGCAGCGCGATGACCTCGACGACGGCGACATGGAGGGCGTCAGTGGCGTAGAGCGGGGCCGTGCAGTTGTGGACGGCGAAGCCACGCGCCAGGTAGGCGTTGGGCGCTGAAGCCATCTCGAGGTTGTAGACCCAACCGTCATACGGCCGGCTCTCGATGCGCCGGATAGGCACCCAGAAGCAGTTGCGGCCCGCATCGAACCAAACCTGACGTTGAGCGACCTCTTCCATGAGGGCCAGCACGTAGAAATCCTGATGGCTGATCTCTCGTCCGTCGGGCATGACTTCCCGAAACGCCTTTCGGATCTGGATCGTGGCGTACCGACCAAGTCGAGCCCAGATCTCCTGGAGCTGATACGCGAGGGTGCGCGAGGCGGTGCCTGCCCGGATCTTCGTTTGACCGGGCTTGACGGTGAAGCGGTTCCCATCGCCCAACAGGTACGTTTCGAGCAGCAGGCGTTGCCGCTCCGAGGGCAACTCCATGAGCTCATGGGCTAGTCGCTTCGTAGCCGAGCCGCTGCCGCAATAACGCAGACACAGCTCCATCAGCGGCTGGGAGTACACGTACACCCGAGCTTCGTGCATCTTCGGGTTCTCGAACACGCCGGCCTGCTTGCCGCTCAGGCTGCTCATCAACTGTCGCGCGTCGTCGATCAACGCACGCTCCTCGATGTGGAACGAGAGGGTGACGGTCGGCACGTTGGAGACACCGTTGCGGAACGCGCTTCCCTCCGCGAGGTAATAGCCCAGGAAGCGCAGCAGATCATCCGAGATCTCCGGGTGATCGACCTGCTTCGATGCGACCGGGAAGCAGATCAGGTCGTTGACCTTCAACTCTCCGGCGGGGATCCACTCGGGCTCGGTCGTGTGCAGTGCGGCCTCGTCCATGACGAATCCGTGCTTCCGCCAGATCTGCGCCTGGCTACGTCGCATCGTCCAGACCGGATGCTCTGGCGTCAGCTCGAAGGCGTTGCCGACCGAGACGGGCACGACCTTAAGCATCGGGCCCGCGTACGAGCGGCGACGCGTTGCCGACACCTCAGCCTCGACACCGCCGCTGTTCATGACGTGCTGTCCGGCGACCACGGACTCGATGGCGACCATCGAATCACCCAAGCTGACCAGCTCTCCAGTGGGACAGCAGCCCTCGATGTAGTGCACCGAGGCGCCCTCGTCGACGACGATGAGCGTGCGCTCGAACTGGCCCGTGTTCTCGCCGTTGATGCGGAAATAGGCCTGCAACGGCAGCGGCACGGTCACGCCCTTCGGCACGTAGACGAACGAGCCGCCCGACCAGACCGCGGCGTTGAGCGCGGAGAACTTGTTGTCCTCGGCCGGGACGACCGTGCCGAAGTACTTCTGGAAGATCTCCGGATGTTCCTTCAGCGCCTGGTCGGTGCCCATGAAGACCACGCCGAGCTTGGTCAGCTCCTCGCGCACGGAGTGGTAGACGACCTCCGAGTCGTACTGCGCACCGACGCCGGCGAGGAACTTGCGCTCCGCCTCGGGGATGCCCAGCTTCTCGAACGTCTTCTTGATCTGGTCCGGGACGTCGTCCCAGGACTTCTCCTCGCGCTCGGAGGGCTTGCGGTAGTAGACGATCTTGTCGAAGTCGATCTTGGACAGGTCGCCGCCCCAGGCGGGCATGGGCCGCTTGAGGAAGTGCTCGTAGGCCCGCAGCCGGTACTCGTGCATCCAGGCCGGCTCTTCCTTGAAGGCGCTGATCTCCTCGACCGTGTCGCGGGTCAGCCCGCGTTTCGTCTGCTTGAGGTAGACGACGTCGTCGTGGAACTCGAACTTGGAGCGCTCGTCGCGGACGATGTCACGCTGCGGTGCGGTCATCAGGCTCTCCTGTCGAACCGGCGGTGCGCTCACGACCTCCGCCTAATCCCGACCCCCATTATCGGATTTCCGGGGCAAGGCGTCAACGGCCCGCTGACCAGGGGGAGGCGGGACTGGGGCGAGCGTCGCCGCCGGCCCGCCGCTCCGGGCACCTGTGCACCCGGCGTTCAACATGGCGGACGAACGAGCCCGGAGCGTCACCCCTGCTCGCCACGCGACCGGAATGACGAACGAAGGCCGCTGCTGGGCGTCGCCGACGCCGCGGACGGTGCTTCGTTCGCCGGTTCGCTCATCGGGTGCACAGCGGGCCCTGGCGGTCCCGCCGACCAGGGGTCCGATCAGCCCCTGATCGGCCTCACCCGGCCCAGGAGATCGGCCGCCGGCGCACCGATGGCGCAGCGCCAGCCGACGAGGTCGGGTCGGCGACCGAAGAGCACGACGACCGATTCCGCGCGCGCGCCGCCGGGCCGCAGCCCGCCGTCCACGCGCCAGCCGCTGCTGCCGGGTCGGAGCGCCGCTGACGGCGCGCGCAACCGGGTCGCGCCGCGGGCCCGCAGCCGACGCGCCTTCGCCTGGCATTCCTCGTAGGTGTCCCGTCCTCCCGTGAGGACCGCCCGCGTGAGCTTCGGGCTCGCTTCGGGCTCGTCATCGGGCACCTCGATCGCCCAGATGGCCCGCCGGATGGTCGCCAGGTCCTGGGGGTCGTCGATCTCTTCGTGGCGCAGGAACTCGGCCCAGGCGCCGTCGGGGGTCTCCGCGAGATAGTGGGCCGGCCCCTCGCCGTCGCCGTGCCAGCGGCCGGGCGGCTGGTCGGGGCCCTCCCAGAGGAACGGGAGGCGGGGATCGACGTGCCGGTAGCCGATCACGTCGCCGCGGAGGCGTTGAGCGAACGGGCGATGGCCAGCACGGCGCCCGGGCCATCCGCATCGGGGTCCCAGGCGCCCGCGAGCAGCTCCTGTGGTGTCCGATCGTCAAGGGTCGTGCGCCGACGCTCGAACCAGCGCCGGATGCCCTGGTCGTTGTACGCGCCGCGCAGCTCCCCGACGATCCGGGCAAGCACGTGGAGCCGGCCGGCGACGTCGTCCGGGGCCCCGCGGACGCCGGCCGCGTAGCGGCGCAGGCTGATGGCGGACGCCCCGGCCAGCTGCGCCAGCCGGTCCGGCCCGAACAGCTGCAGCAACGACCGCGCCTCTGGCCGGGGAGCCGGCGACTCCTCCAGCGCCGCGCGCAGCAGCCCGAGGGCCCGGTGCCGCTGTCCATCCGTGGAGCGCGGGTCCACGATCACCCGGGCGAGGTCGCGCCCGATGCCATATGCCGCCGCGGCCTCCGCCACGCGCCGCAGGGCCTCCGTGCCAAACTCTTCGAGCGGCCCGGAGGGCTCGATCAGGCCCATCGCCTCGACCAGCCGCATGACGTGGACGGCGTCTTCCGCTGCTGCGATGGGAGCGACCGGATCGCCATTGGCTCTGTTTCCGAGTAGCACCATGGTCCATATTCTATCCGACCACGAGCCGACCGGTCAACCTGGACGAGCTCATCCTGCCCGATGCGGACGCCTGTCCCGGCCTCGTCGAGGGCCGGCGGGTCAGTCCGTCGAGGCCCCGAAGCGGGCGACCTCGCGCTCGATGTCGAGCGTCCGTACGACACCGCGACGCTCGTCCTCGCCCCATGCCTCGCGAGGCACGGCCCACATGATCTCGAACTCGTTGCCGTCGGGGTCGCGGCCGTAGAGCGACTTCGAAACGCCGTGGTCGCTGGCGCCGGTGAGCGCTCCGGCCGCCGACAGCTCCTCGGCCGCCGCAGCCAGCGCCTCGATCGTGCCGACCTCCCAGGCCAGGTGGTAGAGGCCGGTCGAGCCGCGCGCCGGGCGTGGCGCGGCCGGACCGACCGAGAAGAGACCGAGGTCGTGGTGGTTGTCCGCGAGCGGCGAGCGCATGAAGACGGCCTGCCCGCCGAACTCGCGACCGACCTCCTCGAAGCCGAAGACTCGCGTGTAGAACTCCGCCGCGACCGACGCGTCGCGGACGTAGAGGACGGCGTGGTTGAGGCGCGTGACGGGGATCATGGGCTCGGGTCCTTCTCTTGGCTCTTGGCTGAGGTGGAGCAGTATCGCCCCGGAACGACCGATCGGCAGCCGCCGCGCCCGCGACCCGGGGTGCTCCGGGGGGGCCAAGGCCGCGAGCCGACGAACCGATCCCTAGCGCGCAAGGACCTCGGCAAGCCCCTCGGCCAGCACGTCGTACTCGGCGGGATCGTTGTAGAGCTGCGCCGAGAGGCGCACGAGGCGGCGGCGCGCCATGTCCGCCGAGAACCCTGGCGTCCAGGGCGTCGGCCAGGGGAGCACGGGGATCTGGATCCGAAAGCGCTCCTGGAGCGCGAGCTGGATGGGGTCGGCGTCGAGCGGGGAGAGGGCGGTACTGGCGGCCGCACCCGCATCTTCGGGGAGCAGCACGGCCGCCATCGAGCCGAGCATCCCGTCCGGGACCGGGGGCGCGACGCCGAGCCGGCGGCAGACGGTGTCCCGGCCGGCCAGCGCCAGGGCGTGGTTGCGGGCCATCACCTCCGGCCAGCCGCCGGGCATCAGACCGCCCACGAAGTCGATGGCGGCCGGCGCGGCGAGCCAGGCCGTAGGGTCGTCCGTGCCCATCCAGTCGAATTCCAGGCGAAAGCGACTGCGGTGACGGCGCGGGTCGTTCGCGCCGTGGGAGATCGTCAGGGGGCGGATGGCGGCCTGGCGATCGCGGCGAACCCACAGGATGGCGGCACCCTTCGGCGCACAGGTCCACTTGTGGAGGTTGCCGGTCCAGTAGGCGACGCCGCTCGTCTCGAGCGCGCGCAGGTCCACCGGCAGCATGCCCGGCGCATGGGCCCCGTCGACCAGCACCTCCACGCCGCGGGCCGCCAGCTCGCGCGCCAGCTCGGCCACCGGCAGGACGACCGCGGTGGGGCTTGTAACGTGGCTCAGCAGCGCCAGGCGGGTGCGGGGCGTGACGGCGGCTAGCACGCGCTCCACGACCTCTTCCGGTCCGGCCACAGGGAAGGGCAGCGCGGCCACGACGAGCCGCGCCCCGTCCCGTTCGGCCACGTAGCGGGCCGCGTTCAGGCAGGCGTTGTACTCGTGGTCGGCGCCGAGGACTTCGTCACCGGGGGCGATGCGCAGCGAGCGCAGGACGGTATTGACGCCGCTGGTCGCGTTGTGCACGAAGGCGAGGTCGTCGGGGTCGGCGCGGAGGAAGGCGGCGACCCGAGCGCGCGCCATGTCCAGGGCCGGCTCCAACTCGTCGACCATGAAGCGCACCGGCTCCGACTCCAGCCGGTCGCGCCAGGCCCGCTGGGCCTCGAGCACCGGCGTGGGGCAGGCCCCGAACGAGCCGTGGTTGAGGAAGACGACGTCGGGGTCCAGCGACCAGTGGGCGGCGAGAGGCGACGAACGCGGCACCCGCCAACTGTGCCACCATCGGGGCATGTGCGGCAGGTTCACCCAACAGCGCCCCACGGCCGAGCTGGCCGAGCTCTTCCGGGCCGAGCCGCTCGTCGAGGATACCGGCGCACGCTTCAACGTGGCGCCCTCGCAGGGCGTCATCGCCGTGGTCCAGCCGCCGGACGACCGGCGGCTCCTGACCACCTTCCGCTGGGGCCTCATCCCCTCCTGGGCGCAGGACCCGAAGATCGGCTACCGCACGATCAACGCGCGGGCCGAGACGGTCTTCACGAGCCCCGTCTTCCGCACCAGCATCCGCAAGAAGCGCTGCCTGATCCCCGTCGATTCGTTCTACGAGTGGCGCCGTACCGAGGATCGGCCGAAGCAGCCGTACGCCATCCGCCGCCGCGACGGCGCGCCGCTCGCGCTGGCCGGCCTCTGGTCGTCGTGGAAGGACCCGCTCAGTGAGGAGTGGCTGCGCAGCTGCTCCATCGTGACCACGACGCCGAACGAGCTGATGGCGCGCATCCACGACCGGATGCCGCTCATCCTGGCGCCCGGCGCCTGGGAGACCTGGCTCGACCCGACCCTGGAAGACGTGGCTGAGCTGCGCGGCCTGCTCGTGCCCTCCCCGGCCGCGGACCTCGAGGCGTACCCGGTCTCGACGCTCGTCAACTCCACGCGCAACGAGGGCGCGGCGCTGATCGAACGCATCGCCGGAGAGATCCTCACGGCATGACCGCGAACGGCTACGGCGACGTCAGCTTCTGGCTCGAGACGTGCGGCGACGACCTGGCGCCACGCCCGCCGCTCGACGGCTCGATCGATGCCGATGTGGCCATCCTCGGTGCGGGCTACACGGGGTTGTGGACGGCGCTCTACCTCCTGCGCCGCGCGCCCCGCCTGAAGGTCGTCATCCTCGAGAAGGAGATCGCCGGCTTCGGGGCTTCGGGACGGAACGGCGCCTGGTGCGCGCCCGACTTCAACATCAGCCTGCCC
>LDXM01000040.1 GCA_001443375.1 Chloroflexi bacterium CSP1-4
CCACGCCCGCCGCGGCTTCCAGCTCGTCGTGCGCGGCGAAGACGATGCGTACTTCCCGGTAGAGCTCGCGCAGCAATGCGTCGCGCTTCTGCTCGAGCAGGTCGGCGCCTTGCTCGGCCAGGCCAAGCTGGGCGCGGGCGGCCAGGAGGACCATCCGGGTCCGCGGCCGGCTCATGTCGTCCCCTCGGGCGGCTCGCCGGTCGTCTCGTCGGTCTCCGCCGGGCGGCGAGCGGCCAGGACCTCTGCGGGGATGCGGGTCAGCTCGTCGGGTGGCAGCTCGTCCAGGAGCCGCCACGCCACGTCGAACGACTGGTCGAGCGTGCGATGGACAGGGCCCTGGCCCACGAGCAGGCGTTCGAAGCGGTCGGCGAAGCCCAGCACGCGTTGCTCGGAAGCGGACAGGGCGGCCTCGCCGATCACGGTGACCAGCCGTCGCAGCTCGCGGCCGCGGGCGTAGAGCGCATAGAGCTGGTCGGCCACGACGCGGTGCTCGGGACGCGTCCGTCCCGCGCCGATGCCGGCGTTCATGACCCGCGAGAGGCAGGGCAGGACGTCGATGGGCGGCGAGATCGCGCCGCCCCAGAGGTCGCGCGAGAGGACGATCTGGCCCTCGGTGATGTAGCCGGTCAGGTCCGGGATGGGGTGCGTCATGTCGTCGTCGGGCATGGTCACGATGGGCAGCACGGTCAGTGAACCGGGCAGGCCCTTCACGCGGCCGGCCCGCTCGAAGAGCGTGGCGAGGTCCGTGTAGAGGTACCCGGGATAGCCCCGCCGGCCGGGGATCTCCTCGCGCGCCGTGCCCAGCTCCCGGAGCGCCTCGGCGTACGCGGCGACGTCGGTCAGGACGACCAGCACGTCCATGCCCAGCTCGAAGGCGAGGTGCTCGGCCAGGCTCAGCGCGCAGCGTGGCGTCAGCAGCCGCTCGATGGCCGGGTCCTCGGCAAGGTTGAGGAAGAAGGCGATCCGGTCGAGTGCGCCCGAGGCGCTGAAGGCGTCGCGGAAGAAGTCGGCCTCGCGGCGGGTGATGCCCATGGCCGCGAAGATGGTCACGAAGCGCTCCTCGCCGAGCACGCGGGCGCCGGTCGCGATGCGCGCCGCGAGCTGGTCGGCGGGGAGGCCGGCCCCGGTGAAGATGGGTAGCTTCTGGCCGCGGACCAGGCTCGCCAGGAGGTCGATGGCGCTGACGCCGGTCTCGATGAAGTCGGAGGGGTGGTCACGGGCGGCGGGGTTGATCGTGCCGCCGTTGACGTCGACGAGTCGGAGCGGGACGATCGCCGGGCCGTCGTCGATGGGCCGGCCGCGGCCGTCGAGCACGCGCCCCAGCATCTGCGCCGAGACCCCCAGCCGGAAGGGCTCGCCAGTGAACTCGACCAGCGTGGAGCCGAGGTCGAGGCCGGCGGTACCCTCGTAAGCCTGGACGACGGCGAGGTCGGGCGCGAGTTCGATGACCTGGCCGTGGCGGCGCGCGCCGTCCCGCCCGGTGACGATCACCTGCTCGCCGAGGGCGATGCCCGGGGCGCGCCGGACGATGAGGAGGGGCCCGGCCAACCGCTCGACCCCGCGCAGGCGGCGCACGGAGAGGGTGGCGCCGGCGGCGTCGGACTCGGTCATGGCACGGCCTCGGGCCGGAGGTCCACCAGCCGCCCGGCGAGCGCGTCGAGGCGAGCGACGAGGTCAGCGCCGGACCAGCTCCGGGCGCGGCGCAGCTCGTCGAGGACGGGGGCTTCCATCGCCTGGCCCAGCGTCGCCTCGCGACCGAGCTCAGCCGACAGCCCCGTGCGCGCGGCGAGGACCGTGCGCAGCAGCGCGAGTTGCTCCTCCGGCGGGCGCGCGGCATCCACGGGGTCGAAGGCGTGCTGCTGGAGGAACGCCTCGCGCAGCAGGCGGGCGACCTCGAGCACGACGCGGTCCTCGTCGGGCAGGGCGTCGGCGCCGACGAGGGCGACCACGTCGAGCAGCTGGCGCTCGCGCACCAGCAGGTCGATCGCTTCCGCTCGCCGCTCCCGCCAGTCGGGATCGAGCGTCTCCTCGTACCACGGCGCGAGCTGGTCCACGTAGAGCGAGTACGACTGCGTCCAGCTGATGGCCGGGAAGTGGCGGGCGTGCGCCAGCTCGGCGTCGAGCGCCCAGAAGGCGCCGGCGAGGCGGAGGCTGGCCTGGGTGACCGGCTCGCTGAAGTCGCCGCCGGGGGGCGAGACGGCGCCCACGGTCGTGATCGAGCCGATCCGCTCCGGCGCCCCCAGGACGACCGCGCGGCCGGCGCGCTCGTAGAACCCCGCCAGGCGGCTGCCGAGATAGGCTGGGAAGCCCTCCTCGCCGGGCAGCTCCTCGAGCCGGCCGCTGATCTCGCGCAACGCCTCCGCCCAGCGGCTGGTCGAGTCGGCCAGCAGCGCGACCTGGTAGCCCTGGTCGCGGAAGTACTCGGCGATCGTGGCGCCGAAGAGCACCGAGGCCTCGCGCGCGGCCACGGGCATGTTCGAGGTGTTGGCGATGAGCACGGTCCGAGCCAGGAGGGGACCGCCGGTCCGGGGGTCGATGAGATCCGGGAAGCTCGCCAGCAGCTCAGCCATCTCGTTGCCCCGCTCGCCGCAGCCGACGTAGACCACGATGTCCGCGTCCGACCAGCGCGCGAGGGCTTGCTCGAGGACCGTCTTGCCGGTCCCGAAGCCGCCGGGGATGACCGTCGCGCCGCCCTTGGCGACGGGGAACAGCATGTCGATGACGCGCTGGCCGGTCAGCAGCGGGCGCTCGACCGGGAGCCGGCGGTGAACGGGTCGCGGTACGCGGACCGGCCAGCGCTGGGCCAGGTGCAGCGGCACGATGCCCGTCGCGGTCTCCAGGTGGCCGATCGGCTCGCCGATGCCGTGGTCCCCCGGTGGCAGCTCCAGCAGGCGGCCGCGGGCCACGTCCGGCGGGACGAGGATGCCGTGGCGGATGGGGCCCTCGGCGACGCTGCCCAGGCGGTCCCCCGGGCCGACCTCGTCGCCGGCCGACCGCTCGGGCTCGAAGGACCAGCGTCGATCGGGACCGAGGGCCAGCCGCGGGCCGGCCAGCCCGGCCCCCTGCGGCTCGAAGGCCGCCGCCGCGCGGCCGGGGAGCAGCAGCCAGGTACCGTCCGCGGCCAGGCGGTCCAGCGGTCGCTGCAGCCCGTCGAACGTCGCGCCCAGAAGACCCGGCCCGAGCCAGGCGTGCAGCGGCGAGCCGGACGGGGCCACGGGGTCGCCCACCCGCAGGCCGGCCGTCTCCTCATAGACCTGGATCGTCGCCTCGCCCGGCTCGAGGCGGATCACCTCGCCGAGCAGCCCCTCGGGGCCGACCCGGACGACCTCCCCGACCGTGGCACTCTCGAGGCCCGCGGCGCGTACGACGGGACCGGAAGCGGCCGTGATCCGACCTTCGACGATCGTCATCGCCAGCTCCCGCCGGACAGCTCGATGCGGTAGCCGATCGCCCGCTGGAGCATCTCGCCGAGCATCTGGCGGCGGGTCGTGAAGTCGGTCACGACGCCGGCCGGGATGGACAGGACGATCGGTCGCGGGAGGCGCTCCAGGGTCCCCCGCAGGCGCTCGTCGACGCTCGCCCACAAGTCGGCCGTGACGAGCACGAGGCCGACGTCACCCTCATCGACGACGCGCCGCAGGGCGGTGACCGCCTCCGGGCCGGGACGCGCCACGACGGTGGCCGGCCCGGCCAACCGGAAGCCATCGGCGAGCGGCGGGGAGGAGACGACCACCAGGCGGGCCATCTCAGGTCGTCCTCGCGGTCATGTACGAGCCGACGAGCTGGCTGCTCCAGCCCGCGGCGACCCGCGCCAGGATCGCGCGCAGCCGGATGGCCTGGGCCTCCACGGCGGCCACGTACCCGGCGACCGCGCCGATGCCCAGCGGGTCGCGAGGCCCGGCCGCGGCGAGCCGGTCCAGGCGGGCCAGTGTCGTGGCGCGCTCCACGTGGGCGGCGGCGCTCGTGCCATCGCCACGCAGCTCCTCGGCGACCGCCTCGCGGTCCGCGCGCTCCGCGGCGATGATGGCGCCGACCCGAGCCGCGTCCCCACCCCGGCCGGCGACGCGAGCCAGGCGCGCCCGATCGAAGGCCTCCATCAGCCCGGCCTCCACCGGCTCCCACGCGCGTCCGACCTCGCGCAGCTCCGCGAGTGACGCGACGGCGTTCGCCGGCACCAGGCCGAGTCGCGCGAGCTGGCGGACGGCCTCCGCGAACGTCGGCGCCCGCCCGACCGCGCCGAGCTGCGCGGTCCCCAGGAGCGCCCCACCGACGATCGTGGCTCCCACCGCCTCGGGCGTCTCACCGGCGCGGCGCCGGCGCAGCAGGGCGACCACGCGCTGGGCGTCGAGCGGCAGCACCAGCGCCTCGACGAGACCTCGGGCCGGCGGCGCGTACCAGCGGGGGAGAGCCCCCAAGCGGGCCGAGCGGTGGCGCTCGACGGACACTTCGAAGGCGCTCTGGGGATCTGCCGCCAGGGGCGCCACCTCGCGCAGGATCGGCCGCCAATCCTCGGCGCGCTCGAGGAGGACCAACAGCTCGGCGGCCGATCCCGCCTCCACGAGGCGGCGAAGGCTGGGTCCGTCCAGCAGCCGCCCGCGCAGGGCGGCGATCCTGGCGTTACCGTATTCGTACATCTCAATCCGCCAGTCCCAGGATCCTGGCGACCGGCTCGGCCAGGCGCGCCCGGGCGCGTTCCAGGCGGGCCGCGATCGTCGCGTCCACCTCGATCCGTCCGTCGCTCGAGCGCGCCACGACACCCGCGGCGCCGTCACCGCTCCCGGCGGTCACGATCGCGTCGGGCCCGGCCAGCGCCGTCGCCTCCTCGACGAGTCGTTCCAGCGCCCGTGCCCAGCGGGGTTCGTCGGCGCCCCCGGCGACGGCCTCGAGCCGCGCCGCCGCGTCGGCGAACACGGCCTCCACCCAGGCCGCGCCGAGCTCGGCGCGACGCTCGAGGAGCCGCAGCCGCGCCGCGTTGACCATGCGCGTGGCCTCTGCCCGGATCGCCGGCTCGACGCGCCCGCACGCGGCGGCGACCTGCGCTCGGGAGCGCTCCTCGGCCTCGGCGACGAGCTGCGCCGCGCGCTCTCGCGCCTCGGCCAGGCGTCGCGTGGCTTCGGCCGCGGCTTCCGCCTCGATCTGCTCCAGGATCGCCTCGACGCTCATGGGCTCGCGCCCGTCACGGTCGTCGGCTCAGAGGAAGAGGATCATGGCGGCGACGACGAAGCCAAGGATGACGATCGTCTCCGGCAGGGCGACGAGGATCAGGATCGTCCCAGTCACCTCCGGCTTCTCCGCCACCGCGCCGGCGCCGGCCGATCCGATGCGCGACTGCGCCCAGCCGGTCCCGAGGCCGGCGATGCCGACGGCGAGCGCCGCGGCCAGGAATCGGATGCTCTCGTCCATCTCACGGTCCTCCTGAGGGTCGCACGGGAAGCCTGGTCCCATCGCGAGCGAGCGCGGAGACGAAGGGCTCGTAGCGCACTCCGCCCGGTTCCACGAACTTGCTGAAGAACTCGACGTAGTGGAGGCGCAGGCCCTGTACGGACGAGTCGAAGAACCCCAGGACGAGGTTCAGGGCATGGATCACCGCCGCCACGACCACGCCGAGCACGACGTTCTCGGGGAGCCCGCCGAGCCGGTTGGCCACGAGGGCGAGCATCACCGAGGCGAGCCCGATGGCCATCAGCCGCGCGTAGCTCAGGACGTTGCCCAGGACGCCGACCACCTCGATCGGCCCGGCCAGCCCCGCCGTCGCGACGAGGACGACCAGCGCCACCAGGAGCGCGGCCAGGGCGACCTGGCCGGCGACGGCGGGCATCAGGCGCGCCAGCCAGCCGATGATCACGAGCACGGCCACCAGGCTCACGAGGAGCGCGCCCCGCCGGGCCAGCTCGCTGCGATGCCGCAGCAGGACCGCGTTGACCATGCCCAGCACGAGCCCCAGGCCGACCTGGGCGACCCCGATGGAGATCGCCAGCACGAGGAGCGGCACGATCGCCTCACGCCGGTCGAGCCAGACCGGCCCCAGGCCTAGGAACTGCTGCCCGGCGTCCCCGAACCATTCGCCGAAGAGAACCCCGAACCCGATCGTCGCCGCGGCAGAGAGCACGCCGATCGGCCAGACGATGCCCATGAGGGGTTCGCCGCGCCAGCGTCGGCGTGCCCAGAGGAGCAGCCCCAGCAGGAGGAGGCCGTAACCAACGTCCGCCACCATCAGGCCCACGAAGGCGGGGAAGGTCAAGGCCAGCAGGGGCGTCGGGTCGAGCGAGCCGTAGCGGGGCATCGAGATGAACGACGCGAGCGGCTCGAAGGCCCGCAGGAAGGGCTGGTTCTCGAACGCCACCGGCGTGCGCGGGTCGCGGCCCTGGTGCGGCCTCTCCTCGACGAGCACTTCGGGGCCCACCTCGGCCGCGAGCGCATCGCGCAGCTCGGCCACCCGCCCGGCGGGCAGCCAGCCGCCGAGGATCACGAGGTGGTCGCTGATGCCGGAATCGTGGAGTGCGCGGGCCTCGGCGACCCGGTCCTCGAGCACGTCGCGCAGCGCCGCCACCCGCGCCCCATGCGCCGCGGAGAGCGCGGCCAGCTCCGCTTCCACCGTCGCAAGCCGGACCTGGACGCGCGACTGCTCCTGCCCGAGCTCCGGCCCGAGCTGGTCGAAGGGAACGCCCTGGAACTCCTCCGGCAGCGCCACCTCCTCGAGATCGCGGCCGCCGAGCAGGGCTCGGACGTCCTCCGCGACGCGGGCGGGGTAGAGGAGGATGGCGGCCACGCGATCGGGATCCATCTCCGCTGCGAGGATCTCGCAGCGCCCGCCGGTCAGCTCCTCCAGCTCGTCGCGGATGAGCCCGATCACGGCGCGGTATCTGGTGTGGACGACGATGCCGGTGGACCCGTAGCCGCGGATCGACGGCAGGTGGCCGATGGCCGAGCTCAGGCCCTCCACCAGGCGCCGGTAGCTGCCCAGCCGGGCCTCCTCGCTCCCCAGCAGCACGCGCTCGCCGGTGAGGGCCGCGACCCTCGCGCGCACCGGCTCCAGGGCGTCCGCCTCGCGCAGCAGCGCGACGGGGTCGAGGTCCCACAGCTCGTCGACCAGGTGGCCCGGGCCGATGCGGGGCCCGAGCAGCTCTCCCAGGTCGGCGACCCGCTCCAGAGCCGCGTCGAACGGCGTGCCCGGCGGGGTGGCGGGATTCACGCCGAAAACCCCGGGGGTCAGCCCCTCGGGCAGCTCGAACGGCGCGAGGTGCAGTGCGCCGAGTCGATGGACGACCCGCACGACGTCGGCCCCGCGCCGCCGCGGGGCGACGATATCGACGCGCCGCATCGCGACGAGCATGGCGCCGTCACCTCACGTCTCGCCGAGCACGGCGGAGACGACGCGCTCGACAGCCTGCCCGAAGCGCTCGCGCTCCGCGGGCCCGTCGGCCTCCCGGCCTTCGAGAGCCGCGAGCTCCGCCTCGATGGTCGCGATCTCGTCGCGGGCGCGTCGCAGGTGGTCCTCGCGCAGCGCCGCGAGGGCGGCCGTGATCCGGGCGGGTGCGCCGGCCTCGATCTCCCCGACGGTCCGCGCCGCCGCCTCCAGCTCCCGTTCGGCCTCCGCCTCGGCGCTCAGGCGCCGCTCGCGCGCGGCCTGTTCGGCGCGCTCGAGCCTGGCCAGGACCGAGACCCCGGCGGTCTTCTCCATGCCCCCAATCTCGGGGACGGCTCGCCGGCGCGGGAAGTGGACTCGGTACTGAAAGCCGCCTGCCGTTCGGCCCGGGAGCGGCTCGGCAGCCGGTGGCTCAGGCGAGGCGCGAGCCCTCGAGTCGCCGCAGGCCCGTGCGAGCGAAGCCCGCCAGCCCCTCGAGCTGCGCGCGCAGGGTGGTGGCACCGAGGCCCGTCAGGCGGTACGGCCGTCGCCGGTCCTCCGGCGGCAGCGCCTCGATGAGGCCACGTGCCTCGAGGCGGGCGAGCGCGGCGTACAGCGTGCCCGGGCCGATGCGGCTGCCGCCGAACGCCTCGACGTCCTCCATGATCGCGTAGCCGTGGTTCGGCCCCGCGCTCAACGAGACGAGGATGAGCAGCGACGGCTCCGCGAAGCGACCCAGGTCGCCGAGATCCGCGCTCATGCGGGATCGACCGAAGGGGACGGACGCGGGCGGAGGGTCGAGATCAGGCCAAAGACCACCGCCAGCAAGCCGATCGGCGCCAGCAGCCAGGCGCGGTCGTCCTCGGTGTTGGCGGCGATGGCGAGGACCGTCGCGACGACTGCGCCGGCCACGACCCACGGCGGGGCGCCGGCGTTCCGCAGGTAACGCACGACGACGGTCGCGGTCACCGCGATCAGCGTCAGGAAGCCGATCATCAGGCCAGGCCAGCCGGTCATGGAGACGGCCGTCGACCCGACCGCGATGATCGCGAGCCAGGTGTCCCCCCGGCCCCAGGCGCCGCCGCGGCGTCGAACAGCGGCTGCGATGAGGGCCACATCGATCAGCGGGAGGCTCAGGAAGATCACCGGCATGGCCAGCCCGGTCTCGCGGTAGCCGTCGAACGACGGCAGGGGGGCGAGGCCGATCATCGCCACACCGACCAGGAACAGGAGGCCGCCGCCGATCGCGGCGAGGCCCGGCAGACGATCGGACATCGGGTTCTTCCTTTCGGGTGTCACCGGCTGGGTTTCGGGCAGCTGCGGATGGAGGCGGGCATCGAACGCGCCACGCGTTAGATCGATAAGGTCGAGGGGCGACGGCGGACGGTCCTCGAGGAGCGCGAGGAGCTCGTCGCCATAGCGCTCGCGCCAGGCCCGCGGGTAGAGGCGAAGGATGGCGCTCATGTCACGGCGCTCCGGGTGAGGAAGCCCTGGACCCGGCGGCCCCGGCTGGTCATCGACGCGAGCTCGGCCTCCAGCGTGTCGGCTCCCAGACCCGTGATCCGATAGGCCCGCGGGGCGGCGGGCGAAGGGATGACCTCGACGAGGCCTCGACGCTCGAGGCGGGCAAGGGTGCCGAAGAGGGTGCCCGGGCCGATGTCGTCGCCGCAGCGGGCCCGCACCTCACCACGGAGGGCGGCCGGGATGCGCGGTCCCTGGCCGAGGATCGTCAGGATCTGCTGCGCCGGCCGTGCGAAACGGCCGAGGCTTTCGAGCGGGGAACTCATGCCGGTCACCCTACTCGAGGTCCGCGCAGGCGATCTTGGCGCCGCCCGGAGCGTGGACGACGACGGCCACGGCGGCGGCACCAGCTGTGCCCTCGTTCCACGCCTTGCCGTTGCCGATGCCGTCGGCGTTGGTGGTGAAGCCGGGCCAGATCTCGTTGACGGCGTTGACGTAGTCGGGGCCCGCGCCGGTCGCGTACTGGTAGTGGCCATCGGCGTCGCCGGCGCCGCAGGCGGCCTTGTGGACGTGCGCGCCATAGGTCGTGTTCGGTGCGAGGCCCGTGACGTGGACCGAGACGAAGGTCCTGCCGTCCGCCGTGCGGACCATCTGAGCATGGCCGGAGATGCCCATGCCGGCACCGGCGGCGAAGGCGTGGAAGTCTCCGCGCGTCACCTCCGCCGAGCCTCCGGCCGCCGGCCCGGCGAGCGCGGCAGCGAGAACGAGGACGCCAGTGCCGGCGAGGACCTGGCGCCGGGTGAGGGGGCCACCCATGGCGTGTCTCCTTGTATATTACGTGGGTCGCTATATCGACGCACGATATATAGGCCCCGGCGGCTTCCTTGTCAAGCGGTTCCGGCAGTCGAACCCTCGCGGGCATGGAGCCAGGTTCGTGCACCGGCGGCGAAGACGAGATTGCCCTTGGCCTCGTAGTGGGCAAGGGCTTCACGCGCATAGGTCGCCGCCTCGTCTTCACGCCCCCCCCTGTCGACGACCTCGGCCAGGTCCATGAGCGCGTCTGCCTGCGAGTCGATGTCGTCTGACTCCCGCACGATCTTGAGCCCCTCTCGGATGAGACTCTCGCCGAGGGCCATCTGGCCTCGACGAGCCAGGATCTTGCCGCGCACGCAGCGCCACGTGAACTGGGGCGTGTAGTCGTCGTTCGCCGCATTCGCCTCGACAAAGGCGGTCAAGGCATCGGCTTCGTCCAGCCGATCCTGGCGGTAGACGGCGTCCGACAGATAGGCCGCGACCGTCGTGATGTAGTTCCGCTCGCCCATCCGCTGGAGCGCTTCGTAGTCCCGACGCAGTTCCCGCTCGGCCGCTGCCGCGTCCCCGGCAAGCAGTTCGACGGGACCCGAGTCCAGTGACGTCGTCGCCGCATACAGCATCCAACCGTGCTCCTCGAGGATGGCCCGACTCCGGCGATAGAGATCGCGGGCCAGCACGAATTCGCCCTGCATGGCATGGAGGTGGGAGAGCACGGCGAGCACAAGGCCCTGCGACTTGCTGTCGTCGCCAGCGCTGTCGAGCAGGCGCTCGGACAGCTCGATGCCGTGGGCGACGGTCTCCGGTCCGAAGAGGGTCGATGTCGCCAGCAGGCCGACGAACCGCTTTTCCAGGACCGCGTCACCCGTCCGCCGTGCGTGCTCGACCGTCTTCGACGCGGCGTATTCTGCGGCGGCGAACTGACCAACCGTCCAGCCGATGAGCGTCATCAACCGCCAGGCACGGATGAGGCCTTCGTCATCCCCGGCCTGTTCCAGGGTCCGGATGGCCTCCTCGGTCTGTGCGCGGACCTGCGCCGCGTCGCCGCCTTGGGTGGCGAAGTGCAGATGCAGGCGGACGAGCATCGCGGTCGTTTCGAGGACCCGATCGCCTCGCGCCGCGGCCTCCTCGATGGCCGAGGCGAGGATGGCCTCGGAATCGGCGAAGGCGCCTTCCTCGCTGAAGGCCTCGCCTGCGAGGAGGAGCAATCGTCCTCGAGCGGCATCGTCAGGCGGCAGCAGCGCGGCCGCTCGTCGCAGCAGGTTGCCGGCAGCGGGCATGTCGCCACGCGTGTAGGCGCGTCGGCCGGAGAGCGCGAGCTGCCCAGAGGCCCGCGTGGCCAACGTCCTGCCGTGCTCGTCGAGCGGCCCGAGCTCGCGCCGATACGACACCGCCTGCTCGAGGTGATAGCCGATGATCTCCGCCTGTTCGGCGACCCGTATGCCCGCGGCTCCGAGCATCCAGTCCGCGAAGCGCTCGTGCAGGCCCGCTCGCCGGCGCTTGAGGATGCCCGCGTAGGCCTCGTCGCGGATCAGGATGTGCAGGAATCGATAGGCCGGCTCGTCCCCGAACGTCGTTGAAGCGGGCTCCACGAGTTGTCTCCGCTCGAGCGCTGCCAGTGCTGGAGCTGGCGGGCCGTTCGCGCTGCCGTCGGCCAGGGCCACGATCGCCGCGGGATAGAAGACCTGTCCGACCACCGACGCGCGCTCGATGACCGATCGCTCATCGTCTGGCAGCCGGTCGAGGCGGGCCGACAGAAGGGCCGAGATACTGGGCGGCACGTCGAGGTCCACCAGTTCTCTCGATGCGACCCAGCGCCCTTCGTGCTGGCGCAACGACCCGTCGTCGATGAGCATGGAGAGCATCTGTTCCACGAAGAGCGGATTGCCCTCCGCCGATCGTGCGATCCGATCGCGCACGGAGGCATCGATGGCTGCTGTGCCAAGGAGATTCGCGATGACCTCACCACTCTCTTCGGCATCCAGCGGCATGACCGGCAGGATCCGCGAGCTGGGGCCAGCGGTACCCCAGTCCGGATGCTCCTCGACGAGATCATGGCGCGCGGAAGCCACGACGACGATCGGCGCGCGCGCCGTCTCGTGCACGCTGGTAAGCAGTTCGAGCAGCGTCTTCTCGGCCCAGTGCAGGTCGTTGATGAGGAGGATGAGCGGCCGATCGACGGCCAACATCTCGAAGAAGCGGCCGACGCCCCAGAAGACTTCCTCGACGCGCAACGCGGCATCCGACAGGCCGATAGCGGCGGCCAGGCGATCGATCACGCGACCGTCGTCGCCGGGCAGGATCGCCCGGAGCTTTGCCATGGCCTCATGCGGAGCGTCTTCGTCGACGATCCCTGCCGCCTGCTTGGCGATCTCGGCCAGCGGCCAGAAGGTGATGCCCTCGCCGTAGTTCAGGCACCGGCCAGCCAAGGTCGTGGCCCGATCGCGCGAGCGACGCACGAACTCCTCCAGCAGGCGCGACTTGCCGACACCCGCCGACCCCAACACGGTCACCAGCTGCGGGCGCCGCTCGGCCACCGCCGCGGCGAGAGCCTCATCGAGGGCGGCCAGCTCCTTGTGCCGCCCGACGAGCGGCCGTTCGAGATGACGGGTCACGGCCTCGCCGCCGCGAACCGCCAGCAGGCGGTAGGCCGGTACGGGGTCGGCTTTGCCCTTCAGCGAGAGCGGTTCGACGCGCTCGATCTCGACGGCGTCGCGGACCAGTCGAAACGTCGAGTCGCCCAGCAGGATCTCGTTCGGCGGTGCCGCTTGCTCGAGTCTGGCGGCCGTGTTCACCACATCGCCCGTGACCAGACGCTGGCCGGCGGTCACGTCGCCGGCGACCACTTCGCCCGTGTTGACGCCGGTGCGATTGGTCAGTCGGACGCCGTATGTCGCCTCCAGACGCTCGTTCACGTCGGCCAGGGCTCCCTGCATCTCGATGGCCGCGCGGACCGCTCGCAGCGCGTCGTCCTCGTGCAGCCGGGGCAGCCCGAAGACCGCCATGATCGCGTCACCGATGAACTTCTCGACCGTCCCGCCGTGCCGTTCGAGGACCGCCTGCATCTGGCGGAAGTAGAGGTTCAGGACCTCCCGGAGGGATTCGCTATCGAGCTGCTCGCCGAGGCTCGTCGAGCCCTGCAGATCGCTGAAGACGACCGTGACCGTCTTGCGGACCTCCTGTGCCGGGAGGGCCTGGATGAGGGGCTCGCCGCAGAATCCGCACAGGCGGAACCGATCGGGATTCTCCTCGCCGCAGCCGGGACAGCGCACCACGACGTGAATCTACCTTCCCCTTCGCGAGGCCCCCGCGTGCGCGATACCGCATCGCTACGCGCCACCTCCTGGGGCGGTATGCGCCACTCCTCGCCTAGCCGCGGCCGGGCGGGTCCCCACTTGGCAGGAGCACCTTCATGGTGATGATCTTCTTGGTCTGGTCGACCGAGAGGAGGCAGGGTGGGGAAGGCACCGTCTTGGCGCAGCCGGGAATGAGGTAGGCATCTCCGTCCGCAGGATCGAGGCAGAACCGGAACGAGCTCTTGGGCTCGTTGTTGACGTTGTTGAAGGTGAGGGTGAGGGTCTTGGTGTCGGAGGTATTGAACAGGAGGTCGACGGTGACCGTGTCGGTGTGCTCGGTGTAGTCGGCGCAGTCGACGCTGTCGAAGTTCACGGCGAGGACCAGGCGCCCACTGCCCGTGCCGTTCGAGACCAAGCTGTAGGACGATCCGCTCGTCCCACCCAGCGGGAGGGGTGTCGTGGGGTCGTCGCTACACGTGCCGGCCACGTCGACCGTGAGATCGAACGGTGTGCCGTCCTTCGTCAGGTCGTTGCCCGGGTCGCCAGAGTAGTTGTTGGCCTGCTTGGCGATGACATCGTTCACGTAGGGCGTTGCTGCCGGCGGGCAGGTGGTCGCTGCGGCGAATGAGAAGGCCACCCTTTCGCCCGGCGGGAGCGCCAGGTCCCGGAGCTGGATCACGTGACCGACCGGAGTGGCGTTGCCGCGATCAGTCGTCACGCTGACAGGACAGCTGGCGGAGCCCACCACGAAGTCGCTATCCAGGGTGTAGTTCGCCGAGCCGAGCTGCTGCGTCCTGGTCTGGTTTTCGAGATAGACGGTGTACGTCGCGCACGTCCCCGCCAAGACAGCGTCGGGCGAGATGCCCGTCGCGTATGGCTTACTCGGCGTCGCCGAGGCGCTGGTGGCGGCCAGAAGGAGCACGAGAGGGAACGCGACCAGGACGGTCGCCAGCTTCCTCCGGACACGGGATCGTTCGACGGGCATGAGACGCTCTCCGCAGGGCAGGGGTGAGACCACGGACCGTAAACTGCAAACGGGTCGCCGTCAAGGTGTTCCGGTGCGCTCTGGTGCGGTGTGGTGCGGTCACGAACCACCCTTGATGCGCCAACGCACCACGGCCCACGGCGTCCACACCTCGTATGTCGCGAACCAGGTGGCCACGAAGCGCCGGCGGGGAGGACGACTCGTGCGCGGGGGGCCTGGGCACGCTATGAGGTGTTCACTACCCATACTGGTCGGAGGCTCCCGTAGCACATGCTAGTGCGCGTCGGCGCGGACGAAGTCGAGCACTCGCCGCCAGGCATCCGCCGAGGCGTCCGCGAAGTCGGCCTGCTTGCGGTCGAAGAAACTGTGCGGCGCGTCCGGGTAGCTGACGATCTCGTGAGGCGCGCCGGCGGCCGTCAGCGCCGCCTCGTACGTGGCCACGGTCGCGGCCGGGATGCCGGCATCGGCGCCGCCGAAGATGGCCAGGACGGGCGCGGTGTTCGCGGCGGCCTGCTCGGCCGGGGCCGGCATGTCGGTGCGCGTCGGGCCCACCGGCCAGCCGTAGAAGCCGACTGCTCCGGCGACGCGCAGCTCCGGGATCGTTGGCGTCAGCAGCGCCAGCCGTCCGCCGAAGCAGAAGCCGATGGTGAAGAGCGCACGCTCGCCAGCGGCCCTCAGGTGGGCGGCGCCGGCGGCCATGTCGGCGCGGAGGCCGGCCCAGGTCGTGCGTGGAACGTGCGCCATGAACTCGAAGCCCGCGCCCCGGTCGCCCGAGCTCGTCGTCCGCCCGAAGTAGTCGATGGCGATGGCGTCGACGCCCGCCTCCGCGAAGCGCAGCGCCAGCTCCTCGTAGTAGCGGTGGAGGCCGCGCACGTCGGGCAGGATCAGCATCGCGGCGGGGGAAGGAGCCTCGCCCGCCCACGCCGCACAGGCCAGCAGCCGGTTCCCGTCGGCGGCGGTCAGCGTCAGCCGCTCGGAGGCGACGGCGCCGCCGGCCATGGGCGGGATGGGCGGCCGGCTGTCGAGGTCGAAGCACATCGCGGTCAGCGCGCCGCGGTGGCCGCGACCTCGTCGAGCGCCGCGTCGAGCGCCTCGGCCAGGCCGTCGGCGATCCGCTCCAGCTCGTCGTCGGCGATGACGAACGGTGGACCGAGCAGGATCTGGTCGCCGTCCACGCCGTTGGCGTTGCCGGTGCTCGTGTAGACGAGCAGCCCGCGGTCGCGCGCGGCGGAGGCGATCGACTCCGTCAGCCGCGCGGCGCGCGGGAAGGGCGCGTGCGTCTCGCGGTCGGCCACGAACTCGATGCCCTGCAGCAGGCCCAGGCCGCGGATCTCGCCCACGTGGGGATGCGTCCCCAGCCGCGCCTCGAGCAGCGCCCGGAGCCGTGCGCCCTTGGCGGCGCTGGCCTCGACGAGAGCCTCGTCCTCGAGGATGCGCAGGACCTCGCGGGCCACCGCCGCGCCGACGGCGTGGTGACTGTACGTGAAGCCGTGGACGAAACCGCCAGCGCGGACCGTGTCGTGGACCTCGCCGCTCGCGGCTGCGAACCCGAACGGCCAGTAGCCACCCGTGGCGCCCTTGGCCGCGACGAGGATATCCGGCCGGACGCCCCAGTGGTCGAGGCCGAACCAGCGCCCAGTGCGCCCGAAGCCGGTCATCACCTCGTCGGCGATGAGCAGCACGCCATGGCGGCGGCAGACCTCGGCCATGGCCGGCCAGTAGCCCGCGGGCGGGATGGCCGCGGCGAGCGTGGCGCCGACGATCGGCTCCGCGACGAAGGCGGCCACCGTGCGCGGCCCCGAGCGCTCCAGGAGGGTGTCCAGCTCGGCGGCCAGCTCGTCGGTCGTGCCCAGCGCCTGGGCGCGGGGCTCCCCCGCCCGGTACGGATAGGCGGCGCTGACGTGGCGGAAGCGGCCGAGCCAGGCCTCGTACGGCCGCCGCAGCGGCTTGCGGCCGGAGAGGTCGAGGGCACCGAGCGTGTTGCCGTGGTAGCTGCCCCAGCGGGCGACGACGATCCAGCGCTCCGACTCCCCGCGGGCGAGGTGGTAGGCGCGGGCCATCTT
>LDXM01000041.1 GCA_001443375.1 Chloroflexi bacterium CSP1-4
TTCGACCTGCGCGGTAACGGTCGCTCGCCGGGTCGGCGCGGCCACATCGACGCCTGGTCCGACTACCGCGACGACCTCGCCGCCTGCCTCGACCACGTTCGGGTCCAGGAGGCGCCCGGCACGGCGGTCTTCCTCTACGGCCACAGCCTCGGCGGCGCCATCGTCCTCGAGTACGGCCTGCGCCAGCCGGGCGGGCTGGCCGGCGTGATCGCCAGCGCCCCGGCGCTCGAGCCCAAGGGCGTGCGCAGCCCGATGCTCGAAGCCCTCGCTCGGGCGCTATCGCGGATCTGGCCAACCTTCTCGCTCGCGGTGCCGCTGGAGGAGGCTGCCCTCTCCCGTGTGCCGGCGATCATCGAGGCGAACCGGCGCGACGGGCTCGTCCATCGCCGGATCACCGCCCGGGCGGTGATCGAAACCCTGGCCGCGCTGGCCTGGACGAAGTCGAACGCCCCCGCCTGGCAGCTGCCGCTGCTGGTCATCCACGGCACCGGCGACCGGATCATCGACCCGGACGGTAGCCGGGCCTTCGTCGCCGCGGCGCACCGCGGGAGCGGCGCCGACGTCGAACTGCGGCTGTACGACGGCGTCTACCACGAGGCGCACAACGACCTCGAGGCGGAACGCGTGCTGGCCGACGTGGGCGCCTGGCTGGAGCGCCACCTCCCCGGCTGAGCGCCGCTATCCTCTCTGGCCATGACCGAGAGGACAGTCACCCGCACCTTCGGCGCCCAGAGCCTGGTGGCGCCCCTGCGCGAGGCGCTGGTGAAGCGCCCCGGGCCCGCCTTCGGGCGCGCCTTCGACGATCCGGCCCACGGCTTCCTGCACGCGGTGGACCTCTCGCGCGCCCAGGCCGAGCACGACGCCCTGACGGTGACGCTGCGGGAGCTTGGCGTGACGATCCACGAGCTGGGCGTCGAGACCGCCGACCCGGACCTCTGCTACACCTTCGACGCGTCGCTGGTCACCGACCGCGGCGCCATCCTCCTCCGCTCGGGGAAGGCGAATCGCCGGGGCGAAGAGGCCGCCCACGAGGCCTGGTACCGCGCGCGCGGCATCCCCGTCATCGGCCGCATCGAGGCGCCCGGGACGGTGGACGGCGGCGACACCTTCTGGCTCGACCGCGAGACCTTCTGCATCGGCCGGACGCTGCGCACCAACGGCAGCGGTGCAGCCCAGCTGGCGGAGCTGGTGGGCGGGGACGTGCGCCTCTTCGACGTGCCCTACGGGGAGGGACCGCAGAAGCTGATCCACCTCCTGAGCCTGATCTCGGCAGTGGCCGATGACCTCGCCGTGGTCTACCTGCCGCTCATGCCGGTCGGCCTGTGGGAGCTGCTGACCGAGCGCGGCATCGGCATGGTCGAGGTGCCCGACGAGGAGTTCGAGTCGTTGGGCCCCAACGTCCTCGCCGTGCGCCCGCACGTGGTCGTCATGGCCGCCGGCAACCCCGTCACCGCCGGACGGCTGCGTGACTGCGGGGTCGAGGTCCACGAGGTGGCGCTGGACGAGGTCGGGGTCAACGGCAGCGGCGGCCCGACCTGCCTGACACGGCCGATCCTGCGCGGCTGATTCGGACGATGGCCGAGCCCAGCCCCCTGGAGCGGCGCCTGGTCGAGGCCATCGACCCGGCCCGCCTGGAAGCGGAACTGCGGGCGGTGGTGGCCATCCCCAGCATCACCGGCGACGAGGGACCGATCCAGGACCTCGTGGCGCGCCTGGTCGAAGAGGCGGGCCTGGAGCTCGAGCGCGTCGAGACCCACCCCGACGAGCTGGCCCGGGACCCGGGCTTCCCGGGCATCGAGATCCCGCGCACGCGGTTGCCGGTCGTGGCCGGGCGGCTGCGTGGCGGACGACCGGGGCCGCGGCTCCTCGTGGTCGGGCACGTGGACGTCGTCCCGCCCGGGGACCCCGCCACGTGGACGACGCCGGCCTTCGAGCCGGCCGTGCGCGACGGCGCGCTCTACGGCCGGGGTGCCTGCGACATGAAGGGCGGCCTGATCTCGGCGCTCGCTGCGGTGCGAGCGCTGGTCGCCGTGGCCGACCCGGCCCGGCTCGCGGGCGAGGCGGTCTTCGTGGCCGTACCGGCCGAGGAGGACGGGGGCGCGGGCATGCTGGCCGCCATCCGTGCCGGCTACATCGGGGAGATGGCCGTCATCACCGAGCCGACCCGCCTCGACGTGGTCGTGACGCAGGCGGGGGCCATCACCTTCCGCCTGACCGTGCCGGGCAAGGCGGCCCATGCCTCGATGCGGCGGGAGGGCGTCTCGGCCCTGGGCAAGCTGGAGTACCTGCATGCGGTGCTGCGCGAGGACGAGGCGGTCCGCAGCGCGTCGGAGACTGACCCGGTCATGCGTGCCATCGGGTTGCCCTACCCGACCATCATCGGGCGCGTCTCGGGCGGCGACTGGGCCTCTTCCGTTCCCGATCGCATGGTCGCCGAGGGCCGCTACGGCGTGCGTGCCGGCCAGACGTCCGAGGAGGCGGAGGTGGAGCTGCGGGCGGCGATCTCGCGTGCCTGCGCGGGCGACGAGTTCCTGCGCGATCACCCCGCCAGGGTCGAAGTCTTCGGCGGCCGCTTCGACTCGGCGCGCGTGGATCCCGATGGCCCGCTGCCCTCCAGCCTGGTGGCGGCGGCGGCCGATGTCGACGGCCGCCTACCGCGGCGGATCGGCGTGCCCTACGGCGCCGACATGCGCCTCCTGGTCAACGAGGGCGCCACGCCCACGGTCATCTTCGGGCCGGGCGACGTGCGCGTGGCTCACGCCGCGGATGAGCACGTCCCGCTCGAGGAAGTCGTCCGCTGTGCGCGGGTCCTCGCCGTCTGGCTCCATCGCCAGATGCAGGGCTGATACCGGCCGCCGGGCGCGATGCGCGCCGTCAGGCGAAACCAAGCGACGCTCTTCGGTTCACCACGGCCCCCGCTCCGGTCCCGCTGTCGCGATCCCGGCTCATGCAGGCAGGTTCGGTGCACATTGGCACCACATTGTCGTGGAGACCCTCCGCACAACCCGTCCGCGTTGCATGATGTGCCCCACGGAGGGGTGGCGGGAGCTTTGGGGGAGTTCCTACGGCACGGCGTCCCATTGATCGGTCGCCCGACTCGTGCCGAAAGCCAATGGCGAGACCGACCTCGGCCGGAGGAGGTATTTGCTCATGGCGCGCCGACTCATGACAAGATTCGGGGTTGCGGTCTCTGCGGCCGCCGTTGTGCTGAGCCTCAGTGCTGGGGCCGCTCTGGCTGGTGAGATCACCGGAACCGGCAAGATCCTCAAACCCCTACACGCTAACTCGATCTGTGCCTATTCAGGACTGAATGACGACCCTTTGGGTCTCGATCCAGCCAACGGACCCCCCGGTCGAGTGCAGTCCTGGGGGCAGATCCCCAAGGAGTTTAGGGATTTCCTGACCTCGATAGGGGTTAGTCCCGGCACGGAGTGCAGGGGCGGGAGTCTGTAGATTGAAGTCTTGGTTGGCCCCGACGATGGTGTCGGGGCCAACCTTCATCCACATCCCGCCTGGCGAGCGTTGCGTCTTCGCGGCGGCTCGCGTTCTAAGCGACACCGATACGGAGTGAGCCGCAGCTCAGCGACCGCCGTCATTACCATGCTCACGGCCCCCGCTCCGGGACGTCGCGGTTGATCCGGGCCTGGTCCGGCCACTACCAGCGGAGGGCCGAGCCGGCCGGTCTGTGTCGGACGCGACGCTGCGCCCGATGACGGCCGCGCGGCTCGTCTCGCCGAACCGACCGACATCACATCGTCGGGCGGGTGGTGCCCGTTGGCTGTGCCGTCAGGCGGTCATCTGCGGATGTTGTGTCAGTCCCCGAACAGCGCCTCGACCGCCTCCGCGAAGGCCTCGGTGTGGCGATCGACATCGGCCTCGGTGGTGGCTGGACACACGAGCGCCATGTTGTGGAAGGGCGTCAGCAGGATGCCCCGGTTCAGGGCGTGGAGGTGCAGGTAGCGCTCCAGCTCGAAGTCGCCGGCCGCCCACTGCTCGGCGCCGGTGCGTGGCGGCGTGGGCCGGAAGTGGTACTCGGCGCGGCAGCCCAGACGGGTCACGTGCCAGGGCGCCTCGTTCGCGGCGATGACCTCGGTGACGCCGCGCTCCCAGCGCTCGGCCAGCGGGATCATGCGTGCGAAGGCCTCGTCGGTGAGGACCTCGCCGAGCGTGGCCCGCACGGCCGCCAGCGAGAGGGCGTTGCCCGACAGCGTGCCCCCGATGCCGCCCACGTCGGCGTCCTCGAGGGTCGTGCGTGTCGCCACGCGCTCGGCGAGCGCGGCCGTCATGCCGTACGTGCCCACCGGGATTCCGCCCCCGATGGCCTTGCCGATCACGAGGATGTCCGGCTCGAGGCCGTGGACCCTCGTGTACCCGCCCGGGCCGGCACAGAAGGTGTGGGTCTCGTCAATGAGCAGCAGGGTGCCCGTTCGGCGCGTCAGCTCGCGCACGGCGTCGAGGTAGCCGGGCTCGGGCAGCACGATGCCCACGTTGGTCAGCGCGGGCTCGATCATCACCACCGCCACGTCGCGCGGGGCGAGGGCGCGCTCGAGGGCCTCCACGTCGTTGAAGGGCACGACCTTCGTGGTCAGCGCGGGATCCACGGCCGGGCCGAGGTTGCCCCGCCGGGCCTCCACCCGGCCCTCCGGCGTCAACCAGGCGAAGCCCTCGTCCACGGTGCCGTGGTAGCAGTGGTCGTGCACGACGACCTTCGGCCGGCCGGTCACCAGCCGCGCCAGGCGCAGCGAGAAGCGGTTCGCGTCGGTGGCGGTGAGCGTGAACTGCCAGAGGGGGAGACCGAAACGGCGGGTCAGCTCCTCCCCCACGGCCGCCGCGTCCTCGGTGGGCAGCATGTGCGTGATGCCGCGTGAGAGCTGGGCCTCCACCGCGGCGACCGTGGGGGCCGGGGAGTGGCCGGCCATGGCGCCCGTGTCGCCCAGGCAGAAGTCGACGTACGCGTTGCCGTCCACGTCCCGGAAGCTCGCCCCCTGCGCCGACTCCACGAAGACCGGGAACGGCCCCGCCCACTTGGCCATCCAGTTCATGGGCACACCGCCCGGCAGTGAGTGACGCGCGCGCTCATGGAGCGCCCGCGACCGGGGATGCTGGGCGACGAAGCGCCGCTCCTCGCGCGCCATCAGGTCGGGGAGGCGTGAACGGTCCAGGGTTCTCACGGATCTTCAGCTGCTCCTCTTCTCGCTCAGAACGGTGGCCAGGGCACGGCCGGCCAGTCGGGGCTCGGCTGCGGGAAGCGGCCCTCGGCCAGCAGCGTCTCCACCCGCAGCCGCGTGGCGGCGCCCTCGGCCGGGTCGAGGTGCCGGCGCAGCTCATCGCCCAGCCGACCATCGAGTGCCCTGCGAAGACGCGCCAGCGCGGCCAGCTCCGGGGGCTCGAGCGGGGTGCCGCGCCAGCCCCAGAGGATCGTGCGCAGCTTCGGCTCGACCGAGAAGCAGACGCCGTGGTCAACGCCGAGCAGGCGACCGTCCGGCAGGGGCAGCAGGTGGCCCCCCTTGCGATCGGTGTTGTTGACCACCGCGTCGAAGAGGGCGATGCGCCGCAGCCCCGGGTGGCCGGAGCGGAGCGCCTCGACGAGGTCCATCTCCGCGTCCGCCTCGATCCACTGTTGGGCCATCCCGGGACCCAGGGGGCCGTCCTCGCGGAACGCGGTCGGCGGAACCACGTCCCATCCGGCGGCCTCCGAGACGAGGTATGCGGCCACCTCGCGGTGGGCGAGCGTGCCGTCGGGGAAGTCCCACAGCGGCCGCTCCCCGGCGATGGGCTTGTAGACGCAGCGGACCTCGAAGCCGTCGCCCAGCAGCCGCGCCACCCCGACGAAGCTGGCGTTCGTGGCCTCCACGAGCCGGCCGTCGAGGGTCAGCTCGCCCTCTCGCAGCGCCAGGAGGAGCCGCGCCGCCTCAGTGGACGTAGCCATTCCGGCGCGGGCAGAGGTGGCCCTGGGGGTCGAGCAGCTCGCCGCACATCGGGCAGGGCACCCGACCTCCGGCCACGATCCGCGCCGCACGCCGGGCGAACGCGCGCACGGTCGCTGCATCCACGAAGACCCGCAGCAGGTCGGGGCCGTCGGGGTCGTCGTCGTCGACCTCCGGCGCGTCGTCGTCCTCGACGATCGCCCGCGTCTCGATGAGCGCCTTGCCGCGGCTCACGTCCCAGCCGAGGGCGATGGTGCCCACGCGGAACGCCTCCACCAGCGGCTGCCCGAGCGGCGCGTCGTCGTCGCCTGCGGCCTCGTCCGGCGCGGGGTCGGGATCCTCGCGGCCGACCACCTTCAGCAGGTCGGTGAGGCGCTCCGCGAGCAGCGCGACCTGGATCTTCTCGAGGACGACGCTGACCAGCCGGTCGGCCTGGCGCGCCTGCAGGTAGAAGGTGCGCTGTCCGGGCACGCCGACGGCGTCGGCGACGAAGCGGTCGGGCTGCTCGAAGACATGGATGCGGCGGGCCATCGGGCTCTTCATACCACGTCGGCGCCATGGCGGCACGGAGCCCGGCAGCGGATGCCACAATCGCGCTCATGCGACGGATCCTCCTCTGGGCCGCCCGCAACCGCTGGCTGAAGGAGCGTCTGCCGCGCTTCCGCTGGGTCAGGCGGGCCACCAAGCGCTTCATGCCCGGGGAGACGGCGTCCGACGCGCTGACCGCCGCCGTGACGCATCGGGCCTGGGGCATCGACGCCGTCTTCACCCTGCTCGGCGAGAACCTCACCGACCTCTCCGAGGCCCACGCCGTTGCCGAGGCCTACCACGGCCTGCTCGACGAGATCGCGGCCCGCGGGCTCGACGGCGAGATCTCCCTGAAGCTGACCCAGCTCGGGCTCGATCTCGACGCCGAGACGGCCTTCACGCTCTTCGACGCCCTGGCCGCCCATGCCGCCGAGAGGGCCACATGGGCCTGGATCGACATGGAGGGCAGCGCCTACACGGAGCGGACCGTCGCGTTCTACGAGCGCGCCCGAGCGAAGCGGGAGAACGTCGGGCTCTGCCTCCAGGCTTACCTCCACCGGACGCCGGCCGACGTGCAGCGGCTGCTGCCGCTGCGACCCGCCATCCGCCTGGTCAAGGGCGCCTACGACGAGCCGGCATCGATCGCCTACGGGCGCCGGCCCGAGGTGGATGGCGCCTTCGTCGCGCTCTCCACGCAGCTCCTGGAGGCCGTGCGCGACGGGCGGGCGCGGTACGTGGCCGCGACCCACGACGTCGCGCTCCTCGAGCGGATGGCCCGCTTCGGGACGGCCATCGGCCTCGATCCGGCCCGGATGGAGCTCCAGATGCTCTACGGCATCCGGCTCGACCAGCAGCGCCGCCTCTCCGAGGCCGGCTACGACGTGCGCGCGCTCATCGCCTACGGCTCGGCCTGGTACCCCTGGTACATGCGCCGCCTCGCCGAGCGGCCGGCCAACGTCGTCTTCGCCCTGCGCCAGATGCTGCCGTAGGGCCCGTTCAGCGCTCCAGGATCGCCGGCCGGTCCCGGCCGGCCACGCGGATCACCGGCCAGCGCGGGTCGCCGGTCAGCAGGGCAGGCCCGTCGGGCGTGGTGACCACGGTGTCCTCCACCTTGATCCCGGCCGCGGACGGGTTCCAGGCGAAGGCCTGGGCGAGGTCCACCGGCCCCTCGCCGGCCGCCGTGGCGATGGCGTCGCGCGGCGCATAGCCGCAGGGTCCGCCCTGGTGGTGGCGGCGCCACTCGTCGCGGTCGAAGCCGTTGGCGGCGTAGGCTGCCGCGCCGGCACGGAAGACATCGCCCACCGACCGGCCGGGCCGCAGCGCATCGAGGAAGGCGGCCTCGACCCGCAGCAGGCGCTCGTACCGCTCTGCGCCCTCTGGCTCGATGGGCCCGAACGCGAACAGCCGCGTCAGGTTGGCGATGAGGCCGTCGCGCCGGCCGCAGACGACGAGCATGCCGCGGCGACCGAGCGGCGCGGCCGTGGGGAGCGGATGGCGGTAGCGGCCGAGCCGCGACTCGCCGGCCGCGAGCAGGACCACCGGCACGATGCCGCGCTGGATGAGCCGCGCGGCGAGCTCACCGGCGGCGGTCCACTCGGACATGGCCGGGGTGAGGGCGAGGATCGCGTCGGTCATGGCCGCGGCCGCGTCCGCACCCAGCCGCGCGTAGCGCTCGATCTCCGGGGGCGTGAGACGTTGCCGCGCCCGGACGAGCGCGTCCCGGACGTCCGCCGCGCCCTCGTACGGGACGTCCGTGCCGATGCGCGGCCCGCGCGGCAGCAGGCCCTCGCGGCCCTCGTCCCAGCGCGCGACGCGGAAAGTGCCGGCGAACCCGGTCAGCTCCTCGTCGGCCAGACGCGGCGCCTCGATCTCGTCGGTGGCGATCTCGTCGCCATCCCTGCGCACGACGATGTCGAAGACGCCCAGGTCGCCGCCCTCGACGATCCGGGCCCGGGCGCCGCCGCCGTACCAGGCGATGTTCGCCGGATCGCGCAGCACGACCGCCTCGAGTTCGAGCGCGTCGAGGATGGCCAGGACCCGCCGCCGCTTCTCCGCCCGCTCGTCTTCCACCGGGCCATTATCGCGGGCCCATGCGACCCCCGATGACGCGCCGTTCGGCACTCGCAGTGAGCGACAGCACGCGGGAGGCTAGGGTCCGGAGGTGCGTCATGGCCATCGCCGTCGCGGACGACGTCGCGTCGCTGGCCTGGTCCCCGCTCCTGATCGCCACCGACCGCTGCAAGGGCTGTGAGCTGTGCATCCCGGCCTGCCCTCCGGGAGTCCTCGCCCTCGACACCGGCGTCGTCAACCGTCTCGGCTATCACCCCGTCCGGCTCCTCGACGCGGCCCGCTGCACGAGCTGCGCGCGCTGCGCCAAGGTCTGCCCCGACGCCGTCTTCACCATCTTCGCCGCCCCGAGGGTGGTCGTTTCCCAGGAGGCCGACCAGTGACCCGCCGGGTCCTCATGAATGGCAACGAGGCCATCGCCGAGGCCGCCATCGCCGCCGGCTGCGACGCCTACTTCGGCTACCCCATCACGCCCCAGGCGGAGCTGCTCGAGTGGATGGCCCGGCGGATGCCGGAGCTGGGGCGGGCGTTCGTCCAGGCCGAGAGCGAGCTTGGCGCGATCAGCATGGCCCTCGGGGCCGCCGCCACCGGCGCCCGCGTGCTCGTCTCGAGTTCCAGTCCCGGCATCAGCCTGATGGCCGAGGGCATGAGCTACCTCGCCGGCTCGGAGCTGCCGCTCGTCCTCGTCAACGTCATGCGCGGGGGCCCGGGCCTGGGCAGCATCCAGCCCTCCCAGAGCGACTACTTCCAGGCGACCAAGGGCCACGGCCACGGCGACTACCGGGTGCCGGTCCTGGCCCCCAGCTCCATCGCCGAGGCGATCGAACTGGTCCCGACCGCTTTCGAGATCGCTGAACGCTACCGCACCCCGGTGATGGTCCTCGCCGACGGGATCATGGGCCAGGCCATGGAGCCGGTCGAGCCGCACTTCCGGACGCTCCCGCCGTGTGCACCGGACTGGGCACTGACCGGCGCCCGTGGCCGGCCGCCGCGGGTCGTCCGCTCGCTCCACCTGCGGGCGGAGGACCTGGAGGCCCACAACCGGGACCTCCAGGCGAAGTTCCGGGCGATCGAGGCAGCCGAAACGCGGTGGGCCGAGGAAGGGCTCACGGACGCCGAGGTGGCCATCGTCGCCTACGGGACCGCGGCCCGGGTGGCGCGGACGGCGATGGCCCGCGCCCGCCAGGCGGGCATGTCCGTGGGACTCTTCCGGCCGATCAGCCTCTGGCCGTTCCCCGCGGCCGCCCTCCGGGATCTGGCGCCGCGACTCCGGGCGATCCTCGTCGTCGAGCTGTCGGCGGGCCAGATGGTCGAGGACGTCCGCCTCGCCGTGGAGGGCCGTGCGCCGGTCCTCTTCCACGGGCGGACCGGCGGCATGGTCCCGACCCCCGACGAGGTCGTGGAGGCGCTGCGGCGGGCGTTCCTCGTCAACCAGCCGGCCGGCGAGCCGTCGTTCGACCCCGAGACCGACCCGCTCGGGCTGATCTGCGCCATGGGCGGCCGGCGATGACGGCGACCACCGGGCCCCGGGTCGCGACAGCGGCGCCGCGGCTCATCTACCGGCGGCCGGAACTCCTCGCCGAGGACTCCACGCACTACTGCCCCGGCTGCGGCCACGGCGTCGTCCACCGGCTCGTGGCCGAGGTGCTCGGGGAGCTGGGATTGGGGCCGCGCACCATCGCGGTCGCGGGCGTGGGCTGCGCCGTCTTCGCCTACGACTACCTGCGGCTCGACTTCTGCGAGGCGCCTCACGGACGCGCGCCCGCCGTGGCGACCGGGATCCGCCGGGTCCGCCCGGACGCGTTCGTGCTCACCTACCAGGGTGACGGCGACATGGCCGCCATCGGGACGGCGGAGATCGTCCATGCGGCTGCCCGCGGCGAGCTGATCACGGCCATCTTCGTGAACAACGGGGTCTACGGCATGACCGGCGGCCAGATGGCCCCGACCACGCTCCTCGGCCAGAAGACCACCTCCACGCCGGGCGGACGCGAGGCCGCGCTGCACGGCTACCCGCTGCCGATCACGGAGATGCTGGCGCTCCTGCCCGGCGTGGCCTACGCGGCCCGCGGCTCGGTCGTCGACCCGGGCGCGATCGGCAAGACGAAGGCCTACCTGCGCAAGGCCTGCGAGGTCCAGCTGGCCGGGGCCGGGTTCGCCATCGTCGAGGTCATCTCCACCTGCCCGGTCGGCTGGGGCATGACCCCGCGCGAGTCGATCGACTGGCTGCGGGACGCGGTCGCCGAGGTCTACCCGCCGGGCGTCGTGGTGGACCGGACGAAGACGGTACCGGTGGCTCCCGCGCCAGCAGCCGCCGGCTCGGAGGGCTGAAGGATGGAGCGCTCGGTCGTCATCGCCGGCTTCGGCGGCCAGGGGATCCTGTTCGCCGGGCACGTCCTCGCCGAGGCCGCCAACGCCGAGGGCCGCGAGGTGCTCTGGATCCCCTCCTACGGGCCGGAGATGCGCGGCGGGACCGCCTCGTGCACGGTCATCGTGGGCGACGAACCGATCGGCTCGCCGGTGGTCGACCGGGTCGACGCCGCGATCGTCATGAACCCCCCGTCGCTGGCGAAGTTCGCGCCGCTCGTTCGGGAGGGCGGGCTGCTCGTGGTCAATGCCTCGCTCGTCGAGGCGCAGTCCGGCCGGGCCGACGTGGACGAGGTCCGCGTGCCCTGCTCCCAGCTCGCGCGCGCCGGGGGCGACGACCGGCTGGTCAGCATGGTCGCGCTCGGCGCTCTCATCGAGCGTCTCCCGGTCGTCTCCGCGCAGTCGGTCTCGCAGGCCCTCCGGACCATCGTCGGGGCCAGGCGACCCGAGGTCCTCGAGGCCGACCTCGGGGCGTTCGAGGCCGGCCGCCGGGCGGCCTGATGCGACGGGGCGAGCGTGGCTGATGGCTTCGGGATCCTGATCGCCGCGATCGGCCTGTCATACGTCTACGCGTTCATCGGCGGCTTCACGGACGCGGCGAACGCCATCGCGACCGCGGTCGGGACACGCGCGTTCACGCCCACCCAGGCGGTGCTCGTCGGGGCCGTCTTCGAGCTGCTCGGTGCGCTGACCGGCACGGCGGTCGCGCTCACCATCGGACGAGGCATCGTCTCACCCGCCTACGTGACCCAGTCGCTCGTCGTGGCCGCCCTGCTCGGCGCGATGAGCTGGAGCCTCATCACGTACCGCCTGGGCATCCCGGTCAGCGAGACGCATGGGCTGATCGGCGCCATGGTCGGGGCCGGCCTCGCGCTCGCCGGACCGGAGCACGTCAACTGGCTGGGGGTCCTGCCCATCCTCGTCGCCACGGTCCTGTCACCAGCGCTCGGCGTCGTCGCCGGGATGGCTGTCCTCGCGGTCGCCTGGAACGTCTCGAGCGGGATCAACCGCTCGAGGGCGATGTCCCGCTTCCGCGTCCTCCAGCGCCTCTCGTCGGTCTACATGGCCTTCAGCCACGGGCGCAACGACGCGCAGAAGCCGATGGGCGTGCTCACGCTCGCCCTTGCCGTCCATTTCGGCTGGACGGACATCGAGGTCCCGCTGTGGGTCATCGTGACCGTGGCCGCGGTGGCCGGGTTGGGCGTCGCGGCCGGCGGGTGGAGGATCATCCGCACCCTCGGCTTGCGGATCACGGGCCTGACGCCGGATCAGGGCTTCGCCGCCGAGACGGGGGCCGCGACCGTGCTTCAGCTCGCCTCGCAGGTCGGGATCCCGGTCAGCACGACGCACACGATCACGGCGGCCATCGTGGGCGTCGGGGCACTCCGCCGCTGGTCGGCGATCCGCTGGACGCTCGTCGGCCAGATCGCCGTGTCCTGGTGGCTCACGCTGCCGGCGACGATCGCGCTGGGCTTCGCCTGGACCGTCGTCCTCGGGGCTGTGACAGGGGGCCGATAGTAGGCGCATGCGCGAAGTCGGCGGAAACCAGCCGACCATCGATCGGCCCTGGGCCATCGAGGCCGAAGCGGTCGCCCAGGCGCTGGGGACGGATCTCGCGTCGGGACTGAGCAGAACGGAGGCCGCGCTGCGGCTCGGCCGCCACGGGCGAAACGAGTTGCTGGAGCGCGGTCACAAGCCACCGTGGCGGCTCCTGGTCGAGCAGTTCACGAACACGATGATCGTCGTGCTCATGATCGCGGCGATCGTCACGGCCATCATCGGAGACCTCAAGGACACCATCGTCATCCTCGCCATCGTCGCGCTCAACGGCGTCATCGGCTTCGTCCAGGAGTACCGGGCCGAGCAGGCCATGGCCGCGCTCAAGCGGATGACCAGCCCGTCGGCGCGTGTCGTTCGCGACGGCGTCGTCGGGGTCGTTTCGGCCACCGAGATCGTGCCGGGCGACCTCCTCCGGCTCGAGGCCGGCGACGTGGTCGCCGCGGACCTGCGGCTCCTGGAGTCGGCCTCCCTGCGCATCGATGAAGCCGCGCTCACCGGCGAATCGGAGCCGGCAAGCAAGACCGTCGACGCCTTGCCGGCCGTCTCCGACGCGCTCCTGGCGGACCAGCGCAACATGGCCTTCAAGGGCACCCCCGTGACCTACGGTCGCGGCTCCGGGGTCGTGGTGGCCACCGGGATGGCGACGGCCCTCGGCCGGATCGCGGACCTGCTCCAGGAGCACGCCTCCGGACAGACCCCGCTCCAGCGGCGGCTCTCCTATCTCGGGAAGGGGTTGGCCGCCGCGGCCCTCGTCGTCTGCGCCATCGTGTTCGTCGCCGGGGTGGCTCGGGGCGAGTCGGTCGAGCTGATGTTCCTCACGGCCGTGAGCCTCGCCGTCGCGGCGATCCCCGAGGCCCTGCCGGCGGTGGTGACCGTCTCACTTGCCCTCGGCGCTCAGCGGATGGTCCATCGGCGGGCACTCATCCGGAAGCTGCCGGCGGTCGAAACCCTGGGCTCGGTGACCGTGGCGTGCTCGGACAAGACCGGGACGCTGACCCAGAACCGGATGCTCGTCGAGCGGGTCTGGACGCCGGTGGGAGAGCATCGCGTCGCGGGCCTGGGGTACGAGCCGCTGGGGGAGATCGAGGGTGGCGTCGATCCCGACCCGTACCTCGCCCGGCTCGCACGCGCAGCGGCCGCCTGCAACGACGCGGTCCTCCACGGTCCATCCCACGCGGGCGATCCCTGGACGATCACCGGCGACCCGACCGAAGGCGCGCTGCTCGCGCTCGCCGGGAAGCTGGGGGTCGCCCGCCGGGATCTCGAGGCGGATCATCCTCGTCTGGCTGAGATCGCGTTCGACGCTGCCCGACGCCGGATGGCCACCCTCCACCGGGATCAAGGGCGCGTGTGGGTGGCCGTGAAGGGGGCGCTCGAGGCGCTCGCCCCGCTGGGCGATCCCGCCGACGCCGCCGCATGGGAGCGGGCCAGCGCCGTTGCCGAACGCTACGCCGGGGACGGATATCGCGTGCTGGCGATCGCCGAGCGCGTGCTGGACTCGATGCCCGGGCAAATCGAGGACGCCGAGGGGCGGTTGACGTTGCTCGGCCTTGTCGGCATGGCCGATCCGCCGCGGCCCGAGTCCGCGGACGCGGTTGCCGACGCGCGGAGCGCGGGGATCACGCCGGTGATGATCACGGGCGACCACGCGCTGACGGCGCAGGCGATCGCCCGCCGGCTGGGCATCCTGCGTGATCGCGAGCTCACGCTGACGGGGGCCGATCTGGAGGCGCTCGACGATGCGGCGTTCGACCGGATCGTGACCGATGTCGCGGTCTACGCGCGGACGAACCCGGAGCAGAAGCTGCGCATCGTCAAGGCGTGGAAGAGCCGCGGCGCGGTCGTGGCGATGACGGGTGACGGCGTCAACGACGCGCCGGCGCTCAAGCTGGCCGACATCGGCATCGCCATGGGGATCACGGGCACCGAGGTCAGCAAGGAAGCTGCCGACATGGTTCTCGCCGACGACAACTTCGCGACGATCGTCGCCGCGGTCGAGGAGGGGCGGCGGATCTACGACAACATCCGGCGCTTCGTGCGCTACACGCTGACGAGCAACTCGGGGGAGATCTGGGTCATGTTCCTCGCCCCGTTCGCCGGGCTGCCGATCCCGCTGCTGCCGGTCCACATCCTCTGGATCAACCTCGTGACCGATGGTCTGCCGGGGCTCGCCCTGGGCGTCGAGCCGGCGGAACGGGACACGATGCGCCGGCCGCCGCGACCGATGAGCGAGTCGATCTTCGCCCGCGGACTGTGGCAGCATGCGCTGTGGGTGGGGCTCCTGATGGGCGGCGTCTCGCTGGGCATCCAGGCCCTCGCGCTCGACCTGGGCTGGCACTGGCAGACGATGGTCTTCTCGACCCTGGCGTTCCTCCAGCTCGGGCACGCGCTGGCCGTCCGCTCCGAGCGGGAGAGCTTCTTCCGGCTCGGCTGGCGAACGAACGTCCCGCTGGCGGCCGCCGTGCTGGGCACCGTCGCCATCCAGCTGTTGATCATCTACCTCCCGCCGTTGCAGCCGATCTTCGAAACCGAGGCTCTGTCGCCGGTCGAGCTGGGGGTCATGCTGGCCGTGTCGACGCTGGCGTTCGTCGCGGTCGAGGTCGAGAAGTGGGTCGGGCGGCGACGCGGCCGACCGCCTCAGTCGAACCTGACCGCGGCATAGCCCACCACGCGGCGTGGGTCGCCGCCGGGCGTATCCGCGGAGGTCGCGTGGGCCAGCACCGTGCCGCGGGAGGCGCCCATCGCCCCCATGGCGGCGAGGGTCAACAGGGTCGGCTCGATCCCGCACAGCGCGCAGTCGAGGCCGTCTATGCGCCCGGCTTCGGCGATGGCCTCGTGGCGGGCGAGCCGGTCGGTGTCGAGGACGGCGATCGCTTCGAGGGACTCGGCAT
>LDXM01000042.1 GCA_001443375.1 Chloroflexi bacterium CSP1-4
GCCGTGCTCATGCTGGTCATCGCGGGGCTCGTCGCCACCGACGGCCCACTGCTCCTCATCATCGTGGCCGCCTTCACCGCGGCGGGCCTGGCCGCGTTCGTCGGACCCGCCGTCGGCGCCGCGATCCCGGGCATCGTCCGCGACGAGCTCGAGATCGGACCCGCCAACTCGGCCTCGGCCAGCCTGGACAACATCGCCTTCGTGGCCGGCCCGGCCATCGGCGGCCTGCTGCTCGCGGCGCTGGGCACGACGGCTGTCTTCGCGATCACGGCGCTCCTCTTCGCGGCCTGCGTCGTCGTCTTCCTGCCGCTGCCCCCGGACCGTGCCCTGGCCAAGGGGGCGATCGCGCCGACCGAGCCCGCCGCGAACGGCGTCGGGGTCGACGACCGCATCACGGCACCGGTGCTCGCCCTCGTCCTCATCGAGGCCGTCGCCTCGGTCGTGTCGGGCGCGTTGGGCGTGCTCACCGTCGTGGTCGCGTTCGACGCCCTTGGGGAGGGCGAGGCAGCGACCGGGATCCTCTACGCCGCTCTGGGCGCGGGCGGCCTGCTCGGCGCCGTCGGCTCGGGCGTCCTCGTCCTCCGCCGCCGGCTGGCCCCGCCGCTGATCTTCGGTGCGCTGGCGGTCTGCCTCGGGCTCCTCGGCCTCACGTTCGCCGACGTCCTCGGGACGGCCAGCCTCGCCTTCGCCGTCGCCTCGGCGGGTGGGCTGATCGTCGACATCATCCTCGTGACGCTGCTGCACCGGATCGTGCCCGACGCGGTCCTGAGCCGAGCGGTCGGCCTGCTCCTGACTGTCTGGGCGATGGCCTATGCGTTGGGCTCGTTCCTCGGCCCGGTCCTGGCCGACCTCCTCGGCCTGGAGCCGTTGCTGATCGGCTCGGCGGTGGTCATGGCGGCGGCGACCGTCGTCGGCGTGGCGGTGCTCGGCCCGGCCATCCGGCCGGCGCACTTCGCGCCGGAGGTCGCCCACGTGGCCGACCTGCCGGTCTTCGCCGGCCTCTCACCGGCGCGCATCGAGCAGGCGCTCCGTCGCCTCCAGCCGCGCGACGTGGCGGCGGGCGAAACGATCATCCTCGAGGGCGACCCGGCCGACCGCTTCTACATCGTGGTCGCGGGCAGGTTCGCCGTCAGCCAGGCGATCGGGCCCGGGCACGACGACCAGCTCCTGCGCGAGATGGGCCCGGGCGACGTCTTCGGGGAGATCGGCCTGCTGGCCGGCGTGCCGCGGACGGCCACCGTGACCGCCACGACCGACGGACGGCTGCTGGCCCTCGACGGCCCCGACTTCCTCGAGCTGGTGGGTCCCGGTTCGGGCCTCAGCTCACGCCTGCTCGACTTCCACCGCGGCGCGGCGGCGCAGATCCGGCGCTGACCCCTACGCCTTGCGCGGGTCGGCGCCGCGCAGCCGCAGCGAGTTGAGCACGACGCTCACCGAGCTGAAGGCCATGGCGCCGGCCGCCAGCGCGGGGTTCAGCGTCAGGCCGAGGAACGGGTAGAGCACGCCCATGGCCACCGGGATGAGCACGACGTTGTAGCCGAAGGCCCAGGCGAGGTTCTCGCGGATCGTGCGCATCGTGCGCCGCGACAGCGCGATGGCCGAGGTCACCAGGCGCGGGTCGCCGCCCACCAGCGTGACGTCGGAGGCCTCGATGGCCACGTCGGCGCCGGTGCCGATGGCCACGCCGAGGTCGGCCTGGGCGAGCGCCGGGGCGTCGTTGATGCCGTCGCCGACCATGGCCACGATCTTGCCGGCCGCCTGCAGCTCGCGCACGCGCTCGGCCTTCTCGCCGGGGAGGACCTCGGCCAGGACGCGTTCGGGGGCGATACCCACCGCGCGGGCGACGCTCTCCGCGGTGGCGCGACCGTCGCCGGTGACGAGCCACGCCTCCAGGCCACGTTTGGTGAGTTGGGCGACGGCCTCGGCGGCCTCCGGCTTCACCGGGTCGGCGATGACGAGGAGCCCCGCCGCCCGACCGTCGACGGCCACGAAGACCGGCGTCCGGCCCTCCGCGGCGGCCCGATCCGCCACGGGGACGAGGGCTTCGATGTCGGCCTCGTGGGCGGCCATGAGCCGCCGGTTGCCGATGGCCACGAGCCGGCCCTCGACGCTGGCCACGACGCCCTGCCCGGGGACGGCCTCGAAGTCACTCGCCGCGCGGAAACCCATCTCCGACTCGCGCGCCCGAGCCACGATCGCCGCCCCCAGCGGATGCTCCGAGCCTCGCTCTGCCGACGCTGCCAGGTCGAGCAGCTCGGCCTCGCCGAAGCCCTCGGCGGGGATCGCCTCGGCCATGGCGGGCTTGCCCACGGTCAACGTGCCGGTCTTGTCGAAGATGACCGTGTTCACCCGCCCGGCGCCCTCGAGCGCTTCGCCGCCGCGGATGAGGACCCCGGCCTGGGCCGCGCGCCCGGTGCCGACCATGATCGCCGTCGGCGTGGCCAGGCCCATGGCGCAGGGACAGGCGATGATCAGCACGGTGATGGCGGCCACGAGCCCGAGCGTGAAGCGCGGCTCCGGTCCGAAGACGAACCAGGCCGCGAAGGTCAGCCCCGCCAGGACCAGCACGATGGGCACGAAGATGCCGCTGATGCGGTCGGCCAGGGCCTGGATGGGCGCCTTCGAGCCCTGCGCCTGCTCGACCATCTTCACGATCTGCGCGAGGACGGTGTCCCGGCCGACGCGGGTGGCCCGGAAGACGAACGTGCCGGTCGTGTTGAGGGTGGCCCCGATGACCTCGTCGCCGGCGCGTTTCGTGGCCGGCATCGATTCGCCGGTGAGCATCGACTCGTCCACCGCCGAAACGCCCTCGGCGACGATGCCGTCCACGGGCACCTTCTCGCCCGGCCGGACACGGAGGAGGTCGCCGGCATGCACCTGCTCCAGGGGCACGTCCGTCTCTTCGCCGTCGCGCAGGACGCGCGCCGTCTTCGCCTGCAGCCCGACCAGGGCGCGGATGGCGCCCGCCGTCTGGCGCTTGGCGCGCGCCTCGAGCCAGCGGCCGAGGAGGATCAGCCCGACGATGATGGTGCTGCTGTCGAAGTACGTCTCCGGCTCGCGCCCCGCGTCGGCGAGGATCTGCGGCCAGAGCGTGATGAGGGTGCTGTAGCCCCAGGCCGCCAGCGTACCGATCGCGACCAGCGTGTCCATCGTCGCGTCCCCGTGACGGGCCGCCTTCCACGCCGCGCGCATGAAGCGGCCGCCGGCCCAGAACTGGACGAAGGTCGCGGGGAGGAGGACGAGCTTGTTCGCGTCCTCCATGGCGAAAAGGCCGCCCGGCCAGGCCACGACGGCCATGATCACCGCGGCGATGCCGAGGCTGGTGAGGGCCCGAAGCTTGACGTCCCGCAGCTCGCGGTCGCGCTCGACGGCCTCGGCGTCCACCTCGGCGGCGATGTCGGCGGCGGTCTCCTGTGGCGTGGTCGACTCGGGGCGGACCTCGTAGCCGGCGGCCTCGACGGCCTGCACCAGCTCCGTGCGTCCGGCCAGGGCAGGATCGACCTTCACGGTGGCACGCTCGGTGGCCAGGTTGACGCTGGCCTCGACCACGCCCTCGGTCTTCTTCAGGAAGCGCTCGATGCGGTTGACGCAGGAGGCGCAGGTCATGCCCTCGATGGGCAGGACGATCTCGATCGCGGGCAGGTCCAGGGGGGCGGGGCGCGTGTCGGCAGTCATACTCCGGGGGAGTATATCAGAGGCGATACTGGCCGCGATGCGGGATGTCGTCGCCGTCATGGCCACCGTGCCCTCCCCCTGGGGGCCGGTCCATGTCGTGGTCTCCGGCGCCGGCGTGGCCGCCGTGGAGCGGGACTGGTCCGCCGCGGACGTGGCGCTCCGTGTCGGAGAGCGCCTCGGCGGCATGGTCACGGCGGCGCACGACGCAGCGTCCGCAACGCTGCGGGCGGCCGTCGACGCGGTCGCCGCCATCGCGGCCGGCGCCGAACCGCCGGACCTGGCGCTGGACTGGCGCGGCATCTCCGCGTGGGATCGCCGCGTGCTCGAAGGCGTCCGCACGCTTCGCCGCGGCGAGGTGACGAGCTACGGCCGCCTCGCGCGGCGGATCGGCGCGCCGGGGGCGGCCCGGGCCGTGGGCGCGGCCGTGGGGCGCAACCCGTTCTGGCTGCTCGTGCCCTGCCACCGGGTCATCGCAGGCGACGGCACGCTCGGCGGCTACGGCGGCGGCCTCGACGCGCTCGACGTGAAGCGCGACCTCCTCGCGCTCGAGGGCGTGGCCGTCCCGGTGGCGCGCCTGGTGGAGTAGCGCGGCCTCGCCGCCGGTCCGCGCCGGCCCTTTTCACATGATGTGAACAGGGAGGCCGGTCTCCCGCTCATCGGGTGGTGCGCGCCCCCGGATCGGGGCCGGCGATGGGTGCCTCGCGAGCGTGGCGGCCCGTGGCCCACCTCGCGATGCGGGCCATCCGGCAGTCAGGACCGGGCACTGCCGACCGAATCGGCCCATCTTGTTCACTTGACGTGGAAACTCCGGGCGGCAGCGGGGGGGACGCCCACCCGAGCCTCACGGCCCCCGAGCCGCTCCGCCCCCGAGCACCACCGTGTCAGTACTACTGTCACGCGGCACACTACTCGGGGCGCCCGGGAGGACGGGGCAGCCCGGACGGACGTCGGTTAGCCGCGAACGGCTATCACGAGCCCCCCAGCGCCGGCGACCGACGCCAGCGATGGTCGATAGACGTCACGGCGACAGTAGTACTGACATCGAGGGTCCCAGGAGCCTGGTCGAGGGCGCACGAGTCAGCGGCGCCGACCCGGGATCTACCGGCTGATCGGCCGCATCGGGTACACGCCCACCACGATCGGGACCTGGGGGTCGCGGCACAGCTCGAGACCGATGTCACCCTGGCGCGCGAGGTCGGCCACGAACTGCCCTTCGCGCTCGGGCAGGCCGACGAAGACGCGTCCCTCGGGGGTGTCGATGCGCACGACGTCTTCGGCGTCAGCGTCGCCGTTCAGCTCGAAGCGGCGGCGAAGCTCGTGCAGCGGCACGTACGGGCGCGACTTGATGAAGCGGCGGAACTGCGCGGCGGTGGCGCCGTGCGCGGACTCGCCGTTGTCGACTTCGGGCGTGAGGGGCACGGCCGGCGCCGAGGTCGCTGCGATGGGCTGGGCAAGCGGGTCGGGCGCGGTCATCGCGGCAGGATGGTACGCCCGGCGCTCAGAGTCCGCTGACGACGTACAGGTCGCGCGGGGTCCGGTTCAGCGGATCGGGCCCATCGGCGGCGCAGGCGACGATGTCCTCGATGCGCGCGCCATAGCGGCCCTCGAGGTAGATGCCCGGCTCGATGCTGAAGGCATGTCCGACGCGCAGCGCTTCGGCGTTGCCGGCCACGAGGTAGGGCTCCTCGTGGACCTCCAGGCCGATGCCGTGCCCCGTGCGGTGGATGAACTGCTCGCCGTAGCCGGCGGCGGCGATGACGCCCCGGGCCACCGCGTCGATGCCCTCGCAGGCGACGCCCGGCCGGACGGCTGCCGTCGCCTCGGCCTGCGAGCGCTGCAGCACGTCGTACAACGCGCGGAAGGCCGGCTCCGGCCCCTGCGAGGCGTCGCCGCCGGTGACCCACAGCGTGCGCGTCGTGTCCGAGCAGTAGCCCTCGCGCACGCCACCGAGGTCCAGCACGATCGCCTCTCCGGCGCCGATGACGCGTGGCGACGCTTCATGGTGCGGCGAGGCGGAGTTCGGGCCGCTGCCCACGATGGCGAACTCGGCCAGCTCGTGGCCCTCGTCGAGGAGCCGCTCGCGCACTTCGCGCGCCACGTCCGCCTCGGTCCGTCCCACGAGCCGGCCGGCGGCGATGGCGAGGACGACAGCGTCGGCACCAGCGCCGGCGGCACGCAGCAGCCCGATCTCGTCGGCGTCCTTCACAGCGCGGATCTCACGCAGGGCCTCGGTGGCCAGGCCGAAGGAGGCGCCCGGGAAGCGGGCCTGGAGACGCACGACGTGGAGCGCCCAGAGATGGTCGGAGAGGAGGAGCCGGCGGCGCTCGGCACCGGCGGGCAGCGCGGCGGCCACGGCCAGGGTCGCGTCGTCGGTCTCGCCCCAGGTGGCGATGGTAAGCAGTCCGCCGACGCTGGCCGGCGCACGACCGGCCGGATCCCGCTCCAGGCGCGGCACGACCAGCGTGGCGGGACCGTCGGCGGGCAGGACGAGCATCGTCAGCCGCTCCAGGGGCATGGCCGCGTAGCCGGTCAGCCAGCGCAGCTGCGGTCCGACGCCGATGAGCAGCGCTGAGGCCCCTCGCTCTCGCAACGCCGCGCGGGCTGCGTCGAGGCGCTGGGCATACCGGGAGGGCGGGATCATCGGGCCCCGGACTCGTTCCCGGCTCCGTTCCCGGCCCCGGAGAGAGTCGCCAACCAGGCCGCCACCACCTCGGGACCGTCGGCGTGCATCTTGCGGTAGGCCAGCACCTTGTCCGCGCCGGCCGCGAGGGCGCGCTTGCGGAGCGGGGCGTCGTCGTGGTCGGCGAGGGCGATCACCGGCAGGCCGGCCTCGCGGAGGCGAGCGATGATCTCGATCCCATCCCCGCCGCGGCGTGCCAGATCCACGATGGCGCCGTCGCAGGGCTCGGGCGGGAGGGCGCCGCGGCCGGACAGGCGCACGGGCACGGCCCCGGCGCGCTCCACGGCGGCGCTCAGGCGGGTGGCCCAGATGAGGTCGTCGGCGACGACGGCGATTCGAGTCACGGCAGCCGATGATAGCCGCGGCGGCGCGAACCGCCACGGAGAGTAGAATCCCCGCCGTGACCACCAGCTCCGGCGCCACCGCCGGCGGCATCGCCAAGCGCGATCTCCGCAACGAGCGGATCCGCATCGTCATGAGGGGACAGCCGCTCGTCGTCCCCTCCGGCACGACGCTCGCGGCGGGCATCTCCAGGATCCAGGAGGCCCGCGCGGATTGCCTCCTCGTCCGCCAGGGCGACGGGCTCGTGGGCATCCTCACCGAGCGCGACATCCTCATGAAGGTGCTCGGCCGGCCGGTGGACCCGGCGGCGTCGGTGGACGCGTACATGACCGCCCATCCGGACACCCTCACTGCTGACGCGACGGTCGGCGATGCCCTCGCGCTGATGGACCGCGGCGGCTACCGCCACGTGCCGATCGTCGACGGGAAAGGCCGCATCGCCGGCCTGCTGCGCCAGCAGGACGTGCTGGAGTACCTCGCCGAGGCCTTCCCGGAGGAGATCCTGAACCTGCCACCGAGACCTCACCAGCGCATGGAGGAACCTGACGGCGCGTGACCACCAAGACAGCGACCCGGGCGGGTGAACCCGAGGTCCTCGAGCTCGACCGCGTCACCATCAGGTTCGCCGGCGACTCCGGCGACGGCATGCAGCTGACCGGCAGCCAGTTCACGCGCACCGCCGCGGTCTACGGCAACGACATCAGCACCCTGCCGGACTACCCCGCCGAGATCCGCGCTCCGGCCGGCTCGCTGCCCGGCGTCAGCGGCTTCCAGTTGAGCTTCTCGAGCAGCCCCATCCACACGCCGGGCGACCAGCCGGACGTCCTCGTGGCCATGAACCCCGCGGCGCTGAAGACGAACGTGGGCGACCTGCCGGCCGGTGCCGCGCTCATCGTCAACGAGGACGCGTTCAACGCCGCCAACCTGTCCAAGGCGGGCTATGCCACGAACCCGCTCACGGACGGCTCGCTCAAGTCCTACACCCTCTTCGAGATCCCCATCAGCACGCTCAACGCGCGGGCGCTCGAGGGGCTCGACATGACCTCCAAGCAGGTCGACCTGACCAAGAACTTCTTCGCCCTGGGCCTGATGTTCTGGCTGTACGAGCGCTCCATGGAGCCGACCCTGCGCTGGATCGAGGACAAGTTCTCCAAGCGACCCGTCATCGTCGAGGCCAACAGGCGTGCCTTGAAGGCCGGCTACGCCTTCGGCGAGACGACCGAGATCTTCCACACCCACTACCGCGTCGCGCCGGCCAAGCTGGCGCCCGGGCGCTACCGCAACATCACCGGCAACGAGGCCAGCGCCCTCGGCTTCGTGGCCGCATCGAAGCTGGCCGGCCGGCCGCTCTTCTACGGCTCATACCCCATCACGCCGGCCAGCGACATCCTGCACCAGCTCTCTGGCTACAAGGACTTCGGGGTGAAGACCTTCCAGGCCGAGGACGAGATCGCCGCCATCGGCGCCGCCATCGGGGCCTCCTACGGCGGGGCGTTGGGCCTGACCGCCACCTCCGGCCCGGGCATCGCCCTCAAGAGTGAGGCGATGGGCCTGGCCGTGATGGTCGAGCTGCCGCTCGTCGTCGCCGACGTCCAGCGCGCCGGGCCGAGCACGGGCATGCCCACCAAGACCGAGCAGGCCGACCTGCTGCAGGTCCTCTTCGGACGCAACGGCGACTCGCCCATGCCGGTCGTCGCCCCGGCCACGCCGGCCGACTGCTTCGACGTGGCCATCGAGGCCTGGCGCATCGCCCTGAAGTACATGACCCCGGTCGTCTACCTCTCCGATGCCTTCCTGGCCACCGGCTCCGAGCCCTGGCGCATCCCGAACGTCGCCGACCTGCCCAGGATCGACGTCGAGAACGCGACCGACCGGAGCACGTTTCACCCCTACGCCCGCGACCCGCAGACACTGGCGCGGCCGTGGGCGGTGCCGGGCACGCCCGGGCTTGAGCACCGCATCGGCGGGCTGGAGAAGTCCGACATCGGCGGCAACGTCAGCTACGACCCCGACAACCACCACCGCATGACGATGCTGCGCGCCGAGAAGGTGGCGGGCATCGCGAACGACATCCCCGAGGCCGAGCCGTACGGGGTCGAGCGCGGCGAGCTGCTCATCGTCGGCTGGGGGTCGACCTACGGCGCCATCCGCTCCGCGGTCGAGCGGCTGCTCGCGGAAGGGCAGAGCGTCGCGCACGTGCACCTGCGCCACCTGAACCCGCTGCCGCGCAACCTGGGCGACCTCCTGGGCCGCTACCGGACGGTGCTCGTGCCGGAGATCAACCTGGGCCAGCTCCTGATGGTGCTGCGCGCGAAGTACCTCGTCGACGCGATCGGCTACGACAAGGTGCGCGGCAAGCCCTTCCGGATCTCCGAGATCCACGAACGGGCCGAGCAGATCCTGGCCGGACGCTGAGGGAGACGACGGCGATGACAGACACGATAGCCGCCCAGACGCCCCGACAGCCCGGCCAGCCCCTCGCGCTCACGCGCAAGGACTTCGTCTCGGACCAGGAGGTCCGCTGGTGTCCCGGCTGCGGCGACTACTCGATCCTCGCCCAGACCCAGAAGGTCATGCCGGACTTCGGCTACCCGCGCGAGAAGATCGTCTTCATCTCCGGCATCGGCTGCTCGGGGCGCCTGCCGTACTACATGAACACGTTCGGCTTCCACTCCATCCACGGCCGCGCTCCGACCCTGGCCACCGGCCTCAAGGCGGCGCGCCCGGACCTCATGGTCTGGGTCATCACCGGCGACGGCGACGCCCTCTCGATCGGCGGCAACCACGTGCTGCACGCCATGCGACGCAATGTGGACATCAAGCTGATCATGTTCAACAACCGCATCTACGGCCTGACCAAGGGGCAGGCCTCCCCGACCTCCGAGATCGGCAAGCGCACGAAGTCCACGCCGGAGGGCACCATCGACCGGCCGATCATGCCGCTCTCGGTGGCGCTGGCGGCCGAGGCGACGTTCGTGGCGCGCTCGGTGGACACGCACACGGAACACCTGCAGGGGACCCTCGAGCGGGCCGGCTTCCACCACGGCTCGGCCTTCGTGGAGGTGCTGCAGAACTGCAACATCTTCAACGACGGCGCCTACCGCGACTTCACCGACCGCGAGGTGCGCGATGACCGCATGCTCGTCCTCGAGCACGGCCAGCCGATGATCTTCGGCAAGGAGCGCGACAAGGGGATCCGGCTGCGCGGCCTCCACCCGGAAGTCGTCCAGCTGGGCCACGGCGTCACGGAGGCGGACCTGCTCGTCCACGACGAGGGGGCCGAGGATCCGCACCTCGCCTTCATGCTCTCGCGCATGTGGTGGCCCGACTACCCGGTGCCGGTGGGCGTGCTGCGCAACGTCGCACGACCCACCCATGACGAGTTGCTCACGGGACAGGTCGAGGCGGTCCGGGCGCAGCGCGGCGAGGGCGACCTCGCCAAGCTGCTCGACAGCGGTGAGACCTGGACGGTCTCCTGACGGGAGAGGGCGCGTCATGATCTGCCCCGTCTGCCAGTCCGACAACCTGCCCGGCTCGGACGAGTGCGAGAACTGCGGTGCCGACCTGCGCAGCCTCGACCTGCCCAGCCCCGCCACCCCCTTCGAGGCCCGGCTGCTCGAGGAGCGCCTGACCGAGCTCGAGCCACGCCGGCCGATCGCCGTGGCGCCCACCGACCCGGCGACCCGGGCCATCGCGGTGATGCAGGAGCACCGCGTCGGCTGCGTCGTCGTCGAGGACGGCGGCCGCCTGGTGGGCATCCTCACCGAGCGCGACGCCCTCCTGAAGCTCGCCGGCAGGCCGCTGGAAGGCATCGCGGTGCGCGACGTGATGACGCCGGATCCAGTCGTGCTGCGCGTGGACGACACCATCGCGGTGGCCATCCACAAGATGGCCGTGGGCGGCTTCCGACACATCCCGCTCGTCCGCGACGGCCGCGTGACGGCGATCGTCTCCGCCCGGGACCTCACCCACCACCTCGTCGAGCTCCTCGGCTAGCGTGGCGTCCGACTCCTCCCGGGTGCCGCGCGGGCGCGCGCTCGGCATCCTCCTCGTCGTCGTCTCCGCCTGCGCCTTCGGCTCTGGCGCCCTCTTCGCCAAGCCGGTCTACGCGGCGGGCCTGGATTGGATGACGCTGCTCGCCTGGCGCTTCGGGTTCGCGGCCGTGGCCTCGTGGATCTGGCTGCTGGCCATCCCGGCCAACCGGCGCGGGCTGCGGCGGCTCTCGCGCCGCCGCGTCCTGGTGCTGCTCTCGCTCGGCATCCTTTACGTGATCAACTCCGGCACGTACTTCGCCGCGCTCGAGACCGTGCCCGCCTCGCTCGCCGCGCTGATCGTCTACATCTACCCGGCGCTGGTGGCGGTGCTCGTGCTGCGCTGGGGACGCCGATTACCCGGCCGCCGCCCGTGGATCGCGCTGGCGATCGCGATGCTCGGCGTGGTCCTCGCCCTCGGCGGCATCCCCGAGAGCGAGATGCCGCCGCTGCTCGGCATCGTCCTGGCCGTCGCCTCGCCGCTCATCTACTCGGTCTGGATCATCCTCTCGGCGCGCCTCTCCGGCGAGCGACCGACGACCGTCGACGCGGTCCCCCCGGAGGCCATGGAGGCGGCCGAGGAGACCGATCCGGCGCCCGCCGCCGCGCTCATGGTCACCGCCACCGCGATCGTCTACTGGGTCGCGGCGACCACGACGGGGCGCCCCACGAACCCGTTCGACGTGCCACCGGACGCGTGGATCGGCCTCATCGGCGTTGGTCTCGTCTCGACCGCGATCGCGGTGCAGGCCTTCTACGCTGGCACGAGGCGGGTCGGGGCGGCGCAGGCGGCGCTCATCAGCACGGTCGAGCCGATCTACACGATCACGTTCGCGACGCTGCTCTTCAACGAATCGCTGCAGCCGATGCAGCTCCTCGGTGGGGCGTTGGTCATCAGCGGGGTCATCGTCGCGCAGACGGCGCCGCGGCCCGCGTCCCAGGCCGGTGCGGCCGGCGCGGGCGGCTGAGCCCGACTCGGCGATACTGCGGCCATGCGGCTGATCAGCGTGCACGACCAGCAGGAGGAGCGCCTCGGCGTGGCCGTGGGCGAGCGCGCCCTGCCGGCCATCACGCTGATGCGCCGCGGTCCGAAGACGATGGCGGCGCTCCTCGCGGGCGGGGACGAGCTGCTCGGCGCGCTGCGCGAGGCCGTGGGCCGGGAGAGCGATCGCATCCGCACGTCCGGCGCGCCGCTCGACGCGCTGACGCTGCTGGCCCCGGTGCCCCGGCCGGGCAAGGTCGTGGCCATCGGGCTCAACTATCACGCCCACGCCGCCGAGCAGAAGGTGGAACCGCCCAAGGCGCCGCTCATCTTCGCCAAGTTCCCCAGCGCGGTCATCGGCCACGGCGAGACCATCACCTGGGACCCGGCCCTCACCTCCCAGGTCGACTACGAGGCCGAGCTGGCGGTCGTGATCGGGCGCCGGGCGCGCAACGTCACGGAGGCCGAGGCCCTGGAGTACGTCCTCGGCTACACCTGCGCCAACGACGTCTCGGCGCGCGACCTCCAGTTCGGCGACCGCCAGTGGGTGCGCGGCAAGAGCCTCGACACGTTCGGTCCGCTGGGGCCGTGGGTGGTGACGAGCGACGAGATCCCCGACCCGCAACGGCTGGCCATCTCGGCCACCGTCTCCGGGGAGCGGCTGCAGGAGGGCACGACGGCGGACATGATCTTCTCCCTGGCGGAGATCGTGGCCCACTGTGCGCGGGCCTTCACGCTCGAGCCGGGCGACGTCATCCTCACCGGTACCCCCGCCGGGGTTGGGGTGTGGCGCGATCCGCAGCGCTTCCTCCGCGACGGCGACGAGGTGGTGATCGAGATCGAGGGCATCGGGCGGCTCGCCAACCCCTGCCGGGAAGCCCCGGCCGGCGCGTAGGACGCGGCGGTGATCCGCCACATCCTCCGGCTGCTCGCCTTCGCGGCCGCCTCGATCGTCGTGATCGGGGTGCTCCTGTGGACGCTGCGCGGCCAGCTCCTGCGCTGGGCCGGCGTCAGCTTCGATACCGGCCAGGCCGAGGTCGGCGGCCTCCGCGTGCCGGATGGGTACGCCATCGCCGCCTTCGCCGAGGGACTCGCTGGGCCGCGCTTCATGGCCGTCGCAGCGGACGGGACGCTCCTGGTGGCGGAGCGCGGCGCGGACCGGGTCGTGGCCCTCCCCGACCGGGACGGCGACGGGCGCGCGGACGAGCAGGTCGTCGTGGGCGCCGGCTACGACGGAGCCCACTCCCTCGCGCTGGCGCCCGACGGCACGCTGCTCGTCGCCGGCAGTGGCACGCTCTTCCAAGTGGAGATCGGCCCCGACCTGCGCGAGCGGTCGCGCCGGGCGATCCTCGACCTGCCTCCTGGCGGTCAGCACTCCACGCGCACGGTCGCCTTCCTGCCGGATGGCCGCATCCTCGTCTCGGTGGGTTCGAGCTGCAACGTGTGCCTCGAGACGGACCCGCGGCGGGCGGCGATCCTCGTCGTGGCCGGCGACGGTGCGGACGCACGGGTCCTCATGCGCGGCCTCCGTAACGCCGTGGGCGTGGCCATCGACCCGGCCACGGGGGCCGCCTGGGCGACCAACAACGGCCGCGACCTCCTGGGCGACGACCTGCCACCCGAGACGCTCTACCGCGTGGCGGATGGCGCCGATGCGGGCTGGCCGCGCTGCCATGCCGGGACGATCGTCGACCCGGAGTTCGGCCGTCAAGGCGACCGGCCGGGCTGCCAGGACGTGGTCATGCCGGCCGCCACCTTCCAAGCGCACATGGCGCCGCTGGGCCTCGCCTTCTGGGACGGCGCCGCGTTCATCGCCTTCCACGGGTCGTGGAACCGTTCCACGAAGGTCGGCTACGAGGTGGACCGCCTGCCCTGGCTGGACGGCCCGACCGGCGAGACCGAGCCATTCCTGACCGGCTTCCTGGACCCGGCAACGGAGGATTCACGGGGTCGGCCGGCCGGCCTCGTCGTCGGGAGCGACGGTGCACTGTACATCTCGGACGACAAGGCCGGCGCGATCTACCGGGTGACGCGGGCGCCCTGAAACGGCGCCGGCTGGCCGCCAGGCGGGCAACGGCCGATACCGCCACCCGAGACGAACAGGACCCCGGTCCCATGACAGCGGGACCGCACCAGGCCTACGGTCCCGGGTGAGCGTCCCACATGGCGGCCTCGCGATGACGGGCCCCACGCATGGAGGTGGGAGATGGACTGGGGAGAGGCCACGGCGCAGTGGCTGCACATCCTCTTCGGGACGTTCTGGTTCGGTGGGGCGCTGTTCGCTAACTTCGTGGTGGTCCCCGCGATGATGCGCCT
>LDXM01000043.1 GCA_001443375.1 Chloroflexi bacterium CSP1-4
CGACGCAGAGGATGGGCCGAAGATCGTGCTCCCGGCAGCGCACGAGCTTGCGTCCGACGAGTGCGTCGGTCTCACCCTGGTCGCGGCGGCGCTCCGAGTGGCCCACGATGCACCACGTGACGAGCCCGCTGAGCATGGCCGCCGAGATCTCGCCGGTGTACGCGCCGGCGGATTCGGCATGGACGTTCTGCGACCCGACCTCGACACCCGTCCCGACCAGGGCCGCTCCCACCGCCTGGAGCGCGACGTATGGGGGGCAGATGATGCGGCGTACCGCGGTCTCAGCCGTCGCGGCGGCGATGGCCGCCGCGAGCGTGCCCGCATCGGCGGGCGTCGAGTTCATCTTCCAGTTCCCGGCGACGATGATCGGGCGCACGGCCCGCATCATCGCACCTCGCGGCGGAGCGCCTCACGCTCGAGCAGCTCGAGGGCGCGCTGCACCGCCGAGCGTCCCAGGCCGAGCCGCTGCGCGAGCTCGGTGAGCGTCGCCTCCGGGGTCTCGACCCGCGCGCGCGCCACTCCGCGGGCGGTGCTCGACATCTCGGCCAGGCGCCCCGCGGCCTCGAGTTCGGCGACGGCGGCCAGCTGCCGCGCGGCGGCCGCGATGCCCCGGTGCAGGTTGGCCGTCTCGGCGTTGAGTTGCCGGTTGAGCTCGGCGCGCAGTTCGCGCGCGACCATGCGTGCTTCCAGCTCGAGCAGGGCCGCCCCCGCCCCGGCCAGCTGGAGGAAGCGCAGGACCGTGGCGGTACCCTTCCAGGTGATCACGCCGGCTCCCCGCCGGAGCCGCTGTCGCGCGGGCAGCCCCAGCTCCGCCAGGCGGGCCACGAGGACCGGCGCCTCATCGGCGTCGACCACGAACTCCAGGTGCGTCCGGCCCGCGGCCAGGCTCAGCGAGCCGCGGGCGAGGAAGCGCCCGCGGGCCCAGGCGATGCGGCAGTGATCCGGCGCGCCGTCCCACGAGAACGCGCGCGCGCCGCCGTCCGGGATGCGCTCCAATCGCACGGCGAGGCGCGCCACGACCGCGCTGGGGGCCCGTCCGGTCGCCGCGGCACCGAGGCCCGCGCGCTCCGCCACGCGGCAACACGGCCGGCCCGGATCCACCGCGGCCAACTCGGCGCGCAGCGCCTCGACGATCTCGCGCGCCGGGAGGTCCGCGAAGGTCGTCGCGGAGCCGGGCGCAGGCCGCGGACTCACGCGCTGCGTAGCGCGTCCGGTCGAGCGCGCCGCATGAGGCCGAGCGCCGGGAGCGCGAGCAGCGCCAGCGCGAGCTTCTCGGGATCGTGGTGGTGGGCATTGTCGGCGTCCACCACGTCCGCGGTCACGAACCGCACCCGTCGGCGCCACGACTCCGGAAGCTCGGGGGCGACGGGCCGGGCCGGCCAGTCGCTGGGCGCCCGCGCGCCCAGGTTGCCGTTGGCCAGTACCACGTCGAAGACGCCATCCCCCACGTGTCGCTGCAGCGCGTCGAGGTGGTCGATGAGCGCGAAGCCCTCAGTCTCGCCGAGCTGCGTGGCCACGTTGGCCACGTAGACGCACGGCGCGGTCGAGGCGCGCAGGGCGGTGGCGATCTCCCCGACGAGGAGGCACGGCAGCAGGCTCGTGAAGAGGCTGCCGGGCCCGACCACGACGAGGTCGGCGGCGGCGATGGCCTCCAGGGCGTCGCCCGAGGCACGGGCGTCGAGGGGCGTCACCCAGACGCGCCGGATGCCGCGCGCGCGGGCGATGCGCGACTGGCCGATGAGCGTCGCCCCGTCATCGAGCTCGGCATGCAGGGTGAGCGGCACCGGCGCCGCGGGCACCACGCGGCCGCGCACGGCCAGCACTCCGTTCATCTTGCGCACGCCCTCCTCGAAGTCGCCCTCGATCTCACTGAGCGCGGCGATGAGCACGTTGCCGACGGCGTGGCCGCCCAGTCCGCCCGACGCTTCGCCGTCCTCGGGGAAGCGGTACTGCAGCAGGCGGGTCATCGTCGCCTCGGTGTCGGCGAGGGCGGCGATGCAGTTCCGGATGTCGCCCATGGGCGGCATGCCCAGCTCCGTGCGCAGCTTGCCCGACGAGCCGCCGTCGTCGGCCACGGTCACGATGGCGGTCAGGTTGCTGGTATGGGCCTTCAACCCGCGCAACAGGGTGGAGAGGCCGGTGCCGCCGCCGATGGCCACGATCCGCGCGCCCCGCGCCAGCGTCCGATCGCGCACGAGCATCTCTACCAGCGGAGCGCCGCGCGAGCCGCCGAGCGGCTCCATGAGCGCGTCCATCAGCCGGCGCAGGCCGAACAGGAAGACCGCCGCGCCGGCGGCCACGAGGACGACCGGCCGCAGCCCGAGGGGCAGGAATTGCAGGGTCAGGAGCCAGAGGATGGGCGAACTGCCGGGGCCTTCGGGCGCCGCCTCCCGGTAGAGCTGGCGCAGTACGAGCGCGCCTGCGCTCGCGAGCAGCAGCTCGCCCACGAAGATGACCACCAACCAGCGCTTGAAGCCCATGCCCGGCCGCAGCAGGGAGCGCAGCCTCGCCAGGCCGCCGGCGGCTGGCTGGGAGCCTTCGAGACGGGGCCGCGCCACGTCAGGCCCGTTCCAGGTCCCGGTGCCAGACGCTGACCGGCCCGAAGTCGCGCGTCCGCCAGTCGGCGGCCAGCTCCTCGGCGACGGTGATCGAGCGGTGGTAACCGCCGGTGCAGCCGATGGCCACGGTGAGCCTGTTGCGCCCTTCGGCGACGTAGGCGGGGATGGCGAAGCCGAAGAAGTCGTGGGCGAAGGCGAGGAACCGCTGCGCCGGGGGCTGGGCGAGGACGAAGGCGCGCACCGGTCCGGTCAGGCCCGAGAGGGGCCGCAGGTCCGGGTCGTAGAACGGGTTCTCCATGAAGCGCACGTCGAAGACGAGGTCGGACTCGAGGGGGACGCCGTACTTGAAGCCGAAGCTGATGAGCTGCAGGGCGATGCGTCCGGCCGCCTCGGAGGCGCCCAGGGCGGCGAAGATCCGCTCGCGCAGCTGGCGCCCGGAGAGGTCGGAGGTGTCGATGATGACGTCGGCCTGCTCGCGCACCTCCTCGAGGATGCGCCGCTCCTCGACGATCGAGGCGGCGATTCCGGCGCGGCCCTCGAGCGGATGGCGGTGGCGCGTCTCGCTGAAGCGCCGGATGAGCACGTCGTCGCGAGCCTCGAGGAAGAAGACCTGCGGCGCGATGCCCCGCCCCTCCAGTGCTCCGAGGACCGCGCCGAGCGCAACGCGAGGATCTCCCGATCGGACGTCGAGGACGATGGCCACGCGCTCGAATCGTCCGGGCTCCGACGCGACGAGCTCGGCCAGGCCGGGCACGAGCTCGGCGGGCAGATTGTCCACGACCGTGTAGCCGAGGTCCTCGAAGAGCTTGCTCGTGGCCGTCTTCCCCGCGCCGGACAGGCCACTGATGACCGCGACGTGCTGCGGGCGATCAGGCATCGGTGGCGGGGGCGCGCCGCGCCGTCCGGCCCAGCACGAGGATCGTCAGCTCGTACAGGCCGTACATGACGGCCGACATGACGAGCGGGCTGACCGGGTCGCCGCCCGGCGTCACGACCACGGCGAAGATGACGATGCCCAGGATGACGTAGCGTCGGCTGCCCTTGAGGCGCTCCACGGACAACAGGCCGATGCGGTTGAGCACGACGATGACGATGGGGAACTGCATGACCGCGCCGAAGGCCAGGAACAACATGGTCACGAAGCCGAAGTAGGCCTCCGCCGTGAGCGTCGACTCGAGCACCCCCGGGATCTCGAAGCTGCGCAGGAACGACGCCGCGGCGGGCAGGACGGCATAGGCGACGCCGACGCCGAGCAGGAAGAAGACGACCATCAGCGGCACCCAGGGTCGGGCGACGCGTCGTTCGTGGGCCGTCAGGCCGGGCGCGACGAATGCCCAGAGCTGCCAGGCGATGACCGGGAAGGCCAGCGCGACGCCCACCAGGACGCCGAGCTTGAGCCGGATCGCGAACGCGCCGCCGAGCTCGAGGTAGATGAGCTTCTGGTCGCCGATCGGCGCCCGAAGGATCTCCAGCACGCGGTCCGAGATGACGAAGCCGATGACCGAGCCGATGACGAGCGCCAGGACGCCGATGAAGATGCGCCGGCGCAGCTCGACGAGGTGGTCCACGAGCGTCATGACGCCGCTCTCGGGCTTGTCCTCCACAACCGAGGGCGGTGGGTTCACGACGACGGGCAGTCCCGACTCGGCCTGCCGCTCGACCTCGATCTCAGCCATCTCGACCGGGCCGGACCCGATCAGGCCTGCGCGGTCGGCTCGTCGCTGGCCGCGGCTGACTCCTCCGTGGCGGCCTCGGCAGCGGGCGGCGAGGCCGGGGCAGGCACATTCGGCTGCGCCGGCTGGCGCAGTTCATTCGGCCGCGGCTGGACGCTCACCGCCTCCTGGACCTCCGATGTCGCCTTGCGGAACTCGCGCAGCGACTTGCCCAGGGCGGCGCCGACGTCGGGCAGGCGGCCGGGGCCGATGACGAGCAGCGCGATGGCCAGGATCAGCAGCAGCTCGCCGGGACCGATGTTGAAGGGCATCGTCGGTGTGGACTCCTGTCTGGCGGCGCGGTCGGGCCGCGCAGCGCGAAGGTTATCGTAGCACCGCCAGCCGCTCCGACCACTCCTGGGCGGCGGTCGCCACGGCCGTCTCCGCGTCGTCGCGGCCCAGTGCCGCGGCGGCGATGGCGCGCGACACGTTGACCAGCAGCGCGCCGCCGGCGGCCGCCCTGGCCTGACCCGCGACGGCGGGCCCGTGGTCGAGCACCGTCGGAAGGTCGCCCCCCTGCGCCCCGACGCCGGGCACGAGGAAGGCCAGCGCCGGCGCGATGGCCCTGACCGCCGCGAGCTCCGACGGCGCCGTGGCCCCGACGACGAGGCCCACGGTGCCGAACCGCTCGTGCCACCGGGCGGCGTGGGCGGCCACGCGCCGGTAGAGCGGCTCGGCCGGGCGACCGGTGGCCGCATCGGCGCCCACCTCGAGGGCCTGGAACTCGGCCGCGCCGGGGTTGGACGTCCGGCATAGGACGTACACGAACCGGTCGGGGCGCTCGAGCAGCGGCTCGATGGCCTCGGCGCCGAGGTACGGGCTGGCGGTCACGGCGTCGGCGCCGAGTACGTCGTAGAGCGCGGTCGCCTGGCGCGCGGCCGTGCTCCCGATGTCGCCGCGCTTCGCGTCGGCGATGACCGGCACGCCGGCCGGGATGCGCGCGCGCAGCCGCTCCAGGGCGGCCAGGCCGGCGCCGCCGAACGCCTCGAAGAAGGCGAGGTTCGGCTTGACGGCCGCGACGTACGGGAGGGCGGCCTCGAGCACGAGCGCCGCGAACCGTTCGACGCCCGTCACGTCCGGCGCGAAGCCCCGCGGCAGCGCGCCGGGATCGGGGTCCAGGCCGAGACAGAGGCACGTACCGGTCTCCCGGATGCGCCGGTCGAGCCGTGCCAGGTAGGGGGTCACATGCGGCTCCCGGCTAGGGCGCGACGCTCGGCGCGGCCGAGCCGGCCGGGGATCCCGAGCCCGACGGGGCCGCCGACGGCGACGGCGTGGGCAGCAGCTCGGGCGGGATGAACCACGACGGGCGCGACCCGGGATCGAGCCGGCTGTCGGCGGTGAGGGCGATGTCGTCCCGCAGTGTCGGCGCCCCTCCAGCCGCGGCGGGCGGCCCGAGCAGCAGCAGCCGCAGATCGACCCCTTCCCTGGTGATGTTCAGATAGGCGATCCCGGTCCCGTCCGGCGACCAGGCGGGGGCGAAGCTCCGACCGTCGGCCGTGAAGCGGTCCAGGACCGCCCCGTCCTTGACGCGCACGATGACGATGTCGCGACCGTCGCCGGTCGTGCGCACCGCGGCCAGGAAACGACCGTCGGGCGACCAGGACGGCTGCGCGTACCCGCCGCTGACGAGGAAGCGCAACTTGGCGCCCTTCAGGGTCAGGATGCCGACCTTCGGCGTCCCCAGCGACGCGTCGCGGGCGTTGTAGGTGAACGCGAGACGCGTGCCGTCCGGACTCCAGTCGGGGTCGTTGTGACCCAGCGGCCGCTCCTGGCGCACGCCCAGGTTGTCCACCTTGCCGCCCGTCATCGGCAGCAGGCTGAGGGTGACGTCCTGGTCGAACGGCTTGGGCGCATCGCTCACGAGGGCGATCGTCTTCCCGTCCGGGCTGACGTCGGGCTGCAGGAGCCAGGTGAAGTAGTAGCGCTCCGAGCCGCCCTCGAGCTTGATGAGCCCGTCCTTGATGACGGTGCGATCGGTGCCCGCGGCGGTCATGCGCATGACCGAGGGGTAGTCGAGGATGTACGTCTGGTAGCGACCGTCCGTGGGTACGCGCGCGTTGCGGGTGCGCGTCTCGATGAAGACGATGGCCTGACCGTCGGATGTCCAGGCCGGCATCGAGTCCCGGCTCCCCGATGAGATCCGGCGGACCTCGTGGCCGCTGATCGACCAGATGCTCCCCTCCTGGGCGAAGAGGATCGTGCCGACGAACGCGGGCGTCGCGTCGGGCGAGGGCGCCGGTGTGAAGACGACGCTGGGGTTGGGCGTGCGCGAGCCGCCCTCACCGCCCGGACCGCCGCCGATGCCGAGGTCGAAGCGCCCGAAGAGGAGGCCGAGGCTGAAGGCCGCGGCGACGGCCAGGCCGGCCAGCGACAGGAGCGGCGCGGCGGCACTGCGGTCGAGCACGAAGGGAGGGCGCCCGTTGCGCCGATCCGGCGGTCGCGGCGCCTCCCTCACGCGGGCACCGTGGCTCCGGCTGCCCGAGCGCGTTCCAGCGTCCCCTCCGGCGCCGTGTCGACGATCTCCAGCTGGAGCGTCTCGTAGCCACCGAACGTCCGGCTCACCAGGTGGGCGACGAGATCGATGACATCGCCCTCGGCCAGGAGCCCGACCAGGTCGCCGCGATCGAAGGCGATCCCGTCGATGACCTCCCGGCCCTTCCGCAGCGTCAGCTGGGCGTGCCCGCCGTTCGCCGCTCGGGCGCGGGCGACGGTCATCCCCGCGACGCCCACCAGCGGCCGGGGGTTGCCCGGTCCGGTCGGCTCCAGCGCCTGGAGGTCGCCGTGCAGCCGGTAGTCCACGTCCCCGGCGAGGACGGCGAGATCGAGACGGAGCTGGGGCCGGGGATCGGCCGGGGCCGCCTCGGCGGCCAGGCGCAGGAAGCGTCCGCGAAAGGCGTCGAAGCGCCCGTCGAGCAGATTGCAGCCGGCGGCCTGCGGATGGCCGCCGTGTCGCTCGAAGTCGTCGGCGCAGGCGTCAAAGGCGGCCGCGAGGTCGAACCCGCCCGCCGAGCGCGCCGAGCCGCGCCAGGGGTCCACGCCGCTGGAGACGACCACGGCCGGCCGGCCGCGCTCCTCCGCGAGGCGCCCGGCGACGAGGCCGATGATGCCCACAGGCCAGTCGCCGGCGATGACCACGGCGGCCGCGGCCGGGTCCCGGTCGGCGATCGTGCGCGCCTCGGCGAGTGCCGTCGCGGTCATCTCGCGGCGCGTCCGATTGGCCGTCTCGAGCTCCGCCGCGAGCGGCTCGGCCTCGGCCACGGTGGCTGCCAGCAGCAGGTGCGCGGCCGTCTCCGCGTCACCGACCCGGCCACCGGCGTTCAACCGCGGGGCGATGGCGTAGCCGATCGTGTCCAGGTCGACACTCTCCGGCGCCACCTTCGCCGCGGCCAGCAGCGCGGCCAGCCCGGGCCGGGGGGCACTGCGCAGCAGTTCCAACCCCAGGCGCGCGATGGCCCGGTTCTCGCCGACCATGGGCGCCACATCGGCGACCGTGCCGATCGTCGCCAGGTCGGCCAGCGCGAGTGCCGCCGCGGCGCCGCCGGGCCGGTCGGCGAGCAGGAGCTGGGCCACCTTGAAGGCCACGCCCGTGCCGGCCAGGCGGGGATCGGGGTAGAGGCTCCCCGGTCGGTGGGGGTTGACGACCGCGACCGCATCGGGGAGCCGCGCGGGCACGTGGTGATGGTCGGTGACGATGACATCGATGCCGGCCACGCCGGCGGCCGCGATCTCGGCCACGTTCGTCGTGCCGGTGTCGACCGTGACGATGAGCGTGCGTCCCTCGGCCCGGGCGCGCTGCACGGCCGCCAGCGACAGGCCGTGACCCTCGGCGCGGCGATCGGGCACGTACGGGGCCGTATCCAGGCCGAGCGCGCGGAGCGCGATGACCATGATGGCCAGGCCGGTCAGGCCGTCGGCGTCGAAGTCGCCGAAGACGAGCACCCGCTCGGCTGCGTCGAGCGCTCGCGCGATGCGCGCCCGCACGGCCGCCGCGTCGGGCAGCAGCCCGGGGTCGTGCAGGGTCGCACCAGGCGGGTCGAAGAAGGCGGCCAGGTCGCCGGGGGCGGCGTGGCCACGGGCGGCCAGGATGTGCAGCGTCCGCTCGGACAGGCCACGCCGGGCGCCATCGGCGAGGAATCCGGGCTCGAGTCGCGGGGTCTCGGGGAACCGCCAGCGATGGGTGGGGTGGGACGTCGTCATCGCGGCCGAGGATGCCACGCGCCGCTCGACCCCGGCTTACCGGACGGCGCGGGCGGCCGTCAGCTGCGCCTGGCGCCGCCGCTCGTCGCGCTCGTGCCACACGACGAGGAGCGGGCTCGCGTTGAAGATCGACGAGTAGGTCCCGGAGACGATGCCGATGAGCAGGGCAAGGACGAAGACGCGGATGGCCTCCCCGCCGAAGAGCAGCAGCGCAGTCAGCGTCAGCACCACCGTCATCGAGGTGTTGATCGAGCGGCCCAGCGTCTGCAGCAGGCTGTGGTTGACGATCGCCGAGAACGGCTCGCCCGCGTGCCGGAAGCGGTTCTCGCGAACCCGGTCGAAGACGACGATCGTGTCGTGCACGCTGAAGCCGATGATCGTCAGCATGGCGGTCACGAAGAGCGCGTCGATCTGGACGCCGAAGAACGTGCCCAGGATGGCGAACACGCCGACCACGACGATGATGTCGTGAAGTAGCGCCACGAGTGCGGCGACGCCCATGCGCAGGTCGTGGAAGCGCACCGTGATCCAGGCCAGGATGCCGGCCGAGCCGGCCAGGATGAGCAGCAGCGCCTGGTTGATGAGATCCCGACTGACGACGGGCCCGACCGCGGTCGCCTGGGACACGTCGTCGATGGGCCCGAAGGCGGCCTCGAGCGCCGCCGCCACCTCGCCCGGCTTGCCGGTCGTGGGCAGCTCGATGCCGGCGCTGGCCGGTGTCGGGCTGGGGCTGGGGCTCGCGCTCGGTTCGGCGCCGGGACTCGTGGCCGGCGAGGCCGAGGCGCTCGGTGAGCCCGAGGCGTCGACGGACGGGCTCGCAGAGACGCTGGCTCCGGGCGACAGGGTCGGGCCGGGCGTCGGTGTCGCCTGGGCCTCGATGAGCCCGATCGGCGGCATGGTCAGCCGCACGTACTCCCCCTTGGGACCCTCGGTGAGGACGACGGCGGACTCTTTCAGGTCCTGGTCGGCGAGCACCGCCAGGACGGCTGTCGGGTCTGGCGTCCCATCACGGAAGTGGACCTCCCAGATGGTGCCCCCTGTGTAGTCGATGGAGAAGGAGAGCCCGGCCTTACCGCCCGAGAAGGGCGTCAGGATGATGAAGATGAGGCCGGGGATCGTGATCAGGCCGCTGAAGAGGAAGAACCAGCGGCGCTTGCCGATCAGGTCAAACACGCGCCCCCGCCTCCCGCGCGCGGCTCCGCGGCGCCGTGGCCGTGAACTCCTCCTCGCGCATGCCGTAGAGGCCTGCACGGCGCGCCCAGGGGCGGCGCACGACCCAGCGCAGGATGCTGCGGCTGACGGTGATGGCCGTGAACATCGAGACCAGCACGCCGATGATCAGGACGAGGGCGAAGCCGCGGATCGTCGATGACCCGAAGTAGTACAGGATGCCGGCCGTGATGAGGCTTGACACGTTGGAGTCGAGGATGGAGTTCCAGGCGCGGTTGAAGCCGGCCTCGATGGCCGTCGTGATCGTCTTGCCCGCGCGCAACTCCTCCTTCGTCCGCTCGAAGATGAGGATGTTGGCGTCCACGGCCATGCCCACCGAGAGGACGAAGCCGGCCACGCCGGCCAGCGTCAGCGTGACCGGCACGAAGCGGAAGACGGCGTAGACGACGACCGCGTAGTAGACGAGCGCGAAACAGGCCACCACGCCGGGCAGCCGGTAGTGCAGGAGCATGAAGAGGAAGACCAGCCCGATGCCGATGAGGCCGGCCAGGATGCTCGCGGCGAGGAACTCCGCGCCGAGCGTGGCGTTGATGGACTTGAAGGTCAGCTCCCTGAGCGCGAGCGGCAGGGCGCCGTACTTCAGCGTCGTCACGAGAGTCCGCTGTTCCGCCGTCGTGAAGTCCCCGCTGATCTGGCCATTGCCGTCGAGGATCGGCTCGCGGATGACCGGCGCGGAGACGACGGTCCCGTCGAGGACGATGGCGAAGTACTGTCCCACGTTCGCGCGGCTGTAGTCCGCAAACGCCTTGGCGCCGTCCGACTTCAGCTTGAAGTTGACCGTCCGCTGGCCCGTCTGCTGGTCGAAGCCGGGGCTCACGCCGCCGGGGTCGATCTCGCTGCCCGCGAAGAGCGCCGGGAGCGTCGGATCGATGGGCTGGTCCTGCCCCGGCGGGGTGGTCCCGGTCGGGATGGGCACGAAGTCAAGCCGACCCGTGGAGCCGATGAGCCGGCGGATCTCCTGCTGATCGGTGGCGCCCGGAAGGTCGACCACGATGCGGTCGCTGCCCAGCGTCTGCACGACCGGTTCCGCGACGCCGCTGGCGTTGACGCGGTTCTCGATGATCGTGCGGATCGTCTCCATGTCGCCCTTCGCGGGCGTAGAGCCGTCCGCGGTGAACGCCTGGTACTCGCCGCCCAGGCCGCCCTGCAGGTCCAGCCCGAGGCGCGTTTCGGCGAACGCCGGCGGATCCGCGCCGGGACGCGGGAACTCGGGCAGGACGTCCACGGCGAGCGCGAGCAGGCCCACGGCCACGATGAGGAAGGGGATGAGGCGACGCATCGGCCGGGACTATAGCAGTCGCGGCAGCGGGCCGCCCGATGCGGGTCAGCCCTCGAGCGACGCCTTGATCCGGGCGGCGAGCGCCGGCCCGATGCCGGGCACGGCGGCGACCTGCTCGACGCTGGCCTGACGGATCTGCCGGGCCGAACCGAAGACTCGCAGCAGCGCGCGCTTGCGGGCCGGCCCCACGCCGGGCAGGTCGTCGAGCGCGGAGCGCACCTGGGCCTTCGCCCGCACCTGGCGGTGGTACGTGATCGCGAAGCGATGCGCCTCGTCGCGCAGGCGCTGCACGAGGTACAGGGCCGGGCTCGTGGCCGGCAACACGATGGGATCGCTGCGGTCCGGGAGGAACAGCTCCTCCCGCTCCTTGGCCAGGCCTGCCAGCGGGACGTCGTGCAGGCCCAGCTCGTCGAGGACCGCGCGCGCGGCGCTCACCTGCCCCTTGCCGCCGTCGACGACCACGAGGTCCGGCAGCCGCCAGCGTAGCTCCTCCACGCTCCCCTCCTCCGCTCGCAGGACGTGCCCGAAACGGCGCCGGAGCACCTCCTGGTGGCTGGCGAAGTCGTTCGGGCCCTGGACGCTCCGCACACGGAAGCGGCGGTACTCGCCGGTCCGCGGCCTGCCCTCCTCGAAGACGACCATGCTGCCCACGGTGCTGGCGCCCTGGATGGTGCTGATGTCGTAGCACTCGATGCGCGTGGGGGGCGCGGGGAGGCCGAGCGCATCGGCCAGCTCCGTCAGCGCCTCGAGCGTCTTGCCCTGGTCGGCCAGCCAGCGCGCCTGCTCCCTGGCCAGCGTCTCGGCCGCGTTGCGCGAGGCGAGGACGAGCAGTGAGCGGTTCCGCCCACGCTGCGGTGTGACGATCTCGACCCCTCGACCTCGGCGCGTCTCGAGCAGGGCCACCAGCTCTCCCGCGCCGGGCAGCGCCACCGGGACCAGCACGCGCGGCGGGACCGAGCCGGCCGCCGCGTAGTACTGCTCGACGAAGGCCGCCAGCGCCTCGCCGTCATCGACGCCCGCGACGTTCTCGAGCAGGAACACGTCGCGCGCCACGAGCTTGCCGGCGCGGACGGCGAAGAGCTGCACGGCGGCCTCCGCGCCGGCCCGGGCGAAGCCGAGGACGTCCTGCTCGGTGCGCGCATGGGCGGCCATCTTCTGGCTCTCCATGGTGCGCTCGATGGCCCGGACCTTGTCGCGCAGGGCCGCCGCCCGCTCGTAGTCGAGGCTCTCCGAGGCGGCCTCCATCTCGGCCCGCAGCGCACGAGCCACCGTCTCCTGGCGGCCCTCGAGGAAGAGCATCACCTGTTCGATGTCGCGCCGGTAGTCATCCTTCCCGATGGCCTCGATGCACGGTCCCTGGCAGCGCTTGATGTGGTAGAGCAGGCATGGTCGCTGGAGGGCCCGCCTGCCCTCGCGGATCTCGATCGTGCAGGTCCGGAAGGGAAAGAGCCGGCGGATGAGGTTCATCGCCTCGTCCACGCTGCTCGCCGAGGCGTACGGCCCGAAGTAGCGGCTCCCGTCCTGAGGCAGCTTCCGCGTCCGCTCGATACGCGGGAAGTGGTCGGCCAGGGTGACCTTGATGAAGGGGTAGCTCTTGTCGTCCTTGAGCCGGACATTGAAGCGCGGCTGTGTGCGCTTGATGAGGTTCGCCTCGAGCAGCAGTGCCTCGCTGACGGTATCGGTCAGCGTGTACTCGACGTCCGCCACGCGGTCCAGGGCCGATTCGATGCGCAGCGGCTGCTCGCCTGCCCCGTGCTTCTGCCAGTAGCTCCGCACGCGCTGCCGCAGGCTCTGCGCCTTGCCCACGTAGAGCACCGTGCCGCGCGCATCGCGCATGAGGTAGACGCCGGGCGCGTCGGGGAGCTTGGCGAGCGTCGCCTTCAGCTGCGGGGTCACTGGATGATTGTCCGCCAAGCCGGGGGTGAGCGGCGGCGAACCTCGCGCTGGCACCCGGTCCCGACCCGGGGACGTCGCCGGGCGCTCGCCTGGCGGCGAGGCGTTCGCCCGGCGACGGGGCGTTGCGCACCGAACACCAAACGGCGCTGCGGGGCGCCGTCGGAGCACAGGGTGGACGCTGCTCGGGCCCGCCCGAGTCGGGACCGGAGGCCGGCCACGCTCGGCTGGCCGCCCCGGGTCGGGTGGATCGTGTGGTCCGGGCGGTCCGGAGCCTGCCGGGGACCCGTCTTCCGTCGTTTGGTGTTTCACGAACAACGCGGCCCGACAACAACCCCAGCCCTGGGTGCTCTGCGCGGTCAGGTCGAGACTCGACGTAGACCTTCGATGGTGTCGAGGTCCCGGTCGAGCGACGCGACGGCC
>LDXM01000044.1 GCA_001443375.1 Chloroflexi bacterium CSP1-4
TCCACCTCGTCGCCTGAGCGGCGTGCGCCAGTGGACGATCGGGGCCCGGAGCCGCATCGTCCGGTCCGGATCGAGCGCTGGTCGCCGGACGGGCACGAGACGGCGGACGACCTCGTCGTGGCCGAGGAGCCGCTCCAGGTGGTCCTGGACGGCGATCCCTTCGCGGTCATCATGCGCACGCCCGGCCATGACCTCGAGCTGGTGCTCGGCCTGCTCTTCGTGGAGGGGCTGATCCGCGCCCTGACGGACGTGGCCGGGGCCGCGGTCGCCGCCTCCGGGCTCCCCGTCGAGGCTCCGCCGTTCCCGGTCCTCGCCCTGCCCGAGGCCGAGAACCTCGTCGACCTGCGCCTGGCACGGCCCCGCCCGAAGGACGGGCCGGTGGGCTGGCAGCGCAACCTCGTCTCCAATTCGGCCTGCGGCATCTGCGGCGCGGCGGCCCTCGACGCCCTGCGCGCGGACCTCGCCATGCTGCCGTCGGGCCCGGCGTTCGCTCGGACCGTCATCTCCGGCATGGCCCCGGCCCTGCGTGACGTGCAAGCCACCTTCGACCTGACGGGCGGCCTGCATGCCGCAGGCCTCTTCGACCGGGAGGGCCGGCTGTTGGCCGCGCGCGAGGACGTCGGGCGCCACAACGCCGTGGACAAGCTCGTCGGGCGTGCCCTGCTCGCCGGAGAGCTGCCGCTCCACGACCGTGCCCTGATGGTCAGCGGCCGCGCCTCGTTCGAGCTGGCCCAGAAGGCCGTCGCAGCGGGCATCCCGCTCATGGCCGCCGTCTCCGCCCCGTCCAGCCTGGCCGTGCACGTGGCGCACACCTTCGGCCTCACGCTCGTCGGCTTCCTGCGCGGCGACCGCTTCAACGTCTATGCCGCCGGCGAGCGGATCGCCTGAGGCGTCCGGGCGCGCGATAGAGTTCGGCGGAGACTGCCGCTCGGAGGGTCACCCGGAGGGATCGGAAGTGACGGAGGATCCGCCTGGCGACGCCCAAGAGCGTGTCACCGCCAGCAGACACGAACGTCAATCCGAACGCGCGGCGACTACCAGAGGGCGGGCCATCGCGCCGATGTTCTGGACGACGCGACTGCTCAGCACGACGACGACCGCGCCATCCTCGGGCAGGCAGCCTGCCCACGCCACGTACCCGATGTCCTGGCCGGTATGTCCCACGGCCCGTGCGTACGGGTCGGCGACGTCCAACAGCCCCAGTCCGTACCCGTCGTGGAACGTCGTCATCTCGGTCAGCGAGGCTTGGGAGACGATCTCGCCGGCGCAGAGCGCCCGCCACCAACGCGCCAGGGAGGGCGAGTCCGATGCCATGGCTGCCGCCGGACCATCAGAGGTTGCACCAGCGAGGGATGGTAGGTAGCCGCCGCCCTTCTCGAGCGCGGCGGTCGGCTCGCCTTCAGGCATGGCCATGGGCTCGGTCGGGACCTCATCCGGTTGATAGATGAGCCGCTCCAGGCCGTCACCCGCTCAGGACGCCGTCGCGCAGCACATCTGCCACCGGTTGCCCGCGAACCTGCTCGATCACCAGCCCGAGCAACAGATAGTTGGTGTCCGTATAGTCGAAGGCTTCACCGGCGGGGGCGCGATCGGCGGTGACCAGCTCCAGCATCTCGGCCGGCGTCCAGACATGTAGCCGATCGGTTGACAGGCTGTCCACTAGCGCAGGGTAATAGTCCGGGATGCCGCTGCGCTGGCCCAGCAGCTGGCGGATGGTCGCCCCGTTGGCGTCGAAGTCGAGGTCATGGATCGGCTCACCTGCACTCCCCCCAGGAGTCCGCGCCAGCCGATCATCGGCCGCCGCCGGGGGACCGTCCGAATACCGACTGCGATGGCCTGCCGCGTTTCGTGCGGCAGCGTGATCGGACCATCGTCCAGCCACGCCGCCAGGACTGTGTCCTGATCCCGAGGATCGGAGTGGGCGCTATCGATCGTGTGGCGACTCCCGAAGGAGCCGCCACACCACAACCTGCCAGGACGAACCCGAGGCCCACGAGGCACAGACGCGAGGCTCCCCGCGAGGGCTTTACGGTGCGTGGAACTCGATCGAATACACGACCGGGGTTGCCGCCTCGACCACGCGCTCGAAGCGCGATTCCGGCGCAACGATCGCAATGGCCAGGATCCGCATGGACGACCCCTCGGGCGCGTCCATCAGGTAGAGCCGCATCAGGTCCCCCGATGCGAGGCCCGTTGCGAAGCCGTTGTCGACATATATCGTCGAACCCACGTCCTGGTGGAAGACGGGGTTCAGGAGCCCGTCGGCGCAGAAGTCGCCCCCCTCGTTGACCGCCGCTGAGATGGTCGTTCCGGCGGCGATCACTACGTCCATCATCAGGGCTTCGGCCCCCCCAACGCTCACCGCTACCGGAGCGGTCGCCCCGAGGTCGGGGTTGGACCGGATGCTCTCGGCCAGCGCCGCGGCATCGGGTGGACTCGGGCCTCTCTGACACCCCGCCCCGCCCAGCGCGGGGTCGGCGATCAGGAACAGCTGATCCCAGCCGTCGTTGCGCTCCCCGCCGTCGGTTGTCGGCCGCACGCCCGGGCCCTCCGGGATCAGGCGGCCGAAAGTCATGCCGCCGAACTGGCGGTAGTCGTAAAAGACCCACGGGTGGGCGACTTGCAGGGTCACCTCGCCGTCGAAGGCGTTGTAGGGCATGGCCACGGGCTGGCCGTTCTCGGTAGTTGGCGCGATGTCGGTTCCAAAACCGTCCGGCCGATACTCGAGCCCATCGGGGGGACCGTCGGGGCGGCCGATGAAGAGAAGCTGTTCGACCACCGTGTCCCCGGCGAACAGCCGAACCTTGAACGCCGTCAAACCGTACGGCCAATCGATGCCAAGAACTCGCTCGAACTCGGCCCGCTCGTAGGGGGCTCCCGAGGTAGTCGCGTAGAGGAGCGGGATGTCCTCCTCGGGGACGCCCAGGTACTGCTGCGCCGCCTCACCGGCGATTCGGGCCTCGAGGAAGCCGTTCAGGAGCGCAGTGACCTCCGCCTCGGAGAACGGCGTTGTCGGCTCGGGGCTCGGGTCCGCACCCTCCCGTGCCCAGACCGACCCGAAGTTGTCGGTGAGGGTGTCGGTCCCGGGATCGTGGGTGAAGGTCAGGTTGCGGAGCTGCTCCTCGAGGGGAGGGCCGCTCAGAGCCTGGGGCACGCTCCCCTCGTCGCAGGTCAGCACGGGGGAGGGGATCACGAGCTCCGTTGCACCCTCGAGCTGTCCGGTCCCCGTCATCGTCGACGGGGCGCCCGAGCACACCGAGGCGAAGTCGTCGCGCACCACGATCTCGACGGAACCGTCCCCCGAGGCTTGCATCGTCATCGTCGGGGTGCTCCCATCGTCATCGGTCGTGAGCCAGGTGCCCAGGAACGGGCTCGGGGGGTCGGCGGTGGCGATCGGCCCGCCGACGCCCGGACGGTCGGCATAGAAGTTGAGCGTCAGGGCGGCGGCCACCACGGTAACCGTGGCACTGCCCAACGCCACCGAGAGTCGCCGAAGATCAATCGTCGGCAGGTTAGGGCGGGTGAACGGCCAGCCGATCCCCGGCTGACGCCGGGTAACGGTCCGGATGCCGGCTGTGATGGCATCGCGTGTCTCGTGGGGCAGCGCGTGCGGACCATCGTCCAGCCACACCGCCACGACAGCGTCGGGACTACGTGTGATGTTCATGCCGTTTTGACCTCCACCGATGCAACGTGCGCATCGCTCCCCAAAGCGGCGCGCAAGTTTCGAATCGAGTGATGAAGACGCGACTTGACCGTGCCGAGAGGTACGCCGGCGACCTCCGCAATGGCGGCCAGCGGCAGGCCCGCGTAGTGGTGCATCACGAAGACGGCGCGATGCTCAGGCGAAAGCCGCCGGAAGGCCCGCTCGAGCGCGTCGCGATCGTCCACGGAGACGATCGAGTCGGGCGCACTCGGACCTTCTACTGGCAGCACGCGTACGTGCGCCGTCCAGCGCCGATGACGGCGTGCCTCCTCGTAGCACGCGTTTACGAGGAGGCGGTACAGCCAGACTTGGAAACGCTCCGGTTCCCGCAGGCGAGGAAGCTCGCGCCACGCAAGCAGGAAGGCCTGCTGGACCGCGTCCTTCGCCCGCTCGACATCCCGCAGGATGCGGTACGCGATCGCATAACAGCGGTCGCCATCCAGGTCGACGAGCTGGGTGAAGGCGTCTTCGTCGCCGTTACGCGCTCGCTCGACCAACGCCGTAAGCATTAGCGATCCCTCTCCGGTGGCGCCCCGCCTGGGCGCTTCACCAGATACAGATGGTCGCACTCGGCAAAAGGTTCACCAGCCGGCGACACGACTTGCCCGACGGCGCCGGACTCGGGCAGGCGAGAGTCAGGGCTCGGCGAACTCTTGCGATGGAACTCCGGTTCAGGACGACGATGACCTGGCGCTCTCCATCAAGGTCCAGGATCCACATGTCGTCGGTCTGGCAGGGCGCCGACACCAGCGCTCAGTCGAGAGGTGGTATTGGGCTTCGTCGCACGTTGAGGGGTTCACGTCGACGTCCATGGGCACCGAGCGGTTTGACTACCCCGAGCAGTCTCACGGCTCGATCTGTATGGAGTCCAGGATGGCCCGCATCTCGGCCACGTCCTTACGGGGCGACGCAGGCGACCAGTTCGCCTCGATCACCAGGCGGGTGCCGTCGACGTCGAGGATCCAGAACTCCTCGACGGGCTCGGCGTTGTAGCCGTGGAACGCGCCCCCTTCACCTTCGGCTACGTCGATGGGCGCGACCCAGCTCAAGAGGTTGCCGTCGACGCATCCGATGAAGTCGTCCCCCTCGACCGGCAGATCCGGCACGGTGAGTTCCAGGTACTTCCCGCGGTAGCCGTACATGGTCACGTCCGTCGGGGTCGACGTCACCCGGAACGGAGCCAGATCCGCCAGCGCGACCGCGAGGTCGTCCACGCTCGGTCCGACCGGTGGATCGGCCCACGAATGGTCGCGACACCCATGACGCACCAGGTTCACTACGGTGGTGATGTTGATCATCACGTGCCCATCCTCGGCGAACTTGAGCGCGCCGAACCACTGTGACCCCTCGACGGGGACCTCGTACACCACGCGGAGGGGCGTCGAAGGGTCGGAATCGGGGTCGATGAAGTAGGTGCCGGGTTCGAGGGGAGCGAACTTCTCGAGCTCCATGACGTCCTGGATCGTCGGCGTGGCGCTCGGCTCGCTCGCCGTCGTGGTGGGACCCGTCGGGTCAGCAGCCTCCTGACCCGGTCCACACGCCCCCAATACCAGCAGGACGGCCAGTGCGAGAGCACGTCCGTGGTGAGTCCTCATCCCGGCCTCCCTCCCGTCGATCCGGTCGCCGTCACCGCGTGGGGAACTCGATGGAGTCCACGATGGGCATCGCCGCCTCTACCACGCGCTCGAAGCGCGCGTCCGGACCTACGATCGCGATCGCGAGGATGCGTGTCGCCGATCCTGCGGGAACGTCCACCAGGTAAAGGCGCATGCGGCTCGCCTGTTCGAGCGGGAATTACGAGGAGGCGGTAGAGCCAGACCTGGAAACGCTCCGGATCCCGTAGGCGAGGGAGCTCGCGCCACGCAAGCAGGAAGGCCTGCTGGACCGCGTCCTTCGCCCGCTCGACATCCCGCAGGATGCGGTAGGCGATGGCAAAGCAGCGGTTGCCATCGAGGTCGACGAGCTGGGTGAACGCATCCTCGTCGCCGTCACGCGCCCGCTCGACCAACGCCGTACGCATCGGCGGTCCCTCTCCAGATGGCGCCCCGCCTGGGCGCTTCACCAAGTACAGATGGTCGCACAGGCCGAAAGGTTCACAGACTGCCTCGCCCGAGTGGTCGCCCCGAGTCGTCGCCCAGGGTCACTTCGAGCGCACCGCCTCCACCACGCTCGGACCCCGCAACTCCGCCGTAGGGTAGAGGTGCGATCTGCGTCCCGTCGGGCGAGAAGGTCGGCGCGTACGCATCCCCGGCTGAGGGATACGGGAGAGGAATCGGTCGCCCGCCGCCGGTCAGCCGGAGCGCAAGACGTCGACGAACGGCCGAATCGGCCTGAAGAACAGCTCGACGGACAGCTCATGGACCACGCGGTTGCTCAGCACGACGATCACCGCTCCATCCTCGGGCAGGCACGCAGCCCACGACATGTAACCGAACAACTCTCCCTGGTGCCCCACGGCCCGGGCGTACCCGTAGGCAGGGTTGAACAGTCCGAGTCCGTACCCGCCATCGAAGGACGACACGTCCGGATCGAAGTCTGACATCTCGGTGAGGGTGGCCTGAGAGACGATCTCGCCGGCGCAGAACGCCCGCCACCACCTCGCCAAGGAAGGCGAGTCCGATGCAAAAGCTCCCGAAGCGGTGAAGGCGGTCACGGCGGCGAGCGATGGGAGGTAGCCACCCCCCAACTCGAGGACGGCAGTCGACTGGCCTCTAGGCATGGCCATCGGCTCGCTGGGTCGTTCATCGGGTTGATAGACGAGCCGTTCCACACCATCGATGGCGAGGACGCCTTCTCGCAGCACTTCGGCCAGCGGACGTCCCCGCACCTGCTCGATCACCAGTCCGAGCAACAGGTAGTTGTTCTCGGCGTACTCGAACGAGCGACCGGCAACAACCCGCCCGGTCGGCACCAGCTCCAGCGCTTCGGCCGGCTTCCAGGCCCGCAGCAGATCGCGCTGCAGAGCCACGGATAGCACCTCGTAATTGTCCGGGATCCCGCTGCGATGACTCAGCAGATGACGGATCGTCGCCCCGTTGGTGTCGAACTGGAGATCCCGAGGAAGGTGATCAGCGACCAGGTCGTCGAGGCCGAGCTCGCCGGCCTCGACCATCGACATCACCTGGGCTGCGATCACCGACTTGGTGATGCTCGCGATCGCGAACTGGTCGTCGACCTGCAGGTCTCGGACACCGTCCGCCTCTCCCACCGTCCCGCTCCAGGTGCCCTCGGCGGTCATCACCGTCGCCGTCATCCCCCCTTCCTCACCGAAGCCGTCGCTCCCCACCAAGTCGTCCAGAGCCACTTGAAACTTGGCCGCCAATTCGTCGGTCACCGGATCCTCGCTGATGGCGGCAAACGTGGCGACGGGGAAGGGGGCTGCCGACATGGTCGAGGTCGTCGACGAAGGCGGAGCCACCGTCGCTCCGACCGGGGGCGAACTCTCGCTTTGGCCCGGCGTCGAGGAACATGCCGCCAGCGCGACCACCAGTGCCACAACGATGACGCTTCCAGTCCTGGTGATCATGCCGCCCTTCTTCTTGGTGGTCCGCTTCATCGGCCGCTCTTGTGTGCCATCAGCGGGGGTGGAACTCGATCGACTCGATGATCGGTGCGGTCTCTTCGATGAACTCCTCGAAGCGCTCTTCGGGCGCCACGACCGTGATCGCCAGCGTCTGAACCGACATGCCCTCCGGGAGGTCGACGAGGTACAGACGTAGGCGCAACCCAGGGCCCGTAGCCAGCGCGTGGACCCAGCGGCTGATCGCAATCATTCCGGGCACGCAATGCGTGCCGCCGGGGGCAAGCGTGACGTCGATCGACACGGCCTCGACGCCACCGACGCGCGCGGCCACCGGCGCAGTCGTCTCGAAGTTGGGATCGGCGATGAGCTCCTGCGCGATCGCAGCTGCACCGGCCGGCGCCGAGAGCAGCGGCGTCCCGCCGTTCGCTGCGCACCACGCGTCGTAGGCGACTGGGTCGACGAGTCCGATGGTGTACCCGTCGCCGTCGCGATCCGGGACATCCGCCCACAGGATCCCGAACCACACGTCCGGGGCGATCTCGTGAGCGACGCCATCCTCCCCGGGCCACAACACGTCCCATGTGCTCGGCGCCGAAACGGTGACCTCGCCGTCCGAGGAGGTGTGGGACAGGTCGACCGGCTGGCCGTTCTCGGTCGTCGTATTGAAATCCATCCACAACCCTTCACCCTGCAGCCAACGGATCTCCTGCTCGACCACCGTCGCGTCGCCGTCCGCGAACAGCCGGGCCGAGAAGATCATGAAGGCGCCGGGCCACCGCGGCCGGTCCACGCGCTCGATCTCGTATCGCTCGTACGGGGCACCCGAGGTGGTGGCGTAGAGGAGCGGAACGTCTACGTCGTCGTAGACCTGCACGTGCCCCTCGGCGCCGCTGCCGGCGATGCGTGCGGCCAGGAACTCCTCCAGGCGTTCCGTGGCCTGTGCCTCGACAGCCACCGGGTCGGCTTGCGCGAACGGCGCTGTCAGCCTCCACTGGTTCACCACCCAGATCCCGTCACGGTCTTGGCGGTCGAGCTGGGCGAGGTCGAGGCTCACCGACTCGTAGGTGCGGTCGTCGAGCGTGGGCGCGCACAGCTCGCCCCAATCGGGCTCAGGCTGGGGCGGGTACAGCGGGTTCGTGCGACCCGGCGCGCAGCGCAGGTACCGCTGGTCGTAGTTGACGTCGTACACACCGTTGCGGCCCATCCCTTCGTAGGGGTTCAACACGTACGCCTCCCAGCCCAGCACGTCACGGAGGAACCGGTCGACGAGTTCGATCTGGCCAGGTTCCTCGCTGGCCCACGTGTCGTCCGTGAAGAGTTGCGGGTCGACCTGCCACGTGTAGGCGGGGTCGCCGGCGTCCGCGAGCCGTTGGGCCTCCTGCACCTCGGCGAGGTCCGTCTGCGGCCACATGCCTCCCGAGAGCGCCGGCGTCGCGGGCTCGGGGCTCAAGACCGGCGCACCCTCCCGTCGCCAGACCGACCCAAAGTTGTCGGTGAGGGTCTCGGCCTCGGGGTCGAGGACGAAGGTCAGGTTGCGGAGCTGCTCCTGCAGGGGAGGGCCGCTCAGGGCCTCGGGCTCGCTCCCGTCGTCGCAGGTGAACGTCGGCGAGGGGATGACGAGCACGGTGCTGCCCTCGAGCCTCCCGGTTCCCGTCATCGTCGACGGGCCGCCCGAGCACACCGAGGCGACGTCGTCGCTCACCACGATCTCCACGGCACCGTCGGCCGACCCCCGGACGGTCATCGTCTGCGTGCCTCCATCGGCGTCGGTGGTGGAGACCCATGTGCCCTGGAACACCGGCCCGCCGATGCTGGGTCGATTGACATAGAAGTTGAGCGCCACGGCGGCGGCCACCACGACGACGGCGGCACTGCCGAGAGCAGGTACGAATCGGGGCATGTGAACCCCCCCCAGGCGGGCGCGCCAGCCGACCTGCTGCCTGCTCCTGCGTGTCCGTTCGAAGGTGGCTTCGAGGACGCGCTCGGGTAGCCGCGGTGGAGCCGTCTGCTCCAACCACGTGCTGATCGATTCGCCAATCCGCTCGTCTGTGGCCATCACGCAGTCCTGTTCTTGGCGACCGCCGGCTGCCGCGCGTCGGCTTCGAGCGCCGCACGCATCGCCTCGGTCGCGTAATGAAGTCGTGACCTGGCGGTCCCCTCGGGGATGCCGAGCATTCGCGCTATCTCGGCGGCCGAGAATCCGCTGTAGTAGTGAAGGACGACCACTGCCCGCTGCTCGGGCTTCAGTCGGCTGAATCCCCGCTCCAGCTGTTCCCGATCGGCGACGGAACCGGTGTCGTCAACGATCGAGACGTCGAGCGGGAGCGGTCGCACCTGCTGCGACCAGCGCCGCAGCTGTCGGCCCTGGTCTGCACACGCGTTGACCACCAGGCGATGGAGCCAGGCGTCGAACCTATCCGGATCGCGCAGCGAGGGAAGCTGTTGCCACGCGCGAACGAGCGCCTCCTGCACCGCGTCCTCAGCCAGGTCCGACGCCCGGAGGATGAGACGAGCGACCGCGTACAGGCGATCGCCGGCGGAGGTCGCGAGGACTTCGAATGCCTCGTGGTCTCCTTGGCGTGCCGCCTCGACGAGATCGCGCCTCATACCCTCTCCATCACCAGCACGGCCTCGATGGCACGCGCTGTTCGTTATGACGGAAGTGGCAAACCGATCTACTCAATAACGACCGCGGAGGGCTCGAGGCGGCTCGCCGGACGAGGCCCCGATCGGCGACGACCCATCGCCGTTCGCCGCCGCTGCCTGCCAGCGCCAGGATGTTTTCGCGGGGAAACGTCCCGACGGACAACTCCCTCGCCATGCGCGTACCCGAGGGCGGAGCTCGCCGCACGCAGGACGACGATGGCGAACGCGTCGCGGTCTGGACCGCCTGCTGTGTCGACGACATCTTCCAAGCTCCCCGCGGCAAGCGGCATGACAAACCACGAGGAGCCGGGTGCCGCGTTGAGTATGGGCATGACGTGTGCGTGATCGAGCAGACGCTGGACTCTGATCTCGCGCTCCATCCGCTCGCGGGAGTCCTGGACGTCGCGGCGCGGTCGTTCGACGCGACCACCTCGCCCGGCAAGTAACGGACGGCCCGTCGATTGCCAACCAGCGAATGCGCACCGGCCAGTTCACTTGAAGCAGAAACGTCGGCGCCGCTCCCCACCGCGCTACACTCGACCCACCTCTCCCAGCAGTGCAAGGAGCGCGCATGGCGAAGTCTTACGTCCGGCTCACGCAGCCCCTCGTCCGCGACGGCGACCGCCGCACCGGGACCCTCCGCCCAGCCACCTGGGACGAGGCCCTCGACCGGGCCGCGACGGGCTTCCAGGCCGCGATCGACGCCCACGGGCCGACGACGTTCGGGCTCTTCAGCTGCTCGAAGGCGACGAACGAGCTGAACTTCATGACCCAGAAGTTCGCCCGCGTCGTCATCGGCAGCAACAACGTCGACAGCTGCAACCGTACCTGACACGCTCCGAGCGTCGCCGGTCTGGCGACCGTCTTCGGTGCCGGGGGCGGCACAAGCTCATACCGTGAAACGGAGGAGACGGATCTCGTCCTCCTCTGGGGCAGCAACGCCCGCGAGACGCATCCGATCTTCTTCCACCACCTGCTCAAGGCAGTGCACCGCGGCGCGCGCCTCTACGCCATCGACCCCCGCCGGACCACCAGCGCCGAGTGGGCGGACGGCTGGCTCGGGCTCGACGTCGGATCGGACATCGCCCTGGCCAACGCCATGGCCCGCGAGATCATCGCCGCCGGGCTCCACCACCGGGAGTTCATCGAGCGCTCGACGTCCGGCTTCGAGGCCTACCGCGCCGCCGTCGAGCCGTACACGCTCGAGTACGCCCAGCGCGAGACCGGCGTCCCGGCCGAGCTGATCCGCGAGACCGCTCACGCCTACGCGAAGGCGGACCGGGCGATGATCTGCTGGACGCTGGGCATCACCGAGCACCACAACGCGGTAGACAACGTCCTCGCCCTCATCAACCTCGCCCTGCTGACTGGCCACGTGGGACGCTACGGCAGCGGCATCAACCCGCTGCGCGGCCAGAACAACGTCCAGGGCGGCGGCGACATGGGCGCCCTGCCCGACCGGCTGCCGGGCTTCCAGCACGTCGAGAACGACGAGCTGCGCGCGAAGTTCGAGGCGGCCTGGGGCGTCAAGGTCCCGCCCAGGCGCGGCTGGCACCTCTCGGGTATGTTCGAGGCCATGGAGCGCGGCGAGCTGACGGCCCTGTATGTCGTGGGCGAGAACCCGGTCCAGTCGGAGGCCGACCAGGCGAAGGCGCGCCATCTTCTCGAGGGCCTCGAGACACTCGTCGTGCAGGATATCTTCCTGACCAAGACCGCCGAGATCGCGGATGTCGTCCTGCCCGCCAGCGCCATGTGGGCCGAGAGCGAGGGCACGGTCACCTCGTCGGAGCG
>LDXM01000045.1 GCA_001443375.1 Chloroflexi bacterium CSP1-4
GTCCTGTTTGGTGTTCGTGGAACAACCGCCGTTAGGACGAGGACCCGAGGCCATGTCGACGGCGAGAGCCGCTCGGGCGTCCGACGGTCGCAGCCCTAGGTGGCTGGTGTGAAACGCGCCTCCTGAGCGGCTGACGGGACGGCGCGCTCGCAGCTACGATCTGGTGGGCGGGACCGTCAGGATCGAACGGATGGGCACCGCCCCGGATCGCAGCCGACGCCGAGGAGCCGCCATGTCGCTCGGGTCCACGCCCCGCCAGACCGACATCTTCCGGAGCACGGCCGAGTTCTGCGAGCCACGGGTCCGTCCCGACTCGATCTATGCCCTCCTCCACCGCGAATGCTTCACCCTCTTTCCCGACGAGCTGTTCGAGGATCTGTTCGCCGACCTCGGCCGGCGGAGCGTCCCGCCGCTCATCGTGGCGGTCGTCATGGTCCTCCAGCGCCTCGAAGGCTGCTCGGACCGCGAGGCGGTCGAGCGGTTCACGTACGACGCGCGCTGGAAGTACGCCGCCGGCGGCCTGCCGTTCGACTACCCGGGCTTCGCCCACACCGTCCTCGTCGACATGCGGGCGCGCCTCGCCCGCTCCGAGCGCCCCAGGCGGATCTTCGAGCGCACGCTCGAGGTCGCGCGATCGGCCGGCCTGGTGGGCGCCCGGCGGGTCCTCGACTCGACGCCGCTGTACGACGCGGTGGCGACGATGGACACGGTCACCCTGGTGCGCTCGGCGATCCGGGGCGTGCTCACGGTGGCCGGCGAGCGGGAGGAGCCCCTGCGAGCACACCTCCGGCGCGACGACGACTACCGGACCAGCGGCAAGCCCGCCGCCGACTATGACGACCCGGCCGCCCGACTGGCGCTCGTCGAGGCGCTCGCCCGTGACGGCTCCGCGCTCCTCGCCGCGCTCGACGGCGAGCGCGTGCCGACCCCGCTCGCCGAGGCCGCCAGCCTCCTCGCCACCGTGCTCGGCCAGGACCTCGAGGCGGGCGAGGACGGGCGCTTCGCGATCGCCCGTCGGGTGGCACCCGACCGGGTCATCTCGACGGTCGACCCCGACGCCCGCCACGGCCACAAGACGCAGGCGCATGGCTTCGACGGCTACAAGGGCCATGTCGCGCTCGACCCCGACCATGAGCTCATCACCGCGACCGCCGTCACGGCCGGCAACCGAGGCGACGCCGCGGCGGCGCCCGACCTGCTCGCGCCCGACCTGCCCGTGGCCGAGGCGGAACCCGACGCGCCGCCGACCTCGTCGGACGACCCGGCGCTCACCGTCTACGGCGATGCCGCATACGGCGCGGGCGAGCTGCTCGAGCGCCTCGAAGTCGCCGGGGTGGTGAGCCGGGTCAAGGTCCAGCCGCCCTCCGCCCCTGGCGGCCGCTTCACCAAGGCCGACTTCGCGATCGACCTCGGCGCCCGGACGGTGACCTGCCCGGCGGGCGAGGTCGCCCCGCTCCGCGGTGTCGTCCGGGTCATCGCCGAGTTCGGCAATGCGTGCGCGGCCTGCCCGCTGGCCAGCCGCTGCACGAGCTCAGCGCAGGGACGGACGATCGCGATCGGACCGCACGAGTCGCTCCTCGCGCGGGGACGGGCGGCGCAGCGCGACCCGGCCTGGCGCGCCGACTACCGGGCCACCCGGCCGCTCGTCGAGCGCAAGATCGCCCATCTCATGCGTCGCCGCCACGGGGGTCGCCGGGCCCGCGTCCGGGGCCAGTCCAAGGTCGCCGCCGACTTCGCCCTGCTCGCCGCGGCGGTGAACCTCGCGCGGCTCGCCGTCCTCGGGCTCGTCCATTCCGGAAGCACCTGGGCGACACAGACGGGCTGAGCGAGGACCGCGGCAGATCCCGCGATCGGGTCACGGGCTCCCCGGCTGCACGACACCCTTCCAGGCCTCTCGACACGGCCATCGGCCGGATCGGTCCAGCGGGCCTCGGCCAGATGCGACCGCGCCGGCCCGTCAGCCGCTCAGGAGGCGCGTTTCACACCAGCCACCTAGGGCGCCGCCTCCTCATTCCGATCGCGCCGGCGCCAGGTGTGGACCGCCGGTGGCAGGACCGAAACGACGACGATGAGCACGATCAGCGGCAGCAGGATGCGGTCCAGCGTCGAGCCCATCGCCTCTCCCAGCAGGTAGCCCGCGATCGGCAGGCCGGCGCCCCACAGCAGTCCGCCCACGATCGTCCACCAGGCGAACGCACGGCGGTCCATGTGACTGATGCCGGCCACGATCGGCGCGAAGGTCCGCACGAAGGGCATGAAGCGCGCCAGGACGATGGTGATCCCGCCGTGCCGCTGGTAGACGGCGTCGGCGGCGAGCAGGTGCTTGCCCTTGAAGAACCGCGAGTCCGGGCGCTCGAACAGCGGCCGCCCCACCCGCCGGCCGAACCAGAAGCCGGTCAGGTTGCCCAGGATGGCCGCGGTGACACAAACGACCATCACGATGAGCAGGTTGAGCGTGTACTCCTGCGAGCCGGGGGCGGAGAGCACGCCGGCGACGAGCAGCAGGCTGTCGCCGGGCAGAAAGAACCCGACGAAGAGCCCGGTCTCGGCATAGAGGATGGCGAAGAGGACGACGTAGGCGCCGGGCCCGAAGGGCTCGATGAGCTGGCGCGGATGGAGGAGGAGGTCGAGGAGCTGCCCGACGATCTCCACCGGTCAGGCCAGACCGGTCGGTGGCGGGAACGGCGGAACCGGCCCCGGGCCCGTGGTCGGGCCACCGGATGCGTCATGGGTTTCCACCCGCAGGGGCAGCCGTTTGCGCTCCTGCCCGTCGACGAGAAGGCGCAGGCTGTGGTCGCCCGGGGTCTCGAAGACGAGGTTCCACAGGTCCACGCTGAAGGTCAGCACCGCATCGCCGCCGCCGCCCGGGCCGCTGGCGCGGATGCGCGCGGCGCCGGAGGTCAGCTCACGTCCGTCCGGACGGAGGAGGACGAAGCGGACCTCGTGCTCAGCCTCCAGTTCGGGCGCCGTGACCAGGAGTCCCACGACCAGCGCGAGGTGCGGATGCCGCAAGGGGAAGACCGGGCCTCCGAGGCGGCTCACACCGCCGCCCAGGACCGCGAACTTGCGGCCCGGCTGGGCCTCGGCGGCATCGGCGAGGAAGGCGAAGTCGATGTCGGGCATGGCCGAATGGTACGCGCAGGGCGCCTACCGGGCGTGCGTCACCTCCATCGCCGGGCGGGTGACGAGGAGCCTGACGTCGGACTGCCCGGCGAGTCGCCTCGCGGGAGCGCGACCGAGAGTGGCGTCCGGACGCATCGCGCTCGGATGTGCCGAGGCCCCGTCCGCGGTGGACGGGGCCTCGACGGGCCGCTGGCGATCGCCGGATCTACGCGCCCGGGATCCGAACGAGCAGGAGCTGACCTCCCTCGCGCTTGAGCGTGAAGTCGGGACCCGACGGCGCGACGTAGTCGGGGCCGGGCGCTTTCTCGATCCAGAGCGAATGAGCCTGAACCGTGACGAAGAACGCGCCCGGTCCGAACGCCGCCGAGGCGTCCACGATCCCGGAGGATTCCCAGGCCCCCCACTTGGCTGCCGATGAAGAATCGACATCGGTGGGACCCTCATCGGCTGACTGGTCGATCCTGGCCACCACCTCCAAGGTACCGGCGTCGGGGCCTGCGACGTCGTAGCGCCAGATGCGGGCCGTCGTACCGGTGCCGATGGTGTACTGGTTGCCGGAGCCCGGGTCCTCCTGGATGAGGAGGCTGTTGGGGGTCGTCTCGAGGTTGTCCGGCTGGTGGATGACGCCCTCGGTGCCGACCGCGGACGTATCCCCGTTGATGAGGATGGACAGCGTCCCGTGCAGGCCGTCCGACTGCTCGTCGAGGACGAGCTTCCAGATCCGGCCGTTCGGGGCGGCTCCGGAGCCGCGGCCGGAATCGGCCAGGTAGAGGATGTGCGGGTTGTTCCGATCGTAGGCGATGTCTTCGATCCGGACGAAATCGAAGACGCCGTTCGCCTGCGACCAGGTCTCGAGCGCCGTCTGGTCACTCTGGGCCGTGGCCTTCGGAACCTCGATGAATGTACCGGCCACCGTCGCGGCGCCGGAAACGTCGTAGTAATCGTCCGTCGCGGCACTGTCCGGCTTGAACGCATACAGCTTCCCCTGGTCGTTCCAGACGGCGTCGGCGTCCGGAGCCATGTAGACGTAGAGCTGCGAGTTGGGTGGATTGCTGACGAACGTGTCGTCGCCCGAGAACAGCGCCAGCTGTGAGAGCCCCGGGACAGCCACGCTGTTCTCGTGATTGTGGCGGCCCATGCCGAGAATGGGCCGGCGCTGCCCGGTGCGGACGTCGTAGGCGACGACGACGCCGGCCTGCTGCGGGTCGCTGCCGCCCGCGGTCAACGGCCAGGCGATCCCGGTCCGGTTGACGATGTCGGTCGCCTCCTCGTTCGTGAACAGGATCTCGCGGTCGAAGCCCTGCTCAGCGGTCGCCAGGAAGTTCGAGCAGAAGCGCTGGAAGTTCTCGTCGCTGCGGATGGCCATCCGCGCGCTGAGTACGCCTCCGGAGTGCTGGTTGAGGATGATGTGGCTGAGCTGGGAGTTGTCGAAGTCATTCTGCGAGTTCGCCTCGGTCGGGGCCGCCGGCGTGTACGGGAACGGGACTGTCGAGGTCTCGTGGTTCACGTACAGGTCCACCCGGCCGTTGCCGCGGGTCCGGAGTGAGATCCCGTCCGGGATGGACTCGAAGCGATAGCCGCCGGGCAGTGTCTCGCCGACGGTCAGAAGGGCTTCGATCTCGACGTCCGTCCTGACCTTGGTCAGCATCGCCGGCTGACTCGTCTTGACGCCGGACTGGTTGCCCTGGGGTGGTGCAGCCGCGACAGGACCGACAGTGGTGGCCAGGATCGCGGCGGCGGCGACGCCAGCCGCCAGGCGCAGGCCGCTCGTCGGACGGCGCGCTGGAGACAACGGGGACATAGACATGGGGCGTTCCTCCTCAGCTGGGCATGGTGCGTGAGGTGCGGTGCGGCACGGTGAATCCGACTCATCCTGCCCCTCTTCGCCCGAGGGGGCAAGCCCGCTGCGCCGGACGACCGTCATCTGCGGTGCGCGAACGCACCGCAGAGGTCAGGGGTCAGCGTCAGTGCGCCGCCACAGCGCGCTTGGGCGCCGCGCGGATCGGCGCGGGCGTCTCGGCCGCACGACGGCCGTCCCCCCGCCCCGCCGCCTCGGCGAAGGAGACGTCGCTGAGCGGGATGAGCGGCTCGCCGCGCAGGACCCGGGCGAGGTACTCGCCGGTGGCCGAGCCGGGCGAGGCCGCGACCGCCTCCGGGGTCCCCTCGGCGATGACGAGGCCGCCTCGCAGGCCGCCCTCGGGTCCCAGGTCGATGATCCAGTCGGCCGTCTTGATGACGTCGAGGTTGTGCTCGATGACGATGACCGTGTTGCCCCCGTCCACGAGACGGTGCAGGACCTGGAGCAGCTTCTCGACGTCGGCGAAGTGGAGCCCGGTGGTCGGCTCGTCGAGCAGGTAGACGGTGCGGCCCGTGGCGCGACGCGACAGCTCGGTCGAGAGCTTCACGCGCTGGGCCTCGCCGCCCGAGAGGGTCGTCGCCGGCTGGCCGAGATGGATGTACCCGAGGCCGACGTCGTAGAGCGTCTGGAGCTTGTTGCGCACGGCCGGCACGGGTGCGAACAGGTCGAGCGCCTCAGCGACCGTCATCTCGAGCACGTCGGCGATCGAGCGTCCCCGGTAGTGGACCTCCAGTGCCTCGCGGTTGTAGCGCTTGCCCTTGCAGACCTCGCACGACACGTACACGTCGGACAGGAACTGCATCTCGATCTTGATGATCCCGTCGCCCTTGCAGTCCTCGCAGCGGCCGCCCTTGACGTTGAAGCTGAAGCGGCCGGGCTTGTAGCCGCGCATCCGGGCGTCGGGCGTGCCCGCGAACAGCTCGCGGATCGGCCCGAAGAGCCCGGTGTACGTGGCCGGATTGGAGCGCGGTGTGCGCCCGATCGGGCTCTGGTCGATCTCGATGACCTTGTCGATGGCGTCGAGGCCCTCGATGCCGTCGTGCGGACCCGGCTCCTCGCGAGCGCCGAACAGGGCGCGGGCCAGACCGCGGTAGAGGATCTCCGCCACGAGCGTGCTCTTGCCGCTGCCCGAGACGCCGGTGACCGCGGTGAAGGTGCCGAGCGGGAAGCGCACGTCGATGCCGCGCAGGTTGTGGGCGCGGGCGCCCTTCACCTCGAGGCCGCGGCCGCTGCCGGTCCGGCGCAGGTCGGGGATGGGCACCGACCGCTCGCCGCGCAGATACGCGCCGGTGATCGAGCGCGGCTCGGCGAGGATGACCTCCAGCGGGCCCGAGGCGACCACCTCGCCGCCGTGCTCGCCGGCGCCGGGCCCGATGTCGAGCACCCAGTCGGCCGTGCGGATGGTCTCCTCGTCGTGCTCGACGACGATCAGCGTGTTGCCCAGGTCGCGCAGGCGGGTGAGGGTGGCGATGAGCTTCGCGTTGTCGCGCTGGTGGAGCCCGATCGAGGGCTCGTCGAGGATGTACAGGACGCCCATCAGGCTCGAGCCGATCTGGGTCGCGAGGCGGATGCGCTGGGCCTCGCCGCCCGAGAGCGTGGAGCTGGTGCGATCGACGGTCAGGTAGTCGAGCCCGACGTCGACGAGGAAGCCGAGGCGAGCCCTGATCTCCTTGAGGACCTGGCGGCCGATCGTCCGCTCGCGCTCGCTGAGCCGCCCCGGCAGGGACGCCGCCCAGGCCAGCGCATCGGCCACGGAGAAGGCGGTGACCTCCGCGATGCTGCGGCCGTCGACGGTGACGGCGATGGCCTCCGGACGGAGTCGCCGGCCCTCGCAGGTCGGGCAGGGGCGCGCGACCATGAAGCGCTCCAGCTCGGCCTTCACGTACTCCGATTCGGTCTCCTTGTAGCGCCGCTCGAGGTTGGGGATGATGCCCTCGAAGGTGGCCGTGTAGGTGTTCTCGCCGCGGTCGTGCTGGTAGGCGATGACGACCTGCTCGCCGCGCGGGGCGTTCAGGAGGTGGTGCAGCGCCTCCGGCGGGAGGTCGCGGATGGGCACGGTGGGGTCCCAGCCGTGCGAGAGCGTCACCGCCTCGGCGACCTTGCCGAACCACGAGTCCGCCATGGGCATCCGCGCCCAGGGCCGCATCAGCGCGCCATCGGCGACCGAGAGGCTCCTGTCCGCCACCACGCGGTCGGGGTCGATCTCGAGGCGGATGCCGAGCCCGGTGCAGTCGGGGCAGGCGCCGTGCGGTGAGTTGAAGCTGAAGCTGCGCGGCTCCAGCTCCTCGATCGTCGAACCGTCGAAGGGGCAGCTGTAGTGCTCGCTGTAGCGCTGCTCCTCGAACGTGCCGGGGTCGGCGGCCGCCACGACCATGACGCCCTCGCCGAGCCGGAGGGCGGTCTCCACGGAGTCGGCCAGGCGTCCGCCGTCGGGGTTCGGGTTCTGGGGTCCGAACGGTCGTCCGTCGTCGTCGGCGTGGCGCACGACGAGCCGGTCGACGACGACCTCGATGGTGTGGCGCTTGTACTTGTCGAGCGACTGCACCTCGTCGAGGTCGAGCAGCTCCCCGTCGACGCGGACGCGCACGAAGCCCTGGCGGCGGGCGCCCTCGAAGACACGGTCGCCCTCGGTCTTGCGGTCCTTCACCAGCGGCCCGAGGATGAGCACCCGGGCGCCGTCGGGCAGGGCCCCGATGCGGTCGACGATCTGCTGTGGGCTCTGGCGCGCGATCTCCCGGCCGCAGACCGGGCAGTGCGGGTGCCCGATGCGGGCGAAGAGCAGCCGCAGGTGGTCGTAGATCTCGGTGACCGTGCCCACCGTCGAGCGTGGGTTGCGGCTCGCGCCCTTCTGGTCGATGGAGATGGCCGGGCTCAGGCCGTCGATCTGGTCGACGTCGGGCTTCTCCATCTGGCCCAGGAACTGCCGCGCGTAGGCCGAGAGGCTCTCCACGTAGCGGCGCTGGCCCTCGGCGTAGATGGTGTCGAAGGCGAGGCTGCTCTTGCCGCTGCCCGAGAGGCCGGTGATGACGATCAGGCGGTCGCGCGGCAGCTCGACCGTGATGTTCTTGAGGTTGTGTTCACGCGCGCCGCGGACGACGAGAGCTTCCTGGGGCATGGGCACCAGTGTACGTCAGTCGTCGAGAACCGAACAGGCGTTCTAGGGTGTTGAGCGGAGGACGAATGCCGGTTGCTCGCTCCGGCGTCGCGGGCAGATGATTGGACCAGCCGGCGCCCTGAGCGCGATCGGGCGAGCCGGCCGAAAGGCAGGTGGTCACGATGGGCCGCCGGGAGATCGGCCTCGTCAGCAGCACGCTCCTCTTGCCGGCGGCGGCCTTCCTGGCCGTCACCGCCCTCGTCTCGGACGCGCTCGATCTCAACGAGTTCGTCTTCCACAAGTACACGGGCTACGCGGCGACCGTCCTCGTGCTCGTCCACGTCTACGCTCACTGGCCCTCGCTCGTCGCCTTCTGGACGGGCAGGGCCAAGCAGCGATCGGGAACCGAGACCGCGACCTCGCGTCCGGCCCCGGAGATGGTGGCGTCCTCGCGGCGCGGCATCTCGCGGCGCGCCGTCCTTGCCGCCGGCGGGTTCGGGGCGACCGGGTTCGCCGTCGGCTGGCTGGTCCGCCCGTCGGACGTCGGCCGCCTGCCCGGCGAGGACTTCGGCGCGCTCTACCACCGGGCCAGCTCGCCGGGTTTCGCCGACGCCCTGGGCGCCCTCGTCGGCTGGGGAGTCCAGCCGGCCCGGACGAAGGACTATCCCGGCGCCACCCGGATCGCCCTCCCGCCGGTCACCCCACCCCCCGAGCTCTCGGTCGCCCGCGCGGTCGACCGGCGGCGCTCGCTGCGCGACTACGCGGGCCGCCCGCTGACGACGGCCGAGCTGTCGTGGCTGCTTCACGCGGCCACGGGGATCACCGGCCCCGGAGGCCTCCGGGCAGCGCCGTCGGCAGGGGCCCAGTACCCGATCGAGACCTACGTGGCGGTCAGCCGGGTCGAGGGGATCGAGCCGGGCATCTACCACTACGCCGTCGCCGACCATGCCCTCGAGCGCGTCCGGGGCGGCACGTTCGGCGGGGACCTCCTGATCGCCGGGCTCGGCCAGGAGTTCCTCGGCCAGGCCCCGGTCGTGCTCGTCCTCGCCGCGATCTTCCAGCGCCTGCGCTGGCGGTATCGCGAACGCGCCTACCGCTACGCCCTGCTCGAGGCCGGGCACATCGGCCAGAACGTCTACCTGGCCGCCGAAGCCGCCGGTCTCGGGGCCTGCGCCGTCGGGGCCTTCTTCGACGACGCGGTCAACCGGCTGCTCGAGGTGGACGGCGTCGAGGAGGCCGCCCTGATGCTGGTGCCCGTCGGGCCGCGCTGACGGCTCGCGGAGCCGTGGGGGTGCGAGAGGCAGCCCCCGATCGCCCGGATGCTTGAGCCGAGCATGGCGGTCAGGGCTCCGTCTGCGGTAGCAACGTCGAGGGCCTGCCGCGGTTCCTGCCGTCTCAGAGCTCGTCGGGCGGCGGCAACTCGTACTCGAGCCTGCCCAGCACGATCAGCTGCTCCAGATCGTCGCGAGCGTCGGGCAGATGCCGGGTGACGGCGCCGCGGACGGCGGCGAGAGCTTCCGCGCTGGCGGCCCCGAGCATCCGGCTCAGGTCGGCGACGTCCACCGCCCGGCCGGATATGAGCTTGGCGACCACCAGGTGCTCCAGGGTGAGGGTCGGCCGGCCGTCCACGACGTTGCGCTGCGCGGCCGTGATGGCCTCCTCTCCCCAGCGACCGGGCAGGCCACGCAGGTCCAGCTCCCGCCCGGCCCTGCCCCACGCGCTCCCCCGCAGGCCGCCACCGAGCCGCAGCGTCCCCAGACGCGTCCAGCCCGCCTGGCGGAGCGCCTCCTCGGCGCCGGGCAGGTCGGGCAGGCGAACGGCCGCGTCGATGTCCGCGGTCTGCCGAGGGGGCATATAGGTGTTGGCGGCCACCGCCCCTGCGACGGCGTGCCGGACCTCGCCCAGGCTGGCCAGCGCTTCGGTCCACCAGTCCATCCGTTCCCTCCGCGACCGCATCAGCTCGCTCAGAAGGCTGCCCGAGCCCGGCTTCTGACGTCGGGCCACGATGGAGATGAGGGCGTGGCGGGCGGCCGCCCGATCGATCGTCACGCTTCCAGCATCGGCCCCAGCCACGCCGCCGTCAACCGGAGCCGCCTCGCTACGCCGCCTACCGGAGCCGCTCAAGCGC
>LDXM01000046.1 GCA_001443375.1 Chloroflexi bacterium CSP1-4
GCGATGAGCCTTCTCCACCTCACGAGCGGCCGTGATGTCCGTGCCGTAGACGTTGATGAAACCGAACTCCGGGATGTCGACGGGCTTGAGGGCGTAGGTCCTGCCGCCGCCCTGGACCTCGATGGCCTCGGGCTCCTCCTGTTCGCCCGAGCGGCGCAATGGGTCGGCGAGGTCAAGGGGAAGGGGCTGCCCCGTGCTCAGCTGGAGCGCCCCCGCGAGCGGAGCGCTGGCTGCGTTGGCATAGAGGAGCATCCCCTCCGGCGACATGCGCATGACCGGGTTCGGGTTCCGGTCGGGGAAACGCTCGACGACCTTGTTGGCCGTGATATCCGTGCCATAGAGGTTGAGGAAGTCGAAGCCGGCGACGGCGACGGGTAGCACGGCGAAGGTCCGCCAGCCGCTGCGCACCTCGATGGAGCGGGCCGGCGACGCCTCGGCTGCGCTCCGCAACTCGGCCAGGACGTGGGCCGGCACGTCCTCGCCAACCGCGACACCGAGTGCCGACGTGATCGGCGCGGCGGACGGGTTGGCGTAGAGCAGGCGCCCATCGCGCCCCATGCGCAGCACGGGGTTCGGGTTCTCGTCGGGGAACTTGTGGATGGCCTCGATCTCCGCCTCCAGCAGCGCGTGATCCTGGAGGCCGCCCGCGCGATGTCGCTGGATGGCGGCGACGCTCGAGGCGGTCGACACGAGGTATGGAACGAGCAGGGTCAGGCCGATCTGCAGCAGTGTCGCCGTGGTCACCTGTCCTCCGACGAGGTCGTCGGCGTGGTTGATCAGGGTCAGGATGCTGCCCACCACCACGGCCGTGGCCAGCGCGCGCCCGAGCACGGACCGGTCAGAGGCGACTCGGATCCAGGTTCGGATGCGGTCCATGGTGCGTCCAAGGGCTCCCGCGGCGGCGATGGGGCAGCATAGCGCAGCCGCCTCAGGGTCCGGCCGATCGCGATGCCGCCCCGCCGCGGCGCCGGCCCGTCCCTCCCGTCGATGACGAACGGCTCTGGACTCGGGCGGGCAGAGAGGCGACCATCGAATCGACGATCCGGAGTCGGAGGTGATCCCCGATGGCTGAGATGAGCGTCCTTGTCGCCTACGCGAGCAAGCATGGCTCGACCGAGCTGATCGCCGACGCGATCGGCGACGCCCTGAGGCGTGCCGGACATGACGTCGACGTCCGACCGGTCAGCGATGTGCGCGACCTGACCCGCTATGGTGCCGCCGTGGTCGGCAGCGCCCTGTACATCGGCCGCTGGCAGGGCGATGCCCTCACGTTCCTTCGCCGCCATGAGGCGTCGCTGGCCGGCATGCCGGTCTGGTTCTTCAGCAGCGGCCCACTCGACGACTCGGCGGAGACGGCCCAGCTTCCGGCGCCCAAGGCCGTGGCCGAGATCGCCGCGCGCATCGGCGCTCGTGGCCACGCGACGTTCGGCGGGCACCTCGCGCCCGATGCGCGCGGGTTCGTCGAGCACTTCATGATCCGCGGTGGCAGGACCGGCGACTGGCGCAACTTCGAGCGCATCGAGATGTGGGCCGATGCCGTCGCCGCGGAGCTGGCCCGTGAAGGGGTCCTGGGCGCGGCCGGCCGCGAACCGACGGCAGGCGCCGTGCGCTGACGTTCGAGGCCTCGAGAGGTTCGCGGCACGTCAAAGCGGACGCCCGGCAGGGCGCCCCGGTCGCCGGCGAGCTTGTGACGAACGGCTCTCGCCGCGGCCCTGCCTGACCGCGACACTCGATGGATCGCCATGCCGACGCCCGTGCTCGACTGCCGTGATCTGCGCAAGCGCTTCGGCTCGCGCACCGCGGTGGACGGGGTCAGTTTCTCGGTCGCCGCCGGCGAGACGTACGGCCTGCTGGGCCCCAACGGCGCCGGCAAGACGACGACCATCTCGATGATCTGCGGGCTGCTCGGCCGAGACGGTGGCGAGGTCGTCGTGGACGGACGGCCGATCGACGTCGGGTCCACCGATGCCAAGGCGGCCATCGGCTACGTGCCGCAGGACCTGGCCATCTACCCTGATCTCTCGGCGCGCGAGAACCTGCGCTTCTTCGGCCGCCTCCAGCGCCTGTCTGGGAGGGTGCTGGAGACGCGTGTCGGCGAGGTGCTGGAGCTGATCGCGCTGTCCGAGCGTGCCGACGACCGGACGAGCGAGTTCTCCGGGGGGATGAAGCGCCGTCTCAACATCGGCATCGGACTCCTCCACCGCCCGAGGCTGCTCGTGCTCGACGAGCCCACGGTCGGCGTCGATCCGCAGAGCCGCAACGCCATCCTCTCCAGCGTGGCCGACCTCGGGTCGGAGGGGCTGGCCATCCTCTACACGACGCACTACATGGAGGAGGCGGAGCGGCTCTGCGACCGGATCGGGATCATCGACGAGGGCCGCATCCGGGCCGAGGGCACCCGGCGCGAGCTGGTCGGCCTGATCGGCGAGAAGGATCGCGTGACGCTGGTCGCGGGCGGCTCCCTGGGACCGGCGGCTCGGGCGCTGGCGAGCGTCGAGCGCGTGCAGGAGGCGACCGCCACCGACGGGCGGATCGAGCTGGTCGTCGAGGAGGCCCGCAGCCTCCTGCCTCGGATCCTGCAAGAGGCCGCCGCGGCCGGCGCCGTCGTCCGCAGCGTCGAGGTCGTCGAGCCCGACCTCGAGGCGGTCTTCCTCCACCTGACCGGCAAGGCCCTGCGCGACTGATGGCAGCCACGGTGCACGCCGTGCTGACGATCGCGCTTCGCGACCTGCGACAGCGGGTGCGCGACCGCTCGGCGATCATCCTGGCCGTCGTCGCCCCGTTCGCCCTGGCCTACCTCTTCTCGGTCATGCTCCCGGGCGGCAGCGCCGCCTTCCACACCTCGTACGCCGTGGTGGATCTGGATGGGGGGCCGGTCGCCCGGTCGCTCGTGAACGGGCCGCTGGCCGCGCTCAAGGAGGCCGGCGTGGCCGACGTGACGGCGATGGCCGATGAGGCGGAGGCTCGGGCGAAGGTCGAGGACGGGGCGATGGCGGCGGCGATCGTCATCCCGGCCGGCTTCTCCGACGCGGTGGGGGCCGGGCGGGCCGCGGAGTTGAAGGTCATCGGCGGCGCGGACGCCACGCTGGCGGCCGGCGTGGCGCGCTCGGTACTGAAGGGGTTTGCCAGCGGCGTCGAGTCGGTCCAGGTCTCGATCGCCACCGTGCTGGTCTCGAGCGGAGCGGCGCCCGATCCCGCCCTGATCGCCCGGCTGAGCGGGGAGGCGCTGGCAGTGCCGGACCCGATCATCCTGGCCGACGACCGCACCGCCGACCGCGTAGCGTCGAATATGACCTTCTACGCCGCGTCGATGGCCGTCCTGTTCGTCTTCTTCGCCGCCCAGTTCGGCGTGACGAGCCTCCTCGCCGAGCGGCGCGCCGGCACGCTGGCCCGGATGCTCGCCGCCCCGATCTCGCCGCAGACCGTGCTCGCCGGCAAGGTGCTCGTGAGCATCGTCCTGGGGGTCGTGTCGATGGGCATCGTGGCGCTCGGCACGTCGCTGCTGATCGGCGCCCGCTGGGGCGACCCGGTCGCCGTCGCGGCGCTCATCGTGACCACCGTCCTGGCGGCGAGCGGCATCGCACTGCTCGTGGTCGGCTTCGCGAAGAATGAGGACCAGGCGGGCGGCCTGACCGCGATCGTGGCCATGACGCTCGCCGTGCTCGGCGGCTCGTTCTTTCCCATGTCCCAGGCTCCCGAGGGCCTGGCGCAGCTGAGCCTCTTCACGCCGCACGCCTGGTTCCTGCGCGGCGTGAACGACCTCGCCTCCGGGGCGGGCGTCGAGGCCGTCGTCTCGTCGCTCGCGGTGCTGACGGCGATCGGACTCGGCAGCGGCGGTCTGGGACTGCTCCGGGCCCGAAGCGTGGTGCTGGCCCGATGACCGCCCTGACCATCGCGCGGGTCAACCTGCTGCGCATGCTTCGCGACCGGACCGGCCTCTTCTTCGTGTTCCTGCTGCCGGTCATCCTCATCGTCGTGCTGGGCACGATCTACGGGGGGCGGGTCGCACCGCGCCTGGGGATCGTGGCCGGCGACCGCGGACCGCTGGCCATGGACCTGGAGGCGGCCCTCCGATCCGGCGACCTGCGCCTGGAGATCCTCGAGGTGCCGACCGCGACCGAGCTGCGCGACCGCGTCGAGCGAGGCGTGCTCGAGGTCGGCCTCGTGATCCCGACCGGATACGACGTGACGCTGCGGACGGGCGGTACGGCCACGATCACCATCCTCGGCCAGCAGGCCAGCCTGCTCTCCGCCCTGCGCGAGGGGGTCGCGGCCGCGGTCGCGGAGCAGTCGGCCCGGATCCGGGCAGCCCGCCTCGCAGCTCAGCGGGGCGATGCGACGTTCGACACGGCGCTGATCACGGCGGGCGACATCCAGGGGACACTGCCGGGCGTGTCGGTGACCGTTGCGACGGCCGGCGAGCGCCTGTTCCCCGAGAGCGCCGGCGCGTTCACCCTCGGCGCACAGAGCCAGCTCATCCTCTTCATGTTCCTGACCTCGATGACCGCGGCCACGCAGCTGATCCTGACGCGTCAGCTCGGCGTGTCGCGGCGGATGCTTTCCACGCCCACCTCGGTCGCCACGATCCTGGCCGGGGAGACGCTGGGCCGCTTCGCGGTGGCCATGGTCCAGGGCCTGTTCATCGTCGTCCTGTCGGCCGCCGTATTCGGCGTCGACTGGGGCGACACGATCGCGGCCGGTCTCCTCATCGTCGCCTTCGCCCTCGTCGGTACGGGCGTGGCGATGGTCATCGGGAGCTTTGCCAACAACGCCGATCAGGCGGGCACGGTCGGGGTCTTCGCGGGGATGGTGCTCGGCGCGCTCGGCGGGGCGATGGTTCCCATCGAGGTCTTCGGCGAGCCGCTGCGCACGATCGCATACATCACGCCCCACGCCTGGGCCATCGCCGGCCTGCGCGAGGTGGCCATGAGGGGCGGCGGCGTCGCGCAGGTCCTGCCGCAGCTGGGCGTGCTCACCGCGCTGGGCGTCGTCCTCCTGGCACTGGGCGCCTGGGGCCTGCGGCGGGCACTGACCCGCGGCTAGGGCGACCCGGACGATCCGCACCGGAATCGGAACGCCCGGCCCCTCGCGGGACCGGGCGTTGTCGGTTCAGCCGGATCGGGCTCGGAAGTTCGGCCTAGGCGGCGGCCTGGACCTTCACAGCGCGCGGGCCCTTGGGGCTCGCCTCCACCTCGAAGGTGACGTTCTCGCCACCGACCAGCCGGTCGAAGTCGAGCGACCGATCGAGGCCGTCGCGATGGAAGAAGTAGTCCTTGCCGTCCTCGGCGGTGATGAACCCGAAGCCGCGGTCGGAGATGACCTTCTTCACGGTTCCGCTGGGCATGGTGTGTCCTCGGTTCTCTTCTCGACTGTCGATCGCTGCACGGCCGGCTCGAGAAGGAACCGTCGACCAGGCGTGACCACCCGGGCATTCCGGGAGGACCTCCAGTCTACGCCCCATCCGTCGAACGGGCGCGGCGTTCAGGCGGGGCGGAATCCTTCGCGCTGGGGCGGCGCCGCGTGGCGGATCATGAGGTGCCGTGTGACGGAGTACTCGAGGATCACCTCATGGCTCATGTCCTTGCCGAAGCCGCTGCCCTTGACCCCACCGTGCGGCGCCTCGGACGCGATGGGCAGGTGATCGTTGACCCACGTCACGCCCACCTCGAGACGGTGGCTGACGCGCAGGGCCCGTGAGACATCGCGTGTCCACACCGATGACGCGAGGCCGTACGGGGTGTCGTTGGCGAGGGCGATGGCCTCGGCCTCGTCCCCGAAGGGCAGGACCACGAGGACCGGGCCGAAGATCTCGGCCTGGACGATCTCGCTGGCCTGGTCGGGCGAAGCGATGAGCGTGGGCGGGTAGTAGAAGCCGCGACCGTCCGGCAGCCTGCCCCCACACACGACCTTGCCGCCGGCGCTCCGAGCCCGTTCCACGAGCCCGTGCACGAGGTCGCGGTGGTCCGCCGAGATGAGCGGACCGATGTCCGTGTCGGGATCGTCGGGCGCGCCGAAGCGGATGCGCGCCATGGCCGCGCGGAGCGCCTCCAGCGCATCGGCCAGCCGGCGGCGATCGACATACACGCGGGTTGCGGCGGTGCAGTCCTGGCCGGTGTTGTAGGTGGCGCCCAGGCTCACGGCGCGGGCCATATCGTCCAGGTCGGCGTCGTCGAACACCAGCGCGGGCGCCTTGCCGCCGAGCTCCAGGTGGAGGCGCTTCACGGTCGCCGCCGCGCCCTGCATCACCCGCCTGCCCGTGGACGTGGAGCCGGTCACGGTGACCATGTCGATGCCCGGATGTGCGGCCAGCGCCTCACCGACGTCGGTGCTGCCGGTCACGACGTTCACCGTCCCGGCGGGCGCACCGGCCTCGTGAAGCAGGCGGCCCAGGAGGAGCGTGCTGCGCGGCGTGCGCGAGGCGGGCTTGATGACCACGCTGTTGCCCGCCGCGAGCGCCGGTGCGAGTTTCCACACGGCCAAGATGAAGGGGAAGTTCCAGGGCGCGATGGCGCCCACGACCCCGATCGGCCGGCGCGTGAGCAGCGATGTGTAGCCCTGGCTCAGCGTCCCCGCGCCGGTGCCCTCAAGGGACCGGCAGGCGCCTGCGAAGAAGCGGATGTTGTCCACCGCGAAGGGCAGCTCGCCGTCGCGCATCGTGGCCCTGGGGCGCCCGGTCTCTTCGACCTCCAGGCGGGTCAGCTCGTCCGCGTTCGCCTCGACGAGGTCCGCCAGCCGCAGCAGGACGCGCGCCCGCTCACCGGGCGTGCGCTCCCGCCAGCCGGGGAATGCCGCCCTGCCCGCCGCCACGGCGCGGTCCAGCTCGGCCCGCGAGCAGTCGGCGATCTCCTCGATGACGAGGCCCGTGGCGGGATCGACCAGCTCACGGCGGGTGCCGCTGCCGGCCGTGTCGGTGCCGTCGATGAATGCCATCCGGTTCGATCCTTTCAGCTGTTGAACCCGACGCCGAAGCGGTCGAGGGTTCGGAGCCAGAGGCCGCGCTGTCCACCATCGCGATCCTGTCGCGCCAGCGCGCCGCGGGTCACTTGGACGACGGCCCAGCGAAGCGGTTCGGGCGGGAACGGCACGGGCTTGCGATGGACCATGTCCAGCCGCGTCCGCTCCGTCTCGCGCCCCCCGACGAGGTCGAGCGCCACCCGCGCACCGAAGCGCGAGGAGCCTACCCCCAGGCCGGTGAAGCCCACCGCATATGCCACGCGCCCGCCGAGGGCGGTCCCGAAGACCGGCGTGAAGCGCGTCGTCGAGTCGATGACCCCGGCCCAGCGATGCGTGAAGCGCAGGTCCTCGAGCTGCGGGAACGTCTCGAAAAAGTGTCGGGCGAGAAGCCGGTGCGAGGCCGGGCGCTGCTCGAGCGCGACGTCGATGCGATTGCCGAAGTAGTAGATGGCGTCGTACCCGCCCCACAGGATGCGATCGTCCGGCGTACGGCGGTAGTAATGGAACTGGTTGCCCGCGTCGCTGACGCCCTGGTTCTCCCGCCAGCCAAGGCGTTCCAGCCGCTCGGCCCCGAGGGGCTCGGTGACGAGCACGTGGTCGTAGACCGGGAGGACCCAGCTGCGCAGCCGGCGCAAAGGGCCCGGGAAGGCATTGGTGGCGATCACGACGCGACGCGCGTCGATGCTGCCCGTGGCCGTCCGGACCCGCACGCCGTCACGGAGGCGTTCCAGGCCCGTCACCGCAGATCCCTCGTGGATCCGTGCGCCGAGCTCGCGAGCCACGCGCAGCAGGCCCCAGCACAACCGCGCCGGATCAACCAGGCCGTAGTTCGAGCGGACGCGCAGGCCTCCGAGATAAGTCGGCGAATCGATGTCGGCGCGCACGGCCGCCGCGTCGAGGAACGCGGCGTCCTCGCCATGCTCGACGTGCAGCCTCGCCGATGCCTGAAGCACCGCCACCTGGTGGGGCCGCACGGCGACCGTGGTCTTGCCGCACATCCGCAGGTCGGCGTCGATGCCGTGCCGGACGGCGAAGTCGGCGATGGCGGCGAGGTTCTCGCGCCCCAGCCGCAGCAACGTTTCCGTCTGATGCGGCCAGGTCGCCACGCCGTGCGCGAGACCGTGGGTCAGCGAGCCCGCGAGGAACCCACCATTACGGCCCGACGCGCCGTGGCCGACGCTGCGCGCCTCCAGCAGGACGACATCGGCAGAGGGATCATCCTCGAGCGCCTGGATGGCCGCCCAGAGGCCCGTCAGCCCACCGCCGATGACGACGAGGTCGGCGCGCGCGGCTTCGACGAGAGGGGGCACCGGCTCCGGGGCATCGGGACGGTCCGTCCAGTAGACGGTCGGCCGCGCCTCGGCGAGCGCGCGGCCGGCGAGTTCCTCGAGGTGTTGCGGCGTCACCCGGCGGCCCGCCTGGCGCGGACGCCGCCGTAGAACCGCGTCTCGATGACCGTGCCGGACATGACCGCATCCTCCGCGGTGATGCGAACGTCTGTCTCACGACATCGTCCGCTGCTCTTGACACTGCCTGGCGGAAACCGCAACACTGTAGCGCCGAAGTTGCGCGAACCGCAAGCTCGGCCGGATAGATGGCCGCAAGAACCGCGAGAGGAGCGCCGTTCGCGAGATGGCCACCGACGGGCGTCCGGCGGGGCGCATCCGGCTTGACGGGATCGACAAGCGGATCATCGAGGAGTTGCAGGCCGAGGGCCGCAGGCCGTTTCGGCGGATCGCCGACGATCTGGCCGTCAGCGAGAGCGCGGTGCGCTATCGCGTGCAGCGCCTCCAGCAAGCCGGCATCTTGCAGATCGTCGGGCTCGCGGACCCGCTGCGTATCGGCTTTGCCACGATGGCGCTTGTCGGCGTGCGCGTCCAGCCCGGTCACCTGGCCGAGGTCTCGCGACGGATCAGCGCGCTCTCCGAGGTGAGCTACGTGGCGATGGTGGCCGGCTCGTTCGATCTCTTCGCCGAGGTGATCTGCCGTGATCCGGACGACTTCACGGAGTTCCTCACCGGGCGGCTCCACCGGATCGAGGGGATCCTCGGCGTCGAGTCGTTCATGATCCTGCAGCTCCACAAGCTATCGTACCGCTGGGGCGTCGCCGCCGCCGAACCGAACAAGCGCGCGACGAGGGCGCGGCGGGCGACAGCGGGAGCGGGGAAGTGAGCGGCGAGCGACCGACGATCGTCTTCTTCCCCGAAGGCGCCTTCGGCCCGACCAACAACTGCGTCGGGATCGGCAATGTTCTCCGAGAGCGCGGCCACCGTGTCGTGTTCATCGTGGAGGAGTCGTTCGCCGGCACGCTCGAGGCCAAGGGCTTCGAGGAGCGGCTGATGCGCCTCGGCCCCAAGTCCGACGTCGAGGAGGCGCCCGGCCAGTTCTGGAAGGACTTCATCCGCGACACGGCGCCGGAGTTCCGCAAGCCGAC
>LDXM01000047.1 GCA_001443375.1 Chloroflexi bacterium CSP1-4
GTCGCCGAGCCCGACTAATCCGCCCACCAACCCGCCGACCAACCCGCCGACGAACCCGCCGACGAACCCGCCCACCAATCCGCCGACCACGCCGCCCACCACGCCGCCGACGGCGACACCGACGCTGCCGATCACCGGCACCGCGACGCCGACCGGCGAGGAACTCGCCGCGAGCCCGACGCTGCCGAGCACGTCCACCGCGGACGGCAGCAGCGGCAACACGGGCGGCTCACTGGCGCTGATCCTGGCCCTGCTGGCCATCGGATCGATCGGGATGGTCGTCCTCAGCCCGCTGCCGCAGCGCACGCGCCGCTAGCATCGGGCGGGCGAGCCCGCAAGCAAAGACCTCCCCCGGAGACGGGCGGCACCGACTCCGGAGCCCTGCGACGACGGGCGTGGACCCCCGATCCACGTCCGTCGTTTGCTGTCCGGGTTCAGGCGCCGACGACGACCTCCAGGCCGGGCGCGGCAATCGGGCACCGCCAGCGGTCAGCGTCTGGTACTCCGGTACTGCCGGTGTCCGGGACCCATCGGTGTCAGCCGTCACCAGAACCGGCTCCGCCAGCCCGGTGCGGTGTGGTCTTGTGCGATCACGGCGCGACGTCGGGGCCGAATAGTACTGGACGGGTACCGGTCCTCCGGTCGACACTGTGGCCACGGCGTTCAGGGATGCCGGACGTGGGACCTTCCCGCGGCAGCAATCATCTCGGGGACCTTATCGATGATCTCTCGAACGGTCTTGGGGCCGACCCGCGTGCCTCGCTCAATCTGGGGCCGTCGCCTCGCATTCCTGGTCACCGCCTCGCTCGCCTTCTACGCGCTACTCGGGGGCGCCGGATCAGTGGCCGCATTCAACGCCGGCGAGAACGGGCATCCGACCGGAGGGCCCTACTCTGATCTGAAGGGCGGCTCGGCCACCTTCACCTTCCAGACCAACGCGCAACTCACCTGCAACGCCAACGACGGCGCGCTCGGCTTCACGTTCCGCCTCGACTACTCGGACGCGGACCTGCCCGGCGGCGCCACCATCGTCGTCTATCTGTCGCCGAACAACGGCGCCATCAATGGCAATGCCGGTGGCGACGAGGCGGGCTACATCGCGCAGGTGGAGTCCAATTACGTGGTCATCGACGTCGGCGGGCTCAGCGGCTCGGGGACTTTCGATGTCGCCCTGCCCGTGACTCACGGCTTCACGCTGTCCTCGGGGGGCGTGCTCGGCGTGATCGCCCGCGAGTCGGACGGCACCGTGGTCTCGAACTCGAAGACCAACTCGCTGAACTGCACGGAGGCGCAGCCGACGCCCACGCCGACCCCGACCGAGGTCGTGCCCACGGCGACCCCGACCGAGGTCGTGCCCACCACGCCGCCGGCGCCCCCGACCGAGGTCGTGCCCACCACGCCGCCGACGAACCCGCCCACCACGCCGCCGACGACCCCGCCCACCACGCCGCCGACGACCCCGCCGACGACCCAGCCGACACCGACGCCCACCCTGCCGGTCACCGGCACGGCGACGCCGACCGGTCAGGAGCTTCCGGCCGAGGGCACGCCGCCCCCCACCCTGCCGAGCACGTCCACCGCGGACGGCAGCACCGGCAACACGGGCGGCTCACTGGCGCTGATCCTGGCCCTGCTGGCCATCGGATCGATCGGGATGGTCGTCCTCAGCCCGCTGCCGCGGCGCACGCGCCGCTAGCATCGGGCGGGCGAGCCCGCAAGCAAAGACCTCCCCCGGAGACGGGCGGCACCGACTCCGGAGCCCTGCGACGACGGGCGTGGACCCCTGATCCACGCCCGTCGTGTGCTGTCCGGGTTCAGGCGCCGACGACGACCTCCAGGCCGGGCGCGGCAAGCTGGACGGGTCCATCGAAGACCCGCTGCGCGGCGCGCAGCGACGCCACGGGCCGCCCCTCATCGAGGACGTGCGTGAGGATGAGCCGCGACGCTCCGCCGTCGCGCGCCACGGTGGCCGCTTCCGTGGCTGTCAGGTGCTCCGCCTCGTCGATCGAGTCGTTGACGCCCCAGGCGGCCTCTGACAGGAGCGTGTCGCCGGGGCGGACGAGGGCCAACAGGTCGGCCATGCGCCCGCAGTCGCCCGAGTAGACGAGCCCCGGCCCGCCGTCGCCGAGCGTCACCCGGAAGCCGTAGGAGCTGTCGGTGTGGGTGACACGCTCGGCCTGCACGACGAGCGCTCCGACGTGCCGGCGTCCGGCCACCAACGGCGGTCCGGGCAGGGCGTCGAGGAAGCCGATCTCGCCGTTGAGGACGTCGTAGCGCGCGCGGATGTCGCCGGGTGCGTGGAGTGGCACGGTCGTGGCGGTCGGGCACCCGTACTTGAGGTAGTGGCGCAGGGCGACCAGGTCGATGTGGTGGTCGGGGTGGAGGTGGCTGATGAAGATCGCGTCGAGCGTGCGTGGTTCGCGCCGTGCGCCCAGGGCGGCGAAGGAGCCCTGGCCCAGGTCCAGCACGATCGCCGTCCCCCCGCCCTCCACGAGGTAGCACGAGGACGTGCGGCCCCGCCGCCGCGTGTAGGCGGGGCCGGGACCGATGACGGTCAGGCGCAGCTCAGGCATCGTGTCCGCCAGCGTACGTCATGGCCGACCCCCGGGACGGTCCGGTCCGGACGCGGACGCCGCGTCGCCGGCCCAGCACTCGCCCACGCGCTCGACCAGCTCGCCCAGTGAGTCGACGACCAGGCTGGCCTGCGGCGGGGGCTCGCGCGGGATGACGCCCCACGGGCCGCGACGCAGCCAGACGGCCCGCATCCCGGCGGCGGCCGACGGGAGCACGTCGTTGTCGATGCGGTCGCCGACATAGGCCACGTCGTGGGGATCGGGTCGGCCCATCAGTTCCAATGCGCGATCGAAGAAGGCCGGATCGGGCTTCTGGACGCCCAGCTCGTCGCTCATGGCCACGACTTCCGCCTCGAGCCCGAGGGCGCGCAGCTCCGCCGTGCGTGCGGCGGGTTGATTGGCCAGGACGGCGATCCGGTAGCCGCGCCGGCGCAGGCCGGCGACGGCCGGCAGCGCGTCAGGGTAGAGATCCTCGGGCCTGAACCCGCCGTAGCGCGCCTCGACGGCCGGATAGTGGCGGCGCCAGTCGGTCACGCGCAGCAGCTCGAAGACATCGCGGTGTTCTCCGCCCCGCTCGATCGCTACACCGAACGCGGCCATGAAGGTCAACCGCGACAGCCCCAGGACGTCCGCCCAAGTCGACCAGACGCGTGTCTCGTCGATGAGCGTCTCGCCGACATCGAGACAGACCCACCGCGCCATCAGATGAGCCGCAGCTCCCGACCGGCCGCGGCGAAGGCGTCGAGGCAGGCCTGAAGCTCGTCGCGCGTGTGCTCGCTCGAGACGATGGTGCGGATGCGCGCCCGGTCGAGGGCGACGGTGGGGTACACGACGGCCTGGGCGAAGACGCCCAGCTCCATGAGCCGCTCGCTGAGCCGCCCGGCGTTCTCCGAGGAACCCACGATGACCGGCGTGATCGGCGTCTCCGAGACGCCGGTATCGAAGCCGAGCCCGGCCAGGCCCGCCTTGAAGAAGCGCGTGTTCTCCCACAGCCGTTCGATCCGCTCCGGGTCGCCCTCGAGGATGTCCAGGGCGGCCAGGCAGGCCGCGACCACGGCCGGCGGGTGCGAGGTCGAGAAGAGGAACGGCCGCGCCCGCTGCACGAGGTAGTCCCGCAGGTGCTGCCGGCCGGCCACATAGCCGCCCAGCACGCCTACCGCCTTGGACAACGTGCCCACCTGGATGTCGACGCGGCCGTGGAGGCCGAAGTGGTCCACGGTGCCGCGCCCGTTGCGGCCGAGCACGCCCGAGGCGTGGGCGTCGTCGATCATCACGGCGGCCTCGTACCGCTCGGCGACCTCGCAGATGCCGGCCAGCGGGGCGATGTCGCCGTCCATGCTGAAGACGCCGTCGGTGATGACCAGGACGTGCTCGTAGGCGCCCTGCGGGCCGCCCGTCGCGCGGGATTCGCGCAGGACCTTCTCGAGGCCGTCCACGTCGCGGTGCGGGAAGACCGCCCGCGAGGCCTTCGAGAGGCGTACGCCGTCGATGATCGAGGCGTGGTTCAGCTCGTCGCTGACGATCAGGTCGCGCTCCCCGGTGATGGTCGGGATGACGCCGCTGTTGGCGGTGAAGCCCGACTGGAAGGTGAGCGTCGCCTCCACGTGTTTGAAGATCGCCAGGCGACGCTCCAGCTCCTCGTGCAGCTCCATGGTGCCGGCGATGGTGCGCACGGCACCCGACCCGACGCCCAGGTCGCGGGTGGCCCTGAGCGCCGCCTCGACGAGGTGGGGGTGCGTGGCGAGGCCGAGGTAGTTGTTCGAGGAGAGGCTGATGACGGGGCGGCCGTCCATGACCGTGCGCGGCGCCTGCGGGCCGCTCATGACGCGCAGCGGGCGGTAGAGGGCCTTCGCCTTGAGGTCGGCGATCTCATCGCCCAGGTAGGCCAGGGGGTCGGTTCGGTCGGACATCGTGTTCATCGTGCTCATCCCTCCTGCGGCAGCAGGACGACCTTGCCGGCGTGCCCGGCGGCCACCAGGTCGAACGCGCGCTGGTAGTCCGCCAGCGGCATCCGGTGGGTGATGATCGGCGTGATGTCGAGGCCCTCCTCGAGCAGCGCCGTGGTGCGGTACCAGGTCTCGAACATGCGCCGGCCGGTGATGCCGTAGACGCGGATGCCCTTGAAGATGACCTCCTCCGAGAGGTCCAGCGTGGCCGGCCGCGCGTGCGTCCCCAGCAGCGAGATGCGGCCGCCGTTGGTCAGTGCCGCCAGGCCCTGGTGGAGCGCCGACTCCGCGCCCGACATCTCCAGCACGACGTCCACGCCGTCGCCGCCGGTGTGCGCGCGCAGGCGAGCCGCGACGTCCTCGCGCGCGTCGATGACCTCGTCGGCGCCCATCGCCGTGGCGATGGCCAGGCGCTCGGGGTTGATGTCGGTGGCGAAGACGTGGCGGGCGCCGGCGAGCCGCGCGATGGCCACGGCCATCAGGCCGATCGGCCCGCAGCCGAGCACGGCCACGCTCTGTCCGGCGATCTCCTCCACGAACGCGGCGTGCACGGCGTTGCCCATCGGCTCCTGGAGGGCGGCCACCTCCGGCGCCAGGCCCTCGCTGGCCCAGGCGTTCGTCTCGGGGATGACCGCGTATTGGGCGAAGGAGCCGGCGGCGTGGACGCCGAGGATGCGCAGGTTCTGGCAGACGTTGGCGCGCCCGGTGCGGCACTGGTAGCAGGTCCAGTCCACGAGGTGCGTCTCGGCGGCCACCAGCTCGCCCGTCCGGACGCGGCCGGCCCCCGGTCCGTGACCCACCACGACGCCCGCCATCTCGTGCCCGAAGACCATCGGCGGCGGGCCGAAGTTCTCCTGCGCCCAGGGGTCCCAGCGCTCGATGTGGACGTCCGTGCCGCACACGCTGGCGGCCAGCACGCGTACCAGCAGCTCGCCCGGTCCGGGATCGGGGACGGCCACCTCGCGCAGCGCGGCGCCCGGCGCGGCCGTCTCCTTGACCAGGGCGCGCATCGTCCGCGGCAGCGGCTCGGTCGCGCCCGCGTCCATCGTCAGGTCCGCTCTTTCAGCTCATGCACCCGCCACGCTCTGGCGCGGACGGCGCGTCGGTCCATTGCTCCGCGAACGTCATGGCCTGCTGCGGATCCAGCGTGTCCACGAGCATGGCGCGGTCGAAGGCGATGAACGCGAAGCGGGTGGAGATCTGGTCGAAGCGGGCCACCAGGACCTTGTTGGGCACGCCGCAGACGGTCGCGCCCTCCGTGGTCGGGGCGTTGTCGTAGACCTGCTTCAGCGCGGCCATCTCTGCGTCCGAGGGGCAGCTCTTGCCGTCCGCGCCGCAGCTGTACAGGACCATCACGAAGCCGTGCTCGAGGTTGTGGATCCATTGCTGGGGCACCACGGCATCCGTCGGCTGGTACAGGGCTCGCGGCATCGGCGCCTTGCCGGCGACCGACCAATGCGTGCCGGAACCGGGCGGGCAGTAGGGGTAGCGCACGGGCTCCGCGTTATCGCGAACGTGGTCGCGGCCGAGGTCGCTCACGACGAAGCCCAGCCGCTGCGTCGGCGCCGGCTCGGGTGCCGGGGTCGGTGCCGGGCTGGGTCCCGGCGTGGCCGAGGGGTCGGGCGTGGGGCTCGGCGGGGGCGCCGGCGTGGCGGTCGGGATGGGGTCCGTGGGACCGGGCGTCAGCAGCGTGTCGCAGGCGTAGGCGGTCTGCGTGGACGACTGGAGGAAGAGCGCGCCCACCGCGAGCAGGCCGAGCGCGGCGAAGCCAAAGAGGATCATCCCCCCGAAGCGGTCGACGAACGTCCGCTGCCGGGAGGACGCGTGACGGCTGCGCCGGCCGGCGCGAGGGCTGCCGGAGGCATTGCTGGACGACCGGGCGTCGAGCTCGTTGGTGCGGATCCGGTCGCGCTCGCGGCGGGAGGGCTTGGCCACGGGTTCCTCGTTCAGTTCGCTGGTCGGCACCGCGTGACCGCGGCGGCCGAGGGACTGGGGTGTTGGGGACGGCGCAAGGGTACCGCAGTCGCGCGGTCGGCTCGATCGGCCGCGGTGTCACGGCTCGGTGAACCAGGCGCGGGACTCCGGTCGCCGCAGGCCGCGGAAGAGGATCAGCGACAGCGCCAGCGCGAAGACCGCCCCGGGCAGCCCGGCGAACGCACCGAGGACCGCGATGAGCGGTACGGTGAGGCTGGCCAGGCCCAGCGAGAGCATGTACGCCGCCTGCTTGCGCTGCAGGACGAGCGTCATGGTGAAGATGAGGTAGGCCAGCAGCAGCATCCAGACGAGGCCGATGCCCGAGACCGGCGCCTCGACCGCCTGGTCCACCACGAGCGGCAGCGTGAGGCCGAGGAAGGCGAGCACGAGGATGGCGTAGCCGAAGAAGACGCGCACGCCGTTGGGCATGGCACGGAGAGTCTGGAGCATCGGCGCGATGGTAGCCGCAGGCGCGGTGCGTGTCCGGGGGGACGGGGCGGCGCAGGTGCGCGCGGGTGCTGAGCGGCGGGAACGGGGCCGGGCCAGACAGCGATCCTGGACCAGGACGCGCCCCTATACTCGCCCGACCGTGGACCTTCCCCTCCCGCTCGCCGATCCCGCGCTCGCCCGCGCCCTCGCCGCCGCCCTCGATGTCGAGGGCAAGATCCTGCGCGCCCTCGAGGCGCTCGGCCCGATCGCCGATCGCGACGTCCTCCTGCTCGACGCGGGAACCGGCCGCCGCGCGGCGGACCTCGCTGGCCTCGGCGGGCGCGTCCGGCCACTGCCCGGCGTGGATGTCCACGGCGAGCCGCTCGCCTCCGCCGACGTCGTCATCGCCTTCTGGACCTGGCTCGGCCTGGGGAGGGCCGCCGAGGGGGCCACGCTGACGGGCCTGTCGCGGCCCCTGCGGCCCGGCGGCCGGCTCCTGCTCGTCGAGGACTACGGCCGCGACGACACCACGCACCTCTACGCCGACGCCGATCGCGAGGCGCGGCTCGCCGACGCGAGCGACCGACGCGGGGCCATGCTCGCGGCCGGCTTCAAGGTGCGCGTCCTGCACTGCTGGTGGACGTTCGCGGACATCGACGCGGTCGCCGCGACGCTGGCGACTCTGTTCCCCGCCACCGGCGCGGCGTTCTCGGCCGGCCTGCGGCGGCCAAGGATCAGCCACAAGGTCGCGGTCTACCACCGCTCGGTCGACTGAGGCGGCCTCCGGGCGGGTTGGCGGCGGCTGCGGCGGCTGCGGCGGCCGCTGCTGCTACGCTGCCGTCGATGGACCAGCGTCACCGTCGACCCGCCGCTCCGCTCCTCCGCCAGGCCGCTCCGCTCCTCCGCCAGGCCGATCGCCGGCGGCTGCTGACGCCGTTCGGCCTGGGCATCGGGGTCGCACTCGTCGGGTCGCTGATCTTCATCGCGGTCGGCTTCGTCAACCGCACCACCACCCAGATCCCCATCCTCGCCGCCGGACTGGCCGTGCTCGGGCTCACGCTGGGGGCGCTCGCCGTGGCATGCGTCGTGGCCGTCGTGCGGGCCGGTCGCGAGGGCCGCGACGCGCGCGCCTTCTGGGCCGCGCTGACCGGCGGCGTGGTCGTCCTCGGCGCGGCCGGAGCGCTCTCGGCGGCCATCGTCCTGGCTCTCGTCTGGAGCTCGGCGCGCCAGTAGCCCACGTCCGGTGGCGCGGTGGGTCCGATACCCGGGTGGTTCGAGGCCCGCCGTCGCCTCCAGGCCCCGCGGGCTGGGCGCCCGGCGCCGCGTCCATTCGCCCCAGGCATTGGTTCAGGGCCAGGGGATCGGGCAGGCGCTCGTGGCGGCGATGCCATCGCCCTGAAGCATGGAACGCACCCCCCTGGCGGCCTTCCGGGCCGCTCTACGACCGTCCCGGGGCGTCCGGGCGCGAATCCTATGCCTCGGGGACATGGCCCCGATGGTTCGGACGCCAGGGCTGAACCGGCCGGCTGAACCGGCCAGCCCGGACCTCGATGCTACACTCGCCGGCGCGTCGCCCCCATCGTCTAGAGGCCTAGGACGCCACCCTTTCAAGGTGGAGATCAGGGGTTCGAATCCCCTTGGGGGCACTCCCGCTGTCTTTTCTCGAAGAACGGTCGAGCGGGCGCCGTCCACAGCTCACCCTCGGGCAGCGGAAGTAGCGGCGCTCCGTGCC
>LDXM01000048.1 GCA_001443375.1 Chloroflexi bacterium CSP1-4
AGGAGATGCGCTTCCCGATCGTCGAGAACCCGCCCATCACGGTCTTCGTCGTCTTCTCGGACGGCGTCCGCCACCAGACGATCGTCGAGGCGCTCGGCATGGAGCAGCCGAACGATGGCCGCCTCTCCCCCGCCGCGCGCGCCCAGCGTGACGCGATGAAGGCGCTCGTGGCGCTCCTGACGGAGCCGCGCGCGTCGCTGGCAGCCAGCGTGGTGGGAGACGACACACCCTACGAGCCGACGGCAATGCGCCTCCTGGTCAGCCCGATCGACCCGAACGCCGAGCCGAGCCCCCTCCCGCCGGCGACCCGTGACTGGCCACTGGCGACAGGGCTGGCCGAGCTGGGCCAGGTCGTGACGGACGCTCCGAACATCCGCTGCGCCATGGTCGATGGAGCCGACTTTGCGGCGCTCTACCCGCTGGCGAAGGAATCGAACGAGCTGACGCGCTGGGCCGGCGGAGGTGCCGACTACACGGTTCGCTTCCGGCCGCTACTCCCCGGCGAGTCGGGCTGCGGGAGCTGACCCGCCCCCGACCGTCCTAGCCGCCGGCCACGGCCGGCAGGACGATCACCACCGAGTCAGGCCGTAGCGGCGCCGACAGGCCGGAGCGCTCCCCGTCCACGAACACGTTGATGTGCTCGCGCAGGGCCGGACCCTCGTCACACAGCCGATCGCGTAACCCCGGCCAGCGGGCGTCGAGGGAGGCGACCAGCTCGGCCACCGTGCCAACGTCGGGCACCTCCGCCTGGCGCGGCAACGCCGGGAAGAGGTCGACGAGCGAGCGAGGCAGCCGGACCAGGGCCACGGCCGCGGTCAGCTCCCGACCAGCAGCGTCTCGACTGAGTGGATGGGCGGCAGGAACGAGGCGATCTCGCGCCATGTCCGGCCCTCGTCGGCGCTGGCGAAGACCTGGCCGGTGCTCGTCCCGAAGTAGATCCCGAAGGGGTCGAGCCGGTCGACGGCCATCGCCTCGCGGAGCACGCCGAGGTACGCGTCCTGCTGGGGCAGCCCGGCGCGCAGGTCGGTCCACGTCGCCCCGGCGTCGGCGGTCCGCCAGACGGCGGCCCGGCCGTCGGGCATGAAGCGGCCGCGGTCGTCGCCGTTGAGCGGGACGGTGAAGGCCGTGTCGGGGTCGTGGGGGTGCGTCACCATGGGGAAGCCGAAGGTCGAGGGCAGCCCCGCCTCGATGGAGATCCACGTTCGGCCGGCGTCGTCGCTGCGGTACGTGCCGCAATGGTTCTCCTGGTAGAGCCGGTCGGGCAGGCCTGGGGCCATGACGAGCTTGTGCACGCACTGCCCCGTCACCGGGTACGGATCGGGCAGGAAGTCCGCCCGGACGCCGCTGTTGCGCGGCTCCCAGGCCGCCCCGCCGTCCTCGGTGGCGAAGGTGCCCACGGCCGAGATGGCCACCCACATCCGCCGTGGGTCGGTGGGGTGGGGCACGATGGAGTGGAGGCAGAGTCCGCCGAAGCCGCCCTCCCAGGTGGGTCGCGTGGGGTGGTTCGTCAGGCCCTCGACGTGCTGCCAGGTCTCCCCGCGGTCGTCGCTGCGGAAGAGGCCCGCGGGATCCACGCCGGCGTAGAGGGCATCGCCGACCGGCGTGATGTTCCAGACCGTCTTCATCTTCGGGCCGTCCTCGCCGTAGGTCAGGCCCTCCGACGAGTGGGACCACGTTGCGCCGAGATCGTCGCTGCGGAAGACGGCCGGCCCGTACCAGAAGCTGCGGCCGCCGGCATAGAGGGTGCCGGACACGGGGTCGGCGGTGAGGTGATTGAGCGGCCAGCCCTCGCACAGCGGGCCTCGGACCCGCCATGCGCGGCGGGTCTCGTCGCCGTCGAGGATGAAGCCGCCCTTCTTCGTGCCCAGCAGGAGCAGCAGACGTCGTCTCATGGATCCCTCCGGTCGCGCCGGCGCGCCGGATCGTCCCTGCTGCCGGCGCGGCGCGGCCCGAGTCTACGCCGCGCCTGCAACGCCCGTCAGTGCAGGCGTGGGCCCTGGGCACGGCGCTTCTCGACCGCCTCGAGCGCCTCGCGGAGGCCGGCGATCCAGTCGCCCTCGTGCTCGGCGACGAGCCTCACGCACCAGGCCAGCGCGTCCGCCCGACTCCGGGCCACGCCGGCCGCGACGAGCGTGTCCAGCGTGCGCCGCTCGGCCATGCGCAGGCGGGTCATGACCGGCAGCGCGAGCGTCGTGAAGAGCCGCTCCGTGCCGCCGATGCGGACGCCCCAGGAGACGGCCCTGCCGAAGCCGTGCTGGGCGTCGTCCGCGATGCGCATGCGGGACTCGCGCGTCTCCTCGCGGAAGGCGTCGGTCCGAGCCTGACGGGCGGCGGCACGCGCGGCATCCGAGGCGTCCTTGCCCAGCTCGACGTCGGCCAGCTCGCCGATGACGAGGATCTCCTCGCGGTCGACATGGACTTCGGGCGGCCCGACGAACCAGCCCTCGGCGAGGCGGCCGGCGAACCAGCCTTGGATCTCGTCGGCGGAGGTGTGGCGGTCCATGTCGTTGCTCCTCGGATTCCGATGGATGATTACTTAGTTACAGACTAACACACCCACGGGGCCCCGTGGCGGGGCGGCGAACGGCGCGGCATGATGGAACCATGCCCTCGCCCCTCGCCGAACGCTCGCTCGGCGCCGCCGTCCTCGCCCTCGTCGTGGGCGACATCACGGCGTTCGCCGCGGACGCCATCGTCAACGCGGCCAACAGCGCGCTCAGGGGCGGCGGTGGCGTGGATGGTGCGATCCATCGCGCAGGTGGGCCGGCGATCATGGCCGAGCTTCGCGCCAGGTACCCTGCCGGAACGCCCACCGGCACGGCCGTCGCCACAGGTGCCGGAGACCTTCCGGCGCGCTGGGTGGTCCACGCCGTTGGGCCGGCCTGGGCCGGCGGCGGGCACGGCGAACGTGAGCAGCTGGCATCGGCGTATCGTTCCGCCCTCGCGGTCGCGGCTGGGCTCGGCGCCCGCACCGTGAACGTGCCGGCGATCAGCGCCGGCATCTACGGCTACCCGCTGCCCGAGGCGGCGGAGGTCGCCGTGGGTACGATCGCGGATGTGCTGCGCTCGGACCCCGGCAGCGTCGAACGCGCCACGTTCGTCCTGCGCCCTCAGACGATCGACGCCTTTCGGCGCGCCCTGGCGGCGATCCGCTGACAGGGGAGAGAATAAGGGAGGACCGACCGATGGATGGACTCGTCGCCGTCTCCTGGGGACCGGGGCGCATCGACCTCTTCTGGCGCGGCGGCGATCGTGCCCTGTGGCACCGCTGGTGGGACGGCGCCGGCTGGTCGACCCCGGAGTCGCTGGGTGGAGCGCTGGCCTCGGGGCCGGCCGTGACGGCCTGGGCGGTCGACCAGATGGAGGTCTTCGCCATCTTCGACGACGGGGAGCTGTGGGATCGCTACTGGGACGGCGTCTCGTGGCATCCCTGGGAGTCGCTCGGCGGCGAGCTGGCCGGGGACCCGGCCGCCTCGAGCTGCGGGCCGGACCGGTTGGACGTCTTCGCCCTCGGACGCGATGGGCGGACGTGGCATCGCTGGTGGAACGGCACCCGCTGGATGGAGTGGGAGCGGCTCGCCGGGGACCGCTGATGGTCCCGTCGGCCGGGGCCAGGGGGCGCAGCCGGCGGCTCCCTTCCCCGCCCGTGGCTCCTCATCCGCTCGTCACCAGCACGTAAGAAGCCCGCCGGGGCGCCAACGGCCTCTGGGGCTCCTCATCCGCGCATGCCACGTGCGTATGGAAGCGATCGGGCGGCTCGGCGCTTCTAGCGCTCCGGGGGCGTTCGTATGAGGAGCGTTCGGTTCGGCGGCACGTGTCGGCGATCGCATCGAGTTCGCCCTACCGCCTCTTGACCTCCCTTGGAAGCGCAGGGTGCCGCCTGGCCCCGGCTCAGCCAACGCTGCGATCGACGATGGCGCCGCCCAGCCACTCGACGAGGGCGTCGAGCGCCTCGTCGAGGACCGGCAGCAGCCCGTGGGCCAGCCGCGGGAAGGTCACCAGGTGGCCGCGAGGCAGGAGCGGCATGGCCGCCCGCAGCAGGTCTATCCGGGCGAACGGGTCGGCTTCACCCTCGAGGATCAGCGTCGGGACGGCGATGCGCGGCCAGTGCTCGGTGCGCAGGCCGTCGTCGGGCGCGCCCGGCCGGTGGAGCGGGTAGCTCAAGCAGACGAGACCGGCGAGGTCGGACAGCCTCCCGTCCGCCGCGAGAAGGCTGGCCACGCGGCCGCCGTAGGAGTGCCCGCCGATGACGAGCCGGGTTCCGGGCACGACCGTCGGAAGGGCCGCGACGGCGGCAAGATAGGCGGGAACGGCGTCCTCCGCCCGGCGCTTGGGGATGTCGATGGCGTGGGCGTCGACTCCTCGCGCGCGCAGCCCTTCCACGTGCGGCCGCATGGAGGCGGCCGAGCCCGAGGCACCGTGGGCGAAGACGATCCGGGCGGGGAGTCGCAGGCGGCGCATGATGGGCGGCATTCTCGACCATCCGCGCGACCGGCGGCTAGAATCGCCCCGACCCGTCGCGCCTCGTCGTTGGCGCCGACGGACCTCCCCCGCCATCGGCCGGCCGCGGGGAGTGGGCACCAGTCGGCCGTCCGGACCACCGCATGCGCACCCGTCTCACCGCGCGCGCCCGGGCCTGGCTGGCCCGCTGGCGGCCGGTCATGCCGATCCTCGTCGCCGAGTTCGTCGTGGTCGTCGGCTTCGGCGCGCTGCTGCCCGTGCTGCCGCTCTACGTCGTCGACCAGGGCGTCGACCCGGCCACGCTGGGCATCATCCTCGCCGCCTGGCCGGCGGCGCGCCTCATCTTCGAGCCGCTCTTCGGCTGGCTCGCCGACCGGACCTCGCGGAAGCCGCTGATGATCGCCGGGCTCCTCATCCTGACCGTGGCGAGCCTGTTGCCGCTCGCCTTCCACGGACCGCTGGAACTGCTGCTCCTGCGGTTCCTCTCGGGCGCGGCGGCGAGCATGTACGACCCGGCAGCACGCGGCATCCTCGTCGATGCGACCGCCGAGGACGAGCGCGGCGAGGTCTTCGGCCTGTACACCTCGGCGCAGATGGGCGGGCTCATCTTCGGCCCGGTCATCGGTGCCTTCGGGGCCGCGCTGGGGGGCGGGTTCGCCTTCCCCTTCATCGCCGCCGGGGCCGCCTGCGCGGTCGGCGCCGCGTACCTCGCCCGCGCGCTGCCGCCGGCGGCGGTCGGTCCACGCACCCACGCGCCCTTGACCGAGACGTCCTACGCGGAGTACGGCACCGACTCGCCCGACCTCGCCCAGCGCTACGTGGAGAGCCAGCAACGCGACCGGACGCCACAGGCCCCACTGCGCGAGATGCTCAACCGCGCCGTGATCGGGGCGCTGACGATGAACTTCGCGCTCTACCTGGCGGTCGGCGTCTACGAGGTCGTGTGGAGCCTGTACATGCGGCACCTCGGTGCATCTCTGGCCTGGATCGGCATCACCTACGTGCTCTACGCCACGCCGGTCGTGCTCTTCTCGCCGTTCGCGGGCCGGTTGGTCGACCGTCTCGGCGGGCTGCGTTTCGCGGTGGGCGGCGGGCTCGTGGTCGGGGTCGCCCTCTTCATCTATGCGCTCGCCAGCGAGCCGTACCTGCCGGGCGCGGTCATCCTCATCGAGGCCATGGCCAACGCCTTCCTCGGTCCGGCGATGTTCGCCATCCTGTCGCGGGGCACGCCGATGGGTCGCACGTCCACCACGCAGGGGCTCTTCGGGGCGGCCGGCACGATCGCCTTCATCGCCGCCGCGCTGGCGACGGGAGCGCTCTTCGCCCTCGACGTCCGTCTCCCCTTCGCGGTCTTCGGCGGCATCGTGCTGGCCTTCTTCCTCATCGGCGGTCTCATCGCGCGTGGCGCGGCCCCCAGGCCGGCCTCCACATGAGCGGCAGCGGCCGGACCCCGCCGCGAACCGTCCGCCAAGGCGGCCGCCTCAAGGCCTACCGGCCGATCGGCGAGGTCGAGCGCCGGGCGGCGTTCGCCGCCGCCGTCGCCGCCTACGAGCGAGGCGACGCCTTCCTCGCCCACGAGTTGCTCGAGCCGGCCTGGATGGGCACGGCCGACGAAGCGGAGCGCGACCTCTACCAGGGGTTGATCAAGCTGGCCGCCGCCGAGGTCCACGCCGTGCGCGGCAACGCGACGGGCGTGGGCAAGAACCTGCGCGGCGCGCTCCAGCGCCTCGAGCGTGCCGACCGGGGCGGCTTCCACGGCGGCCTCGACCTGCCGGCCCTGTGCGGGGCGATCGCCGCGCGCCTCGCCGGCCTGGAAGCGGGGGACGAGTGGGCGTCAAGACCCCTCGCGAAACCCATCCTGCCCGGCCGTTGACAGCGCCGTGCAATCGTTTACATTCGTCGCAACGTCCGCGTCACCAGGAGGCATGCGTCCACCGTGAGCAAGACCCGTCGCCTGACGGCCGCGCAGGCCGTCATCGCCTTCCTCGAAGTCCAGTCGGTCGAGCGCGACGGTCGCGCCAATCCCTTCTTCGCGGGCATCTTCGGCATCTTCGGGCACGGCAACGTGGCCGGCCTCGGGGAGGCGCTGGAGGCGCGCCAGGACGCGTTCCGCTACATCCAGGCGCGCAATGAGCAGGGCATGGTCCACGCCGCGGTGGCCTTCGCCAAGCAGCGGCGGCGTCTCCAGACATACGCCTGCACGAGCTCCATCGGGCCGGGCGCAACGAACATGGTGACCGGCGCAGCCGCGGCCACGGTCAATCGCCTGCCGGTCCTGCTGCTGCCCGGCGACATCTTCGCCACGCGACGGGTGGCCCCGGTGCTCCAGCAGCTGGAGCTGCCGGAGTCGCTGGACGTCTCGGTCAACGACGCCCTGCGTCCCGTCTCCCGGTACTGGGATCGCATCAACCGGCCGGAGCAGCTCATCGCCGCGTTGCCGGCGGCCATGCGCGTGCTCGTCTCGCCGGCCGACACCGGCGCGGTGACGCTGGCGCTGCCACAGGACGTGCAGGTCGAAGCCTATGACTTCCCGAGCAAGCTCTTCGAGCCGCGGACCCATGTGATCCCGCGGGCGCGACCCGACACGACCCTCCTGGCGCGAGCCGCCGAGGCCATCGCGGCTGGTCGACGGCCGGTCATCATCGCCGGCGGCGGCGTCCTCTACAGCGAGGCCAGCGAGGCGCTCGATGCCTTCGCACGGCAATTCGGGGTGCCCGTCGTCGAGACCCAGGCGGGCAAGGGCTCGCTGCCCTGGGACCACCCTCTGCAACTCGGGCCGATCGGCTCGACCGGCGGGTCGGCGGCCAATCGACTGGCCCGCGAGGCCGATCTCGTGCTGGCCGTCGGGACGCGCCTGTCCGACTTCACGACCGCGAGTTGGACGGCCTTCCAGGATCCGGGCGTGCGCTTCGTCGGGCTGAACGTCGCCGAGATGGACGCCGTCAAGGCCGGCGCGCTGCCGCTGCTGGCCGACGCACGGGTCGGCCTCGAGGAGCTGGCCACGGCGCTTGAGGCGCGGGGCTGGAGGGGCGTGGATGCCGAGCGACGCGCCGCGACCGAGCGCTGGCGCGAGGAGTGGAACGCCGAGGCGGACCGCGTGCGTCATCTCGCCACGCCGGTCCACGTCTCGCAGCCGGAGGCGATCCGGCTGGTCAACGAGGCGGCCGGCGCGAGCGGCGTGGTCGTCTGCGCGGCCGGTGGATTGCCGGGTGACCTGCACAAGCTGTGGCGCACTCCCCGCGAGGGTGGCTATCACCTCGAGTACGGCTACTCGACGATGGGCTACGAGATCGCCGGCGGCCTCGGCGTGAAGCTCGCCGAGCCGGAGGCCGAGGTCTACGTGATGGTCGGCGACGGGTCCTACCTGATGCTCTCGGCGGAGATCGCCACCTCCGTCCAGGAAGGCCAGAAGCTGACCATCGTGCTGCTCGACAACCACGGCTTCCAGTGCATCAAGAACCTGTCCGGCGTGTGCGGCGGCGACAACCCCTTCAACCAGTTCCGGATGCGCGAGGCCGCCACGGGCCGCCTGACCGGCGAGTTCCTGCCCATCGACTACGGGGCCAATGCGGCCAGCCTGGGGGCGGACGTGCTCATGGCCCACTCCCCTGCCGAGCTGGAGGCCGCCCTCGCGGAAGCCCACGGTCATGTGAGGACGACGGTCATCGTGACCGAGATCGATCCGAGCGTCGGCGTGCCGGGCTACGACAGCTGGTGGGACGTGCCGGTGGCCGAGGTCTCGACCTCGGAGCGGGTGCGCAACGCACGACGGACCTACGAGGCGCACGTCGCCGAAGAGCGGCGCCTCGTCTGATGCACGGCCGCATCGGGCTCGGCGTCGTGGGCGTCGGGCGGATGGGCGCGGACCACGCCCGGATCATCGCCCGGCTCGTGCCCGAGGCGCGGCTGGTCGGGATCGCCGACGTGGACATCGCCGCCGCGCGGCGCCTCGCCGCCGAGCTGGGCGTGGCCGGTGTCTACGG
>LDXM01000049.1 GCA_001443375.1 Chloroflexi bacterium CSP1-4
CCTACAACGAGCGGGACAACATCCGCACGATCGTGCCTGCCATCCGCGCGGCGCTGCCGGATGCCGTCGTCCTCATCGTCGATGACGGCTCGCCGGACGGCACGGGCGCCATCGCCGACGGGCTGACCGCGGCCGATCCGCTCATCCGCGTGCTCCATCGCGATGTCAAGGAGGGCCTCGCCCGCGCCTACGTGGCCGGCTTCGACGTCGCCCTGGCGGCCGGGGCGACCTGCGTCGTCCAGATGGACGCGGACTGGTCCCATCCGCCGAGCGTGCTGCCGGAGCTCGTCGGGCGCATCGAGGGTGGGGCGGACCTGGCACTCGGCTCGCGCTACGCCCGCGGTGGCGGGACGGAGGGCTGGCCATTGACGCGCCGGATCATCTCGCGCGGCGGCAACCTCTACTCCCAGCTGATCCTGTGGCTCCCGTATCCCGACCTGACCGGGGGTTTCCGAGCCTGGCGCGCCGACACCCTCCGCGCCGTCGACCCGACCACCATCGACGCCACCGGCTACGTCTTCATGATCGAGCTGGTCTTCCGTGCTCACCGCCTCGGCGCGCAGATCGCCCAGGTCCCGTTCGTGTTCACCGAGCGTCGGGGCGGGGCGTCGAAGATGTCGAGCGGGATCTTCTTCGAGGCCTTCCGTCACGTGCTGCTGCTGCGGGCCCGACGCAGACTGGGCCGCGACCGCCGCTAGCTGAGCTAGGCGGACCCGATCGAGGCAAGGAGGTCCGCGAGCGTCCGCTCGAGGTCGATCGACGGGACCCAGCCGGTCAGCGCCCGGAGCCGCGACGCATCGCCGACGATCTCCGGCGGGTCGTCCGGCCGCACGAGTGCCGGGTCGACGACGGGCTGCCCCTCCAAGCCTGCGAGCCGGCACAGGATCGAGAGCACGTCACGGATCGCCACGGCTCGACCCGTCGCGACATTGACGACCCTCGTGCTCCCCAGAGCCCCGTCCGCGAGCCCTTCGAGGAGGAGTCGGTAAGCCCTGGCCACGTCCCTGACATCGCCAAGGTCGCGCCGGACGTCAAGGTTGCCGACCGGGACCTCGTGGGTACCTGCCGCCCGTGCCGCCAGCACCCTCCTGGCGAGCGCCGGCGCGACGAACTCGGCGCGCTGGCCGGGACCCGTGTGGTTGAACGACCGCGCGACGACGATCGCCAGGCCGTGGCGATCGGCCGCCGCCACCGCGACACGTTCCTGGGCCAGTTTCGAGCGGCCGTATGGCTGATCCGTGAGCGTCGGCGCCGCCTCCGTCAGCGGAAGATCCTCCGGTCGGGGCCGGCCGTAGACCTCCGAGGAGCCGGCGACAAGCAGCGGGATCGGTCGGTCGGTCGATGCGAGCGCCGCGATGAGCCTCTCCGTTCCGCCAAGGTTCACCGCGAGTGCATGCTCAGGGTCGCGCGTCGCGTCCGGGCCATGCGACACGCCCGCCAGGTGGGCGACGGCGTCGGGTCGAGTGTCCGCCAGGAGGCTGGCAACCGCGTCCGCGTCCGTGATGTCGAGGACCGCGCTTCCCGGCGCGGCGACGGCCTCGTGTCCGGCTGCCTCCAGCTCCCTGATCAACCACCGGCCGACGAACCCCGTCGCCCCGGTGACGAGGATCCTCACGGTCGACTCGCGGCCGGCGCCTCCCGGGCGCCCCGCAGGCGCGCCTCGTGTCGCTCGACATCGGCGTCGACCATCATCTCGATGAGTTCGGTGAACGTGACGGTCGGCTGCCAGCCGAGCACTGTCCGCGCCCTCGTCGCGTCGCCCAGGAGGTGGTCGACCTCCGCCGGTCGGTGGAGCCGGGGATCGAGCGTGACGTGGCGCTGGTAGTCGAGACCGACCCGCTCGAAGGCGATCCGGCACAGCTCGCGGACCGAGTGGGCGACGCCGGTCGCGATGACGTAGTCGCTCGCCTCCGCTTGCTGGAGCATCAGCCACATCGCCCGGACGTAGTCGCCGGCGAAGCCCCAGTCGCGCTCCGCGTCGAGGTTGCCCATCGGCAGGTCGGTGGCGAGGCCGAGGGCGATCCGGGCGGCCCCGTCGGTCGCCTTGCGCGAGACGAACTCGAGTCCGCGGCGTGGGGACTCGTGGTTGAACAGGATCCCGGAGACGGCATGGAGCCCGTAGCTCTCCCGGTAGTTCACCGTGAGGAAGTGGCCGTATGCCTTTGCCACGCCGTACGGGCTGCGCGGGTGGAACGGGGTGAGCTCCGTCTGGGGGACTTGGCGGACCTTCCCGAACATCTCGCTCGAGGAGGCCTGGTAGAAGCGGATCCCGGGATCGACCTGACGGACCGCCTCGAGCATCCGCGTCACCCCGAGGCCGGTGAACTCACCGGTCAGGACCGGCTGGTTCCAGGAGGTCGGGACGAAGCTCTGCGCGGCGAGGTTGTAGACCTCCGTCGGGCCGACGTCCCGAAGCGCCGCCACGAGGGACGCCTGGTCCAGGAGGTCGCCCTCGATCAGTTCGAGCCGTCCGGCAAGATGGGCGATCCGCTCGTCGGCCAAGGTGCTCGATCGCCGGGTCATCCCGACCACGCGGTAGTCCTGCTCGAGGAGGAACTCGGCGAGATACGAGCCGTCCTGGCCGGTGATCCCGGTGATGAGCGCTGTCTTGGTCATGGCCGGAGTATAGGATCGGGGGGCGCGATCAGCGCCCGGGGCGGGCGGGGCGGCGCTCGTACGGCCGCCCCGTTGCCCCTGCGCACCCCGCATTTGCTGCATCCCGCTAACCTCGAACCATGAAAGAGATCGCCTGCCCTCGCTGCGGAACCGCGCGCTCCAGCGCGGCGACCTTCTGCATGCACTGCGGGCAGGATCTGCGACCGGGTGCGCCGGTCAGGCCGATGCCGCCGCCCGGGGCGCAGTCCAGTGCCGGCTCCCCGACTCAGCCGGCGCAGGGTTCGCCCGAGGACTCGGGCCCGCGCTTCCGCGTGATCCGGCGCCCATCGCGGTCCGGGCGCCCGGTGCCCGCGACGCCCGCCTCGAAGCCGACCGCCCGTGCCCGACCGACCCCGGCGCCCGAGCCCAAGCCGGACCCCAGCCTCTCCTTCTCCGAGCGGTACCGCGGCACGCCCTATTCGAGCCCCGAGCGCGAGGCGCTCCTGCCCCCGTCGCCGGGCCTCGCACCGCCGAAACGCCGGGGACGCCTCGCCATCGTGGGCATCGTCGTCGTCGCCCTCGTCCTCGCCACCGCGGCCGGCGCCTACGCCTTCCTGTTCGCGCCCTCGGCGGGCGATAACCCCCTCGCGGGCGGTGCGACCGCGCGGGCCACCGCCACCGCCAGCCCCACGCCGCGCGAGCGGGCCACACCCACGCCGATCGCCACGAGGCACGGGCTCGTGCCCGACGAGGTCGAGATCGCCGGCTGCCTGGTGGCGGCCGAGGTGGCCGCCGTGCGGACCGCCCTCGACGCGCTGCTGGCCGACATCGCCGCCGACCGCCACGCCGGCGTGTCGGACCGTGCTCGCGCGCTGGCCGCAGAGGTGGCCACCACCGCCGGAAGCCTCCGGACCATCGAAGCGTTCGAGCCCGCGCAGGGCCTCGCCGTCGCCTACGGCCGGCTCCTGGCCCTCGAGTCCGACGCCCTCGGAGCGATCGTCGATGCCGCCGCCGACGCGCAGCGCCTGGCCGCGGCCGCCCGCCGCCTCGAGGGCCTGGAGCAGGCGATGGCCGCGGTCGCCGCCGCCCAGGCCGACCTGCTCGCCCGCTTCCCCGAGGTCGCCTGCGGCGCGGCGCCGTGATCACGAGGGTGCGCGTTCTCAGCCCACGAGCTGGGCGATCCGCTGGTGGGACAAGCCGAGAAGCACGCCCGCCTCGCGCAGGGTGAGTCCACGGCGCACCAGCTCCGCCGCCGCGACGCGGGTTGCCCTTGCGGCCGCCCCGCTGGCCTGCTCACTCCGCGACCTGGCCGTCCGTGCCTCCGCGACGAGCTGGCGCAGGTCGGCCGGCACGACGGGCTCGACGTCCACCTCGAACGTCGTGCCGGGGACCCCCAGCATCTGGGCGATCGCGTCGCGAGCCATCGCCTCGGCCTGATCGAGACGCCGCACCTGCGTGAACACGCCCGGCAGCTCCTCGATCCTGATCGCCCACCATCGCTCCGCTCGCTCGCAGACCGCCGTGTACGTCGGCTTCATAAGCGCCACCATCCCTCTCCCAGCTCAGCCTCGAGCAGCCGCTCGATGGCGAGCGCCGCCCGCGGGAGATCGCCGCGCTTCACGGCGCTAGTCTAGGGGAGTAGACTGCAATCTGTCTAGTGCCCTAGTCGTCGCTGCCTGGGGAGAGCCACCAGAGGCGGGGTCAAGGCGGCGCCTGGTCGGGAGTTCTCAACTCGGTGAAGTCGAAGACCGCTCCCGACTCCGAAACAAGGCTGCGGTCCTCGGAGCGCGGCAGGTCCGTCCCGAAGTACGCGTCGAACAGGATGGGGAAGACGTTGACCGGCGTGACGACGTCACCGAACAGGCGGGGATGGCCCGGCGTCGAGGCGGCGAAGAGATTGCTCACGCGCTCGGACAGCTTGAGTTCGGGGTCGGTATCGAGATTGGCCAGCGATCCGTGGTCGGAGAAGACGATGATCACCGGCGTCTGCTCGGATCCGGCGCGGATGATGTCGATCGTCTTCAGGACGAGGTCCTCGACGATGGGCAGCTGCTCGCGATAGGCAGCCCGGATCCGATCGGCTGTCGTGTCCTCGCCCAGCCAGTACTCGTAGGGATGGTTGGCGTCGACCGGCGGGCGAGCCCCGTCGGCACCGAACAGGATGGGCGCATGGGGGGACGGTACGTGGATGAAGGCCAGCTGCGGTCCCGCCCTGGCGGCCTCCACGGCCAGCGCGGCATGGGCCTGGGTGGCCATCACCCGGGACCGGAAGCTGTCGCCGATGGCATCCGGGGCGACCAGGTCGATCAAGTCGGCGACGCCCGTGATGCGGATGAGGATGGTCTCGAACTCGTTGAGCTGCCCGTCGTCGATGAAGGTGTCGGCCCGTCGCAGGGCCACTTCCTCGAAGCCGGGACTCGTGGCGAAGATCCGGTAACCACGGTCCTTGAGGAACCGGACAGCGGCTCCGTCGTTGGTCAGGTTGCGCATCGCCGGCTGCGCCTCCTGGCGACCGTCGAGCACCCGCTCCAGGGCGGGGATGTCGCCCAGCAGCCGCATCTCGAACATCGAGACCAGCGTGAGCTGGGTGACGCCGTAGTTCGTGCGGCTCCTGCGCGACACGTCCAGGCCCCGCTGCTCCAGGGCTTGCAGGAACGGCTCACCGTCGTAGTCGAAGATCCGCGCCACTGTGTCGACCCGCGGGTACCCGTCCATGAGCAGGATGTAGATGTCGGGTGTGGGATCGGCGCTGACGGTCGATGCCGCAAGGTCGGCCGTGCCCTGGTGCAGGTCGGCGAGAGCCTGCCAGAGCGTGCCGTGCATGGCCGCCTTCACGGCCAGCGCGACGAGCAGGGCGGCGGCGAAGGCGTTGAGGGCCCGCGAGACGCGCGGCCAGGGGATGGGTGCCCGCCGGATGCGCCGCAGGAGCACGAGGACGACACCCAGCAGTACCAGCAGGACGGCCAGCATCAGCTGGGCGTACCAGCCGACCAGGATCACGATGATCAGCCCCGCGACCGCCCCACCCAGGTGGCGGCTGCGCAGCAGTGCCCCGGCGACCAGCGCGATCAGCGCAGGCACGACCAGGCCGACGGCCAGCGAGCGGAACATGGCATAGGGGCTGATGTCCGCCTCGACCCAGATGTTGAGGATGAAGGCCGCAGCCAGCAGCGACGCGTACAACGGCCAGGGACCGCGGCCGGTGGATGCCGGCGCGACCGCCGCCCCGGCGGTCACGGCTGGCGGCGGAGGAGGAAGAGCGATCGCGTGGTGGCGTCGACCGGCGCCTCGCGCACGATCTCGTAGTGGCGGCCGAAGGCGGCCCGGAACCCGTCGAGCGTGTAGTCGGGAAAGATGTCCCGACGGCTCGCCAGCAGTCGCTGGACCTGGCTGTCGTCCTTTGGCACCCACTCCACGATGGCCATCGGCGCCACCGATGCGAACAGCGCGCTCACGCGCTCGAGCGGGACGTTACGGGCGATGGCCAGATGGTGGATCAGGGCCAGGGCCAGGAGGACGTCCGCGTTGGTGCGCTCGAAGATCGAGGCGCGCTCCTGGACCCCCCAGCCACTGGCGGGGCTGGGATTCATGAGGTCCATGACGAGCGGCAGGATGCGGGTCTCGCCAGCGCCCCGAACGCGTCGGTAGTGGCGCTCCACGGCCGCGGGGTCCGCGTCGGGGGCGACGACGCGGCGGTCGAGCGCCGCCGCCAGTCGGCTGAAGTCCCCGGTGTTGGCACCGAGATCCCAGACCCACGTTCCACCCGCCTGGGCCAGCATCTCGACGACGATCCGCTCCTTGGCCGAGCGCCCGGCGTCGGTGTAGTTCGTGCGCTCGGTGTAGTCAGCCCATTCCGTTCCGCGCGGCGCCCACTCGAGCGCCCGGATGGTCCGTTCCAGGTTGTCGATGAGGGCGCGTCGGCCCGTGGACGAGACGCGCGGCGCGCGGCGGCTCGGCCCGGGGCCCGTCGCGGTCGCGCCCGCATCCGCATGGCGCCGCTGCGATCGGGCGTGGAGGTGGATGTGGGCTGCGAGGCCCGGGTCCAGGCGCGTGCGGCCGGGCAGCAGCTTGGCGGCCAGGTCCAGTGGCACGCCGTCGAGGTCGCTGCGCATGAGCGCGCCGAGGCGCACGTCGCGCTTGGCCATGAGCGCGAGCGGCGCCAGGAACTGCTCGCAGAACTGCCGGTACGCCACCCACGGTGCATCGGGAACCTGGCGCTCGAACGAAAGCGTGTCGATGAGGATCGGCCGACCCTCGAGGAACTGGACGTTGTAGGCGCTCGCGTCCTTCAGCGTCATCCCCGCGTCGAGGGCCAGGGATTGGATGCGCAGCGTCAGCAGCGCCGCGTCCCTCAGCTGCGAGAAGCACCACTCGTAGGGGTAGCTGATGACCGGCACGATCTCGGGTCGGATGACGGCGATGGCGTCGTCCGAGAGCCGCATCTCGAGCGGCGCCTCCGCGTGCGTGACCAGGAGGCGGTCGCGGGTCAGTCGATCGAGCAGGCCAGAGGCTCGCAGGGCCTCCCACTCGTCGGCGAACACCTGGTTGACCTGGCGCAGGAGAACGCCGTCACGGCGGTAGACGGCCCCGCTGGGATCCCGGTATGAGCCCGGCTCGATGGTCGCGTCGGCCACCGGTTAGTCGCGTCGGCGGATGCGCCTGAGGGCCTCGGTGATCTTCGAGCGAAGCAGGAAGGGCACGGTGATCGCCGCCGCGATGAGGCCCTGGATGATCAGGCTGCCCGCCCCGGGATCGAGGTACGCGTAGAGCGACTCGAGGTACATGGATCGAAGATCCTCTCCGTTGACCGGCAAGCGCGCCGGGAAGATGACTCGGCCAACACTACGCGCCATGGTGTCGGTGTGCAACGGCGCCGATGGTCCTGCATGAGGGAGGGACCCTACGGCGTCGGGCTCGGCGCTGGAACCTCGACGAACGGCAGGAGGTCCACTTCACCCGAGACGAATGAATGATCGGCCGATCGTGGCAGGCTCGTGCCCAGGTACGCGTCGAAGACCGCCGGCAGCACGTTGACCAGGGTCGTATCGTCGGGCAGCAGCCCCGTCCGGCCGGGTGCCCGGACGGCGAGCAGGATGTCCACGGCCTCCTGAAGTCGAA
>LDXM01000050.1 GCA_001443375.1 Chloroflexi bacterium CSP1-4
AACCGCCTGCTCGACGGCATCGAGCGGCTGCCCGGTCCGACCTGGGCCGTCTACCTCGTTCTCGTGGTGGCCCTGACGGGCCTGGCCGTCCTCCAGTCCTGGGTCGGCGACATCGCTCCGGTCGGGACGGTCGATCCCATCCAGGCCTTCTGGGGCTTCATGACGGGCCTGACTCTCTGGCTCTTCCACTACCTCGACGGCCTGGCGCGATCGGCGCTCGACGCCTTCCGTCCGGCCCTGACGGCGACCGACGCGGACTTCGCCCGACTGCGCTACGAGCTGACGGTCGTGCCGGCGCGGCCGGCGTCGCTCGTCCTCCTCTTCAATGTCGTGATCACGCCCATCTACTACATCGCCGACCCGGTGGCGTCCGACGTGGTCGGACTGACGCCGGTCGGCCTCACCTTCCGCTACATCAGCGAGGTCTTCTTCGGTAGCCTTGTGTTCGTCCTGGTCTATCACTCGCTGCGCCAGATGCGTGCCGTGGCGCGAACCTACGCGCAGGCGACCCGCATCGATCTATTTCACCCGCGTCCGCTCTACGGGTTCTCCGTGCTCACGTCCAGGACCGGCGTCGCCGTCCTGCTGGTGATCGTCGTGCCGTCGCTGGCCACGCCCGCCATCTTCTCGACCGGCGCGGTGTGGATCTGGGCGTCGTACCTCGGGGCCGGCATCGCGGCCGCGGTGGCCGTCTTCGTGCTCCCCCTCCGCGGCATGCACTCGCGGCTTGTCGCGGAGAAGGACCGACTCCAGTACGCCTCGGAGGAACGCCTCAAAGCATCCTCGCCGAGTTGGATCGCGACGTGGATGCCGTCGACCTCGCCCGGGGCGATGCCCTGAACAAGACCCTCGGCAGCCTCCTCCAACAGCGCGAGGTGCTGGCGAAGCTGCCCACGTGGCCGTGGTCGTCGGGCACCGTGCGGGGCTTCGTCTCGGTGATCCTGCTGCCCCTCGTCCTGTTCATGGTCCAGCGCTTCCTGGGCCAGTTCCTCTAGCCCATCGTCCATCTCCGGTGCGCCCGGGCTACACTCGGCCTCGATGGACCTGCACGTCGTCGGCCCTCTCGCCAGCCCCGCCGAACGCGCGGGGATCGAGTCCGTGGTCGGGCCGCGCGAGCCGGGGCTCGGGGGTCACGCGTCACGCGGCGGGCACGCGGCACGCGGGCGACGCGACCTCCTGCTGCCGGCACTCCACGCGGTCCAGGCACGCGTCGGCTGGATCAGCCAGCCGGCCCTCAACGAGATCTGCCGCCGCCTGACCATCCCGCCGGCCGAGGCGTACGGCGTGGCCAGCTTCTACGCCCTCTTCTCGCTGGCCTCGCGCCCGCCGGTGGTGGCCCACGTCTGCGACGACATCGCCTGCCTGGCCCGCGGCGCCGACCAGCTCTGCGCCGACCTCGAGCGCACCCTCGGGCCGGCCGGGACCCCCAGCGCGGACGGCCGTACGACCTGGCTGCGCAGCCCCTGCCTCGGGCTGTGCGAGCGCGCGCCGGCGGCGCTGGTCACGGTGGCCGGGGAGGAACCGCGCACGTTTGCGATCGCGCCGGCCACCACCGCGCGCGTCGCGGCCGAGCTCTCTGATGCCGCCATTGACATCAGCCGCGCCGACCGATGGCCCAGCGCGCCGATCCCCCAGGCCGGCGACCCCGCGCTCCGCCTGCTCGCGCGCGTCGGCCGCGTGGACCCCGCGAGCCTCGACGCCTACCGCGCCGCCGGCGGCTACGAGGCGCTGGGCCGCGCCTTCGAGCTGGGGCCCGAGGTGGTCATCCGCGAGCTCCTGGCCTCGAAGCTGGTCGGTCGGGGTGGGGCGGCCTTCCCCGCTGGGCGCAAGTGGGAGGCCGTGGCCGCCGCGCCGGAACACCCGCACTACCTCGTCTGCAACGCCGACGAATCGGAGCCGGGCACCTTCAAGGACCGTGTGCTCATGGAGGAGGATCCCTTCGCCATCGTCGAGGCGATGACGATCGCCGGCGTCACCACCGGCTGCGAGCGGGGCTATCTCTACCTGCGCGCCGAGTACCCGCTCGCCGCCGCGCGCCTGACCCACGCCATTGCCGAGGCGCGCGCTCAGGGCCTCCTGGGCCCCGACGTCATGGGCCGCGGCGTCGCCTTCGACATCGAGATCCGTCGCGGCGCCGGCGCCTACATCTGCGGCGAGGAGACGGCACTCTTCAACAGCATCGAGGGCAAGCGCGGCGAGCCGCGCAACAAACCGCCCTTCCCCGTGCAGGTCGGGCTCTTCGGCAAGCCGACCGTGGTCAACAACGTGGAGACGCTGGCCAACGTGCCGCTGATCATCCTCGGTGGGGGAGAGGCGTACGCCCGCATCGGCACGGAGGGCTCGACCGGCCCCAAGCTCTTCTGCCTCTCCGGCAACGTCACCCGGCCGGGCCTCTACGAAGTCGAGTTCGGGGCCACGTTGCGCCAGCTGATGGACCTCGCCGGCGGGGTCGAGGGCGGCCGGGCGCTCCAGGCGGTCCTGCTCGGCGGCGCCGCCGGCACGTTCGTCGGCCCCGACCAGCTGGACATGCCGCTCACCTTCGAGGGGACGCGCGCCGCGGGTGCGACGCTCGGCTCGGGCGTGATCATGGTCTTCGACGAGGCCATCGACCTGCCCGCCATCGTGTTGCGCATCGCCGCCTTCTTCCGCCACGAGTCGTGCGGCCAGTGCGTGCCCTGTCGTGTGGGCACCGTGCGCCAGGAGGAGCTGCTGCGCCGCCTCGTCGCCGGCCGTCCCAACGGTAGCCGCGCGGACGAGCTGCGCCTCTTCGACGAGATCGCCCAGGCGATGCGTGACGCGTCGATCTGCGGTCTGGGCCAGACGGCGGCCAGCGCGGTCGGCTCCGCCCTGCACGGAGGGCTTGCGGGATGACGGCCGACCCGATCTGGTTCCGTCCCGCGCCCCGCCCGACGCACATCCCCGCGGCGCCCGAGCGCCCCGCGCCGGCACAGGTCGCGTTCGAGATCGATGGTCGCCCGGTCACCGTCCCCGAAGGCTCCACGATCCTCGAGGCCTGCCGGACCGAGGGCATAGAGACCCCCACGCTCTGCTTCCTCGAGAACCTCACGCCGGTCAACGTCTGCCGCGTCTGCGTGGTCGAGTTGGAAGGCGCCCGGGTGCTGGCCCCGGCCTGCTCGCGCAAGGTCGAGGCCGGGATGAAGGTCCACACGGACTCCGAGCGCGTGCGCACCAGCCGCAAGGTCGTGCTGGAGCTGCTGGGCTCGTCCGTGGACCTCTCCACGGCCCCGGATGTCGCCGGCTACATGGCGCGCTACGGCGCCGACCCGTCGCGCTTCGCCGCACCCGGCGCGCCCGCGGCCACGGTCGCCCAGCCGGTCAAGATCGACAACGAGCTGTACGTCCGCGACTACGCCAAGTGCATCCTCTGCTACAAGTGCGTCGAGGCCTGCGGGGCGGACGCCCAGAACACCTTCGCCATCGCCGTGGCCGGACGTGGCTTCGAGGCCGGGATCTCGACCGAGTGGAACGTCGGGCTGCCCGATTCGGCCTGCGTCTACTGCGGCAACTGCATCGGCGTCTGCCCCACCGGCGCGCTGATGTTCCGCAGCGAGCACGAGATGCGTGCCGCGGGCACGTGGGATGAGGCTGCTCAGACCAGGACCGACACGATCTGCCCCTACTGCGGCGTGGGCTGCACGCTCACCCTGCACGTCCAGGAGAACGACATCGTCAAGGTCACCTCGCCGCTCGACGCCGACGTCACCAACGGGCACCTGTGCGTCAAAGGCCGCTTCGGCTTCGCCTTCGTCCAGGAACGACCGGCGCCCGAATGACGGGGCCCCGGGCCAGCGGCATCGTGCTCGCCGGCGGGCGATCGACGCGCTTCGGCGCCGACAAGCTCCGGGCCGACGTGCGCGGCCGGCCGCTGCTCGAGCACCCGATCCTCGCCCTCGCGGAGGTCTGCGGCGAAGTGCTCGTGGCCCTGGCGGCGGATGCGCCCGAGCCGACGCTACCCGGCGTGGCCGGCGTACCGATCCGCATCGTCCGCGATGCGGTCGACGGCGCCGGCCCGCTGGCCGGGCTCGTCGCCGGCCTCGAGGCAGCCGGGGAGGGGGTTGCCCTGGTCGTCGGCGGGGATCAGCCGGACCTCCGGCCGGAGCTGCTGCGCCTCCTCGTCTCGTCGCTGGGCACCGGAGCCGCGGCCGTGCTGGCCGACGGGGACGCCCCGCGTTCGCTGCCCCTCGTCGTGCGGCGCGATCCCGCCCTGGCCGCCGCGCGTCGGGTGCTCGGCTCCGAGCGGCGGTCGCTGCTGGGGGTCATCTTCGGCCTCGGCGCGGTGGTGCTGCCGGAATCGACCTGGCGCATGGCCGATCCCGAGGGTTCCTGGCGTCGCGACGTGGACCGGCCGGAGGATCTACCCGGCCACCGGTCCGTACCCTAGAACCCTGGCCCCGAGGCCGCTGAAATCGGCCTCGTTGCGGGTCACGATCGTCGCCTCCAGGCGCCGAGCGAGCGCTGCGATGAGCACGTCGCCAAGACTTCGGCTGCTCGTTCTGCCCGCCTGCCGCCGTAGCTCGCCGGCCTCCGCCGCACCATCGGGGTCGAGGGCCACGTATTCCAGAGCCTGGAGGAACCGGTGGATGATCTCGCGCTCCTCATCGCTCCCACCCGACAGCGCCTCGGATGTCACCACGTCGCACGTATAGAGAAGCCCGGTTTCGGCGAAACAGGCCTCGACCACCGACTTGACGCCCGGCTTGGCCAGTGACCAGTCGATGGCGACGGTCGTGTCGAACAGGTAGCTCATCGATCCTTGTCCCACAGACGGTCGTCGCGCGAGCGATCCTCGCGCAGCGACCGGACCCAGCGGTAGGCCTCGTCGGCATCCATCCACTGGGACTGGCCCGTCGCTGCGCCGTATGTCTCGTCGAGCACTCGGCGCAACTTGTCCCTCTTGAGACGGAGTCGGACAGCCTCGGCCACGTAGGCGCTGCGTCCGCGCGGGCCGGCGTAATCGTCCACCTCGCGGATCAGCTCCACGGGGAGCGTCAGGTTCGTGCGCGCCATGGCCATCGGGCCGGCCTCCGGTAGTGTGTGAGACGATGCGCATATTCTAGCACACGACACGGGGCCGCCGCGGTGCGCGAAGATGGGCGTCACGGAGGTGACGATGACTCGGACGGTCTTCAGGGGCGGGCGGGTGTTCGACGGGACGGCGACGCTGGCGTCGGCGGACGTGGTGGTCGAGGACGGGCGGATCGTGGACGTCGGTCCAGGGCTCGACGGGGACGAGGCGGTGCAGCTCGATGAACGGGCCGTGCTACCCGGCCTCTTCGACTGCCACACGCACGTGATGATCGACCGCATCGACCTCATGCGCGAGCTCGAGACGCCATTCTCGTACTGGTTCTACGTGGCCATCGAGAACCTGCGCAAGACCCTGGCCATCGGCATCACGACCGTACGTGACGCCGCCGGCGCGGACCTGGGCATCAAGATGGCCGTGGAGGATGGCTTGATCGCGGGCCCGCGGCTGCGCATCGCCATCACGGCCCTCTCCCAGACCGGCGGCCACGGCGATGGCTGGATGCCGTCGGGCTACGACATCACATCCCCGACCTATCCCGGCATGCCGTCCGGCATCGTCGACGGCCCCGACGAGATGCGCCGCCGCGTCCGGGAGATCGTCCGCGCGGGCGCCGACCACATCAAGGTCTGCACCTCCGGCGGCGTCCTGTCGCCGCGCGACGACCCGCGCCACGGCCACTTCCGCGATGACGAGCTGGCCGTCCTCGTGGAGGAGGCGAACGCGGCCGGCATCTTCGTCATGGCCCACGCCCAGGGCGCGCCCGGTATCAAGGCTGCCGTGCGGGCCGGGATCCGCTCCATCGAGCACGGGATCTTCCTCGACGATGAGGCCATCGCGATGATGCTCGAACGCGGCACCTGGCTCGTGCCGACGCTGCTCGCCCCGCAGGGAGTGCTCGACGCGGAGGCCGCCGGCGCCGCCATCCCGGCGGCCAGCGTGCGCAAGGCGCACGAGGTCATCGACATCCATAGGGCGGCGGTCCGGAGGGCCATCGCGGCCGGCGTGAAGATCGCCATGGGCACGGACTCGGGCGTCACGCCCCACGGCCACAACCTGCGGGAGCTGGCCCTCCTGGTCGAGAACGGGATGACGCCGCTGGGCGCCATGCTGGCCACCACGCGCAGCGCCGCCGAGCTCATCGGCGTCGAGGACGAGCTGGGCTCTATCGAGCCGGGCAGGAAGGCCGACCTGGTCGTCGTGGACGGCGACCCCTTCGACTACGCGGATCTGGGCGACCGCGTGCGGGCCGTCTACCAGGACGGCCGGCTCGTCTCCGGGGCGGTCTGATGGGCGAGGTCCAGACGGTTCGCGGTCGTGTCGCGGCAGCCGAGATCGGCTTCACGCTGCCCCACGAGCACACGCGCTGCGTGCTCTGGCACATCCCGAACCGCTGGGACTACTGGCAGCTGACCGGCGAGGAGGACCTGATCGCCGGGGAGCTTGGCCTCTTCCGCGACGCGGGCGGGAGCTGCGTCGTGGACGTGACGCTGCAGAGCATCGGGCGCGACGCTGCCCGGCTCCGGCGCCTCTCGGAGGCCACGGGCCTGCACCTCGTCATGGGCTGCGGCTGGTACCGCCAGGCCTACTACCCGGCCGAGGCGCGCATCGGGCGGCGCACGGTGGACGACCTCGCCGCCGAGCTCGTGCGCGAGTTCCACGAGGGCGCCGACGGGACCGATGTCCGTCCGGGCATCATCGGCGAGATCGGCACCGACAAGCCCTGGATGTCCGGCGAGGAGGAGCGCGTCCATCGCGCCGCGGCGAGGGCTGCCCGCGCCACGGGCATGGCCGTCACGACGCACGCGGTCATGTCCGGGGTCGGCCTGGCGCAGCTCCGGGTCTTCGACGAGGAGGGGCTGGACCCGGGCCGCGTCGTCGTCGGCCACGCGGATTCGAACCCCAGCCTCGACCACTACCTCGGCATCATCGCGCGCGGCGCCAACCTGGAGTTCGACTTCTTGGGCATGAGCTTCACGCCGGTCGAGCGCCACGGCGAGCCGCGGCTCATCCGCCTGCTGCTGGAGCTGCTCGGTCGCGGTCACGCTGAGCGCATCCTGCTCAGCCAGGACGTCTGCCACGACAGCCAGCTCAAGGCGTACGAAGGCAACGGCTACGTCTACCTCTCCGAGACGTTCCTGCCGCGCCTGCGGGCGTCCGGCGTGGACGAGGCGACGATCCGCACCATGACGGTCGAGAACCCGCGCCGCATCCTCACCCTCGCCGCCGCGGGCTGATGGGCGCCCCGGCCGCGGGGGAAGTCCCCGTCCAGGTCTTCGGGCGCAAGGACTCCCGCCAGACGCAACGGGCGCTGCGCTTCTTCAAGGAGCGGCGCG
>LDXM01000051.1 GCA_001443375.1 Chloroflexi bacterium CSP1-4
CGGCTCGACCTCCACGGTGCGCGGGACCCCGTTGACGACGAGAGCGACCTGCTCTGCCACTGGCGACACCTCCGAGGCTTGATCGTCGCGGCCCGTAGCGGGCCGCGACCGGATGGGCGGAACGCGGGAAGAACTAGCATCGTTGCACCGCCGGCTCGCGGAATCAAGAGGCATCTGCGGGCCCCCCTTCCGGCTACAGCGACTCTAGCCGCAGGGCGCAGGCGTGTCCGTCTGGCGGTGCAACGTGCCCGTCACGCCGACGCCGGTCTGGCCCTCGTATTCGGCGAGGTCGTCGGACAGCAGGCGCACCTGGCCGCGTGGATCCGTGGCCAGGTCCGCGGCCTTGAGGAGATGACCGGTCGAGTCGCGCACGAGCGCGATGGTCCACTGGCTCCCGCCGAAAGTGACCTGCGGGACGTCGCTGCCGGCGCACGGTGGACCCAGCTCGATGGGGTACCAGACGCCCCGCTCCACCTGCTCCGGTCCGCCGCCGCCACCACCCGCGGCACCGCCGCCACAGGCTCCGAGCAGCACGGCGACGACACACACCACGAGCGCGAGCATCGATCGCGGCCGCAACGGGACCTCCTACGTGACGCTGGATGACCGGCCCTGCCGACGGGGCCCGCTGGCGCGAGAGCTTGGCCGTTCCGCGTCCGCGCGTCAATCCGGATCTTGCGCCGCGCTGCCGCATGCCAGCCGGTCATGCGGGCGACTGAACCCACGCTCAGCTACCGCTCGATGAGGCCTCATCGCGAGGCTAACACGCTCGGTTTGGCGGCCTCGGATGCCCCGGGGGCATGCGCCCGGTGCCCGTCGGGAGCGTGGGACAGCCGGGCGTACAATCGGGAGTCCGCGACCCGGCGTCGTCCGGTGCCCGCCGATCGGCCGGGCCGCCCACAGGTGGAGGGGCGCGCATGAACGCGTTCATCATCAGCGGACAGGATCGACCCGGTGAGCTCGCGCGCGTGGCCGAGGCCATCGCCGAGCGCGGCGTCAACGTCACCAACGTCACGCTCGTGACGTGGGGCGGCCAGGGGGCCATCGCGCTGCTCACCAACGACGAGCCGGCGACACGGTCGCTCCTGTCGGCGAAGGGCTTCCCCTACCGCGAGGTCGAGCTCGTCGCCTGCACCCTCGAGGACAAGCCCGGCACCCTCGCCGAGGCGACCCGCAAGCTCGCCGAGGCGGGCATCAACATCGAGGCCTGCCTGCCGACCGGGATGTCCGGCTCCAAGGTGAGCGTCGCCTTCGCGACGAGCGATCCGGCCAAGGCGCGGGAGATCGTCGGCCAACTGGCCATGGCCCACGCCTGAGGGGATCCCGGGGCCCGAACGACGGCCGGCGGGCCCTCAGCTCGTCGGCCGTTCCATGTCCGCTGCCGCGCCTTCAGCGAGGCGCTCGACGACCAGCCGCGTCAGCCGCCAGGCCACGTCCGCCTCACGCGGCAGCCGGATGCGGACCTGGTTGGAGGCGAAGGTCACGCCGCCCGCCAGGGCGCGGATGGGGTCCCCGGGTCCGCGTGGCGCGAGCGCCCGGGCGGTCGCGGCGCGCGACCAGTCGGGCCCGAAGCGCAGGACGAGCTGGCCGTCCTCCCGGGCGACCGAGCCGAGGCCCGCGCGGTCGGCGGCCAGCCGCAGCCGCGCCACCTCGAGGAGCCGCTCCACCGGCTGCGGCGGTGGTCCGTAGCGGTCGGTCAGATCGGCGGACACCGCCGCTACCGAGGCCTCCGTCGTGGCCCGGGCGAGGCGCCGGTAGAACTCGAGCTTCTGGGGCTCCTGGGCCACGTAGTCGTTGGGCAGGTAGGCGTCCACGGGCAGGTCGATGACCGCGGAGGGCCGTGGCAGGTTCGCGGGCCGCTGCTCGAACTCCGCCTTCTGCTCCTCGACCGCGTCGGCCAGGAGGCGCGTGAAGAGCTCGAAGCCGACGGCGGCGATGTTGCCGTGCTGCTCGGCGCCGAGGAGGTTCCCGGCACCCCGGATCTCGAGGTCCGCCAGGGCGATCTGGAAGCCGGCGCCCAGCTCGGAGGCGTTGAAGATCGCCTGCAGGCGTTTCCGGGCGACGTCGCTGAGCTGGCCCCGGCGCCGGTAGAGCAGGTAGGCGTAGGCGCGACGCGAGCTGCGCCCCACTCGCCCGCGGAGCTGGTAGAGCTGGGCCAGGCCCAGGGCGTCGGCGCGGTCGATGACGATGGTGTTGACGTTGGGGATGTCGAGCCCCGATTCGATGATCGTGGTGCACACGAGGACCTCGTGCTCGCCGGCGGCGAAGGCGAGCATGACCCGCTCCAGTGCGCCCTCGGGCATCTGGCCGTGCCCGACGACGATGTGCGCGTCGGGTAGTAGCCGGCGCAACTGCTCGGCCTGCGCCTCGATCGTCTCCACGCGGTTGTGGACGTAGAAGACCTGGCCGCCACGATCGAGCTCGCGCAGGATCGCGTCGCGCACGAGGCCGGCGGACGCCTCGGCGACGCGCGTCTGGATCGGCAGGCGGTCTTCCGGCGGCGTCTCGATGACGCTCATGTCGCGCGCGCCGACGAGGGCCATGTTCAGCGTGCGCGGGATCGGCGTGGCCGAGAGCGTCAGCACGTCGACCTCGGTTTTGAGCTGCTTGAGTCGCTCCTTGTGAGCGACCCCGAAGCGCTGCTCCTCGTCGACCACGAGCAGGCCGAGGTCGCGGAAGCGGATGTCCCGGCTGAGCAGGCGATGCGTCCCGATCACGCAGTCCACCGACCCCTCCGCCAGCCCGGCCAGGGTGGCCGCCTGTTCGGCCGGGGGCACGAAGCGGCTGAGCATGCGCACCACGACCGGATAGGCCGCGAAGCGCGCCCGGAAGGTCTCGAGGTGCTGGACGGCGAGGATGGTCGTGGGCACCAACACAGCCACCTGGGCGCCGTCCTGGACGGCCTTGAACGCCGCTCGCAGGGCCACCTCCGTCTTGCCGTAGCCGACGTCGCCGACCACGAGCCGGTCCATCGGCCGGTCACGCTCCATGTCCGCCTTGACCTCGGTCACCGAGCGCAGCTGGTCGGGGGTCTCCTCGTAGGGGAAGGCCGCCTCCAGCTCCCCCTGCCACGGGGTGTCCGACCCGAAGGCCCGGCCGCGCACGGCCGAGCGGGCCGCATAGAGCGCGATGAGGTCGCGGGCGAGGTCGGTGACGGCGCGCCGGACGCGGGTCTTGGTACGCGCCCACTCCCCGCCGCCGAGACGCGACAGCGGCGCCTGGTCGGCACCGGCGTAGCGGCTGACGCGGTCGATCTGCTCGACCGGCACCCAGATGCGGTCGGTGCCCGCGAAGTGAAGCTCGAGGAAGTCGCGCTCCTCGTCGCCGGGGCCGCCGGCCGGCCGACGCACCAGGCCGGCATAGCGAGCCACGCCGTGGTCGATGTGGACGACCGCGTCGCCCGGCTGGAGCCGCTCCAGGATGTCCCGCGGCACGACCCGCCGCAGCGCCCGCGGCCGCCGAACGCGGACGGTCCCGAACAGCTCCTTGTCGGTGACCAGGACGAGACCCTCCGGGCCGCCGGCGAAGCCCCCGTTGAGGCTGCGCTGGACGAGGGCGACGGCACCCGCCGGTGGCGGCTCGGCGAGTCGCGCGACCGCGGCGGCGACGACGTCCTGCTCCGCCAGGAGCTCCTCGAGCCGCGCCGACTGGTCGGAGGTCACGACCACCCGGTGGCCCTCGCCCTGCCAGCGCCTGACCGTGGCGCCGATGGAGGTGAAGGCGGCCGGCGGCATGGCTGGCTCGCGCCACCCGAAGGGGTTGCCGCCCGGCGGCGCGCCCTCGGCTTCGGTCTCCCAGGTCAGCTCCAGGGTCCGCGCCGCGTGGAGCGCGGCCTTCCAGGTGCGCGGGGCCACGTACGCGTCCGGCCAGCCGCGCGGCAGCTCGCCGGCCGCCTCGAGGTCCCCGGCACGCTCGTCCGCTTGGGCCCGCAACCCGGCGAAGGCCGCCGCCACGTCGGCCGGCTCGTCGATGACGATGATGGCCTGGCCGAGGTGGTCGAGCCCGGTCGCCGGCGCCAGCACGCCGCTCCACACCTCCGCGCCATCGCCTGTCTCGCCGGTCTCGGCGATCCGCTCCAGGTCAGCCGCGATGCGCTCCGGCAGGCGGGCCGCGATCCGCCCGAGGCGCTCCCCGATGAACGCTCGTCGTGCCGCGGGATCGGGCGGCAGGAGGAACTCGGACGCGGGCAGGATGGCGGCCTCGGCGACCGGCCCCACGCCGCGCTGGTCGGCGGGGTCGAAGGCGCGCAGCGACTCGACCTCGTCGCCGAACCACTCGATGCGCACGGGCAGCGGCTGGCCCGGCGGGAAGCAGTCGACGATGCCGCCGCGACGCGCGAACTCACCGCGGCCGGCGACCTCGGGCACCGCCTCGTAGCCCGACTCGACGAGGCGTCGGACCAGCCGTTCCTGCGCCACCCGCGTGCCGGGCCGCAGGACGAGCGGATCGTCGGGCAGGGCGTCGGGCGGCAGCGTGCGCTGGACGAGCGCCTGCACGCCGGCCACGAGGATGCGCGGCCGGCCGCCCCGCCACGCGGCAAGGGTGGCGACACGCGCCGCGGTCTCGTCGCGCACCAGCTCGGAGCGCTCGTAGGCCAGGGCCGTGCGCGCCTCCAGGGTCACCACCGCGGCAGGATCGCCGGCCCAGGCGGTCAGCTCCTCGGCCACCCGGTCGGCGATCTCCGCGTCGCGGGCGATCCAGGCCAGCCGTTCCCCCGAGGCTATCGCCAGGGCCGCGGCCAGGAACGACTTGGCGCCGTGGGGCATCGCCGCGTAGGACACGTGGCGCAGGTCGCGGCCGACGCCGGCCGCCCGGCGCGTCGTGTAGCGCTCGACGAGCGCACGCAGCTCGGCGGTCGCGGCGAGAAGCGGCGGCAGGGCCGAGAGATCGGCCGGCAGGTGGCGATGCCCGGCAGCCTCACTCGGACGTCCCTCGCTGCCGCGGCCGACCCCGGCCAGGTGGCGATCGCGCCCGCGCCGGCCCCGCAGGCGCGGCGTGGCGTCGCTCATCGGCCCGGTCGTCCCTCGTCCCCGGGGCGCCCGCGGCTCTCCTCGGCCCCGAGGATCCTGCGCCAGCCCGTGCGCGTGCGGCGGATGCCATCGGGCCCCACGGCTCCCTCGGCCGGCCCGACGCCGGCGTCCGGCCCATCGCCGGCCTCGGCCTTCGGCGCCTCCTCGGTCTGCACCTCCGGGCCCTCGAGGCGCCAGGGGTTCCAGCGGCTGGCGGCCTTCGGCGTCCCCTCGCGGGCCCAGTCGATGACCGCGTCGGCCGCCGCGTCGAGGATGGCGTGGAGGTCGCGCCGTTCCGCGGCGTTGAAGGTGGCCAGCACGTGGTCGATGGCGTCTTGGGTCGGCTCGCCGATGCCGATGCGCAGGCGGGCGAACCTCTGGTTGCCCAGCTCCCCGATGATCGAACGCAGGCCGTTGTGGCCGCCGGCACTGCCGGCCTCGCGCAGGCGCAGGCGCCCGAAGGGCAGCGCGAAGTCATCGGCCACCACGAGCAGGTCCTCCATCGGCGCGTGCTCGCGGGCGAGCACCTTGCGCACCGCGGCACCCGACTCGTTCATGAACGTGAGCGGCTTCACGAGCTCGAGGTCGAGGCCCTCGTAGCGGCCCCACACCGCCGAGGCGGCATCGCGGGCCTTGCCGCGCCCGCCCCAGCCGGCCCGGTCGGCCAGCCGGTCCACGACCATCCACCCGACGTTGTGGCGCGTCTTCGCGTAGCGAGCGCCCGGGTTGCCGAGCCCGACGACGATCTTCACTCAACCTCCTGGAGCCGTGCCCATGCCGGCAGGCATGCCGCCGCCCACGACGACAAGGCCCGAATCCCGATCCCGGGAGGGCCCGCGGCGATGGTAGCAGGGCCCGGCCGGTAGCCCGTTGGCTCGCCGGGCATGGTAGACGTGGCCGAGCAGACACGTGCCGTCCGGGGAGAGATGGCGCATGTGGCCCGGACCGGCGGCGTGGGCCCGAGTCTCGTGTGCGTTCTTGACAGATGTCAGCCAGGACGACCGACGTCGCTCGCGCCGGGCCTCGCGAGGGGGATGAGGCCGCTTCGTAAGCGTGACCCGGACACTCGCGAGAAGCGAGGTCTCGTCATCCGTCACCCATGGCGACCGATGGCAGGGATCCGCCGACCTCCGCCAGCCACACGCGCATCTGGCAAGGATCTACCGCACAGGCGGGCCGCTGGCTCTCGGGCGGGCCGCTGCACAGGTCGAGCGGACCGGCTGCTCATCGGGTGAGCGAACGGACGAAGAAGGGGTGGCGGAGGCGCCCGATACGATGTCCTGGGCGCTCGGCGCGACGCTCGTTCGTCGTCCACACCGGGTGAGCGAGGAGGCGTCCGAGCGATGCTTGGCGCGCGGTGGGTGGGTCCTCGATCGCCCGTTCGCTCGCCGGATGTTCAACGGGCGACGCCGGCGGTGCCGCCTGACCCCGGCACCCGTCACTGAACACGTCACGCCACTTGCCGTCGACGCAGATGCGGCAGGCTCGCCGGATGCGGAAGTCAGACCTTGATCTCGTCGACCCAGCACCAGGTCCATGTGTATCCGGGCACGTTGGCCCGGATGATCGCGTGGCCGGTCTCGGCGAAGTGGCCTCGCGCGTGCCGGTTCGGCGACAGGTCGCAACAGCCGACATGACCGCACGCGAGGCAGAGCCGGAGCTCGACCCACGTGCCGCCGATCGCGAGGCACTCTTCGCAGCCCTCGGTCCGTGGCTCCACGCTACGTGCCTGATCGAGATGCGAACACGCTGGCGGCGTCGGGCGGACGAGGCGTCGCAGGGTCTCCATGAGCCGCGTCATGCGGGCCTCGCCTGGCCGAGCGGCGCCGGGCGTGACCGTCGCCGTCTCCGTCCGACTCCAACTGTCATCCACGGAGCGTAGACCGACCGTCAACCACCGGACTGCGCGGCCGGCTCTCGCGACCGCACGGCGGCGGATGCTCTCATCTGCTCAGCGGCGCCCCACGACGAACCACGTCTCGATCGTGCCCTTGCCCTTCACCTCGACGATCCCTCG
>LDXM01000052.1 GCA_001443375.1 Chloroflexi bacterium CSP1-4
CGCCAGGCCAGCCCGACGGCGACGGGGATCGTCGCGCCCCAGGGCCAGGCGGCAGGATGCGTGCGCGTCCGGAGGAACAGGAACCCGCCGATGACGCCCGCCACCACGGGCAGCGTCAGGAGCGGGACGAACGCCGCCATCGCGACGGCGATGAGCGGCCCGAGCTCGAGCAAGATGGCCATCGTACCGCGCTGCCCGATGACCCCGACGAGGTGGGGCCGCGGGCCCTACAGCACGTAGACGGTCAGGAAGAGCACCACCCAGACGACGTCGACGAAGTGCCAGTAGTAGCTGACCCCCTCCACGGCGGTGTGATGCTCGCGCGTGACCAGTCCCAGGCGTGCACGGTTGGCGAGGACCCCCATCAGCAGGAGACCGCCCAGGACGTGGGCGCCGTGGAAGCTGGTCAGCGTGTAGAAGGTGCTGCCGAAGACGCCGTCGGAGATCCCGAAGCCGTTGCTGGCGAACTCGTAGCCCTGGATGGCCAGGAAGACCGTTCCGAGCATGAGCGTGGCCAGCAAGCCGCGCTTGAACCCCGCGGCGTCGCCCCGGCCGATCCGCGTCACGGCCCACTGCATCGTGACGCTGCTGGAGAGGAGGAGGAGCGTGTTGAAGCCCACGAGGGGAAGCTCGGGACGCTCGAGGTCGGGCAGCGGCGGCCACGCCGGCGCCTGGGCACGCAGCACGAAGTAGGCCGTGAAGAAGGCGCCGAAGAGCATCACCTCGGAGAGGATGAAGAGCCGCACCCCGAGCAGCAGCATCCGCCGCTCTGCGGCGGTGTCGACCGCGTGCCCCAAGGTTGCCATCCCGCTCTCCCTAATGGCCCGTCGCGCCGCCGGGCCGGATCACCGGCCCGGACGCGGACACGCCGTATTCGTAGGGTCCCGCGGTGACCGTGGGCAGGTGCTCGAAGTTCTCGACCGGCGGCGGCGAAGCGACCTGCCACTCCAAGGTATGGGCCCGCCACGGGTTGGCTGAGGCCTTCGGCCCGCGCGCCCATGAGCGGATCGCGTTGACCAGGAAGACGAGGGTCGAGAGGGCGATCGTGGATGAGGCCACGCTGGTCCACAGGTTGACGTCTGCCAGGTCGGCCGGGTAGTCGGCGACACGACGGCGCATGCCCTGGAGTCCGAGCCAGAACATGGGCAGGAACGTGGCGTTGAAGGCGAGCGTGAACCACCAGAAGTGGGCCCGGCCGAGCCGCTCGTCCATGAGGCGGCCGGTGATCTTGGGGAACCAGTAGTAGGTGCCGGCGAAGAGCCCGTAGACCATCCCGCCCACGATGGTGTAGTGGAAGTGGGCGACCACGAAGTAGGTGTCGCTGAGCGCCAGGTCCGTGGGCACGTCGGCGAGGAAGACGCCCGTGATGCCCCCGATGACGAAGTTCCAGAGGAACCCGAAGACCCACAGCATCGGGGTGGCGAAGCGGATGCGTCCGAGCCAGATCGTGCCGAGTGCGGAGAGGAAGACGATGCCCGTCGGCACCGAGATCAGCTCCGTGGTGATCATGATCGGGATGTGGAAGTAATCGGCCATGCCGCTCACGAACATGTGGTGCGCCCAGACCATGAAGCTGAGCACGCCGATGCCGATGAAGGAGAGCACGGCCAGGCGATAGGCGAAGAGCGGCTTCCGGGCGAAGACCGGCACCACCTCGAGCACGGCCCCGAAGGCCGGCACCGCCATCACGTAGACGGCGGGATGCGAATAGAACCAGAAGAGATGCTGGAAGAGGATCGGATCGCCGCCCGCGCTGGGCCGGAAGAAGGCGGTGCCCAGCAGCCGATCGAAGAGCAGCATGGTCATCCCGGCCGCCACCACCGAGGTGGCCACCAGGACGATGCTCGTGGTCACCGTGAGCGCCCACACGAAGATCGGCATCCGTGTCAGCGACATCCCGGGCGCACGCATGCGAGCGACCGTCACGAGGAAGTTGACGGCGCTGATGATCGAGGACACGCCCAGCGTGATGAAGGTCAGGATGAAGGCCTGCTGGCCCAGGTTGGCCTGCTGGCTGAGGGGCGGATAGGCGGTCCAGCCGGTGTCGAAACCGCCGAGCAGCGGGTTGGCCACGATGAGCAGCAGGGCCGGCGGCAGCAACCAGTAGCTGAGCGCGTTGACCTTGGGGAAGGCCATGTCCCGGGCGCCGATCATGAGCGGCACGAAGTAGTTGCCCAGGCCGCCCACGATGGCGATCAGGGCGACCACGATCATGACGATGCCGTGCGTGCTCATCACGGTGTTGTAGGTGTCGCCATCCATCAGGCGACCGGGCTGCGCCAGCTCGAGCCGCAAGACCATCGCGAGCAGGCCGGCCGTCAGGAAGAGGACGAAGCTCGTGATCAGGTACTGGAGCCCGATCACCTTGTGGTCGGTGGTGAACCTGAAATAGCGCGTCCAGTCGCCGGCGCGGCCATGCGCCGCAGCCTGATCGACCGGGTCGGCGGCGCGACCCAGGGCCCAGGCCGTCCAGAACCGCAGCGCGCCGAGGCCGAGAAGCCATCCCACCTGGGCACCGATGTAGCCGAGCGCCAGCCCGTGGCCGGGCTTGATGTCCGCGCCGAGCTGGGCCGCGGCCACGATCGGCAGCGCCCCGACAGCGAAGCCGGCGACGCCCCCGAGCACGCCGCGCGCCAGGCCGGGTCGTCGCCATCGGTCCATCCGCCTGTCCTCCGTCACCCTACGGCTGCTGTGGCTGCTGCTCGGCCACCCAGGCCTCGAATTCCGACAGCTCTAGGACCGCCACTCCGGCGACCATCTTCGTGTGGCCCAGGCCGCACAGCTCGGCGCATTGGGCGCCGTAGGTGCCGGTCACCGTGGGGGTCACGTGGAGGTACGTCACGCGCCCGGGGACCGCGTCCTGCTTGATGCCGAAGGCCGGCACGTAGAAGGAGTGCAGCACGTCGTCGGAGACGATCGTGATGCGGACGCGCCGGTCCACCGGCAGGACAAGCTCCTTGGAGCGGACGCCCAGGTCGGGATAGGCGAACTCCCAGGCCCACTGCGTCGACTCCGCTCGCACCTCGAGGTCGGCGTCCGGGCCCCCGCGGATCTCCAGCAGCCCGATCGTCCCGAAGGCGGCCAGGCCGATCACCAGCACGAGGGAAACGACCACCCAGCCCGCCTCGAAGGCGCGGTGGCCGTGGATGGGCGGGCCGTCAGTCTCGTCGTCGTCGCTGGCGCGGAAACGGATGGCCGAATAGGCGCTCGGCACGACGACCAGCATCAGGATCGGCACCGAGGCGACCGTCAACATGACGAACGCCCCGTTGACGACCTCCGCCTCGCGCGAGGCGATGACGGGAAGGATCTGCGTCCCCAGGACGACCACGACGCCGATGGCCGACAGGACCGCCCAGATGGCGACCGCGACGGCCAGGTCGCGACGAGCCGTCACGCCAGCTCGCCGCCCGAAGCCGTCAGATGCCCGCGCCGACCCCTATTGGACATCGAAGTCGGCGTACATCCCCTTCTGGTAGTGACTGGTCAGGTTGCACAGGATGACGTAGTGGCCGGGCTGGAGGTCGACCGCCAGCGACGGCGTTGCCCCGGCCGCGATGTCCTCGATCTCGTCGACCGGTGTGAAGGCCGATTCGTCGACCCCGTCGTCCACGACCGGCAGGCTGTCCGCCTTCAGATCGGTCTTGACGATGACGAACTCGTGTTCCTTCTCGCCCTTGTTGTTGACGCTGAAGGTGACGGTCCCGGCCTTGCCGGTGCTCGCGTCGAGCTTGATCGCCCACTCGCTCAGCTCGGCGCCGACCGTGCCGGACCCGCCGGCCGGCGCCGGAGCGGCGCCGGAGGAGCAAGCCCCGACAAGCAACGTGATGGAGCCGAGAACCGCGGCCAGAATTCGCAAACGCATCGGTGCCTCCTCCTGGGAACACACCTCGGCAGCCCGCGTCTCGGGTACCCGGGGAGCATCCCCCCATGGGGCGCTGGGAGGCGCCCATCGGTATCGGACAAACGATGCCCCCGCCCACCACCCGGCATCTATACTCGAAACGCGCCATCCTGGAGGTCCGCTCGTGACCATACCGCCGTACACGAGTACGTCGAAACCCGTCGGCATCGGCTCAGTGACCCTCCCGGCCCGGAACGACGAGGCGCCCGCGACCGGACGGATCCTGGATCGCTGGCTCGATCGGGTGGCCGGTCGGCCTCGGCGTGTCCAGCTCGCCCTGGACGTCGCGATGGTCCTCGTCGCGCTGCTGATCGTGGCCCAGGTCGCCCCACCGGAGTTCCTCTTCCACGTCATCTTCGTCGGGCTCGTGATGCACGCCTTCCTCTTCGGCCTGGCAGACACGCTGTGGCGGATCGGCATCGTCTCCGTGGCGCTGCTCGGGTACGAAGCGGCTCCGGGGCTGGGGGTCCCGTTCCAGCCGATGGATCTGACCGAGTGGTCGCTCATGTTCGTCATCGCGGTCCTGGTCGCCTGGATGGCCGACCGTCGGGCGACGACAGCCCGCCAGTACGCGTCGCTCTTCCGGGGCGCCAGCGACCGGCTCCTCGCCGTGCAGGAGGACGAGCGCCGGCGCTTCGCCCGTGAACTCCACGACGGTGTCGGCCAGACGCTCACGGCTCTCACGCTCACGCTCCACGCCGCGGCGGCTGGACGCGGGCGCAGCGAGGTGGGCGCCAGGCTCTCCTCGGCGCGACGCCTGGCGAAGGATGCGCTCCTCGAGACCCACGACCTGGCCGAGCGCCTCCGTCCTGCGCGCCTCGAGCAGATCGGCCTCGCCGCGGCGGTGCGCGAACTGGGGGGTCGTGTCGGGCTGCCCGTCCGCGTCCAGATCGGCCCCGGGGCGGCGGAGACCGGCCTGCTCGACCCCGGCGCCGCGGCCGAGGTCTACCGCATCGTGCAGGAGGCACTCGCGAACGCGGCACGCCACAGCGGGGCGCCGCTGGCTCGCGTCGTGCTCGCGGCGAAGGACGGCGTGCTCCGGGTCGTGGTCGACGACGAGGGGCACGGCTTCGATCCCGCCGACGTGCGCGAGACCGGCCTCGGCCTGGCCGGGATGCGCGAACGCGCCGCCCTCCTGGGAGCGCACCTGCGGGTCGAATCGGCACCAGGCCGGGGGACGCGCGTCGCCCTGGAGGTGCCGCTCACACGATCGAGCGGCGGCGGCGCATGACCCCTCGGGTCACGGTGGCCGTCGTCGAGGATCACGCCCTCGTGCGCGACGGGCTCCGGCTGATCCTGCAGGGCGAGCCGTGGATCGAGATCGTCGGTGAGGCCGCCGATGCCGCCGAGGCGTTCGCGCTCGTGGGGCGCACCGCGCCGGACGTCGCCCTGGTCGATCTGACCCTCGGTGACGTCGATGGGGTCCCGCTCATCCGCGGACTGGGCGTGCGCTACCCGGGCACGCGCACCGTCGCGGTCACGATGCACCGTGACGGGGAGACCGTCCGCCAGGTGTTCCTGGCCGGCGCGGCGGGCTACGTCGTGAAGGGGGCCAGCGGCGCGGAGCTGATCACGGCCATCCGGGCCGTCGCACGTGGCGAGCGATACGTCCATTCCACGGTCGCCGGCGGGATGGTCGCCGATTCGCTGCGCTGGCTGCGGCACGGCCAGAGGCTCAGCCCGCGCGAGCGCGAGGTGCTGCGTCTGCTGGCCACCGGGAGAACCGCCACCGACGTGGGGCGGACGCTGGGCATCAGCGCCCACACGGTGCGGCGTCACGCCGCCAACCTGGCCGCCAAGCTCGGGCTACACGGGCGCGTGGCGCTGGCCCGCTACGCGATCGAGCAGGACCTCATGCGCGACGAGGTCTAGCGCCGTCGGCTAGACCGACGCGATCTGCCAGAGCGCGGGGGCGACGCGGAAACGCTCGCCCTGGAGCCGCTCCAGGCGGCGCAGCTCCCCGACGACCCGGCGCAGGCCGAGGGTGCGGGCGCGCTCGAAAGGACCCAGCGGGTGCGCCGCGCCGAGCTGCATGGCGAGGTCGATGTCGGGCGGCGAGGCGACGCCCTCGCCGGCGGCGTGATACGCCTCGTTGACGATGGCCAGCTCGATCCGCGTGCGGATCTCGTCGGCGGGGAGTGCCGCCCCACCAGCCGCGAACACCTCCGTCGGGCCGAGCACCCGGCCCACCGTGTCGTAGCGGTAGAAACCGCCGCCGGTCTTGCGGCCGAGCGTGCCGGCCGCCACGAGCCTCGCCTGGACCGGCGACGGCCGGAAGCGCGGCGCCGCGTGGAAGGCCGCGAACAGCGCCCGCGCGACGGCGTCGTCGACGTCCACCCCGACCAGGTCCATCAGCGCGAACGGGCCCATCGGGAAGCCTCCGGCGACGATCGCCGCGTCGATGGTCTCGATCGAGGCCTCACCGGCCTCCAGCATCCGCAGCGCCTCCTGCATGAAGGGCCGGTTGACGCGGTTGACGATGAAGCCCGGCGCATCGTGGCAGGCGACGGGCCGCCTCCCGAGCGCCTCCGCGAAAGCGGTCCCGGCAGCCACGGCGGCCGGGTCCGTCCGCTCCCCGGCGACGACCTCCACGAGCGTCATGACCGCGGCCGGGTTGAAGAAGTGCAGCCCGAGCACGCGCCCCGGTCGCCTCACCACCTCGGCGATGGCGGTCACCGAGAGCGCCGACGTATTCGTGGCCAGGAGCGCATCCGCGGACGCTGCACGGTCCAGCGCCCGGAAGATCGCCCGCTTCGCCTCCAGCTCCTCGAGCGCTGCCTCGATGACGACCTGGGCGCCCGCGGCGGCGGCTTCGAGGGTCGGTGCCGGCGTCAGTCGGGCCAGCGCGGCATCGCGGCCCTGGGCATCGAGTCGACCTCGAGCGACGAGCCGTCCCAGCCCGTCCTCGATGCGCGCCCGGCCGCCCGCGATCGCCGACGCGGAGATGTCATGCAGTCGCACGTCGTGGCCGGCGGAGAGACAGACCTGGGCGATGCCGGCGCCCATCGTCCCGGCGCCGACGATCCCGACGATCACCCCCCGGTGAACCGGACGGACAAGCGTCTACCCCGCGAACTCGACCAGCTCGCC
>LDXM01000053.1 GCA_001443375.1 Chloroflexi bacterium CSP1-4
TGCGGCGAGCGATTCCGCGAGGGTGCCGAATCGCAGCGATCGCTTGGATTCGATGACGACCGACGTGAGGCCCTGGCCAAGCTCGATAGGCTCGATCTGGAGCCGCTTCCCGTGGTCGAACCAGTACGGGAAGTGGATCTGACTACTCGCCCGGTCATACAGGGCGATAAACATGTCGCGGGCCTGCGCCTTGAATATCACGCGGAGACGCTCGCCGACCAGTTCGACGATCGCCCCGAAGTCGAGCTGCGCCGCGAGAGCGCTGCCGATCTCGTTGATCAGCGCCAGCTCGGCGGCCCGCTGGTCGGTCTCGGCCAGGAGGCGCTTCGTTTCGTCGAAGAGTCGCGCGTTGGCGAGGGCGACGCCCATGCTGGAGGCGACGGTCGAGACGAGTCGCTCGTCAGCCTCGCTGTATGCGTTCGGCTGATCGTTGCCGAGGACGATGGCGCCGATCGCCTTGCCGCCGGCGCGGATGGGCACCCCGAGCCACGATGCCGTCTCCGCAGACTCGCCCGTGTTGGCCGGCACGACGCCGCCGTGACTGAGCTGCTCCTCGTTCGTGCCGAAACGAAGCGCCTCGTTGGTGCTGATGACGATCGACGTCAGGCCTTGACCGAGCTCGATCGACTCGCTCTGGATCCGTCGGCCGTTCTCGATCTCGAAGGGGAACGTCACGAGGTTCGAGGTCGGGTCGTGGATGGCCACGAACATGTCCCGCGCCTGTGCCTCGAAGATGACCCACAGCCGCTCGCCGACCAGCTCGACGATCGCCCCGAAGTCGAGCTGAGCAGCGAGGGCTGCGCCGATCTCGTTGATCAGGGCGAGCTCGGCGGCGCGCTGGTCGGTCTCGGCCAGGAGGCGCTTGGTCTCGTCGAAGAGGCGCGCATTCTCGAGCGCCACGCCCATGCTCGAGGCGACCGTCGAGAGCAGCCGGACGTCCGACTCCCCGAAGACGTTGGCTTTGACCGACTCCAGGTTGATCGTCCCGATGACCCTCTCGCCAGCCAGGATGGGGACGCCGAGCCACGACTCGGTCCGCGTGCCGTACGTGATCGCGCCAGCCGCATCGGTCTCGGCATCGGTCCCGAAGAGGAGCGGCGCCTTGGACTGGATGACCCGCGACGTCAGGCCCTCGCCGAGGCTGATCGCCGGCATCTGGTAGCGCGTGCCCTCGTCGAGGGAATACGGGAAGCTGATCTCGCCCGAGGCCTCGTCGTAGAGGACGATGGCCATCGTGTCGACGGCGAAGATCTCGCGCACCCTCTCTCCCACGAGGTCGATGACGGCATGGAAGTCGAGTTGCTCCGCCAGCGCGGCGCCGATCTCGTTGATGACGGCTAGCTCGGCGTTGCGCTGCCGTGTCTCCTCGATCGCCCGGGCGCGGCTCAGCGCCGTGGCGATGTGCTGGCCGACGAAGGTCAGGAGCTCTCGGTCCTCGCTCGAGTAGGGGTACTGGTAGTCCTGGACGACGACGATGCCCAACGTCCGATCATCCGACCTGAGCGGGACGCCGAGCCAGCCGGAGTCGTCCGCCTTGGTCAACCCCCCTTGAGCCTCGATCGCACCGCTCTCGACCAGTGCCATGTACTCGGCCAGGTCCAGGTGCAACGGCTCCCCACGGCGGACGGCATAAGCCGTGATACCGGCCGCCCAGCCGGTGCCCATCGGCTCCCAGACTGCGGGGTCGGGGACGTCGGGATCCAGCTCGTCCACGTAGTAGGGGTAGTTGAGCAGTTGGCGCTCCTCGTCGTAGAGCGCGATGTAGAAGTTCTGGGCGTTCATCAGCTCGCCCACGATGGCGTGCATGGCCGGATAGAACTCGGTCATCTCGTGGATCGAGCCGGCGGTGTCGGCGATGCGGTAGAGGGCGTCCTCGACCTTCAGCGCGCGCAGTCGGTCGAGCTCGAGGGCCTCGAGCTCGGCAAGGCGCCGCCGCAGGGCGGCGACCTCCGCGGCGTCCGTGGGCGCCGACGCCGGGCGGGGCTCGGCGCTCGGCGGTAGTTCAGGCATCGGCCTCCCGCGTGATGGGTCGGGCGCTAGCCGCCGCCGCGCGGGGCGACGCGGTGAGTGCCCGGATGGGCTTGGAGTCGGCGAGCAATGGTACCGACCTGCGGCGCGCCGTGTGCGTTGGCCGGCTCCACCTGAACGAGAATGAGGCCGTGACCCGCACGCGCACGCTCAGCGCCAGTCAGATCGTCGCGAGGCCGATCGATGAGGTCTTCGGCTTCTTCTCGCGCCCGGAGAACCTCGGACGGATCATGCCGCCCGAGTTCGGCCTCGTCATCCGCAGCGCCGACCGGGCGATGCGGGCGGGCCTGGTCATCGACTACACGGTCCGACCGCTCCTGGGCATCGGGACGACCTGGCGGACCCGCATCGATGCCTGCGCTCCGCCGCATGGCTTTGCCGACGTTCAACTCCGCGGACCGTACCGGCGCTGGGAGCATCGCCACGCGTTCGCATCCGTCGTGAACGGCACGCGCATCGACGACGAGATCGACTACGAGATGCCGCTCGGCCGCTTCGGCGACGCTCTTCACGATCGCCTCGTGCGGCCGGCCCTGGAGCGGCTGTTCCGCTACCGCGCCGCGGCGATCGACGCCGTCTTCGCCTCCGCCGGCGTCGCCGATCACCCCTTGACGATCGCCGTTGCTGGCGGGACAGGGTTCGTGGGCGGGGCCATCGCCGCCGAGCTTCGTCGCCGCGGCCACCGGCTGGTCGTTCTCTCGCACCGGGGCGAGGCAGCCCGAGGCCCGCTCCCTGACGACGTCGAGATCCGCACAGCCGACACCGCCGTGCCCGCCGCCCTCGGGGCCGCGCTCGCCGGCGTCGACGCCCTCGTCATCGCCCTGGCCTTCCCGAACTACCCCATGGAGAACCCGCGCCGCGGCCATACGTTCATGGACGTCGACGCGGCTGGTACGGAACGGCTCGTCGCGGCTGCCCGGGAGGGGGGCGTCCGCCGCGTCGTCTACGTCTCCGGCGCCGGCGCCGCCCCGGACGCGAAGCGGGTCTGGTTCCGCGCCAAGTGGCGCGCCGAGGAAGCCGTGCGTGGGAGCGGCATCGCCCACGCCATCATCCGGCCGACCTGGATCTACGGCCCGCGCGATGCGGCGTTGAACCGTTTCCTGGCCTTCGCCCGGACGCTGCCCTTCGTGCCGCTCACGAACCGCGGCCGCCAGCTCATGGCGCCCGTCTTCATCGACGACATCGCCCGGCTCGCCGCCGACAGTCTGATCATGGACGCCGCCGTCGACCAGGTCTTCGAGGTCGGTGGCCCCGAGACGATGACGATGCGCGAGGTGATCCGCAGGGCGGTGGCCATGGCGGGCACGCCGCGCCCGATCATGCCCGGGCCGACGCCGCTCCTGAAGCTCGCCGCGTGGCCGCTCTCGTTCCTGCCGCGCCCACCCCTCACCCCGAGCGCGGTCGACTTCATCAACCAGCCGGCGACCGTGGACGTGCGGCCGCTGCTGGCGCGGATGCCACGGCGACTGACGCCGCTCGACGAGGGGCTGGCGACGTACCTCGGGCCGACCCCGGGCGGGGAGCTGCGGTTCGCATGACCGCCGGGCATCCGAAGCGGCCAAGCCGAGCGTGACTGTCCGTCGATGAGCGCTCATCCCCACGTAGATGAGCGTGGGTCCGGCCCCTCGCATGACACCGAGTCATGCGCCCCCCCGGGCGCCGTTCAGCTGCGTTCCAGGTACCGCTCCCGCTCCCAGGGATGGACGACCGCGTCGTAGGCGTGCTGCTCGACGCGCGCGGCGTTGAGGTAGTGCGCGACCACGTCCGCCCCGAAGATCTCCACCGCGGCCTCTGAACGCTCCAGCTCCATGATGGCTTCGTACAGCGCGCGCGGCATGCGGTCGCAGCCGGTGGCCACGTAGCCGTTGCCCTTGTACTCGGCCGGGGGCTCGACCTTGTTGCGGATGCCCCACAGCCCCGCGCCGACCATCGCGGCGTAGGTCAGGTAGGCGTTCATGTCGCCGCCCGGGAAGCGGCACTCGATGTGCAGCGCCTGCCCGTGGCCCACGACCCGGAAGCCGGTGGTGCGGTTGTCCCAACCCCAGACGACGTTGACCGGCGCCCAGGAGGCGACCGCGAAGCGCTTGTACGAGTTGATGTTCGGCGCGATGAAGACCGACAGCTCACGCACGCGCATCATCATGCCGCCCAGGAAGTAGCGCATCGTCTGCGACATGTGGTACGGCGCGTCGCTCTTTTCGTCGGCCATCAGCGAGCGTGACCCGTCGGCGTT
>LDXM01000054.1 GCA_001443375.1 Chloroflexi bacterium CSP1-4
ACTACGTCATCGAGGTCGTCCGTTGGGTGGCCGAGCGGGCGGGGGACCTGCGCGGCCTGCGCATGACCGAGGAGCCGCCGCAGCTCCGCCACTTCACGGCGCGCTTCCAGCCGCTCTGAGGCGAGCCGCCTCCCGCTCAGTAGCCCTCGACCGCGACCTGCGTCAGGGAGAAGTCGCGCAGGTTGCGGGTCAGGATCGTGGCACCGGCCGCTTCTGCGGCGGCGGCGATGAGTGAGTCGGCCAAGCTCAGCACTCGGCCCTGCCGCCGCGCCTCGGCACGCCACCGCCCTGCGGCCAGCGCCGATTCGGGGCCGGGCTGGATGAACTCGAGGGGTCGGAGCAGGCCGAGTAGCTCGAGGTTCGGAAAGACGTGCGATCCGGCCGCGGCCTCACAGACCACGATCTCGTTGACATAGATCAGGTCGCCATCCTCGAACAGCTTGGCGAACCGACTGCGCGCTGTGGGCTGGCCCCGGAGCAGGTCGATGACGAGCGTCGTGTCAAGGAAGTACCGCATCTCAGGCTTCAGGCCCCGGGTCCGTCACCTCAGCGCGGCGTGCCCGGACCCACTCGACGACCATTTCAGGCGTCGCGAACTCCGGGTAGTCCTCGGCCTTCCACGCTCCTGCGCTGCGCTCGATGGCCAGGCGCAGCTGTTCGCGCTTGAGCTTCGCGCGGGCCGCCTCCTCGATGAAGTGGCTTCGGTTCCGGCGTCCGGCGACCTCGTCGATCTCGGCCACGAGATCCGCCGGCAGCATCAGGTTGGTCGCTACGCGCATCGCCATGCGCAGAGTGTTGCGCAGAAGCCGGGGCGTGTCAATGGCGAGAGTCGAGTCGCGCAGGCGGTCACAGCGAACCCGGCGCCGGTGACGCCCGGGATGCCGGTCGGCGCGTAGGGCGGCTCGGGACCAGACCGGCTGCCCAGCCCCGCCCGGCCCGTCCGGGGCCGGGCGTCAGCGAACGACCGTGATGCTCGCGCCGGTGCTGTCCCCGTCGGGGTCGTGGTTCGCGCCCGGGACGTAGATGGACGCGGTCGCCGACAGGCCCGTCACCGTGAACGTCGCAGCGGTCGTGGCGTTGGCGATCTTTGCCTTCGACACCGTGCACGTGCCGAAGGTGCCCGTCTTGCAGCTGGCCGTTCCGCCGGTGCTCCACGTGCCCGACGCCGTGACGCCGCTGACCGGCCCGTGCGTCGCGTTGTCCACCCGGATCGTCACCTTCGCCGTCCACGTGGTCGTCTGGAGGGTCCGCGAGCCGTCGAGGTCGCCGACGTGAAGCTCCACGGGCGGCGTGACGGTGACCGTGACGGTGACCGCCGGGCTCTGGAGCGACCCGTCCGACGTCCGGTACGTGAACGTGTCGACGCCGCTGAACCCGGACGCCGGCGTGTACCTCACCTTCGAGCTGTCCGAGTACGGCGGCAGGAGCGTCACGCACAGGACGCTCGATGGGGTCGTGAGTGTCCCCTGCGCGGGCTGGTTGACGATCTGGAAGCCGAGGTCGCAGGTCTCCACGTCGGCCCCGGTGAGCGTGATCGAGACCGCGGTCTGGTAGCTCGTGCTGACCGACTTGGGGGCGGCGACCGGCGCATCGTTCACGGCACTCACGGTGACCGTCGCCGTGCCCGTGGCGGTGCCGCCGGCACCGTCTCCGACGGTGTAGGTGAAGCTGTCGACGCCGTAGACGTTCACGGCCGGCGTGTACTGGACGGAGCCGTCGCCCGCAAGGGTGGCGGTGCCCAGGGTCGGCTGTCCCACCGCCACCACCGCGAGGGCGTCGCCGTCGACGTCGGTGTCGTTCTCCGCGAGCGCGAGCGTGATCGCGGTGTCCTCCGGCGTCGTCGCCGCGTCGGCCACCGCCACCGGCGCGTCGTTGACCGGGGTCACGGTCACCGACACGTTGCCCGTCGCGGTCACCCCCACGCCGTCCGCCACCGTGTAGGTGAATGCGTCCGGCCCGGCGTAGTCGCGCGCCGGCGTGTAGCGGACGGTGCCGCCTGCCTCAAGGGTCGTGTTCCCGTGCGCCGGTTGGGCGACGGCGGTGGCGGTCAGCGCGCCCCCGTCGACGTCGGTGTCATTGCCGACGACGTCGATCGAGGTCGGCGTGTCCTCGGCCGTCGTCGCGGTGTCGTCGACCGCCACCGGCGGGTAATTCACGAGCACGACCGTGACCGCCACGTGGCCCGCTGCCGACCCGCCGACGCCGTCGACGATCGTGTAGTCGAACGCGTCCGGGCCCGAGTAGTCGGCGTCGGGCGCATAGGTCACCGAGCCGTTCGACTCGATCGTCGCCGTCCCGTTGGGGGGGTCGGTGACCGCCGAGACGGACAGGGCGTCCCCGTCCACGTCCGTGTCGTTCGCGAGCACGGCGAGGCTGGACGGCACGTTGCGCGACGTGACGAGCACGTCGGGGCCGGCCACCGGGTCGTCGTTCACCGGCGTGACGGTGACGGTCACGGTGCCGGTGGCCGCGTGGCCCTGGCCGTCGTCCACGGTGTACGTGAACGCGTCCGAGCCGTTGAGGTTGCCGGCCGGGGCGTAGCGGATGGTTCCGGCGGAGTTCGCGCTCGCGGTCCCCCGGGCGGGCGTCGACACGGCCGTGACGGTCAGCGGGTCGCCCTCCGGATCGGTGTCGTTGACGAGGACGTCGACGTCGACCGGCGTGTCCTCGGCGGTCGTCGCGGTGTCAGCGTTGGCGGTCGGGGTGCCGATCGCCGGTGGAGGCGGCGGGACGTCGAGCAGCGCCCGGTCGGCATCGACGATGCCGCAGCCGTACCAGTTCGCGTACTTCGGGTCGGTCTTCGCCGGGTACGTGGCCGTGGAGGCGGTCGCGCACATGTGGGCCTTGACGTCATCGGCGAGGAGCCCGTCGCCGTTCGAGTCCGCGATCCCCTTCGACAGGACGAGTGCGACGACGCCGGCCACGTGGGGCGATGCCATCGAGGTGCCGCTCAAGGCGCGGTAGCCGTTCGAAGAGCAGAACTGGCATGACCCGATCGGCACCGGCGAGAAGATCTGGTTGCCCGGCGCCGCGAGGTCGACCTGCGGGCCGGTGCACGAGTAGCCGGTAAGCTGGTCGCTGGTGCCGGTGAACGACACCGCGATCGCCTCCGGGTACGCCGCCGGATAGACGACCGGGCACCCGAACAGCAGCTCCGAGAACGTCACCGTGTTGCCGCTCGCGGCGACGATCGTGACCCCGAGGGCGTACGCGCTCTGGACTGCGGACGCCAGGGCGGCCGACACGTCGTGGCCGCCGAGGCTGATGTTCACCACCTCGATGCCGTGAGTGCCGGCCCAGTCGAGCGCCGCGATGAGCCCGCTGTAGTCCCCCGTGCCGTTCGTGCCGAGCACCTTGAGGCCC
>LDXM01000055.1 GCA_001443375.1 Chloroflexi bacterium CSP1-4
ACCAGTTCGAGCTGACCGCGGCCGACAAGACGGCCTACCTCTGCGGCCACCCGGAGATGATCGAGAAGGCCAAGGGCATCCTCCAGCGGCGCGGCTTTGCCAAGGAATCGTTGCGCGAAGAGCAGTACTGGGTGCAGAAGTAGCCTGGGGGGAGGCCGGTCAAGGCGGGCGCTAGCTGAAACCTTTCCCGGCGTCGTTCGTATAGCAGGTCTTAGCTTATTGTCGGCTGGGAAGAGGCGAACAACGAGTCGAGAACTGTCAAGAATCCGGTTGTATGCAATGCGGTTTCTTTATCTGCTTACCGGCATTGGTTTGGGGATCGAGGTCTGGCCGGCAATGACCTTTCGGACCAAGCCGTGGGATCCTCTCTATGGCGTGGCGGACAGCTTCTGGGCAGCTCTCTCACTTTTGATGCTCCTGGGGGTGCGATTTCCCGTCAAGATGCTGCCGTTGATGTTGCTCCAACTGTTCTACAAACTTACGTGGCTGATCCTGGTCGCGTATCCATTGTGGACGGGCGGCCACTGGAGTCCGCTAGCATCCGAGCTGTTCATGGCCTGCGCGATCGGAGCTGTTTTGGGTCTTATTGTCATTCCCTGGCCGTATGTGTTTGAGAACTACATAAGAGCAATCTTCACACGTGAGGCCAGCGCAGCGGGGCTCCGCCCATGAAAGCCGCCGTCTATACCAGATACGGACCTGCGGATGTTGTCCAAATCAAGGACGTCGAGAAGCCCGTTCCCCAAGACAACGAAGTCTTGATAAAAGTTCGCGCGGCCTCCGTCAACCCACTTGACTCGCACTTGATGAAAGGCAGCGCTCGCCTCCTGGCTCGCATAATGCTCGGGCGGCGCACACCAAAGATCACACGACCCGGCGTGGATGTGGCCGGCCAGGTCGAAGCGGTTGGCAGGAGCGTAACCCAGTTCAAACCGGGCGACGACGTCTTCGGCTCGTGCCGCGGCGCCTTTGCCGAGTTTGCGTGTGATCCAAAGTCCGCTTTGGTCCTCAAGCCGCCCAACGTGACCTTTGAGCAAGCGGCGGCTGTACCGGTGGCGGCCTACACCGCCTTGCAGGGTCTTCGCGACAAGGGAAAGATTCAGCCGGGGCAGAAGGTCTTGATCAACGGCGCGGCGGGAGGCGTGGGTACGTTCGCTGTGCAGATCGCCAGGTGGTTGGGCGCAGAGGTGACCGGCGTATGCAGCACGAGGAACGTGGACATGGTCCGATCCCTCGGCGCCGATCACGTCATTGATTACACCCAGGAGGATTTCACCAAGGGCAGGCAACGCTACGACCTGATTTTCGACCTCGTGGCGAACCATTCGTTGTTGGCCTGCAGGCGCGTCCTGAATCCCAAGGGGATATACATCGGGGCGGGAGTACTGGCCGGTCTGTCGATGATCGGTATTCTGGCTGGTTGGATCACAGCGCCTGTATTGTCATGGTTGGTGAGCCAGAAGTTCGTCATGTTGCTCGCGAGACGGAGCCAAGAGGACCTGACCGTCATGCGCGAGCTCATGGCGACCGGAAAGGTAACACCGGTCATCGACAGGCGTTACAGCTTGGGTGAAGTCCCGCAGGCTATCCAGTATGTGGCAGAAGGACACGCCCGAGGAAAAGTAGTAATAACTGTGGCGCCAAAGACACCATGACGATGTCGGGAGGGAAGGCCGACGACGAATCGCAAACGGCGCGATTCGTCGCCGCTACATAGGAACCTTCCGGCGGCGGTTTACGTTTAATAGCCAGGGGAACCATGCGCGGGCGGCGTTTCTTTTTTCGCGAATCGGCGGTCATCGCCCTCGAGACTTTGCGGGCGCACAAGCTGCGCTCTTTCCTCACCCTGCTCGGCATCATCCTGGCGGTGGCCACGCTGATCGTGGTGATCTCGGTGGTCGAGGGCGCCAACGCCTACTTTGCCGAGCGCATCGCCAACCTGGGCACCAACGTCTTCTACGTCCAGCGCTACCCCATCACCACCAACCTCAAGGACTGGATGGAAGTCCGCAAACGCAACCCCAAGATGACGCTGGCGGACTATGACTTCTTGCGCGAGCACTTGACCTTGGCCGACCTGGTGGGGGCGCGCGAGTTCCAGGGCACCGGGGCCCGCGCCGGCGCCGAGAGCATCCTGCAGCTTAGCCTGCGCGGCGTCACCCCCAACATGGCCGACATCTCGCCGGAAAAAGTCGCCCTGGGCCGCTACCTCACCGAAACCGAATACCGCACCCGCGCCCAGGTGGCCTTCGTCGGCACCGACCTCACTGACCGCTTCTTCCCCTACACCGACCCGGTGGGGAAGACCGTTTTCTTGAACGGCCACCCCTTCGAAATCATCGGCGTGGCGGAAAAGATGGGCACCGCCTTCGGCCAGAGCCAGGACAATTTCGCCTACATCCCCCTGACCACCCTGCACAAGCTCTGGGGCCGCGGCGATCCGGACTGGAGCGGCGTGCGCGTGGCCGTCAAGGCTTCGAACCCGATGGTGATGGAGCAGGCCAAGGAGCAGGCGCGGGCGCTGATGCGCGCGCACCGCGGGCTCAAGCCCGACGCCCCGGACAACTTCGGCGTGGTGGCCAGCGAATCCATCCAGGCCATCTGGGACAACCTGATGGGCGGCATCTTCATGGGCGCCACCTTGATTGTCTCGGTGTTCCTGGTGGTGGGCGGCATCGTGATTATGAACATCATGCTGGCTTCGGTCACCGAGCGGACGCGCGAGATCGGCATCCGCAAGTCGCTGGGGGCGCGCCGGCGCGACATCCTGACCCAGTTCCTGGTGGAGTCGGCGATTCTGGCGGCCGTGGGCGGCCTGATCGGGGTAGGGCTGGCCCTGGGGTTGAACCCGGTGGTGGAGCTGTTGGTGGAGCTGCCCACTCGCATGCCCCTCAAGGCGGTCCTGCTGGGCATGAGCCTGGCGACTTCGGTGGGTCTGTTCTTCGGCGTCTACCCCGCCCACAAGGCTTCGCGGCTGGATCCCATCGTGGCCCTGCGCGCGGAGGGAGAGGATGATAAGCCCCTTGGCGAAACTCGGTTCCCTCTGGCGGCGCGAG
>LDXM01000056.1 GCA_001443375.1 Chloroflexi bacterium CSP1-4
GTTCGCGCTCCCGGGGGAGGAAAAGGGAAAACTCAAGGTGCTGAAAGACGCGGATAAGTGGAGCACCAACGTGGGGCACCCGGGCCCGTCGAGCCCGGCGGTCGGCGAGATCTTCAACACCTTCGTCCTCTCGAACATGATGGCCAACGCCGCGCGGGGGATGAAGCCGGAGCTGGCGGTGGAACAGGCCGAACTCCTCACCAAGGCGATCTTCGCGACGTGGCGGAAGAAGGGACTCGTGGGAGGAAAGACGTAGAGACGGCAGGGCAACGCGCGGGGGGCTTGACACCCCCCGCGCGTCGGTTCGCATTGCACTCCTGAATCATCAACCGGGGATACGGGGGCGACAGACACGATGGCGCAGGTCGAAGTCCGGGGGATTTCGAAACATTTCGGGGAGGTGCGGGCGGTCGACCACGTGGATATCGCGACCGCCGAAGGGGAGTTCCTCGTCCTCCTGGGTCCTTCCGGCTGCGGGAAGACCACGCTTCTCCGGATGATCGCAGGGATCGAGACGCCCACCTCCGGCGACATTCTCATCGGGGGACAGGTGGTGAACAACCTGCCCCCGCGCGCCAGGAAGATCGCGATGGTCTTCCAGAGCTACGCCCTCTACCCGCACATGACGGTATTCAGGAACATCGCTTTCCCGCTCAAGGCCCAGGGCTTTCCCAGGGAGGAAATCCCGACCAAGGTGGAATGGGCCGCCTCGACGTTCGGGATCGAAAAACTGCTCCACCGGAAACCCCGCGAGCTGTCGGGCGGGGAAAGGCAGAGGGTTGCGCTGGCCCGGGCGGTGGTCCGGGAGCCCAGCGTCTTCCTGCTCGACGAGCCCCTGTCCAACCTGGACGCGAAGCTTCGAACCTCGGCCCGGGACGAACTCCAGCAGTTCCAGCGCCGGATCGGCACCACCACCATCTACGTGACCCACGACCAGGTGGAGGCGATGGGGCTCGGGGACCGCATCGTCGTGATGAAGGGGGGAAAGGTGCGGCAGATCGGGACGCCCCAGGAAGTCTACAACGAGCCGTCCGATACCTTCGTGGCCGGGTTCCTCGGGTCGCCCCCCATGAACCTCCTGGAACGGGAGGACTACATTGCGGGGTTCCGCCCCGAGAAATTCCTCCCGGTTTCCGTGTATGACACCGGCGAGCCGCTGGTGAAGTTGTGGCTCGTGGTTCACCGGGTGGAGCACCTGGGGGCGGACCGGCTGCTGTACGGGATCATGCGCGACACCTTCCCCAACGAGAAGGTGATCGTCAACATCCCGTCCACGGTGGACCTGAAGATAAAAACCGGGGAGGCCCAGGAGTTTGCCGTAAAGGAGAAGGACATCAAGTTCTTCGACCGGAGCACGGGATTGCGAATCGAACCAAGGCGGTTCTGGGGAACGCGATGATTTCCGCACCCCCGGGCACCGTGGTGCTCCCCTTCGAGATAAGGAGCGCCGGCGTGCGAATGGACCGGACCCCCTTCTGATGGGTGGGGCGGGCATGGCAACCGCGGAGGAGCGGCCGGTGCAGGCCGGGATCCGGGATCGGGCGGAGCTTCTCGCGAAGCTCATGATCGTTCCCGCCATCGCCTACATCGTGGCCATGATCGGGTTCCCGTTCCTCATGGCCATCTTCTACAGCGTAAGCGATGCAACGACCGGGGACCCGACTCTGCGGATCATCGGTTTCCAAAACTACGCAGCGATCCTTTCGGACCCAGTGTTCCGGTTGGCCCTGAAGAACACCTTCTTTTTCGCCTTCGTGTCTCAAGCGCTGGTGATCGTCTTCTCGCGGATCCTCGCCGCGTCCCTGATGCAGGAGTTCCGCGGAAAATGGCTGGCACGCTTTCTCGTCATGCTTCCCTGGACCGCACCGATCGCTTTGGGAACGATCGGCTGGCTCTGGATACTCGACTCGATCTTCAGCCCGATCGACTGGATCTTGCGGAACGCGGGATTGCTGGGAACCCCGGGGGCCCTGCTGGGTCCCGAGACCAACATGTACTGGCTGGGCCGGTCCGGTCTCGCGATGGCGTCGGTGATTTTCGTCCACGTGTGGCGCCTGCTGCCCCTGGCGACGGTAATCCAGCTGGCGGGGCTGAGTTCGATCCCCCGGGATCTCCTGGAGTCCGCCGAGATCGACGGGGCAGCGGGGTGGCGCAGGGCGGTGGAGATCACGATCCCCCTGACCCTTCCCATCATCGGGATCGCGTTCCTGTTCGGGCTCATCTTCACGTTCACCGACATGGCGGTCGTCTACGTGCTGACCCGCGGCGGGCCGGTGCACTCCACGCAGGTGCTCTCCACGTGGACGTTCTTCAAGGGGATCCAGGGGGGAGACCTGGCCCAGGGGGCGGCCATCTCCCTGTTCCTCTTCCCCGTCCTGGCGGGTGTCGCGACGCTGATGCTCCGGCTCGCCCGACGGACGGAGGTGGTGTGATGGGGGGCATCCGGAAGATCGCAGCCCGTGGGGGGCTGTACACGGTGGTTACCATCTTCGCCTTTTTCGGAGCGTTCCCCTTCTACTGGATGGTCATCGCGACGTTCAAGACGGACCACGACCTCTTCAGCCCGTTGAACAACCCGTTCCTTTTCAACGAGCCGGCTACCCTGGATCACCTGAAACTGCTCCTCTTCGAAACGCACTTCCTCACGTACCTCTGGAACACATTCCTGGTTGGGGCGGCCGTGGTCGTCATCACCCTTGCGATGGCGGTCCCGGCCGCCTACAGCCTGGCCCGGTGGGCGGGGAGCTGGGGGGAGGCATTGGGAATCGGGATCTTCCTGACCTACCTCGTCCCCCCCACGATCCTCTTCATTCCCCTCTCCCGGTTCGCCTCCCAGATGGGGCTCCAGGAGTCGCTCTGGTCGTTGATCCTCATCTACCCGACCTTCACGATCCCCTTCTGCACCTGGCTCCTCATGGGGTTCTTCAAGACGGTCCCCAAGGACATCGAGGAGCAGGCGATGGTCGACGGGCTGAGCCGGCTGGGGGCGATGGTTCGGGTCGTCCTCCCCCTG
>LDXM01000057.1 GCA_001443375.1 Chloroflexi bacterium CSP1-4
TCGCTGGCCTATCAGGGTTTTGGTCGCGGCCTGGACGTTGCGCTTGTACGCAGCGTGAACGACGTCGCCACCGGCGGGCTGCTGCCGGACCTCACCCTCCTGCTGGACATCGATCCCGCCATCGGCCTGGAGCGCGTGCAGGCCGCGGGCCGAGCCGGCGCCGCAGGCGGCGACCGTCTGGAGCAGGAGACGCTGGCCTTCCACCAGCGCGTGCGGGCAGGATTCCTCCAACTGGCGCGCGAATCGCTCAAGCGATTCGTCGTCATCGACGCCCAGGGCGACGTCGAGCGCGTGCACCGCGAGGTCGTGCGGGCGGTCGATGGGCTGCTCGCCGGCCGGAAGGTCACCTCTTAGGGGGCGAGGCCGATCAAACTCGTCCTGGCGGTCGTCCAGGAAAAGGATGGGGGCCGGTTGATGGAGGCCCTCACCGGCGCGCAGTTCCAGGCCACCATGCTGGCCAGCACCGGCGGGTTCCTGCGCGAGGGGAACAGCACGATCATTATCGGCGTGCAGGACGAGCAGGTGGACGAGGTCCTGACGATCATTCAGAAGATCAGTCACCGCCGCGAGCAATTGCTCAGCCCGATGCCTCCGGTGGTCGAACCCGTGGATTCCTACGTGACGTATCCGGTGAAAGTGGAGGTCGGCGGCGCCATCGTCTTCGTCCTCGGCGTCGACCGGATGGAGCGTATCTAGCGCGCCCTCCGCATGCCCTTTCGCGACGTCGTCAACCAGCACCACGCCATTCTCTTGCTGCGGGCGGCCGTGCGCGTGGCGCGGCCGGCGCACGCCTACCTCTTCGTCGGCCCCGCCGGCACCGGCCGGCGCCTCCTCGCCCTGGGGTTCGCCCAGTTCTTGAATTGCCAGCGGCCCGCGGACGGGGACGCCTGCGGGGAGTGCCGCGCCTGCCGGCGGATCGCCGAGCGGAACCACCCCGACGTGCGCGTCCTGGACATCGCCAACGGCCAGTACCTGGTGCCGGTGGGGAAGGACTACAAAGGCAAAGAGATTCCCATCGACCAGATCCGCGCGCTGAAGCAGGACGCCTACTACCCGCCCTACGAAGGACGGACCAAGGTCTACATCATCGCGGACGCGGAACTGCTCAGCCTGGGCGCAGCCAACAGCCTGCTCAAAGTGCTGGAGGAACCGCCGCCCAACGTCATCATCATCCTCATCGCCGAGACCACGGTGCCGCTGCCGGCGACGATCACCTCGCGCTGCCAGTTCGTGCGCTGCGCGCTGATTCCCACGGCGGAGATCGAGCGGGTGCTGGTGGAGCGGCACGGCGCATCGCAGGAGCGGGCGCGCTTCCTGGCCGCACTCGCGGCGGGGCGGATCGGCCGGGCGGTGGCCTGGGCGCAGTCCGCGGAGGTGCTGGAGCGGCGCGACCGCTTTCTCACACACCTGGTGAACATGGAGACCGCCGACCCGCTGGGGCGGCTGGACGCGGCGGAAGAGCTGACGCGGACGAAAGAGCAACTGCCCGAGCGAGTGGGGGAACTCCTGGAGATCGCCGCGCTCTGGTACCGTGATCTGGCGGTGTGGAAGGAAACGCAGGATCCGTCCCTGATCATCAACCTGGACCGGCGCGGGGAGATCGAGCATTGGGCCGCCGCGCTCGCCTGGGACGACCTAGCCCGCCGGATCGAGGCAACCGCCGCCGCGCGCGATTCCCTGGAGCGGAACGTCCAGCCGCGCATCTTGTTAGAGAGCCTGTTCTTCAAGATCGCCCCGCAGGCAGTCGCGACGACACCTTAGTTCAAACCGCACAGAGCCCGCCGACTACTCATATGGCGGTCGGATTTTCGGCCACCCCTGGGCAAGTGGCTATTGACTATTAGTAGTTCAACATCGAGGACTTCCAGGGATTCCCCGGTATCAGCGCGGAGACGCCGCAGACACTTCTCAGGCGGTTTCGTCTCCCGCGCTCGCGGCGCCGAGAACCGTAGGTCAGCGCGCTGCCCTCGGCGTTAATTGTGCTTTGGCGTCCGGCGCGTGTAAGAGCGTGCTCGTAGGGGCCCGAGCCGGCGCAGCCGCTTTAAGACCTCCAGGTTTCTGCGGTCAGCGCCCTTACGGTCGAACCCTGGTGTCTCGATGAGTCCGGGGAGACCCCGCGTCACCCGGTGGTGGATCAACGCGCGGAACCCGCGCAGGCCGATCTGTCCCGCGCCGATGTTTTCGTGGCGGTCCAGATGGGATCCCAGCGGGGCCTTGGAGTCATTGAGGTGGAAGGCGCGCAGGTGACGCAGACCGACGGTGCGGTCGAAACCCCGCAGCACCCGCGCGACGCCCTCCGGTGTGCGGATGTCGAAGCCTGCGGCGAAGAGGTGCGCGGTATCCAGGCAGACGCCGAGGCGGGGGTGCCACTCCAGCGCGTCCAGGATCGCGGCCAGTTCCTCGAAGGTTCCGCCGATGGCGCCGCCCGCGCCCGCCGAGTTCTCCAGGATGACCATGGCGCCCTCGGTGTGGTCCAGCACCACCCGCAGCGCCGCCGCCACGCGCGCCGCGGCCTCCTCCCGGGAAAGGCCCATCCGGCTGCCGATGTGCGTGATCACCCCCAGGCCGCCCAGGCGGGAGATCCCGTCCACGCTGGCGATAAGCAACGCCACCGAGCGCGCGTAGAAGGCGTCGTCGGGACTGGCCAGGTTGATCAGGTACGCGGAGTGCGCCACCACCGGGTCGAGGCCGGCGCGGGCGCGTTTCTCCCGGAAGAGCGCCACATCGGCGGCCGCGTATTCGATGTGCCGCCACTGCCGTGGGTTGCCGACGAAGATCTGCAGGCACTCACAGCCGATGGCCACCGCCCGGTCGATGGCCAGGTGGATGTGGCCGCTGATGGAGACGTGGGCGCCGAACTTCACATCATCCCCGACTCTATCACCGTTTCTGCTACAATCCACGCGTGCTGCTCGCCTACGCCATCCTCCTCC
>LDXM01000058.1 GCA_001443375.1 Chloroflexi bacterium CSP1-4
ACGACGGGCACCGGCCAGCGGATGCCCTGGTGCCGCGATGACGAGGTCCACGTCCGACGCAAGACCGAGCTGACCAGTCAGATCGAGGCGGCCTTTCGGTTGCGTTGGTCGGGGCGAGAGGCATAGCCCCGCGACCAACGACCTTCCGATCACGATGCGGCTCGCCGAGCCACCGGAACCGCACGAGCTGGACCGGAGCGCATGACTCGCCAGCGCTCTCACGACCCCGCCGGACGCGCCACGGATCGTGAGGTCGGCGTGGTTGCGGCAGTCCTCGTTGCCGGGTCGGAGAAGGCCGCCGCCCACCGACTCGGGCTGTCGCACTCGACCGTGAAGCACCACCTGGCGAACGCGCGGTACAAGGTGGGGGCGGCGACGACCGCGCAGCTCGTGTGGATCCTGGCGCCGCGCCTGCCCGAACCCGAGGGCCTGGCGCAGTCGGAGGAGTAGCGACGGGCGATCGTGCGTCAGGCTCCCGTGGTGGGCTGCGCCTCCAGGATGGCCTTCAGCCTGCCGAGGTTGGCCTCGTACCCACGTCGGACAACGCGACCCATCAGGGGCTCGAGTAGTCCGAAGACGCCGCTCAGCTCGATATCGTCGGTGACGGTGACCCGGTGCCGCCGGCCTCGCTCTCGAAGGTGCAGACGTTGTGGGTCCGGAGGGGCCCCGCGCCGCCCTTGTCGGCGTCTGGTCCGGTGGCCCAGTCCTCGATCTGGTCCGCAACGTTGGTGTACTCCACGGAGGTTCCAAGACGCCGTCGATGCGGCCTTAGGAATGCCCGGATGAATTGATCATGATCGAACCGTTCGATCAGGCCGTGATCGACGCCCGCGGCGTCTGAACGATGTCCGCGCCGGATTGACGCTCGTGACCCATGACTCGTATCTTCCGCGGCGGAGGATCTCACCATGTCGACGTTCGTCATCGTTCACGGAGCCTGGGGCTCGCCCGCCGAAATGGAACCGGTGGTTGAGCCGTTGGAGTCGGCCGGCCACGCAGTGATCACCGTCGATCTGCCATGTGTCGACGCTGGTGCAACCTTGGAGCAGTACGCAGCTGCCGTGCGCGCCGTACTCCCCGATGACCCGGCCGACGTTGTGCTGGTCGGTCACTCGTTCGGAGGCTTCACTGTTTCGACCATCGCCGCGGAGAACGTTGGCATGTCTGTGGTGTACGTCGCGGCATGGGTACCGCAGCCGGGCGCATCGGTGATCGATCTCTTCTTGGGCAGCGATCCATTCGCTGACGGTGACGAAGATGCAGGAATCGCCGCCTTCGGCGGATTGATCGCCAGCGCTGGCGCTGGTCGGTGTGCCCTAGACATCGATCAGCTGGTCGCCGCGGTCGATCCGTCCGAGCAGGACGCGACCCGGTCGTATCTCGAGCGGACACAGCGTCCGCAGGGCATCGCCGCGCTGCGCCAGAAGTGGAACGGCGATCTGCCGACCTCCGGCCGCCTAACCTACGTCGTGACCACCGCCGACACGCTGGTGCCACCGGAGGCCCAACGGGCGATGGCGGCATCAGTGGGCGCCGATGTCGTCGAGATCGGCACGGGTCACTCGCCCTTCGGCGAGCAGCCCGCACGCCTCGCCGAACTGTTGGTCGCCACCACCCGCTAATCTCCTAGCTCTCGGTGCGGGCGGCGATCGCCCAGACGACTCCTTCGCTGTCGCGGGTCGAGTGGCGGCGCGCCATCGGCGAGTCAGTACGCACGGCAGACGTACCGAAGGAGAAGGCAGCTCTACTGCACGCCATCTATGAGCGGATCACGGTCGCTGGGCCGGAGATCGTCGGTGTCCAGCTGACCGCGGCGGCCTACGCGCACGGTTTGGCGCTGGCGCTGACCGAAAAGGTTGCAATGGCGCGGCCGACAGGTGTTGGGCGCGCGATAGCAACCTACGACATGCCGATCGAGGGCCGCGATGAGTGGCTCGAAGCCGCGAAGCGGCTGGCATGAGGGACGGGACTCCAGTTGGTGGACGCCCCGCTCGCCACGGTCCCAGGCATCGCCCCGCCACCCACGACGTTGCGATCTCGCGCGCCACGGACCGCGAGGTCGGGGTGGTCGCCGCGGTCCTCGTTGCCGGGTCGGAGAAGGCAGACGCCCACCGCCTCGGGCTGTCGCACTCGACCGTGAAGCACCACCTGGCGAACGCCCGGTCCAAGGTGGGGGCGACGACCACGGCACAGCTCGTGTGGATCCTGGCGCCGCGGCTGCCCGATCCCGAGGGTGTCCAGACGGACGACTAGCGGGTCTGCCGGAATGGATCCGAACCTGTGACCTTCGGCCCCGAAGGGCCGACGCTCGATCCACTGAACTTCCAGGCGCGCGGGCAACGACCAGACCGGGCTTGCGCCTGTTAGGCCTTCGGCTTCTGGTGTTCGAAGGAGGTTCGGGCAACCTCATGGCTCGATCCGGACGCTGTCGACGATCGCTCGCAGCTCGGCAAGATCCTCCGCGGGCGAGCCGGGGGACCCTTCCGCCGCGATCATCAGACGCGTCCCTTCGACGTCGACGATCCAGAACTCCTCCCGGTAGCCAGGCCCCGTGTAGCCATAGAACGCGTCCCCTGGTTCGGCGGTGTCGATGAACCCGACCCAGCTCTTGAGGTTGCCTTCGACGCATCCGGTGAAACGGAGGTCGTTTCCCGTTCCATCGACCGGCAGGTCGGGCACGGTCCATTCCAGATGCTTCCCGCTGTAGCCATCGATGGTCACGTCCCTCGTGGGCGCCGTCACCTGGAACGGAGCCAGGTCCGCCAGCGCTTCCGCCAGGTCGTCGACGCTCGGCCCGACCGGTGGATCGGCCCATGAATGGTCGCGGCACCCATCACTCACCAGGTTCGTCACGGTGGTGATGCTCACGCCGACGTGTGAGGGGTTGCCTGGGCAGCCA
>LDXM01000059.1 GCA_001443375.1 Chloroflexi bacterium CSP1-4
TGGACTACCTGACCGTGATCGGCGAGCACGTGATCGGCCTGCCCGCCAGCGGCTCCGTGGCCAACGTATGCCTCTCCTTCAACCTGGGGCCGCGGGTCAAGGCGCTCCTCGCCCGCGAGCGGTTCGACATCATCCACGTCCACGAGCCGTTCATGCCGCTGCTGCCGTTCCAGTTCCTCCGCTACGCCGATACGACGCTGGTGTCCACCTTCCACGCCACCCGCGACGGCGGCAGCCGCCTCTACGCCTACGCCCGCTTCATCATCGAGCCCTGGTGGCGGCGCATCGACGGCCGTATCGCCGTCTCGCGGGCCGCCCTCAAGATGATCTCCCGCTACTTCGCCGACCGCTACCAGATCATCCCCAACGGGATCGATTACGCCCACTTCGCGGCGGAGGTGCCGCCTATCCCCAAGTACATCGATAACAAGCGCAACATCCTGTTCCTGGGCCGCCAGGAGAAGCGCAAGGGGCTGCCCTATCTGCTGGAGGCTTACGCCCGGCTCAAGCGGGAGCGGCCGGACATCCGGCTCATTGTCGTGGGGCCGGACGGCGGCATGCGCGCCGCCTGCGAGCGCTACGTCCGCCAGAACCGGCTGGAGGACGTCGTCTTCGCGGGCTTCGTACCGTACGAGGAGCTGCCGCGCTACTACAAGACGGCGGACGTCTACTGCGCCCCGAACACCGGCCACGAGAGCTTCGGCATCGTGCTCCTTGAGGCTATGGCGGCGGGCACGCCTATCGTCGCATCCAACATCGGCGGCTTCGCGGACGTGGTGGAGGACGGCGTGGAAGGGGTGCTCGTCCCGCCACGGGACGCCGAAGCGCTGGCGTCGGCGATGGACCGCCTGCTCTCCGACGCCGCCCTCCGTGAGGAGATGGGCCGCGCGGGCACCCACCGCGCCGCCCCCTACGCCTGGGATAAGGTGAGCGGGCAGGTGTTGGACTACTACCGGGACCTGGCCGGCAGCGGAGCCGCGTCCGCTAACGGGTCGTAGCATGGCGCGCCTGCTGCCGCGCTCCGCCCCCCGCTGGCTGACTGACCCCATCGTGGGCGCGCTGGCGGCGGTGGGGGTCACGCCCAACATGCTGACGCTCGGCGGCGTCCTCGGCAACGCCGGCGCTGCCGTGCTCGCCGCGCGGGGCGAGTTCCTGCCGGCCGGCCTGGTGATGCTGGCCGCCAGCTCCCTCGACCTCCTGGACGGCGCCCTCGCCCGCGCCACCGGCAGGGCCACGCCCTTCGGCTCCGTCTTCGACGCCGTGATGGACCGCGTCTCGGAGGCGGCGGTGCTGTTCGGCCTCCTCTACTACTTCAGCGACCGCGGTGGGCGCGATGAGGAGCTTCTGATATTCGCCGCCGTCGTCGCCTCATTCCTCGTCAGCTACACGCGCGCCCGCGCCGAGATCGTGGACGTCCCCATGCGCGAGGGGCTGTTCGGGCGGGCGGAGCGGGTGATCCTGCTCGGCGTCGGGCTTATAATCGACGAGGTGACGGTCGCCCTCTGGATACTCGCCGTGGCGGCGGCAGCCACCGCCGTCCAGCGCCTCGCCCTCGTCTGGCTGCGCGCCGGCCGCTCAGACGAACAATCGCCATGATCCCGCTGAAAGATCAGGACGCGATCCGCCTGAAGTTCGCCCAGGAGATGCTGGGCCCGGTAAAGATCGACTACTTCACCCAGAAGGATATCGGCATCGTCGTCCCCGGACGCGAGCCCTGCGCCTACTGCAAGCCCGCGGGCGAGATGCTCCAGGAGCTGGCCTCCCTCAGCGACCTGATCAGCCTGCGCGTCCACAGCTTCGAGGACGACCGCGAGGAGGCGGCGAAGTACGGGATCGAGCGGGTGCCCGGCATCGTCCTGCGGGGCAGGAACGGCGCCACCTTCAAGTTCTACGGGATGCCCGGCGGCAGCGAGTTCCCCGGCTTCCTGGACACCATCGTGGACATCTCCCGTAACGAGGTCCTCTTCTCCGGCGAGTCGGTGAAGCTGCTGCGCAAGCTCAAGGAGGACGTGCGGGTCAAGGTGTTCGTCACGCCCGCCTGCCCGTACTGTCCAATGATGGCGCGCGCCGCCTTCCAGATGGCCCTGGTGAACCCGCGCATCAAGGCCGAGGTGATAGAAGTCAACGAGTTCCCAACTCTGGCCCAGCGCTACAACGTGACCGCCGTCCCCCTCACCGTGATCGAGGACAGGATCGCGATCCCGGGGGCGGTGCCGGAGAAGGCGCTGGTGGAGCAGGTGCTGAAAGCGGCGCAGTCCCAGGCCGCCCAGCCGTCCGAC
>LDXM01000060.1 GCA_001443375.1 Chloroflexi bacterium CSP1-4
TCCTGCTCGAGGCAATCGAGTCCGGCGACCCCGACCGGGCCGAGGCCGAGGTCGTGCGCCATCTGGAGAACGCGCGGGACCTCGTCAGTGCCTACCTGTCGCGCCGCTAGGCCGAACTTCCGAGCCCTGACGGGGCTGCTTTCGCCGCCTCTGATCGGGAACTGGGCCGTTTCGGGGCCGATCTTGGCATCGCGATGTAGCCATGAATAAGGCTTGACATCCGCCGGTATTGTGCGATCATCAGCGCCATGGCAGCTCGCGGAACCGGGGCGATGCACGTGGCCAAAATCGTGCGCCCGTACAAGGACCGCGTCTACGTCTATCACTTCGTCCGCCAGACGTACCGAGAGGACGGCCGGGTGAAGCATCGGACGCTCGCCAACCTCTCCCACCTGCCGCCCGCGGTGATCGAGCTCGTGCGCCGCGCGCTGGCCGGCGACCCGCTCGCGCTCGAGGCGGCCGACGGGCCGCTCGAGGTCCGGCGTAGCCTGCCCCACGGCCACGTCGCGGCCGTCCTGGGGATGCTCCGCTCGCTCGGCCTCGAGACGCTCCTGGGTCCGGGACCCGGCCGGGCGCCGGCGCTCGTGGCGGCGATGGTCGTGGCCCGGATCTGCGATCCCGCCTCGAAGCTCGCGACCGCCGGACGCCTCGCCGACTCGACCCTCGCCGAGCGGCTCGGGGTGACCGACGCGAGCCCCGACGAGCTGTACACGGCGCTCGACTGGCTCCTCGGACGCCAACCCGCGGTCGAGGCCGCCCTGGCCGCCCGCCATCTCGGGCCGGGCTCGCTCGTCCTCTACGACGTCAGCTCGACGTACGTCACCGGGCGGGCCTGCGAGCTCGCCGCCCACGGCTACTCCCGCGACCACCGGGCCGACCGCGAGCAGGTCGTGTTCGGGCTCGTGTGCGACCCGGCCGGCCGGCCGCTCGCGGTCGAGGCGTTCCCGGGCAACACCGCCGACCCGGCCACGCTCGAGACCGCGCTCGACAAGCTCCAACGCACGTTCGGGCTGTCGGACATCGTCCTCGCCGGCGACCGGGGGATGCTCACGAGTGCCCGGATCGAGCGCCTCAAGGAGCGCGGCGGGATCGGCTGGATCAGCGCCCTGCGGGCGCCCGCGATCCGGGGCCTCGTCGAGTCCGGCGCGCTCCAGCTGGGGTTGTTCGACGAGCGGGACCTGGCCGAGATCGCGAGCCCCGACTTCCCGGGCGAGCGGCTCGTCGTCTGCCGGAACCCGGTCCTCGCCGCCGAGCGGACGAGAAAGCGCGACGCGCTGCTCGGCGCGACCGAGCGGGAGCTCGAGCGCGTCGTCCACCAGGTCGAGCGGGGCCGCCTCCGGAGCCCGGCGGCGATCGGCCTGCGGGTCGGGCGGATCCTCGATCGGGCGAAGATGGCCAAGCACTTCGAGCTCACGATCAGCGAGGGCGCCTTCGGCTACGCGCGCAAGGAGACCGCGATCGCCGCCGAGGCCGCCCTCGACGGGCTCTACGTCCTGCGCACGAGCGTGCCCGCCGAGCGGCTCCCGGCCCCCTCCGTCGTCACCGCGTACAAGAGCCTCGCCCATGCCGAGCGGGCGTTCCGGAACCTCAAGACGGTCGAGCTCGAGGTCCGCCCGATCTACCACTACAAGGCCGACCGGGTGCGCGCCCATCTCTTCGTGTGCCTCCTCGCGGCCTACGTCGGCTGGCACCTCGAACGGGCCCTCGCCCCGCTCCTCTTCCGCGACGAGGCGCCACCCGTCAGGGTCGATCCGGTTGCGCCCGCACCCCGCTCGGCGGCGGCCCGGCGCAAGGACCGCCGCCAGCGGACGAGCGACGAGGAGCTGCCGGTCGGCTCGTTCCGGACGCTCCTGCGCCACCTCGCGACCCTGACCGAGAACCGGATCGCGCCGCGCGGGGCCGACGAGGCCGCCGCCTACACGCAGCTCACCCTGCCGACGCCCCTCCAGGCCCGGGCCTTCGAGCTGCTCGGCTTCGCGCCCGGCTCCGTGTAGCCAGAAGCTCTCCCCGTATCCGGGGGATCTGAGCGTGATTCGCCCTGTCGAGGCTGGAAGTT
>LDXM01000061.1 GCA_001443375.1 Chloroflexi bacterium CSP1-4
TATCGACCAACCAGAAAGTCAGGAAGCCGGCCCGAAGGCCGGCTTCCCGGGTAGGTAGGTCGACGCGAGGCGGCTGGGTCAGTCGTCAGGCCCGATGACGTCGAGGCTCCAGCCCTGCTGCGGGCCCATCAGTTCCAGCTCCCCGTAGACCAGCTGTTGCCCGACCAGCAGTTGCCGTTCCAAGTGCCGCCGGACCAGCTGTTGCCGGCCGCTTCGAGGGTGGCCATGGCGGCCGAGTCGAAGTCGTGCCCGAAGATGTCGATCTCCCCGGTCAGGGCGACGCCGTCGTCGGACACGTGGTCGGTGCCGCGGGCGAGCTCGAGCGAGCCCGTGCCGCTGGACCATGCGATCCTGCGCCATGCGTTCGGCGCGTTGTAGGCCGGCGCGCCGAGCATCCTCGCCATCTCGACTTCACCGGAGCCCTGCTTGTTGGCCGAGAGCCCGTTGAGCAATCTGGCGTTGTCCAGGAAGAGCTTCTTGAGGACATCCGGCGTGATCGCGGGGCGCTGCTGGATCGCGAGCGCGGCCGCGCCGGACAGGAATGCCGCCGCCTCGCTCGTGCCGCTGCCGCGGAAGAGCGTGTCCGTGACATACCCCGTCGTGCCGTGTTGCTGGTCGATGTACGACCCGGGTACGCGAAGACTGACGATGTGCGTGCCCGGGGCGACGACGTCGGGGGTCCGTGAGTTGCTTCCGGTTGAAGAGAACGCCGGGACCGTGTCGTCGCTGGTCGTCATGGTACCCATCGAATCCGAGGCCCCGACCGCAAAGATCTTCGGGTCATACGCCGGATTCGTGAGCGTCCCGTTCTTGAATGCGTAGCCGGCATTGCCGGTGGCCGTGACGACGAAGATGCCGGCCTTCCACGCCTGCTCGACCGCGTACGAGAGCGGGTCGACCCCGTAGGCCTGCGCGCTGTCGCTCCCATAGGACAGGTTGAGGACCCGGATGTTCATCCCGTTGTCGGTCCTGTGCTGGACGACCCAGTCGATCGCGGCGATGACCTGGGAGACGTCCACGCCCCCGTCGGCGACGCCGACCTTGAGGCTGACGATCCGCGCGTCGGGGGCCACGCCGAGGAAGTCGGCCATGTCGGTCGCATAGGTCCCGGGTTGGGCGTTGCTACCCCGGCCGGCGATGATGCCGGCCATGAATGTCCCGTGCCCGTTCGTGTCGAGGTTCGTGAGGTTCGACGCCTGGGACTCGAGTGAGAGGTCCGGGCCGTAGATGATCTTGCCGGCGGTAGCGAGGCCCTCGACCGGGCTGACGCCCGTGTCGATGACCGCGACGTCGACACCGGCGCCGGTGTACCCGGCGGCCCACCAGGCGCGGACACCGGTGTATGTCGTGGTGTTGTACATGGAGTTGACGTCGGTCACCGGATCGTACGGGCCGGCGGCGAGGGCGGACCCCGGGAGGACGAGGGCAGCGCCGAGGAACCCAACGGTCAGGATGCCCGCCAGCCGGCGCGACGTGCCGGTGAGGTCGAGGCTCCAGCCGAACGAGATGGTCATCTCGTCACCGTCCGGCCAGCTGGCGGACGGGACCTGCTGCTCCGCGCCCGGTCACAGACGGCGATGAGCCCGGCGCGACAGCACGTGGGAAAGGGGAGCCTGCACGTACCGCGGGCGGCCGATCCTGCCACATCAAACCCACTCCCTTCGAGTGCGGTGCTGATGCGGTTCCTGGCAGCCGGGCGGTCCTTGGCGTTGAGCCCGAGGATCCCTGGCTTTGCGTCCCCGCCTCTCGACGGGTTTGCCGTACTTCAGACCGATCACGCGGGCGACGGTCGTCGTCGCCTCATGTGACCCAGAGGCTAGGGCCGGGCGTGCGGGCGGCCAGCCCGACGATGGTACCGGTCGGTGCACCGGTGCACAGCCCATTCGGCGGGGGCGCCAGGCTGTTGCCGGGTCAGGCAGC
>LDXM01000062.1 GCA_001443375.1 Chloroflexi bacterium CSP1-4
GCGCAGCGGCCGGGCCGACCCCGGGCGGGGAGGCGCGGTCATCGATCAAGGGATCGCCGAGAAGTCCGGCGTCGGGTTGGGCGACGAGGTCGAAATCATGGGGCGAACCTTCGAGGTCGTAGGCCTGTCTGGCGGAACGACGAGCCTCACCAATTCGATCGCCTTCATTGACAGCGACGACTTCAGCGAGCTGCGGGGCGACCCGGGTGTCGTCAGTTTCCTTCTCGTCCGCGTTGCGCCGGGCGCCTCTCCGCCCGTCGTGGCCCGTCGGATCGAGAGCGAAGTCGATGGCGTGACGGTACAAACCCGCCAGGAGTTCGCCGCGCAGGAGCGCCGTGTCGTGCGGGACATGAGCACCGACCTGGTCCGCATCATGAACGCCGTCGGGTTCCTGATCGGCCTGGCGGTCATGGGCCTGACGGTCTACACCGCCACCTTGCTGCGACGGGGCGAGTACGGCGTGATGAAGGCGCTGGGCGCGCGCAATCGCGATCTCTACGCCAGCGTGGTGGTTCAAGCCTTGGTCAGCGTCGGGCTGGGGCTGGCGGTCGGGGTGGGCTTCACCTTGGTGCTCTCCGCCCTCGTTCCGCGGCTGGCGTCCAACCTGGGCCTGGCGGTCAGTTTGGCGTCGGTCGCCAAGGCGGCGGTGGCTTCCGTGGTCTTCGCCGGCGCGGCGGCGCTGCTGCCGATCCGTCAGATGCGCGACCTCGATCCGGCAATGGTCTTTCGAGGAAAGTGACATGGGCAACCTCACGCTGCAGGTCGACAACGTCACCAAGCGATTCGGCTCGGGGTCGACGGAGGTCACGGCGGTCCGTGCCGTGTCGCTGGCGATCGACCCGGGCGAGGTCGTCCTGATCATGGGGCCTTCCGGATCGGGGAAAACCACCCTGCTATTGATGCTGGGAGCGCTGTTGAGGCCGACGGAAGGCACGATCCGCCTCAACGGGAGCCCGATCAGTGAGTTGCGCGAAGACCGATTGCCCCGGATTCGTCTGCACGAGTTCGGTTTCATCTTCCAGGACTTCAACCTGCTCTCGGCTCTGACCGCCGTCGAAAACGTCGCCTTGGTGGCATCCTTGGCCGGCCAGAAGAACGGGACGGCGCGTCGCATGGCAGAAGACCTGCTGACGCAGCTGGGCCTGAAGGACCGTCTGGACTTCCTGCCGGAGAAGCTCTCCGGGGGAGAGAAGCAGCGGGTCGCCATCGCCCGGGCGCTGGTGAACGACCCGTCCATTCTCCTCGCCGACGAACCGACGGCCAATCTCGACTCGAAGATCGGGCACGAGATCATGCGTCTGCTGCGGGCGATCGCCAAGGAGCAAGGCCGCAGCGTCGTCATCGTCAGCCACGATCAGCGCATCAAGGACATCGCCGATCGGGTGCTGTGGCTTGAAGACGGCGAGTTCAAGGAGATGACCTCGATGGCCACCGACCCGGTTTGCGGGATGTCCATCGAGCGCGAGCAGGCGGCGGCCCGGTTGGAGCAAGAAGGCCAGACCTACTATTTCTGCTCGCGCGGGTGCCGCAGGGAGTTCGAGGAACAATTGCCTGCGTCCTCCAAGGGCGAGGGCTGGTACACCGACTAGGCGATCGGATACCCCGCTGCACCCTTTCCCTTTCGGGATGCGACCTACCGTCAAAGATCTTGCG
>LDXM01000063.1 GCA_001443375.1 Chloroflexi bacterium CSP1-4
CGATCACCGAGTCCGCGGTGGCGTAGCCGAAGTTGTCGGGCTTGTCGTAGGGGACGCGGCGACTGCGGCGCAGGGCGGCGCGGGCCTGGTCGGTGGCCAGGGCCAGCTGTCCCTCCCTAGCCTGGATGATGATGAGGTGGCGCTCTTCGTTGGGGTAAGACTTGTGGAAGGTCCAGTAGGGGACGAGGACGCGGTCGTCCTCTTCGGTGGAGCCGGTGGGCTTCTCGAGAATCCCGATGACGCGCCAGTTGCGGCCGTCGACGTTGATCTCCTTCTCCAGCGGGTCCTCCTGACCGAACAGCCCCGTGGCCACGTCCTCGCCGATGACGGCCACGTAGGCGCGGTTCTCGACCTCGCCGGCGGTAAAGGCGCGGCCTCGGCGGACAGCGGCGTTGGGGAGCACCATGAAGACGTTGGCCGGCACGCCCTGGAACTCCACCCCCAGCATCTCTTCGTTCTTGTAGCGGGCGCGCTCGATGCCGCTGCGGAAGAGCCAGACGGTGGTGTCTTCGCAGGCGGTGCAGGCGTCGCGCACGGCCAGGTAGTCGTCGTAATGCAAGGGCTTGCGCATGCGCTCCTCGGCGCTGCGGGGGCCGAAATTAAAGCCGACGTTGAAGTGGAAGAAGAAGGCGTTGCGGACACCGAAGCTCTGCATCTCCTGGCGAATGTTGCGGTCAATCCCCATCAGGATGGCCACCACGCCCACCAGGGTGACCACGGCGATCACCACGCCGAGGATGGTGAGCGAGGAGCGCACCTTGTGGGTCCGCAGGGTGTCGAGCGCCATCCAGACGTTCTCGGCGAACTCGCGCCGCCAAAGGGAACCGAGTTTGGCCAGGGGGCTCATCTCGCCTTACTCCGTGCGCAGGGCCACGATGGGGTCGAGGCGCGAGGCCTTGTGGGCGGGGTAGACCCCGAAGAACAAACCCACGGAGGCCGCCAGACTGACGCCGAGGGCGACGGCCCACAGCGGCATGCGCGTCGGCAGCTCGACCAGCGCTTCCACCACCGGGTTCAATCCCAGGGCCAGGCCCACGCCAATCAGGCCGCCCACCGCCGCCAGAATCGCCGACTCCACCAGGAATTGCAGCAGGATGTCGCGCCGGCGCGCCCCGAGCGATTTGCGGATGCCGATTTCGCGGGTGCGCTCGGTCACGGAAGCCAGCATGATGTTCATGATCACGATGCCGCCCACCACCATGAACACGGAGACGATCAGGGTGGCCCCCATGAAGATCCCGCCCATCAGGTTGTTCCAGATGGCCTGGATGGATTCGCTGGCCACCACGCCGAAGTTGTCCGGGGCGTCGGGCTTGAGCCCGCGGTGCGCGCGCATCAGCGCCCGCGCCTGCTCCTTGGCCTGCTCCATCACCATCGGGTTCGAAGCCTTGATGGCCACGCGCACGCCGCTCCAGTCCGGGTCGCCGCGGCCCCAGAGCTTGTGCAGGGTGGTCAGGGGGATGTAGGCGAAATTGTCCTGGCTCTGGCCGAAGGCGGTGCCCATTTTTTCGGCGACGCCGATGATTTCGAAGGG
>LDXM01000064.1 GCA_001443375.1 Chloroflexi bacterium CSP1-4
GGCGATGGTGAACGGCACGTTGAGGATGCGGGCGAGCGTCTGGGCGAGGAGCGTCTTCCCGCTGCCGGTGGGGCCGAGCAGGAGGATGTTCGACTTCTGCAGCTCCACGCCGTCGCTCTTTCGCGCCTCGATCCGCTTGTAATGGTTGTAGACGGCGACGGAAAGGATCTTCTTGGCGCGCTCCTGGCCGATCACGTAGTCGTCGAGCGTCTTCTTGATCTCGGCGGGTTTCGGGAGGCGGCGCCGCTTCTCCTCGAGGTTCCCCTCGGTTTCGTACTCCTCGGAGATGATGTCGTTGCACAGCTCGACGCACTCGTCGCAGATGTAGACCGTGGGCCCCGCGATGAGCTTGCGGACCTCGTTTTGCGCCTTCCCGCAGAAGGAGCAGACCAGCAGGTTCGCCTTGTCGTTGAATTTCCGGGTCAAGAGGTCCTCCGTCAGTCGACCAGTGGTTTGGGGGACGCGCCGCGCTTCGCAACCACCTGATCAATTATACCATACGTCTTCGCCTGGTCCGAGGACATGTAGTAATCCCTCTCGGTATCCGCCGCGATCCGCTCCAGCGGCTGTCCCGTGTGCTTCGACAGAATCCCGTTCAAATGCTCCCGCATGCGAAGGATTTCCTCCGCCTGGATCTTGATGTCCGTGGCCTGTCCCCGCGTACCGCCCATCGGCTGGTGGATGAGGATCCGCGCGTTGGGGAGGGCCGTCCGCTTCCCCGGCGCCCCTCCGGCGAGAAGGACCGCCGCCATCGACGCCGCCTGCCCGAGGCAGACGGTCGCCACCGGAGGCTTGATGAACTGCATCGTGTCGTAGATGGCCATCCCCGCGGTCACCACCCCCCCGGGGGAGTTGATGTAGAGGTTGATGTCCTTGTCCGGGTCCTCCGCCTCGAGGAACAGGAGCTGCGCGATCACCAGGTTGGCGATGTCGTCCTCGATCGGGCTGCCGATGAAGACGATCCGGTCCTTCAGGAGCCGGGAGTAGATGTCGTAGGCGCGCTCGCCGCGGCTGGTCTGCTCGACCACCATGGGAACCAGGTTCATTCGGGACTACCCTCCGTGACGTTCGCATTTTCCATCAGGAATCCGATGACTTTGCGCTCCAGGAGCCGGTCCCGCAGGGCGTCCATCCGCTCCTCGGAGCCGTACATCTCCCGGACCTTCCCGTACTCGATCCCTTCCGCCGCCGCCATCGCCTTCATCTCCGCGTCGATCTCGGAAAACGACGTGTCGATGTTCTCCTTCCGCGCGATCGCGTCGATGAGAAGGCTCACGCGCACCATCCGTTCGGCGTTGGGCGCGAACCTCTCGGACATCTTATCGACGTCCATGTTCATTTTCTTCAGGTCCAATCCCTGGGAGGCGAGCCGCTGAAAAGTGTCCTGCATCATCGCGATCGTCTGGCGCTTGACCAGCGTGGCGGGGACGACGAAGGGGTTTCTCTCCGCCAACGCTTTGCGCAGCCCCTCCTCCGCGGTGTGGCGGGACCGCTCCTCGCCTT
>LDXM01000065.1 GCA_001443375.1 Chloroflexi bacterium CSP1-4
ACCGGGTGGACGGCCTTGTTCAGCATCCCGAGGAGCAAGTCGACGACCGCGGGGCGGACGCCGCTGTAGCCCTTCGCGAGCGCGTTCGCGCGGATGAGGAGGGATGCGCGGACCTCGTCCTCGGAGAGGGGCGGGCCCACGCCGACCGCGTGGCTCCGCACCAGGTTCTCCTGGAGGCGGAGGGCGTCCGCCTTCGGGATCGGGACGTGCTCGAGCTCCCCGAACCCCGTGTTCACGCCGTACGTCGCGCGGCCGCTCTTCACGATCCGGACAAGGGCGTCCCGGGAGGCCTCGACGCGGCGCAGGGCGGTGCGGGCGAGACGGACGGGCTCCCCCGTCCGCGCGACCCGCGCGACCTCCTCGATGGTGAGGGAGTCCCCATCGATCGTGAGCAACGACAGCCCCCGGCCCGCGATGGGGAGGCCGCCATTAAGACTTTTCGCGGTGCGTTTGAAGCTTCTCCATTTCCCTTAAGGGAAGAACCGTTTCGTCGACTCACCCGGGGTCCTGCGGGATAGGAGCGAACGCGGGATGCTGCCTGATTGCAGCGGCAGAACGGGACACGCTGTAGGCGAGCGCCACCCACCATGCGATGGTCCAGAGGTACAAGTCGAGCGCTGACCCAACGTAGTGTGCCAGGTCCGGGCTTGTTCCAACCGGGAAGCCAAAGCAGCTGTTTGGATGCGCGAGCGCGTAAGGGAGGTAGAAGAGAGGGTTCAGGGCCCTGTAGTCGTAGCCCTCTATGCCAGCGCACCCCCACCCGAAATACCCGATTCCGTCCACGACGGAGCCGACAGCGAGGAGGGCGAAGACCACAGGGAACAGGAGGAACAGGAGTCGGCGTTCCGACCTGTTTCTGCCAACCAGACCCCGGACAAGCCGACTAGGGATGCCCTCCACAGCGCTTCCACAGTGCGTGGGCATCTTTGAGCGTTGGGGTCAGCCCGACTCACCGAGGTTCCCGAGCTCTCGCCCCGAAAAGCTTCATAGCGAGCCCCCCGTTCCCGCGTGCGTGCAGATCGTTTTCCTCGGTACGAGCGGCTCGTGGCCGACCCCGAAGCGGAACGTGTCCGCGATCGCGGTGAAGCGCGGCCCCGAGGTGATCCTGTTCGACTGCGGGGAGGGCACGCAGCGGCAGTTCATGCTCAGCAAGCTGAGCTTCATGCAGGTGTCCCGCGTCTTCCTGACGCACTTCCACGGGGACCACTTCCTCGGGCTCCCAGGGATGGTCCAGTCGATGTCGATGAACGGGCGGGAGCGGGAGCTCCTCGTGTACGGCCCGAAGGGC